>NZ_JBIVKB010000008.1:0-410599 GCF_044750545.1 Streptomyces sp. NPDC088794 | reverse complement strand
GGACACAGTACAGCTACGAGTCCTACTCCAATCGTGCCGAGTGGACGGACGCATAGACGCCGACGATCCGTTCCTCACCATTAGAAACGACGTCTTATCCGGCGGCCGCGCCTCGCCCCCAGCCCTCGCCGGAGGGCTACGCCGAGTCGTTGAGGAGCCGGCAGAGGTGGTCGTGTCCGGCCGCCAGCAGCCCGTCGAGCGGCGCGGCCTCCTCGTACCACCGCTTCTCGTACTCCCAGCACAGCCACCCGTCCCACCCGTGCCGGGAGAGCACCTCCACGCACTCGGCGAGCGGCAGCACGCCGGCGCCGAGGGGGAGCGGGGTGGTGTTGTCGGCGGAGGCGATGTCCTTGACCTGGACATAGCCGAGGAAGGGGGCGAGGGCGGCGTAGGACTCGGAGGGCTGTTCGCCGCCGAGCCAGGTGTGCATGACGTCCCAGAGCGCGCCGGCGTTGCGGTGGCCGACCCGGCCCAGGACGCGGATGGCGTCGGCGCCGGTGCGGTGCGAGTCGTGCGTCTCCAGCAGGATGCGTACGCCGAGGTCGGCGCCGTACTCCGCGGCCGTGCCGAGCCTGCGGGCCGCCGTCGCGTCGGCGCGCTCGCGGGTCTGCTCGTGGCCGCCGCCGGGGAAGACCCGGACGTAGGGGGCGCCGAGGTCGCGGGCGAGGTCGACCAGGCGGCGGACCTCCTCGATCACCGGCCCGTCGTCGCCGGGCGCCGCCACGCGCGCGTACCCGGCGATGCCGAGGACGTCGATGCCGCCGGCCTTGAACTCGGCGGCCACGTCGGCCCGTTCGTCGAGGTCGAGGCCGGGGTGCACCGGTTCCTCCGGGTGGGCGCGCAGCTCCACGCCGTGGTAGCCGTGGGTGGCCGCGAGCCGGACTACGTCCGTGACGGGCAGGCCGGGGACGCCGAGGGTGGAGAACGCCAGTCTCATGCCTCTACTCTCACTCGCCCGTCCCGTGCAGGTCCAGGCGCCAGTCCTGTCCGATCAGGTCCTTTCCGAAGGACCGGTGCGGCTTCTCGGCGACCAGGACGAAGCCGCGGCGCTGGTAGACGTGGCGGGCGGCGGTCAGTACGTCGTTGGTCCACAGGACGAGATCGCGGTAGCCGACGCCGCGCGCGAAGTCGACGACGGCGCCGACGAGCCGGTCGCCGATGCCGAGGCCGCGGGCGTCGGGCTCGACGAGCAGCAGTCGCAGCCGCGCGGTGCCCGGGGCGTCGTCGCGCACGCACATCACGCTCCCCACCGCCCGCCCGTCCAGCTCGGCCACCCACACCCGCTCCAGATGCGGATCGTGGTCCTCGGCGAAGTCGGCGACGATCCGGGCCACGAGCCCCTCGTAGTCGGCGTTGAATCCGTGCTCGGCCGCGTAGAGCGCGGCGTTGCGCTGCACGATCCACCCCAGATCACCGGGCCCGGGCTCGCGCAGCAGGACGTCCTCGCGGCGGGGGCGCCGGCCCTCGGAGAGGATCTCCCGGACGGTACGCATCGCCTCCGACAGCCGGGGCCGGTCGGCGGCCGGCACGCCGGAGAGGAGCGTGCCGACGGATTCGTTGGCACGCTCGGCGAGCAGCGCGGCGGTCTCGCGCCCGTGCGCGGTGAGGGTGATGTGCCGCCGCCGGGTGTCCTCCCTGGACGGCACCCGCTCGATCAGCCCGTCCTGCTCGAACTTGTTGAGGATCCGGCTCAAGTAACCGGCGTCCAGGCCCAGTTCCCCGCGCAGGTCGGCGGCGTCGGTGCGCGGGGAGTGGGCGAGTTCGTACAGGACGCGGGACTCGGTGAGGGTGTAGGGGGCGTAGAGGTGGCGGCTGTAGTCGAGGGCGCCGATGACGTTCGTGTAGAAGCGGTTGAAGGCGCGGATGTCCTGGACGGTCATGGTGGTCGCCCCCTGGGTGATAGTTGACTCAGTCAGAGATCCCGTCGGACCGAGCCTACGACCCCCGCGCCTCCGGCGGCTACCCCTCGGCGGCCGGCCGGAAGACGCACACCTGGACGCCGGTCTTCCCCGCGACGGTGGAGACGAGCTCGAACCCCCGCTTGACCTTGTCGTCCGGCCAGATGGACTTGCCGCCGCCGAGCAGCACGGGCATCACGATGAGCTGCAGTTCGTCGACGAGCCCCGCGCCGAGCAGGGCCCGCACGAGCGTCGGGCTTCCCATCATCGCCAGGTCGCCACCCTCGCTCTCCCGCAGCGCGTGGATCCGCGCGAGGGCGTCGGTGCCGGGGATCCGCTCGGTGTTGTTCCAGGCCAGTTCGCCGTCGCCGAGGCTGTCGCTCACGACGTACTTCTTCATCGAGTTGAGCCGGTCGGCGAACGGATCCCCGGCCCGCTCGGGCCACGCCCCGGCCATCGTCAGATACGTCCGACGCCCGTACAACAGCGCCTCGGCCCGCTCAAGACCCGCGGCGAAGGCCCCGCCGACCACCTCCGGATCGAAGTACGGATGCGACCACCCACCATGCGCGAACCCTCCGTCGGTGTCCTCCTCGGGACCTCCGGGGGCCTGTACGACTCCGTCGAGACTGATGAACTCACTGACCACGATGCGCATGGGACTCATTCCTGTCGTAGGCGGGCTGCTGCCTGCGGGCTGTGGCTTGCGGGGGTGAAGACCGCGGGAGGGAGCGGAACTCATCGCCGGCCGCGATAGACGGCCGCAGCGACCCGCACGAACGACTGGACCAGCGGATTGGCCTCCGCGCCCCTCCACGCAACCACTACAGGACTCGGCTGCATGTCGACGAGCGGCACGACGGCGAGCCCGGCCCCCGGCGGGTGGTCGACGAGGGTCATCCCGACGGTCCCGTTCCACAGCACGGCCTGCCGGCACTCCTCGACGGCCCGCACCACGGGCCCCTCCCGGACCTCGCCGCCGTTCCAGTACCCCGGCCAGCGGGAATCGGTCCCCTCCGGGAACCGGAACCACCGCCGATCGACGAGATCGGCCAGCTTCAGACTTCCGCGCCCGGCCAACGGATCGTCGTCCCGCAGCAACGCCCCCACCGGATCGGCCCGCAACTCCCGTACGACGAGCCCGGTCTCGTCGAACGGCCCCCGGGTCAGGGCGACATCGACCACCCCGGCGTTCAACCCACAGGTGGGGTCGGCCAGTTCGGTCTCGCGCACTCGCACCTCGACGTCCGGATGCCGCAGCCGATAGGCATCGGCGAGCCGCGCGACCAGAGGATCGCCGGAGTCGCCGAGCAGCCCGACGGTGAGGACCGCGACCCCGGAGGCGACGGCCACCCGCACACGCGCCCGCTCCACCTGATCGAGCAGCCCCCGAGCCTCGTCGAGCAGCACGGCCCCGGCGGGCGTGAGCGCGACCCCGGCGGACGACCGCTCGAAAAGCACGGCACCGAGGTCGTTCTCCAGCCGCTGGATCGCCCGGCTGAGCGGCGGCTGACTGATGTGCAGCCGAGCTGCGGCCCGCCCGAAGTGGAGCTCGTCGGCAACGGCCACGAAGTAGCGCAGCGTGCGTAGTTCCATCCCGCCCACCCCCTCCACCCTGGGACGATACCCGCACGGTATGAAGTCGGCGGAACAGGTCTTGGACGCCACCCGGGCCCAGCCGCTGCAATCGAGGCATGACCGCCCCTGGACGCATCTCATGACCCTCGCCTACTGGATCACCGCCGCCCTGCTGGCCCTCTTCTACCTCTACGCCGGCACCCTGAAGCTCCTCCGCACCCGCGAGCAGCTCCGCCCGATGATGGCGTGGGTGGACGAGACGCCGATGCGGTCGGTGAGGGCGATCGGGTGGGTGGAGGTACTCGGCGCCATCGGCCTGATCCTCCCGCCGGCGACCGACATCGCGCCTTGGCTGGCCGTGGTGGCGGCTGTCGGGTTCGTGCTGCTGCAAGTGGGCGCGCTCAGGGTCCACTTGAGGCGGGGGGACCGCCAAGTCGGGCTCAATGCGGGGCTGGTTGTGGTGGCGGGGGTGACTGCGGGGCTGGGGATCGCCTGGTTGTGAGGGCGGGGTGGAGTCCCGTCAGCCGTCATCGGTCACGGCCGACAGTTCACTGACGAATTGAAACCTTCTCACCCGCTCTCCTTGAGGTCCCGTCACTTCCGACTCGAACATCTCTCTGGGACGGACCCAGAGGGAAAATTCCCCGTACAGGGTCCTGTACAGGACCATCTCTTGTTCGGTCTCACTGTGTCGAAGAGTGGCCATCACATGATAAAGCTCCCCCTTGAAGTGTCGATACACTCCGGGCCTGACCTCGGCCGTCGCAGATTGTTCCTGTCTTGTATGCCATTCGTGAATATCTTGCAATGCGAAGTTTCTGAGTGCCTGCCGGTCCCGGTCGAATGCTTCAAGGAGCCACTGCTCTCCGGGATGCCATTCCGTTGCACCCAGCCAGACGCGTCGAGGTTTCACGAGCCTGATGCCGCGATCTCCTCGGTGATTGGTGTAGTCGATCGAGACCCATCCGCCCTCGCCGGTCGCTCCGGACAGGCTTCGGTCTCCTCTCTCGTGCTCCAAGATCTCGTACCTGCTCAGGTCTCTAGTTTTCCGGCATGCCTAGTTGGGCCACGAACACCGCATGTGCTTCCTGCGGGTTGTCGGGGATGCGCTCCAGTGGAACCACCGAGTGCGACCTGTAACTCTCCCCTTCCGTTCCCGAAATGAAGAATCCGCGATCCGGAACCCATTTTCTGTCCTGGCGGCGAAAGCGCAGGACGCCGAACCCGATGTATCCCGTCTGTCCTGTCTCTGCCAGTGTGTTCGAGAACGTGTAGTAGAACTCCCGCTTTTCGTTGTCGAAATAGCTGGTGAGTGTTACCCAGTGGCAGTAAGGGCGTCCGTCGTTGTGGTAATTCGTCCCGTCGAAGGCCCACATCCTTCTCCGGAGGTCGTAGCGAATTTCGCCGATGCTGCACTGGCGTTCGCCCGACTCGCCCATATGTTCGCCCCACACTCCTTCCAGTTTGATGCGGTCAATCCTTCGCGAAGTGAAAATCTTCAAGTACTGATAGATTCCGTTCGACACGATTCCGGCCGGTATTCCTAAGAGGAGGAAGAGGTAGTCCCTCATTCTTCTATGGATTCCTTCTCTTTGTGTCCGCTGGCTCCTGGTGGTGCGGGGTGTGTCCAGCTTGACGCAAGATCGCATCCCAGGGCAGGGGGCATGCTCGTGTCACTGCGCCCCGGCCGCCATGCGCAGTACCGCCATCGCGCTCATGTACCAGGCACGCGGCCACCCGCGGAAGCGGCGGTGCCTACTGCCAGATGCGTCGCTTGGCATCGTGCGGTACCCGCAGGCTGACGCAGGCTCCCTCGCCGGGAGTGGAGTGGACGGTGAGGTGTCCGTTCAGCAGGTGGGCGCGCTCGCGCATGGCCGGGAGTCCGGTGCCCGTGGAGAGCACCGTGCGCGGTGCGGTCCGGTCGGTCGGGTCGGAAGGTCGTCGGATCGTCCCGCGGCCGTCGTCCCGGACCGTCACGCCGAGCGCGTGGTCGTCGCTGTCGAGTTCCACCAGGAGGTGGCTCGCCTGCGCGTGCTTGACCGCGTTGTTCACCGCTTCCTGCACGATGCGGTAGACGTGCGCCTGGGCCTCCGGCGACAGTTCGTCGCCGGGCCCGCTCCACGCCGCTGCGACGCGCAGTTCCGTGTCCAGCCCGAACGTCTCCTCGGTGCGCCGGCACAGCGTCTCGAGAGCGGCCACCAGTCCGAACTGGTCGAGGGCGAAGGGCCGCATCTCCACGATCAGGTGCCGCAGGGACGTGATCTGGTTCGCGATCAGGCCCCGCGCCTGGTCGATGGCCTCGTTCGTCGCGGCGGACTGGCCGGCGCCGACGGCGGTGGACAGAACGATCTGGACGGCGCCCAGTTCCTGAAGGGTCTCGTCGTGCAACTCGCGGGCCCAGCGCCGACGTTCGCGCTCCTCACCGTCACTGCGGGCCTGAGCCAGCTCCCGCGCGAGAGCACGGCGGCGCGACACCGCACTGCGGCCCAGCATCGCGGCGCAGCCGATCAGCAGGAGCGGCACGATGTTCAGGCCGTTGAACAGCGGCTCCTTGGTCATACGGACCAGTTGCTCCACGGCGAGAATGAGCGAGAGCCCGCTCAGCGCCGCCAGCCAGGCCCGCCGGACGGCGTTGCTCAGCGCCGCCGCGACGATGAGGACGACGGCCGCGCCGAGGGCGAACCTCATCACCCAACGAGGCTGCTGCTGAAGGACCTCGACCGCGAACGCGACGACGAGCAGCGCCGCGCCCGCCGCCTCCATGATCGGGCCGGTCCTGCCGCGCGGCCCATCGTGCGTCACAGCAGCCCGCGTTCACGGGCCGCGGCGATGAGTTCCGCCCGTGTCTCGGTCCCGAGCTTGTCCCGAACCCTGGCGCGGTGGGTCTCCACGGTCCGGACGGACACGTGCAGCCGCTGCGCGATCTCCTGATTGGTGTGGCCCAGAGCGAGCAGCGAGAGGACCTGAAGCTCCCGCACCGACAGCGAGGTGTCCCCCTCGGCGCCGGGAATCCCGGTGTCGGAGACGGCCAGTCGGGCGCCCATGGCCGGCTGGAGGTACGTGGCTCCCTTCGCGACCTGCCGAGCCGCGCCGACCAGCTCTTCCGCCGCCGCTTCCTTGAGCAGATATCCGGCGGCCCCGATCCGCAGGGACGCGCGCGCGAACGCGGGGTCCTCCTGCATCGTGAGGACCAGGATGCGGGTGCCCGGTGACGCCGCGAGCAGGTCGGGGATCGAGGGCAGGCTGGACTGCCCTGCCATGGTGAGGTCCAGGACCAGCACGGACGGCTGGTGCTCCGTCACACACCGGACGGTCTCCGCGACCGTGGAACTTTCGGCGACGACCTCGAAGGACGCGTCCTGGGACAACAGCACCCGCATGCCCGCACGGACCACCGGATGATCGTCGGCGATCACCACACTGAGGCGCGACACAGCCTCCACCCCCTGTTCGGCGCGGCCGGAATTCATGGAAGCAAAGGTTACGGGGCGACCCGGCCGACGCGGCCTGAGGGATCGGCGGCGTGACCCTAGGGACTGGCGGCGCGATCCCAGGGGCTGGCGGCCCGGCCTCAGGGACGGATGGTGCGGTCAGAAGGATCGGCGGCGCGGCCTCAGGGACGGGCGGCGCTGCCTCAGGGTCTGACGGCGCGATCCCAGGGGCTGGCGGCCCGGCCTCAGGGACGGATGGTGCGGTCAGAAGGATCGGCGGCGCGGCCCGAGGGACCGGCGGCGCTGCCTCAGGGTCTGACGGCGCGATCCCAGGGACTGGCGGCCCGGCCTCAGGGACGGATGGTGCGGTCAGAAGGATCGGCGGCGCGGCCCGAGGGACCGGCGGCGCTGCCCCAGGGTCAGACGGCCCGGCCCCAGGGATCGGCGGCCCGGCCCCAAGGACAGACGGCGCGGTCAGAGAGATCGGCGGCACGGTAAAGCGAATCCCGGTGCCGCCAAGACCCGCGGACGCGCCTGCGGGAAACCCGCAGCATGTCTGCGGCCCGTCACCGATGTGCCGAACGCGCCGGGGCACCACCATGGCTGGTCAGAGACCTCGGCTGGGCGTGCGGCGCCCGGCCGGCCGACACGGACAGAACGGTTCACGAATGATCGACAGGCGCACCTTCGGCAAGGTCACCGGCGCGGGCGCCGCGGGAGCGGCCGCGGTATCACTGGCCGGCCTGAATCACCCCTCGGCCGCAGCGGCCCTGTCCTCGGGATCCGGTGCCGAGAAGGCGGCAGCGCCCCGGACGCCGGGCACGGGCGACGGCTCCTTCCCGGCACTGAAGCAGGTCAGGGCGGGCGAACTCACCATCGGCTACGCCGAAGCCGGCCCGGCCCGCGGATCGGTCGTCATCCTCCTGCACGGCTGGCCGTACGACATCCACAGCTACGTGGATGTCGCGCCCCTTCTCGCCGCCCGCGGCTACCGCGTGATCGTCCCCTACCTGCGGGGACACGGCACCACGAGCTTCCGCTCGCCCCACACCTTCCGCAACGCGCAGCAGGCGGTGATCGCCCTCGACATCATCGCCCTGATGGACGCCCTGCGGATCGAGAAGGCCGTACTGGGCGGCTTCGACTGGGGATCGCGGACCGCCGACATCATCGCCGCGCTCTGGCCCAAGCGCTGCAAGGCCCTGGTCTCCGTGACCGGCTACCTCATCACCAACCGGGAGATGAACAAGCAGCCGCTGCCCCCGGCGGCCGAGCTGGCGTGGTGGTACCAGTACTACTTCGCCACGGACAGGGGGGAGTTGGGCCTCACGGAGTACCGGCACGACTTCACGAAGCTCATCTGGCACAACGTCTCCCCGACGTGGGACTTCGACGACGCCACCTTCGACCGCACCGCCGCGGCCTTCGACAACCCGGACTACGTCGCCATCGTGATCCACAACTACCGCTGGCGGCTGGGCCTCGCCGAAGGCGACCCCCGCTACGACGGCATCGAGGCACGGCTCGCCGCCGGACCGGACATCGCGGTGCCCACCATCACGCTCGACGGCGAGCGGGACCCCTTCACCCCGGCCGGCGACGGCTCGGCCTACCGGGCGAAGTTCACCGGCCCCTATGACCACCGCACACTGCGGGGCATCGGCCACAACGTCCCGCAGGAAGCACCCGAGGCGTTCGCCCGGGCCGTCCTCGACGTCGACCGATTCTGACCAAGGGCGGCGACTGCGCCGCCGCACAACCGAGGAGCACGAGATGACACCTGAGAAGAACGAACTCCCGGACGGAACCGAGACCGGGCGGCGCGCGCGGTTCGGCAGGTTGCCGGAGCGCATTCGCCCGGAGGACATGGTCGAGGAGACACCGGCCACGGTGCCGGACCCGGCGAGGGATACGTACAGCTCCGACGAATGGCTGGCTCGTACGTGCCTGTGAGGCAGTTCGGCGGACCCCCGCTCGACCTCCCCCCAACTCACCCCCGCGGCACCCCCGTAGACCCCCGAACCATCAACTCCCCCCCAACCGTCGCGATCCCCCCGGGCGGCGGCTCCTCCCGCCCCATCGCGATCCGTCCCGCCCGGCTCCCCGCCTCGCCCAACGGCAAGCGCACGGTCGTCAGCGCGGGCACCGCGTCCACGCTGAACGGCAGGTCGTCGAAGCCGGCGACGGACACGTCGTCCGGGATCCGCAGTCCCGACTCCCGCAGCGCGGCTGCCGCGCCCAGCGCGACGGAGTCGTTCGCCGCGACCACGGCCGTCAACGACGGGTCCCGGCGCAGGAGTTCCAGCGTTGCCTCGTACCCCGCCTGACGGTCGTAGCGGCCGTGCACCGTCCACCGGGGGTCCTCAACAATCCCCGCCCCCGCCAGCGCCGCCCGATGTCCCTCCAGCCGGTGCCGTGTCGTCGTCCGTTCCTCCGGTCCCGCGATGTAGCCGAGCCTGCGGTGGCCGAGGCCGATCAGGTGCTCGGTCAGCCGCTGCCCGCCCCCGCGGTTGTCGAAGGTGAGCGCCACCGCCCCGGTGTCCGGCGCCGGCGGCCGCCCGCACAGCACCACCCGCGTCCCCGCCTCCGTCAGCCGCCGCAGCTTCGCCGCCACGGCCGCCGCGTGCGGCAGGTTCTCGACCGCGCCGCCGGTCAGCACCACCGCCGCGGCCCGCTGCCGTTGCAGCAGGGTCAGATACGTCAGCTCGCGTTCCGGGGAGCCGCCCGTGTTGCACACCACGGCGAGCCGTTCGCCGCCCGCCCGCCCGCCGGGCCCCCCGATCTCCGCCTGGATCGCGCTCGCCATGATCCCGAAGAAGGGGTCGGCGATGTCGTTCACCAGGATCCCGACCAGGTCGGACGTCGCCGCGGCCAGCGCGCTCGCCGGTCCGTTCAGCACGTAGTCCAGCTCGTCGACCGCCTTCAGCACCCGCTCCCGGGTGGAGGCCGCGACGGGATAGTTCCCGTTCAGCACGCGCGACACCGTCGCGGGGGAGACCTGGGCGCGGGCCGCCACGTCCGCCAGGGTCACCGTCATGTCGTTCGTCCTCCGGTCGCGCTTCTTCGGTCGCGCATCTAGTCGTACGCCGTCGTACACCCTCGTACGCCGTCGTACTCGGGCTGCTCGAAGGGAGTCCCCGCCCGAGCGGACGGCAGGGAGCCGCCCCCGTCCGAGCAGACGATAAGGCCACGGACCCCGGTTGTTCGCCCCCTCGAACAACTCGACCCCATCACGGTCTTGTACAGACCAGTGCGCAAAGGCTAACTTCTGCATATGTAGAAAGCGCTTGCTGCGTTCTTGAAACGTACGTGGAAACGTACGAGGGCGAAGGGAAACACGTGACACGCAAGACGGTGCGTATCGCCATGAACGGCGTGACCGGACGCATGGGCTACCGCCAGCACCTCGTCCGCTCGATCCTCGCCCTGCGCGAGCAGGGCGGACTCGACCTCGGCGACGGCACGGTGCTGTGGCCGGAACCGATCCTCGTCGGCCGCCGCGCGTACGCGCTGAAAGCGCTCGCCGACCAGCACGGCCTGGACCCGGAGAACATCTCGACGGACGTCGACGAGGTCCTCGCCGACCCGACCGTGGACATCTACTTCGACGCCCAGGTGACCTCGGCCCGCGAGGAGGCGCTCAAGAAGGCCATCGCGGCCGGGAAGCACCTGTACACCGAGAAGCCGACGGCCACCGACTTCGAGGGCGCGCTGGAGCTCGCCCGGCTCGCGGACGCCGCCGGCATCAAGCACGGCGTCGTCCAGGACAAGCTCTTCCTGCCGGGCCTGCTCAAGCTCAAGCGCCTCATCGACGGCGGCTTCTTCGGCCGGATCATGTCCATCCGGGGCGAGTTCGGCTACTGGGTCTTCGAGGGCGACTGGCAGGCCGCCCAGCGCCCGTCGTGGAACTACCGCTCGGAGGACGGCGGCGGCATCGTCGTCGACATGTTCCCGCACTGGGAGTACGTCCTGCACGAGCTGTTCGGCCGGGTCAAGTCCGTCCAGGCCATCGCCACCACCCACATCCCGCAGCGCTGGGACGAGAACGGCAAGCCCTACGACGCCACCGCCGACGACGCCGCCTACGGCATCTTCGAACTCGACAGCGGCGCCATCGCCCAGATCAACTCCTCCTGGGCCGTCCGCGTCAACCGCGACGAACTCGTCGAGTTCCAGGTGGACGGCACGGAAGGGTCGGCCGTGGCCGGGCTGCGCAACTGCCGTGCCCAGCACCGCAGTTCCACCCCCAAGCCGGTCTGGAACCCGGACCTGCCCGCCACCGAGGTCTTCCGCGACCAGTGGCAGGAGGTCCCCGACAACACCGACTTCGACAACGGCTTCAAGGCCCAGTGGGAGCTCTTCCTGCGCCACGTCTACGCCGACGCCCCCTACCACTGGGACCTCCTCGCCGGTGCCCGCGGCGTCCAACTCGCCGAGCTGGGGCTGAAGTCGTCGGCACAGGGCCGCCGCTTCGACGTACCGGAGATCACGCTGTGACCATCCAACTCCCGGACTTCAAGGGCGGACTGAGGGCCTACGACCCCCGACCCGAACCCCTCGCCGTCCACCCCGGCGCCCCCTTCACCTCCCGTACGGTCTTCTCGGCGGCGCACGTCGTCGCCGACCCGTACGCGGACGTGTCGCCCGACTCGGCCGCCGCCGTCGACTGGGACGCCACCCTCGCCTTCCGCCGCCACCTGTGGTCGCACGGGCTCGGGGTCGCCGAGGCGATGGACACCGCCCAGCGCGGGATGGGGCTCGACTGGGCGGGCGCGGCCAAGCTGATCCGCCGATCCTCCGCCGAGGCCAAGGCGGTCGGCGGGCGGATCGCCTGCGGTGTCGGCACCGACCAGATCACCGGCGGCACCCTGGCGGACGTACAGGCCGCGTACGAGGAGCAGTTGGCCCTCGTCGAGGAGTCGGGTGCGCAGGCCATCCTGATGGCGTCCAGGGCGCTGGCGGCCGTCGCCAAGGGGCCCGAGGACTACCTGGAGGTCTACGGCCATCTGCTGCGCCAGGCGTCCGAGCCGGTCGTCCTGCACTGGCTCGGCCCGATGTTCGACCCGGCGCTGGAGGGCTACTGGGGCTCGTCCGACCTGGACGCGGCCACCGACACCTTCCTCGACGTCATCGCCGCGCACCCCGACAAGGTGGACGGGATCAAGGTGTCGCTCCTGGAGGCTCAGCGGGAGATCGACATCCGGCGCCGGCTGCCGCAGGGCGTGCGCTGCTACACCGGCGACGACTTCAACTACCCCGAGCTGATCGCGGGCGACGAGCAGGGCTTCAGTCACGCCCTGCTCGGCATCTTCGACCCGCTCGGGCCGCTGGCGGCGGAGGCGGTCCGCGTCCTCGACACGGGGAACGTCGACGGCTTCCGCCAACTCCTCGACCCGACCGTCGAGTTGTCCCGCCACCTCTTCCAGACCCCGACCCGCTTCTACAAGACGGGCGTGGTCTTCCTCGCCTGGCTGGCGGGCCACCAGTCCCACTTCACGATGGTCGGCGGACTGCAGTCGGCCCGCTCCCTCCCGCACTTCGCCCGCACCTACGAACTCGCCGACGGCCTGGGCCTGTTCCCGGACCCGAAGCTGGCCGAGGACCGGATGCGGAACCTGCTGTCCCTGTACGGAGTGACCCAGTGAGCGATCTCGCCCGCTTCAGCATCAACCAGATGACGGTCAAGCAGCTGTCGCTGCCGGAACTGGCCGACGCTTGCGCCGAGTTCGGCGTCACCAACGTCGGCCTGTGGCGCGAACCCGTCCAGGCGTACGGCCTCGACGCCACCGCCAAGCTGGTGCGCGACGCGGGCCTGACCGTCACCACCCTGTGCCGGGGCGGCTTCCTCACGGCCGTCGAGCCGGACGCGCGCGCGAAGGCGCTGGACGACAACCGGCGCGCGGTCGACGAGGCCGCCACCCTCGGCACGGACACCCTGGTCCTGGTCTCCGGCGGACTGCCGGCCGGCTCCAAGGACCTGCACGGCGCCCGGGAGCGGATCGCCCACGCGCTGGGGGAGCTCGGCCCGTACGCCGAGTCCCATGGCGTGCGGCTGGCCATCGAGCCGCTGCACCCGATGTACGCGTCCGACCGCTGTGTGGTCTCGACGCTCACCCAGGCGCTCGACCTCGCCGAACGCTTCCCGGCCCATCAGGTCGGCGTCACGGTCGACACGTACCACATCTGGTGGGACGACCGGGCGCCCGAGCAGATCGCCCGGGCCGGCGCGGGCGGACGTATCCACACCTTCCAACTCGCCGACTGGACCACCCCGTTGCCCGAGGGCGTCCTCAACGGGCGCGGGCAGATCGGGGACGGCTCGATCGACATGCGGGAGTGGAAGGGGTACGTCGAGGCGGCCGGGTACGCCGGTGCCATCGAGGTCGAGCTGTTCAACGACCGCCTGTGGGCGCGGGACGGCCGGGAGGTGCTCGCGGAGACGGCTCGGCGCTTCACGGAGCACGTGATGTGAGAACCACCTCGTACCACCGAGTACGGGAGCCGCTGAAAGAACGCGTACGGGCGTTGCTGAAAAAAGTCGAGAAGGCCGTGCAACCCTCCCGCCACCTCGCGGGTCGTACTTGGCATCAGGACCTTTGGAGGGGGATCTGGGGGGATCGCGGGGGTTCTGATACGGAGGGGAAAACCCGAGGGGGTTCGGTCGACGGACTGGGCCCCCTCGAACGTGTGCCCAGTCGGTGTGCCCGGTCCGTGGCCGAGAATGACGCACCCGCGGTGACGGCGGGGAGCGGCCGGATCCATCCGTTGTCCGGGGGTGGGTGAGGCCCCAGGCTGCTGCCTGGCGGACGGGGGACGGCCGCCGATCCGGGGGGCTGCTCCGTGCTGCGTATCCACTTCACGTCCGACGACCTGACCCGTATCCGGGTGGCGAGCGCTCCCGACCCGCTCTGGGAGATCACGTTCAGCCTGCACCGGCTCCAGACCTCGCAGGGCCGCTGGGCCTACGCCGCCTGGCACCGCACCACCCGGGCCGTGCTCACCGGCAGCCGACTGGGCGCGGCCGTCCGCAGGGTGCTCGTCCCGCTGCTGCCCAGGGCGCGGTACTGGCCCGACTTCCTGTCGCCGCAGGAGTCCGCCGACGGCCTTGAGCAGGGGCTCGCGGCGATCCTCGACACCCCGCCGGCCCAGGTCGCCCACGAGGTGGGCCTGCTGGCGCGGTTCGTCGGCGCCCCCGACTGGGCGCCCCGGCTGACGGAACGCCGGCCGCGCGAGGAACTGGTGCGGGTGCTGCGCGCCTATCACGAAGCCGTCGTGGCACCGCATCAGGACCGGATGTACGAGTCGCTCGGCGGTGAGAGGGTGCTGCTCTCCCGCGCGATCCTCGACGGCGGGGTCGCCGGACTGCTCACCGACCTCTCGCCCGCCATGCGCTGGTGCGCGCCGGTCCTGCACGTCGACTACGTGGAGGACCGCGACCTGTACCTCGACGGGCGCGGACTGCGCCTGGTGCCCTCCTACTTCTGCTGGCAGACACCGGTGTCGCTGGCCGACCCCGCCCTGCGACCGGTGCTGGTCTACCCCGTGCACAGCACCCGGCTCGCCACGCCCGACCGCCCCGACGCCTCTCTCTCCGCGCTGCTCGGCCGTACGCGGGCCGCCGCGCTGGCGACGCTCGCGCACGGCGCGACCACCTCGGAACTGGCCCGCCACCTGGGTGTCTCGCCCGCCACGGCCACGCATCACACCACCGTGCTGCGCGACGCCGGCCTGATCATGAGCAAGCGCGCGCAGAACACGGTCCTGCACACCCTCACCCCGCTCGGCGCGGCGATGCTCTCCCCGCCGTCACCGGGGTCGCGCCTGACGACTTCCGGCCAGCCGTCCCCGTTTCCGCCAGAGGGCGGAACAGCGTCGACCGTTCCCCTGGCCCCACGCGTCACACACGTTGCGCCGGAGCGGTGAACTCCGGCTCCGGGCCCGGGACTTTCGAGACTGTTCGAAGGTCGTGGTTCGGACGGGACCCACGCTGCGACCGTGTCCGGCGGTACCACCCGGGCCGGTCCGTACACCGGCGCCGAACACGAACGAACAGGGGAAACAAGCATGTCGAAGTGGAGCATGAACCGGGCCCTCGTCGCCGGCGCGCTCGTATTCGTATCCGCCGCGACCGGAGTCGCGCTCGCTCCGGTGGCGTCCGCCGCCCCGCAGGCGTGCGTGACCCAGTCGCTGACCACCGGGGACTACGAGAGCGTCGGCACGATCCGCTACAAGTCGGCCACCAGCAGCTGCAACGACCTCAACCTCACCTACTCGTACAACACCAACTCCCGCAACTACGACGACTACGCGGGCCGCCTGCGCCGCTCCGACGGCACCTGGTTCACCTGCGCCAAGCGGTACGTCGTCGGCTACGACGGCTACCACAGCGTCACCGACTCGACCTACGCGCTGTGCACCGCCGTCAGCGACAACACGCCCTTCACCGTGGCCAGCCTCTTCGATCCCGCCGACAACGTGGCGATCACCCACTGACCCCGACCCGTGTCTCCCGGAGCGCCGCCGACCGGCGGTGCTCCGGCCCGGCGGAAGGACGGACGTGACCCCGAAGACGCTCGCGCGCGCCACCCTGGCCGTCGCGGCAGCCCTGCTCACCGGCGCGTGCTCGACCGCGGCCGGCTCGACGACGGCCGGCGCGACCCGCGCCCCCGCCCCGGCGCCCGCACGGCTCACCTACGCCCTCCCCGCGGACCCCGCCCGCATGGTGCTGCCGACCACCGGCGCCGAGTCCCGCTGGACCCAGGGCCTCGACGCCTTCGGACAGCAGGTGGCGCGTTCCGTCGCCGCCGACTGCGCACGCGAGCACGGTTTCGCCCTGCCCGAGCAGGTCCCGCCGGCCTTCATCTCGTACTCGAACCTGCCGGACCTGGCCTTCCTGGGCCGACACGGTTTCGGCCACGGGCCTGAGGTGCCGGGCCCGCGGTCGGCGGGGAGCCGGGGGGCGGCCGGGAGTCAGGGGCCGGCCGGGAGTCAGGGGCCAGTGGCGAGCCCCTCCGGGGCGGAGTCACCCGCGCCGCCGGCGAGCCCCGCTCCCACCGGGGCCGGCAGCGCCGCCCAGATCCGTGCCTGCCGGGCGCGGGGCGCGGCGGCGGCCGAGAAGGTGCGGGGCGTGTATCTGCCGCTCCAGAAGCGGTGGTTCGGCGAACTCGCCGCCGACCGCGACGATCCCGCCGCCGTCGAGGCCCTCGCCGCCCTGCCCCGCTGCCTGGCGAAGCAGGGCTATACGGTCCGCGACGAGGACGCCTTCTTCTCCCTCGTCGACAGTCACCTCATGACCGCGGCCCCGGCCGACTTCGCCCGCGTCGACACCACGCTCGGCAGCGCCTACGCCACCTGCATGCACCCGGTCGAAGCCGTACGGGAACCCGCCCGCCGGGCTCTGCGCGCCCGCTTCCTCGCCGCCCACAGCCAGGAGATCCGCACCCTGCGAACCGCCCTCGTCCCGGCCCTCCGCCGCGCCGAGAGGGAGTACGGCATCCGGCTCGCTTTCCCCGCACCATGACCTCGTACCGTGGTCCCGCACCGCGATCCCGCCTCATGCCTGCGCACCGCGATCCCGCCTCATGCCTGCGCACCGCGATCCCGCCTCATGCCCGCGCACCGCGATCCCGCCTCATGCCCGCGCACCGCGATCCCGCCTCATGCCCGCGCACCGCGATCCCGCCCCATGCCCGCGCACCGCGATCCCGCCCCATGCCCCCGCACCGCGATCCCGCCCCACGGCCCCGCACCGCGATCCCGCCCACGCCCCCCGCAGGATCAGCGGCTCAGAAGAACACCCCGCACCTCAGCAGCACATTCGCGTACGGCCGTGCCTCGCCCGTGCGGACCACCAGCCGCGCCCCGGCCGACAGTTCCTTCAGCCGCTGGTGCGGGACCAGTTCCAGGTCGGGGAACTCGCGGGTCAGCAGCGAGGCCGTGGCCAGATTGGCCTTGCGGATCTCCTTCGCCGCCGTCGCGCCCTCGACCACCAGCTCGACCAGCAGGCCGTCCAGGACCTCCGCGAAGGACGGGGTGCCGGCCCGGAAGGCGAGGTCGACGACGCGCGGTCCTGCCGGGATCGGCATACCGGCGTCGCACACCAACACCTCGTCGCCGTGGCCCAGTTCGGCGAGGGCGCCGGAGAGATGACGGTTGAGGATGCCCGCCTTCTTCACAGCGCCTCGACCTCCTCGGCGGTCGGGAAGGACACCTGGGCGCCCTCCTTGGTGACGGCCGCCGCCCCGACCCGGGCCGCGTAGGCCGCCGCCTCGACGAGATCGGCGCCCGCCGCGAGCCGGAAGGCCAGCGCGCCCGTGAACGCGTCACCGGCGCCCGTGGTGTCCACGGCATCCACCTTCACGGACGGGATCCGCTCGACGCCCGCCGAGGACGCCACCAGCGCGCCCTCCGCGCCCAGCGTCACCACCACCGAGCGCGGCCCCTTGGCGAGCAGCAGCTTGGCCCAGTCCTCCGGCCGGTCGCTCACGCATGCCTCGCCCAGGACCACCCTCGCCTCGTGCTCGTTGACGATCAGCGGGTCGCAGGCCGCCAGCACCTTGGCGGAAAGCGGCCTGGGCGGGGAGGGGTTGAGGACGAAGCGGCTGTCCGGCGCCAGGCTCCGGACCACCTCCTCGACCGTCTCCGGCGGGATCTCCAGCTGGACCGAGACCACCCGGGAGGCCTGGAAGAGGCATTCCGCCGCATGGATGTCCTGCGGCTTCAACCGGCCGTTCGCGCCCGGCGACACCACGATGCTGTTGTCACCCGAGGGGTCCACGGTGATCAGCGCGACCCCCGTCGGCGCCTCGCCGACCAGCACGCCCACCGTGTCGACCCCGGCCGCCCGCTGCGAGTCGAGCAGCAGTCTGCCGTACGCGTCGTCGCCGACCCGGGCCAACAGCGCGGTACGGGCCCCGAGCCGGGCGGCCGCGACCGCCTGGTTGGCGCCCTTGCCGCCCGGGTGCACGGCGAGGTCGCCACCGAGCACCGTCTCGCCCGCGTCCGGGCGCCGTTCGACGGCGATCACCAGGTCGGCGTTGGCCGAGCCCACGACCAGAAGGTCGTAGTCGTACATGAAGGACTCCCCTGAGAGATGACGAGAGACGCACCCGCTGCCGGCCGGTGGTGAAGCCGGCCGCGTTCTCCTGTGTCAGCCGGTGAAGCCGGCCACGTTCTCCTTCGTGACCACCTTCACCGGGACCTTGATCGTCTGCTGGACCTTCTTGCCCTGGATGGCCTTGAGGGCGTTCTCCACGGCGATCTTGCCGAGCTGGGTGGGCTGCTGGGCCACGGACGCGTACAGCGAGCCGCCCTTGACCGCGGTCAGGCCGTCCGGGGTGCCGTCGAAACCGACCACCGAGACCGACTTGCCGGCCTTGGATCCCAGCGCCTTGATCGCGCCGAGCGCCATCTCGTCGTTGGCGGCGATGACACCCTGGACGTCGGGGTGGGCCTGGAGCAGGTTCGACATCACGTCGAGGCCCTTGGTGCGGTCGAAGTCGGCGGGCTGCTGTGCCACGACCTGGATTCCAGGGTAGGCCTTGAGACCGTCGGAGAAGCCCTGAGCGCGCTCTCGGGCAGCCGAAGTGCCCGCTTGGCCCTGGAGGATGACGATCTTTCCGGAGCCGCCGAGCTTCTCGGCGATGGTCTTCGCGGCCAGTTCGCCGCCCGCGACGTTGTCGGAGGCCACCAGGGCGTCCACGGACGCCTTGTTGACGCCCCGGTCGACGGCGATGACCGGGATCTTCGCCTTGTCGGCGGCCTTCACGGAGTTGCTCGCCGCGTCCGAGTCCACCGGGTTGACGATGATCGCGCCGAGGCTCGAACTGGTGAAGTTCTGCAGCTGGTTGGCCTGCTGGGAGGCGTCGTTCTGCGCGTCCGTGACGGTCAGGTCCACACCGAGCTTCTTCGCCTCGGCCTGGGCGCCGGCCCGGATCTGCACGAAGAAGGGGTTGTTGAGGGTGGACAGCGACAGACCCATCTTCGGATTCGACGAGGACGAGTCGTTGTGGAGGAAGGAGGTCGCGCCCACGATCGCCACGGTGACGACCGCCGCGAGCGCGTACGTCCCGGCCTGCTTGCCCCTGTTGCCACCGGTGCCGGCCGCCACCGGGGTCGCCCCGGCCTTGCGGCGCAGCGTGTCGAGCAGTACCGCCAGCGCGATCACGACGCCGATGACGACCTGCTGCCAGAAGGCGGACACGTTCAGGAGGTTGAGGCCGTTGCGCAGCACCGCCAGGATCAGCGCGCCGATCAGCGTGCCGGACGCCTTGCCGGTGCCGCCCGCCAGGGAGGCGCCGCCGATGACGACCGCGGCGATCGCGTCCAGCTCATAGCCGTCGGCGGCCTGCGGCTGCGCCGAGGACAGCCGGGACGCGAGCACGATGCCCGCGACAGCGGCGAAGACACCGGACAGCGCGTAGATGGCGAGCTTCTGCTTCTTCACCCGCAGGCCGGACAGCCGCGCGGCCTCCTCGTTGCCGCCGATCGCGTACATCGAGCGGCCGATGTACGTCCGCCCCAGCACGAACGCGGCGATCAGTCCCATCACGATCATGACCAGGACGGGCACCGGCAGCCAGCCGCCGAGCGTGTCGCCGAGGTGGGAGACCGAGTCCGGGAAGGGGATCGGCGAGCCGTCGGAGACGACCAGCGCGAGACCGCGCGCCACCGACAGCATCGCGAGCGTCGCGATGAACGGCGGCAGCTTCCCGTACGCGATCAGGAAGCCGTTGACCAGGCCCGCCGCGATGCCGGTCGCGACGGCCAGGATCACCGCGATGACGACCGGTACGCCGTGCTGGGTGGCGCTCCAGGCCAGCACGGTCGCGGAGAGGGCGGCGACCGAGCCGACCGAGAGGTCGATGCCGGCCGAGACGATGACGAAGGTGACGCCGAAGGCGAGGACGGCGGTCACGGCCGCCTGGACGCCGACGTTGAGGAGGTTGTCGGTGGTCAGGAAGTCCCCGGACAGCGCCGACAGGGCGATGACGAGGACGATGAGCGCGGTGAGCGCGCCGTTGTCGAGCAGGAGGCGGCGCAGCCCGCTCGTGGCGCCACCGGCGCCTGTGGTGCTCTTGAGCGTGTCAGTGGCCACGGTCGGCCTCCGCTTCGGTAGTGACGTGGGAGATGTTGCTGACGGCGAGGGACATCACCGCGTCCTGCGTGGCCTCGTCGGCGGTCAGTTCGCCCGCGATCCGGCCCTGGACCATCACCAGCACCCGGTCGCTCATGCCGAGCACCTCGGGCAGATCGCTGGAGATCATGAGGACGGCGGCGCCCTGAGCGGTGAGTTGGTTGATCAGCTGGTAGATCTCGACCTTCGCGCCCACGTCGATCCCGCGCGTGGGTTCGTCGAGGATGAGCACCTTGGTGTCGGCGAGCAGCCACTTGCCGATGACGACCTTCTGCTGGTTGCCGCCGGACAGGGTGCGCACCTGCTGGCCCAACCCGGCCATCCGCACGCCCAGTTGCCCGGCGATCCGCGCGGCGGCCGTGCGCTGGCCCCTGAGGTCGACGAGCCCCGCGTGCGTGGCGGCCCGCATGGTGACAAGACCGAGGTTCTCCTCGACGGTCTGGTCGAGAACGAGCCCCTGCCCCTTGCGGTCCTCGGGCACGAGCCCGATGCCCGCGGTCATCGCCGCGTTGACGTCGTGCCGGCGGACCGGGTCCCCGGAGACCTTCACGGCCCCCTTGTCGTACGGATCCGCCCCGAACACGGCCCGCACCACTTCCGTACGCCCCGCACCGACCAGCCCGGCGATGCCGACGACCTCGCCGGCCCGCACCTCGAAGCTGATGTCCTGGAAGACACCGTCCCGGGTCAGCCCCTCGACGGTGAGCAACGCGCCGCCCGCGTCGGGCCGTTCGCGCGGATACTGCTGCTCGATGGAGCGGCCCACCATGAGGCGTACGAGTTCGTCCTGGGCCGTGGTCGCGGGCACCTGGCCGACGGACCTGCCGTCGCGGATGACCGTGACCCGGTCGCCGAGCGCGGCGATCTCCTCCAGGTGATGGGTGATGAAGACGATCCCCACGCCGTCCTCGCGCAGCGAGCGCACGATGGCGAAGAGCTTCTCCACCTCCTCGGAGGTGAGCACCGCGGTCGGCTCGTCCATGATCAGCACGCGCGCGTTCAGGCTGAGCGCCTTGGCGATCTCGACCATCTGGAGCCGGGCGATGCCGAGTTCACGCACACGCGCGCGTGGGGACACATTCACCCCGACGCGCTTCAGCAGCACCTCGGCGTCGGCCTCCATCCGCTTCCGGTCGATCATTCCGAGGCGGCGCGGCTGCCGGCCCAGGAAGATGTTCTCGGCGACCGTCAGATCGGGGACGAGGTTGAACTCCTGGTAGATGGTGGCGACGCCCAGCCGCTCGGCGTCCTGCGCCCCGCGGATGTGCACCTCCTCGCCGTCCACCAGGACCCGGCCTCCGTCGGGGTGGTAGGCGCCCGACAGCATCTTGATCAGCGTGCTCTTGCCGGCGCCGTTCTCGCCGAGCAGCACGTGCACCTCGCCCCGGCGCAGGTCGAAGTCGACGCCGTCGAGCGCCACCACGCCGGGGAAGGTCTTCCGAATGCCCTCGATGCGCAGCAACTCGTCCTTGATGCGCGGCAACTCGTCCTCGTTGCTCACGACTGGCTCCTGTTCCTTGCGGGGGCCGGCTCCGCTGAAGCCGGCGGCTCGCCGCACGAGCGGCGTACGACGAGACGTGCGGGAAGGGTGACGGACCGCGGGGCCCGGCCCTCTATGGAGTCGACCAGCGCGCGTACGGCGGCCCGCCCCAACTCGCCCGTGGGCTGGGCGATCGCGGTGATCGGCGGATCGGTGTGCACGAACCAGGGGATGTCGTCGAACGCGGCGAGCGCGAGGTCCTCGGGGACCCGCAGCCCACGCGCGCGTACGGCGTCCAGCGCGCCGAGCGCCATCAGGTTGTCGGCCGCGAACACGACCTCGGGCGGCTCGGGCAGGTCGAGGAACCCCTCGGTGACCCGCCGCCCGCTCTCGGCCTGGAAGTCGCCCTGGCCGATGTAGGCGTCCGGCAGCGGGATCCCGTACTCGCCGAGGGCCTCCCGGAAGGCCTCGACGCGCTCGCTGCCGGTGGTCGTGGCCGCGGGGCCCGCGATGATCGCGAGCCGCCGGTGCCCGAGCGCGTGCAGATGCGCGACGAGATCCCGTATGGCGGTCCGCCCGTCCGCGCGGACGACGGGCACCTCGATCCCCGGGATCCACCGGTCGACGAAGACCACCGGCGTCCCCGCCCGGGCGGCGTCCACGATCAGCGGCGAACCGCCGTCGGTGGGGGAGACGAGCAGCCCGTCGATACGACGGTCCAGCAGCGTCCGTACGTGGTGGTCCTGCAACTCGGGCCGCTCGTCCGCGTTCCCGATGATCACGCTGTACCCGAGCGCCCTGGCCGCCTCCTCGACGGAGCGGGCCAGTTCGGTGAAGTACGGGTTCATCACGTCGCTGATGACCAGGCCGAGGGTGTGGGTCTGGTCGGTGCGCAGGGAACGGGCGACGGCGTTCGGGCGGTAGCCCAGCGCTTCGACGGCGGCCAGCACGCGCGTGCGTGCGTCGGCGCTGACCGACGGATGGTCGTTCAGGACCCGCGACACCGTGGCGACGGAGACCCCCGCCTCGGCGGCGACGTCCTTGATGCTCGCCATCGCCGTTCCACCTCCTCGTGGAATCGATTACATCGACGTGCACCAAGGATTGGAATCGATTACACGACGGTTCACAAGACCCTGAGACCGGATCGTGATGTTCCGGACGGCGGCGGAGGGACCCAGCCGGTGCCGGAGCGATTCAGTCGGCCGGACCGGCCGCCTCGGAGGGCTCCAGCGGGCGCCGGTACCGCACGCCGGGCTTCCCGGCCACGACCTCGTCCCCCACCAGCGTGAACCCGTTCCGTTCGAGGACCGTCCTGGACCCCGTGTTCCCGACCGCGGTGCTCGCGATCAGCTCGCCGAGCCCGTACGCCCCGGCGGCCAGCCGGCACACCTGCGCCACCGCCTCGGTCGCGACCCCCCGGCCCGCCCAGCGCTCGCCGATCCGGTAGCCGAGATCGGCGCTGCCCTCCTCGACGTCCACGAGATTGACGCGGCCGATCAGCTCACCCCGCTCGTCGACCACCACGTGGAAGTGGCAGACGCCGGCGTCCTGTTCGGCGAGCCGCGCGTCGAGGACGGTGGCGAACTCCAGGAAGAACGCGTCACCCCGATCCGAGATGTACCGCGCGAAGTAGGCGCGGTTGGCGCGCTCGAAGGCGAGCAGCGCGGGCGCGTGGTCGGCCCGCAGGCGCTCAAGTCGTACCCCGTCGGTGAACATGAACGCGAGCCTAGGGATGCGGCTTTGGGACCGCATCCCGATTGTCGGCCGGGCCCGCGACGCGGGCCTGATGCGCCGGGCGGGCCCTAGGGTGACGCGATGAGACTCCGAGGCGCGTTACTCGTGCTGTTCCTGTTGCCGCTGCTGTGGGGGGCCTTGTCGCTGTTGAGAGCCGGCGCGGCCCACGGCGTCCCCGACTGCCCAGGGCTCCATCTCGACGCGCACGGCGAGAGTTCCCCGGGACACATGCGCAGGGGCGACCGCTGCGCGCTCTCCTACGACACCGCCACCGGCCGCTCGACCGGCACGAGCACGTACGCCCAGCTGACGTTCGCCCAGGAGGTCGAACGCCGCAGCCTGCGGCGCGAGGGCGCGCTGCTCCTCCTGTACGGAGTGACGGGGACCGGCATCGCGTTCGCCGCGACCCGCAGGCGCGGGACCTAGGGCGTTCCGGACGGCTCCTGTCCGCTCCTCCTCGGCAACGCCCCGCCCGCTGTCACACCCGGCCGGTACCGTCGGATCATGTCCAATCAGCCGGGGAGTCCTGCACAGGCGGGCGAGCGCCGACTCGCCACCCTCGAAGGCGTCCTGGAGCGGATCACGTACGCCAACGAGGAGAACGGCTACACGGTCGCGCGCGTCGACACCGGCCGCGGCGCGGGCGATCTGCTCACCGTCGTCGGCGCGCTCCTGGGCGCCCAGGTCGGCGAGTCCCTGCGGATGGAGGGGCGTTGGGGCTCCCATCCGCAGTACGGCAAGCAGTTCACCGTCGAGAACTACACGACGCTCCTGCCGGCCACCGTCCAGGGCATCCGGCGCTACCTCGGCTCCGGTCTGGTCAAGGGCATCGGCCCGGTCTTCGCCGACCGCATCACGCAGCACTTCGGCCTGGACACCCTGACGATCATCGAGGAGGAGCCCAAGCGGCTCATCGAGGTGCCAGGGCTCGGCCCCAAGCGCACCAAGAAGATCGCCGACGCCTGGGAGGAGCAGAAGGCGATCAAGGAGGTCATGCTCTTCCTCCAGACCGTCGAGGTCTCCACGTCGATCGCCGTGCGCATCTACAAGAAGTACGGCGACGCCTCGATCTCCGTCGTGAAGAATCAGCCCTACCGGCTCGCCTCCGACGTCTGGGGCATCGGCTTCCTCACCGCCGACAAGATCGCCCAGTCCGTCGGCATCCCGCACGACAGCCCGGAGCGCGTCAAGGCGGGCCTTCAGTACGCGCTGTCCCAGGCGACCGACCAGGGCAACTGCTACCTCCCCGAGGAGCGCCTGATCGCCGACGCGGTCAAGCTCCTCCAGGTCGACACGGGCCTGGTCATCGAGTGCCTCGCCGAGCTGGCCCTCCCGGACGAGGACTCCGGCGAGCCCGGTGTCGTACGGGAGAAGGTCCCCGCGCCCGACGGCGGCGCGGACCCTGTCACCGCCGTCTACCTGGTGCCCTTCCACCGGGCCGAACTGTCCCTCGCCGCCCAGCTGTTGCGCCTCCTGCGCACCGACCAGGACCGGATGCCCGCCTTCCGGGACGTGGCCTGGGACAAGGCGCTGACCTGGCTGAAGGGGCGTACGGGCACGGATCTCGCGCCCGAGCAGGAGGCCGCCGTCAAGCTGGCGCTGACCGAGAAGGTCGCCGTGCTGACCGGCGGCCCGGGCTGCGGCAAGTCCTTCACCGTGCGCTCGATCGTGGAGCTGGCGCGGGCCAGGCGCGCCAAGGTCGTGCTCGCCGCGCCGACCGGCCGTGCCGCCAAGCGGCTGGCCGAGCTGACCGGCGCCGAGGCCTCCACCGTGCACCGCCTCCTCGAGCTGAAGCCCGGCGGTGACGCGGCCTACGACCGGGACCGCCCGCTGGACGCCGACCTGGTGGTGGTCGACGAGGCCTCGATGCTGGACCTGCTGCTCGCCAACAAGCTGGTCAAGGCGGTCCCGCCGGGCGCCCATCTGCTCTTCGTCGGGGACGTCGACCAGCTGCCCAGCGTCGGCGCCGGCGAGGTGCTGCGCGATCTGCTCGCCGACGGCGGCCCGATCCCCGCCGTGCGCCTCACCCGCGTGTTCCGCCAGGCCCAGCAGTCGGGCGTGGTGACCAACGCGCACCGGATCAACTCCGGGCAGCACCCGGTCACCGACGGCATGAAGGACTTCTTCCTCTTCGTCGAGGACGACACCGAGGAGGCCGGCCGGCTCACCGTGGACGTGGCGGCCCGTCGTATTCCGGCCAAGTTCGGGCTCGACCCGCGCCGGGACGTCCAGGTGCTCGCGCCGATGCACCGGGGACCGGCGGGGGCGGGCAACCTCAACGGACTGCTCCAGCAGGCGATCACCCCCGGCCGCCCCGAGCTGCCCGAGAAGCGGTTCGGCGGCCGGGTCTTCCGCGTCGGCGACAAGGTCACCCAGATCCGCAACAATTACGAGAAGGGCAAGAACGGTGTCTTCAACGGCACCGTGGGCGTTGTCACCTCGCTCGACCCGGTCGACCAGCGCCTCACGGTGCTGACCGACGAGGACGAGGAGGTTCCGTACGAGTTCGACGAGCTGGACGAACTGGCGCACGCGTACGCGGTGACCATCCACCGCTCGCAGGGCAGCGAGTATCCGGCCGTGGTCATCCCGGTCACCACGGGCGCGTGGATGATGCTCCAGCGGAACCTGCTCTACACGGCGGTCACCCGGGCCAAGAAGCTGGTGGTGCTGGTCGGTTCGCGCAAGGCGATCGGTCAGGCGGTACGCACGGTGTCGGCGGGCCGGCGCTGTACGGCACTCGATTTCCGGCTCATTTCAAAAAATGATCGATCAAATGAGTCATGAAGGTCACAGAGCACTTCCGGTCCGGGTATGAACCGGGCAGGATGAGAAAGTTGGCGGCACTCAGTGCCGCCGATAGGCCCGATGGTCGACCCCGAGTGCACTCACCTGAGCCAATTGGGGGATGGTAGAGACAGTCAGGGCAACCTCGAAGATGAGGCACTACGTCGGTGAGGGAAGACGTGAGCGACAACTCTGTAGTACTGCGGTACGGCGACGGCGAGTACACCTACCCGGTGATCAACAGCACCGTCGGCGACAAGGGCTTCGACATCGGGAAGCTCCGCGCCCAGACCGGTCTGGTGACGCTGGACAGCGGTTACGGGAACACCGCTGCCTATAAATCCGCCATCACCTACCTCGACGGCGAGGCGGGCATCCTCCGCTACCGCGGCTACCCGATCGAGCAGCTGGCGGAGCGTTCGACCTTCGTCGAGGTCGCCTACCTGCTGATCAACGGCGAGCTGCCGACGGTCGACGAGCTCTCCTCGTTCAAGAACGAGATCACGCAGCACACCCTGCTCCACGAGGACGTCAAGAACTTCTACAAGGGCTTCCCGCGCGACGCCCACCCGATGGCCATGCTGTCGTCGGTCGTCTCCGCGCTGTCCACCTTCTACCAGGACAGCCACAACCCCTTCGACGAGAAGCAGCGGAACCTCTCGACGATCCGGCTGCTCGCCAAGCTTCCGACGATCGCGGCCTACGCGTACAAGAAGTCGATCGGCCACCCGTTCGTCTACCCGCGCAACGACCTCGGCTACGTCGAGAACTTCCTGCGCATGACGTTCTCGGTGCCGGCCCAGGAGTACGACCTCGACCCGGTCGTCGTCGCCGCGCTCGACAAGCTGCTCATCCTGCACGCGGACCACGAGCAGAACTGTTCGACCTCCACGGTCCGTCTGGTCGGCTCCTCGCAGGCCAACATGTTCGCCTCCATCTCGGCCGGTATCAACGCGCTGTGGGGCCCGCTGCACGGCGGCGCCAACCAGTCCGTGCTGGAGATGCTGGAGGGCATCCAGGCCTCCGGCGGCGACGTCGACTCCTTCATCCGCAAGGTGAAGAACAAGGAGGACGGCGTCCGTCTGATGGGCTTCGGCCACCGGGTCTACAAGAACTTCGACCCGCGCGCCAAGATCATCAAGGCCGCCGCGCACGACGTCCTCTCGGCCCTCGGCAAGTCCGACGAGCTGCTGGACATCGCGCTCAAGCTGGAGGAGCACGCGCTCTCCGACGACTACTTCGTCTCGCGCAGCCTCTACCCGAACGTCGACTTCTACACCGGCCTGATCTACCGGGCCATGGGCTTCCCGACCGAGATGTTCACGGTCCTGTTCGCCCTCGGCCGGCTGCCGGGCTGGATCGCCCAGTGGCACGAGATGATCAAGGAGCCGGGCTCCCGCATCGGCCGCCCGCGCCAGATCTACACGGGCGTGGTGGAGCGGGACTTCGTCCCGGTCGAGGCTCGCTGACAGTTTCCGGTGTGGAGGGGGCGTCGCTCATCGGCGCCCCCTCACTCGTATCCCCGCCGGCGCGCTCACCGGCGTACAGGGACGGCAAAAAGCGGAAGGCGCCCTGCCGACGGTCCCCCCACGGGCCGGCGTACAGGGCGCCTTCCCATGTCCCGGTGCGGATTCCCCCCACGGGATCCGGCCGGGCGTCTGTGAAGAACAGCGCCTGAATCGCTGCGGTACTGCTTGAGCAAAACGCGTTCTGCTTGAGCAAAACGAGCAGAACTCGTCGTACTACTGGGTGTGCGATCTGCCGGGACAGCGCACGCTCGGGAGGGCCGCTCAAAGCTTCCCGATGTACGTGCCCCGGCAACGCATCTCTGAGGAAGTCCCCCAAGACATCCTCAGATGCCAGTCAACGCCCCCCAAGACGCTGTCTGACATCGTCAACTTAGACCTTCGAACCCCTTCGATGGTTACGTTCACATCACTGTGATCTGCGTCTCTTGCAAATGTCCGTTAGATGCGCAAGAGCCCCGATACTGCGACCGGGGCTCAAGCGTAAGGATGATGCGCGAGCCTTGTGAAGAGCTTATGTGAGGCTGGCCTCCGACTCTAGGGGGACTCTTACTTCGAATCGCCCTAACCGCCGGTAACCTTCCCGCAGTTCAGCGGAACGTCCGCAGGCGGAGGCTGTTGGTCACCACGAATACGGATGAAAAGGCCATAGCGGCCCCCGCGATCATCGGATTCAACAGACCGGCCGCGGCCAGGGGCAGTGCCGCCACGTTGTAGCCGAAGGCCCACACCAGATTGCCCTTGATGGTGGACAGCGTCCTCCTGGACAGCCGGATCGCGTCCGCGGCCACCCGCAGGTCACCCCGCACCAGGGTCAGATCGCTCGCCTCGATCGCCGCGTCCGTGCCCGTGCCCATCGCCAGGCCCAGATCGGCCGTCGCGAGCGCCGCCGCATCGTTGACTCCGTCACCGACCATGGCCACGGTCCGGCCCTCGCCCTGCAACCGCCGTACCGCGTCGACCTTGTCCTCGGGCAGCACCTCCGCGATCACCTGCTCGATGCCGACCTCCCGCGCCACCGCCTCGGCCACCGCCCGGTTGTCCCCGGTCAGCAGCACCGGCGTGAGCCCCAGCGCGCGCAGCTCGGCCACCGCCCGCGCACTGGTCTCCTTGACCGCGTCGGCGACGGCGAGGACACCGCGTGCCACCCCGTCCCAGCCGACCACCACGGCCGTACGACCGCCCCGCTCGGCCGCGTCCTTGGCGCGGGCCAGCTCCGGTGGCAGATCCCCGGCGTACTCGGCGAGCCGGCCCACGGCCACCGCACGGCCCGCCACCCGCCCGCGTACGCCCCGACCGGGCACGTTCGTGAACTCCTCGACCTCCGGGAGCTCCCCGGCCCGCTCGGCGGCGCCCACGGCGATCGCCCGGGCGACCGGGTGCTCGGAGGCGTGCTCGACGGCGCCCGCGAGCCGCAGCAGCTCGCTCTCGTCGGTGCCGTCGGCGACGTGGACCTCCTGAAGGGTCATGCGGCCGGTGGTGACCGTTCCGGTCTTGTCCAGGACGACGGTGTCGACACGACGGGTGGACTCCAGGACCTCCGGGCCCTTGATGAGGATGCCGAGCTGCGCGCCACGCCCCGTGCCGACCAGCAGCGCGGTCGGCGTGGCCAGGCCCAGCGCGCACGGGCAGGCGATGATCAGTACCGCCACGGCCGCGGTGTACGCGGCCACCGTGTCGCCGGTGACGCCGAGCCACACCCCGAAGGTGCCGAGCGCGATCACGATGACGGCGGGCACGAACACCGCCGAGATCCGGTCGGCCAGGCGCTGCACCTCCGCCTTGCCGTTCTGCGCGTCCTCCACCAACCGCGCCATCCGCGCGAGTTGGGTGTCGGCGCCGACCCGGGTGGCCTCGACGACCAGCCGCCCGCCGACGTTCACGGTCGCGCCGGTGACGGCCGAGCCGGCCTGTACGTCCACCGGCACCGACTCACCGGTCAGCAGGGCCGCGTCCACGGCGGACGCGCCCTCCACGACGGTGCCGTCGGTGGCGATC
The DNA here is from genome assembly GCF_044750545.1 of Streptomyces sp. NPDC088794. NCBI lineage: Bacteria > Bacillati > Actinomycetota > Actinomycetes > Kitasatosporales > Streptomycetaceae > Streptomyces > Streptomyces sp. NPDC088794. The sequence continues at coordinate 381,029 of NZ_JBIVKB010000008.1, read as the reverse complement.
TTCTCCCCGGGGCGTACGACGAAGCGGTCGCCGACGGCCAGTTGAGCGACCGGGATCAGGACCTCGCGCCCGCCCCGCAGCACGGACACGTCCTTGGCGCCCAGCTCCATCAGCGCCCTGAGCGCAGCGCCCGCCCGCCGCTTGGAGCGGGCCTCCAGATAACGGCCCAGCAGGATGAACGCGACCACTCCCGCGGCCACTTCGAGGTAGATCGTCGAGGCGCCGTCCGCGCGGGAGACGGTGAGGCGGAACTCGTCGTGCATGCCGGTCATGCCCGCGTCGCCCCAGAACAGCGCCCACACCGACCAGCCGAACGCCGCCAGCGTGCCGACCGAGACGAGGGTGTCCATGGTGGCGGCGCCGTGCCGGGCGTTGGTGAACGCGGCCTTGTGGAAGGGCAGTCCGCCCCAGACGACCACGGGCGCGGCGAGGGTGAGCGCGAGCCACTGCCAGTTGTCGAACTGCAGGGCCGGGATCATCGACAGCAGGATCACGGGGACGGCGAGCAGGGCGGAGACGGTGAACCGCTCGCGGTGGGCGGCGAGTTCGGGATCCTCGTCGGCCGTCTCCCCGGGTGTCGAGGCGGGCGGCTGCGGCGGAGGCGGTTCTTCGGCCGAGTACCCGGTCCTCACCACGGTCGCGATCAGGTCGGCGACCTGGATTCCCGCCGGGTAGCTGACCTTCGCCTTCTCTGTCGCGTAGTTCACCGTGGCGGTCACGCCGTCCATGCGGTTGAGCTTCTTCTCGACGCGGGCCGCGCAGGAGGCGCAGGTCATCCCGCCGATGAGCAGCTCGACCTCGGCCGCTTCAGAGGCGGCTACGGGTGTCTCTGCGGTGGTACTGGTCATGTCCGGACTCCAGACATCGGACCAGGCCGTGCGGAGCCAGTATCAGCTGGTCGGCACGGCCCGGTCGGAGAGCAGAACTGTGGTGCCGACGCCGCTTCAGATCTGGCCGGCGAGCTCGAAGCCGGCCTCGTCGACCGCCGCGCGCACGGCCGCCTCGTCGAGCGGGCGCTCGGAGACGACGGTGACCTCACCGGTCGAGGCGACGGCCTTCACCGAGGTCACGCCGGGGAGTTCGGAGATCTCGCCGGAGACGGAGCCCTCGCAGTGTCCGCAGCTCATCCCGGTCACCTGGTAGACGGTGGTGACGGTTCCCGGGGTGTCGGTGTGGGCGGTCATGTCGTTCTCCTCATCGAGGCGTGTGGGGTCGAGGAGGCCCGTGGGGGCCCATCGACCCTCACACTATACCCCTAGGGGGTATTTCTCCAAGAGGGATCACGGCGGGCCAGCGACCGCGCCCAGGAGATGGCGAGCAGCGACACCAGCACCATCCCGCCCACCGAGAACAACGTGAAAAGGTGCTCCTGCTGCTCGGTCGGCCGCGGAATGTACCCCTGGGCGAAGAGCTGCTTCTCCACTCCGGTGCCCGCGAGCCGGGCCACCAGCCAGATCGCGATGCCGTGCGTCGAGTCCCACAGGGCGTGCAGCAGGGAGACACCGAGGTACGCGCCGAACACCGGGCCGATGAACTGGAAGCGCCCGTTCGGGCGACGGTAGGAGAGCAGGACACCGCCCGCGATCGCCGTCCACAGACCGTGCCCGAAGGGCGCGAGCACCCCGCGCAGGATCTCGGTCTCCAGCAGGGCGCGCAGATCGATGCCCTGGGTGGAGACGGCCGCGTTGAAGGCGTACCCGGCGCTCTCCAGGGCCGCGAAGCCGAAGCCGACGGTCGCGCCGAGCACGAGCCCCGACCGCATCCCGCGGATCCGCACCTGCCGGCGCAGCACGAACATCAGCGCGCCCAGCTTCATCGCCTCCTCGATCAGCCCGACGCCGACGAACATCCAGAACGAGGGGTGCAGCAGGTAGTACTCCATCACCGAGGCGCCCAGCACGCCGAGCGTGCCGCCGGTCAGGAAGCAGCCGAGGATCACGCTGACGCCCAGGTCGCGGCCGTGCCGCTCGTACGCCCACAGCACGAAGGTGACCGGCACCAGGAAGCTGCCGAGCAGGATCAGGGTCGGCAGCAGCGTCGTGTTCCTCGTCGCGTACGTGACCAGCGCGGTCAGCATCCACAGCGCGAGCCCGCCGCCCAGGCACCGCTTCCACAGTCCCGTCCGGATCTGCGGGTACGTCGGCGGCGGTTGCTGCGGTCCGGGGATGCGGGCCCGGGAGGCGTCGGGCGGCGGCGTCGAGTGGGTCACGGCGGGTCCCCTCTGGCGATGGGCTCGGCACAGGTCGGCGGCGTACGGGCGTTTTGTCCGCACTTTAGGTAGCCGCGCGCTGTGCCGCAGTCCGGGAATCCGCCCCTGAACATGTCCGGCGGGGTGTCCGCACCGCCGCGGGCGTACGGGATCGGCCGGGGCTGCCGGTCGCGCTCGACCTCTTCGGGAGATCCCGCCGGTCGTCGCGTCCGGTCCGGACGCGCTGGGCTGGGCGGGCTACGAGCGGGCCGTCGCCGTCCTGTCGGAGGGGCGGCCGAGACGGTCGCCGACCAGGGGTTCCAGGTAGCGGGTCAGCACGTTCTTGATCTCCTGGATGTAGGCGTCCCGCTCGGCGCCCGTGTGCGAGAGGACCAGTTCGAGACCCGCCTTGTACGTGCCGAGGCAGACCTGCGCGGTGCGGGTGACGTCGGCGGCGGGCGCCTCGGGCAGGAGGCTCGCGATCAGGGCCTCCACCCGGCCCAGCAGCGCGGCGTGCAGCGCTTCGTGCTCCACGTCGAGCGTGCCCGGGACGTCCGGGCCGTGCAGGAGCGAGAAGAACACGGGGTGATCGCAGTTGAAGGCGATGAACCGGTCGACGGCGCCGCCCACGATCTCCTCCAGCGTGTCCTCGGGATCGACCGGGGCGAGCGCCTCGCCGTACATCTCCCGCATCTCGTGCATGAGCCGCCGGCTCAGCTCGATCGCGATCGCTTCCTTGTTCGGGAAGAACTGGTAGAGCGTGCCCGGGGAGACGCCGGCCTCACGGGCGATGGCGTTGGTGCTGGCGGCCGTGTAGCCGGTGGTGGAGAAGACGGTGGTGGCGGCTTCGAGGAGCTGGGCGATACGGCGCTCACCGCGGGCCTGGCGACGGCGCGGCTGATCGGTCGGCGAGGTGTCGGGCATGCGTTGTCCCCAAGTCTCCGAACGCCATTGACAAACACGAGCGGTCGCTCGCATTCTGGAGAAACGCGAGCGATCTCTCGTGTTTGCCAGTCTATGGCTTCCACGGGTTTTCCACGGTGAAGGGGACACCGCACGATGACCGAAGTCAACAAGCCGCCGAACGAGCCGCCGAGGCTCGGTGGCTGGACCCGCTTCGTTACCGCCCGGCCACGGCTGTCGCTGCTGGTGGCCCTGGTGATCACCGCCCTCGCCGTGGTGGCGGGCAGCGGGGTCGCCGACCGCCTGGGCAGCGGCGGCTGGGAGGACCCGGACGCCCAGTCCACGTACGCGACCAAGGCCCTGGAGCGCGAGTTCCCGGACTCCCAGCCCAACTTCCTGCTCCTGCTCGACTCGGGCAGCGCCTCCGTCGACGCCCCCGCGGTCGCCGCCGAGGCCAGGAGCCTCACCGCCCGCCTCGCCGCCGAGCCGGGCGTGACCGGCGTCGGCTCCTACTGGCAGGCCGATGCCGCGACGGCGCCTTCCCTGCGCGCGAAGGACGGCCACGAGGCGCTGATCGCCGCCCGCATCACCGGCGACGAGGGCACGATGAGCGACACCCTCGACCGCATGGCGCCCCACTTCAGGGGGACGCACGGCCCGGTGGAAGTGAAGGTCGGCGGCATCGTCGCGGTCCGGCACGAGATGCAGACGATCATCAAGGAGGACCTGGCCCGCGCCGAGCTGATCGCCCTGCCGGTGACGCTCGTCCTGCTGGTGATGGTCTTCGGCAGCGCCGTCGCCGCCCTGCTCCCGCTCGGCATCGGCATCGTCGCGATCCTCGGTACGAACGCGGTACTGCGCGGACTCACCGAGCTCACCGACGTGTCCGTCTTCGCGATCAACCTCACCACGGCCCTGGGCCTCGGCCTCGCGGTCGACTACGCGCTCTTCATCGTCCGCCGCTTCAGAGAGGAACTGTCCGGCGGCGCCGAGCCGTTGCAGGCCGTCGGCACCACCCTGCGCACGGCCGGCCGGACGGTCCTCTTCTCGGCCCTCACGGTCGCGGTCTCCCTGGCGGCGATGCTGGTCTTCCCGCAGTACTTCCTGCGCTCCTTCGCCTACGCCGGCATCGCGGTGGTCCTGCTGGCGGCGGCGGCCGCCCTGATCCTGCTCCCGGCGGCCCTGATCCTGCTGGGCCACCGGGTCGACGCCCTGGATCTGCGCCGCCTGTTCCGCCGGCGCCGGTCCGGGCCCGCTGCCACCGAGGCCGCCTCAGCCTCCGCTCCGGCCGGCTCCGGCGAGAAGGGCAGGGCCTGGGCGCGTCTGGCGACCCTCGTCATGCGCCGGGCCCCCTTCTTCGCCCTGGCCACGACGGCCGTGCTGGTCCTGCTCGGACTGCCGTTCCTGAGCGTCAAGTTCGGCACGGCGGACGACCGCCAGCTGCCCTCGACCTCCGAGTCGCACGTCGTCCAGCAGCACATCCGGGACGGCTTCCCGGGCAGCCCCGGCGGCGGCCTCGAAGTCCTCGCAGAGGGCAGGGCGACCCCGGCGCAGTACACCGCCTACAAGGACCGGTTGGCCGCGCTGCCCGAGGTGGTGCGCGTCGACGGCCCGCTGGTGAAGGGCGACTCCGCGTACTTCACCGTGACGCCGAAGGGCGAGGCCGTCGGCGACGACGCGCAGCGCCTGGTCGGCGACCTGCGCGCCACGGACGCCCCCTTCGACACCAAGGTGACCGGCACCGCGGCCGTGCTCGTCGACTCCAAGCACGCGATAGCGGAGCGCCTGCCCTGGGCGGCCGGCTTCATCGCGGTGGTCACCCTGTTCCTGGTCTTCCTGCTCACCGGCAGCGTGCTGATACCGATCCAGGCGGTGGTGCTCAACGCCCTCAGTCTGTCGGCCATGTTCGGCGCGGTGGTCTGGGTCTTCCAGGACGGCCACCTCTCCGGCCTGCTCGGCTTCACCAGCACCGGCTCCATCGAGACGACCCTGCCGGTCCTGATGTTCTGCGTGGCCTTCGGCCTCTCCATGGACTACGGCGTCTTCCTGCTCTCCCGCATCAAGGAGGAGTACGACAGAACGGGCGACCACAACGAGGCGGTACGGCACGGACTCCAGCGCACGGGCGGCCTGATCACGGCGGCGGCGGTCATCCTGGCGGTCGTCATGGTCGCCATCGGCACCTCCCGAGTGACCAACACCAAGATGCTGGGCCTGGGCATCGCCCTCGCCGTCCTGATGGACGCGATGATCGTGCGAGGCCTGCTGGTACCGGCGGTGATGAGACTGACGGGGAAGGCGACCTGGTGGGCGCCGGGCCCGTTGCGGCGCTTCCATGAACGGTTCGGCCTGAGCGAAGGTGAGGGTCAGAGGCTCAGGGGCGCGGGGAACGCGACCAGCCACGACGAGCCCGCAGACCGCGACGGCGATGGGAGTCCACATGAGAGCGGTGGTATTCGAGCACTACGGTGAACCCGCCGAAGTACGCGACGTACCAGCCCCCCGCCCCGCAGACCACGGAGTGGTCGTCCGGGTAGAAGCCACCGGCCTCTGCCGAAGCGACTGGCACGGCTGGCAGGGCCACGACCCGGACATCACCCTGCCCCACGTGCCGGGCCACGAACTCGCCGGCGTGATCGAGGAGACCGGCGCCGGGGTGCACGACTGGCACCCCGGCGACCGGGTCACCGTCCCCTTCGTGTGCGCCTGCGGAAGCTGCGCGGCATGCATGGCCGGCGACCAGCAGGTCTGCGAACGGCAGACCCAACCCGGCTTCACGCACTGGGGTTCGTTCGCCGAGTACGTGGCCCTTGACCACGCCGACGTGAACCTGGTCGCCGTACCCGACGAGTTGTCGTCCGCCACCGCGGCAGCGCTCGGCTGCCGGTTCGCCACGGCTTTCCGGGCGGTGGTGCAGCAGGGCAGGGTCGCGGCGGGGGAGTGGGTCGCCGTGCACGGGTGCGGGGGCGTGGGCCTGTCCGCGGTGATGATCGCGGCGGCCGCGGGGGCGCGGGTCGTGGCCGTGGACGTGTCGCCGGGGGCGTTGGACCTGGCGCGGAAGTTCGGCGCGGCGGAGTCCGTGGACGCCGGGCGCACCGCCGATCCGGCCGCCGCGATCCGTGAACTGACCGGCGGGGGAGCCCACCTGTCCCTCGACGCCCTGGGCTCACCGATCACCTGCGCCGCCTCGGTGAACGGTCTGCGGCGGCGCGGCCGGCACATCCAGGTCGGCCTGCTCCCGTCGGCCGACGGCACGACCCCCGTCCCCATGGCCCGCGCGATCGCCCTGGAGCTGGAACTCCTCGGCAGCCACGGCATGGCCGCGCACACCTACCCGCCGATGCTGGAGCTGGTCCGCGCCGGTGCCCTGCGCCCCGACCTCCTGGTGACGTCGACGATCACGCTGGACGCCACTCCGGACGCGTTGGCCGCGATGGGGACGGCGCCGGGAGCGGGCGTGACGGTCATCGAGCCGTGGAGCCGCGGGCGTTGAGGCCGTCGAGACCGCTGCCGGGGTGGTCGTCGAGGCCATTGGTGGAGCTGCTCTCGACGCGATGGCGCGCGGTCCACTCCCGGTCGAGGAGGCCCATGAGGATCGCGTCGACCCACTCGCCGTCCCGCAGCGAGGCCTCCCGACGCACACCCTCGACGACGAAGCCGACCTTCTCGTAGACGCGCAGGGCCCGGTGGTTGGTGCCGTAGACCTCCAACTCGATGCGGTGCAGGCCCAGTTGTTCGAAGCCGTGGCCGACGATGAGCCGGGTGGCCTCGGTGCCGATGCCCCGGCCGCGCCCCCGGGGTCCGATCAGCGTACGGAACGTACAACTGCGCGCCGCCGGATCCCACTCGTACAGGACGACCTCGCCGAGGAGTTCGCCGGTGGCGGGGTCGGTGACGGCGAGATCCAGCCGGTCGGGGGCGTCGGCCCGGGAGCCGTACCAGGAGCGCAGGCGTTCCGGGGTGAGGTCGGTGGAGGGCTCGAAGGTGAACCGGACGACCTCGGGGTCCTGGACGATCTCCCAGATGCCGTCAGCGTCGGCCGCGGTGAAGGGCCGCAGCACGGTCCTTTCGCCGGTCAGCACGGGTTTGACGGAGAAGTCGGTCACGGGGAAGTCGGTCACGGGGACGACTGTGCCCCACCGACCAGGTGGGGCACAGCTCATTTTCCCGGCCGTCTCCTCCTCGGCTCAGTCCTCTCTGCGGCCGCGGTTGCCGGGCCGGGAGGCGACCCAGGTGCGGACCGTGTCGGCGTACCAGTAGGGCTTGCCGCCCTCGACGTGGTCGGGCGGGGGCAGCAGACCGTGCTTGCGGTAGGACCGCACGGTGTCCGGCTGCACCTTGATGTGTGCGGCGATCTCCTTGTACGACCACAGCCGTCGGTCGGTCATGAAACGCACCTCCCTGCGCGCACCGCGGGGGCGGCCGGGAACGGCCGTCGGGGGAGCCGGGCGCTGCGCTGGCGATCACAAAGCCTGTGCCCGCTCAACGACGCAGAGTGATGGCTGGGCAGTGTCTGTGCGCGGGGTGTGACGCAGAACCCGCGTACACGCGACATGTGTGACACGGAGGGGGCGTTTGTGACACGAGTACAGCAAAGGCGCACGCGGGCTCGCGGGCGCGGCGCATTGACACGGGTGTCCGTCCCTCTGCCCGCACCTCCCTTTCCGGCCGAACGGCAAGCGCTGTCGATGACTCGTCCGAATGTCCGGACAAAACATTGACAGGGCTCCGGCTCCGGGGCTACAAACCGGAGGAGAGCCGTGACGAAGGGAAGCCGATGGCGTACGACCTGATCACCATGGGACGGATCGGTGTCGATCTGTATCCGCTGCAGACCGGCGTTCCGCTCCCGCAGGTGACCACTTTCGGCAAGTTCCTCGGCGGTTCGGCGACGAACGTCGCGGTCGCCGCGGCCCGGCTCGGCCGGAACAGCGCGGTGATCACCCGCACCGGCGACGACCCCTTCGGCGTCTACCTGCACGAGGCCCTCCAGGGCTTCGGCGTCGACGACCGCTGGGTGACCCCGGTCCCCGGTCTGCCCACCCCGGTCACCTTCTGCGAGGTCTTCCCGCCGGACGACTTCCCGCTGTACTTCTACCGGCAGCCCAAGGCCCCCGACCTGGAGATCGACGCCCACGAGCTCGACCTCGACGCCATCCGCGACGCCCGCATCTTCTGGGTCACCGGCACCGGCCTGAGCGAGGAGCCGAGCCGTACGGCGACGCTGGCGGCGCTCGCCCACCGGGCCAAGGCGGGTACGACGGTCTTCGACCTCGACTGGCGCCCCATGTTCTGGAAGGACCCGGACTCGGCCCGCCCCTTCTACGAGGAGGCCCTGCGCCACACCACCGTCGCGGTCGGCAACCTCGACGAGGTGGAGGTCGCCACCGGAGTGCGTGAACCGCGGGCGGCCGCGCAGGCGTTGCTGGACGCGGGTGTCGAACTGGCGGTCGTCAAGCAGGGCCCCAAGGGCGTCCTCGCCGTCAACAGCAAGGGCGAGTCGGCCGAGGTGCCACCCCTCCCGGTGACCGTCCTCAACGGACTCGGCGCCGGTGACGCGTTCGGCGGCACCCTCTGCCACGGCCTGCTGGAGGGCTGGGACCTGGAGACGATCATGCGGCACGCCAACGCGGCCGGCGCGATCGTCGCCTCCCGCCTGGAATGCTCCTCGGCGATGCCGACCACCGACGAGATCGACGCCGCCCTCAAGGCCGGAGCGGTGCTGTGAGGGCGGGTCGCGTCCGCGGGGGCGACGACGGGTTCGACGACGAGACCGCGGGCACGGGATGCCTCGGCATGACCGCGGGACCGGCGCGCGCTGCCACGCCCCCGCAGGTCGACGTCGCCGAACTCGTCCGGCTGCGCGCCCACCGCCCCGAGGCCGTCGCGGAGGCCGCCGCCCGCCGGGTCCGCCGCCCGCTGCTGGGCGACTCCGGCCGGCTGATGATCGTCGCCGCCGACCACCCGGCCCGCGGCGCGCTCGGCGTCGGCGACCGCAAGTTCGCCATGGCCAACCGCGCCGACCTGCTGGAACGCCTCTGCCTGGCGCTCTCCCGCCCCGGCGTCGACGGCGTCCTCGCCACCGCCGACATCCTGGACGACCTGCTGCTGCTCGGCGCCCTGGACGACAAGGTCGTCATGGGCTCGATGAACCGCGGCGGTCTCCAGGGCGCCAGCTTCGAACTCGACGACCGCTTCACCGGCCACCGCGCCGAGGACATCGAACGGCTCGGCTTCGACGCGGGCAAGCTGCTGCTGCGCATCGACTACGACGACCCGGGCTCGCTCACCACCCTGGAGTCCACCGCCCGCGCGATCGACGACATGGCCGCGCGCCGACTCCCGCTGTTCGTCGAGCCGTTCATCAGCCGCCGCACCGACGAGGGCAGACTGAAGAACGACCTCTCCGCCGAGGCCGTCATCAAGTCCATCGCCATCTCCTCGGGCCTGGGCGGCACTTCGGCCTACACCTGGCTCAAGCTCCCCGTCACCGAGAACCCCGACGACATGGCCGAGGTCATGGAGACGTCGACGCTGCCCGCCGTGCTGCTCGGCGGCGAGGTCGGCGACGACCAGGACGGGGCGTACGAGAAGTGGCGCGGCGCCCTCCAACTGCCCACCGTGCGGGGCCTGGTGGTGGGCCGTTCGCTGCTGTATCCGGCGGACGGCGACGTGGCCGCCGCCGTGGACACCGCCGTAGGACTGCTGTGAGGGCCGTATGACCGGCAACAGGCTGTACATTCCGCGCGGCTCCACCGCCGACGCCAACTATGTGTTCGACGTCGACCCCAAGCGGGCCGGCTGGGAGTACAGCGGGCTGCGGATCGTCGAGTTGGGCGCGGGCGGCACGCACACCTTCACCACCGGCGACAGCGAGTGGATCGTGCTTCCGCTGCAGGGCGGATGTACGGTGCAAATGGGTACCGATGTGTTTCAACTCCTGGGCAGGGAAAGCGTGTTCGCGTCCGTCACGGACTTCGCGTACGTACCCCGGGACGCCCAGGTCCAGATCGCCTCCGGCGCGGGAGGCCGCTTCGCCCTGGCAGGAGCGAAGTGCGAGCGACGACTCCCCGCCCGCTACGGCCCCGCGCCGGAGGTCCCCGTCGAAGAGCGTGGCAGCGGCACGCAGGTGCGGCACGTCCGCAACTTCGCCTCAGCCGACGCCTTCGAGTGCGACAAGCTGATCGCCGTCGAGGTGATCACACCCGGCGGCAACTGGTCCTCGTATCCGCCGCACAAGCACGACGAGCACCGGCCCGGTGTGGAAGCCGAGTTGGAGGAGATCTACTGGTTCGAGATCGACGGCCCGAACGGTTTCGGCTATCAGCGCGTATCTCCCTCCCGTGAGGGCGGATCCGACGTCCTCGCGGAGGTCCGCTCCGGCGACGCCGTCCTCGTCCCCAATGGATGGCACGGCCCGTCCATCGCCCAGCCCGGTCACGACATGTATTACCTCAATGTCATGGCGGGGCCGGGTGAGACGCGGGAGTGGCGGATCTGCTTCCACCCCGAGCACACGGAGGGTTACCGATGACCTCGACGACGAGGCTCACGGTCGCGCAGGCGCTGGTGCGGTTCCTGGCCGCCCAGTTCACCGAGCGGGACGGCACCCGGCAGCGGCTGATCGGCGCGACCTGGGGCATCTTCGGCCACGGCAACGTGGCCGGGATCGGCCAGGCACTCATCGAGTACGCCGACGACATGCCCTACCACCAGGGCCGCAACGAACAGGCCATGGTGCACGCGGCCGTCGGCTACGCGCGTCAGTCGGGCCGCCTCTCCACCCACGCCGTGACGACCTCCATCGGCCCCGGCGCCACCAACCTGGTCACCGGCGCCGCCCTCGCCACGATCAACCACCTCCCGGTCCTGCTGCTGCCCGGCGACGTCTTCGCCGCCCGACCCGCCGACCCGGTGCTCCAGCAGCTCGAAGTCCCGTACGCGGGCGATGTGTCGGTCAACGACAGCCTGCGCCCGGTGTCCCGGTACTTCGACCGGATCAACCGCCCCGAGCAGCTGATCCCGGCCGCCCTTCAGGCGATGCGCGTACTGACCGACCCGGTGGAGACGGGAGCGGTAACTCTCGCGCTCCCGCAGGACGTTCAGGCCGAGGCCCACGACTGGCCGGACGAGTTCTTCGCCGAACGCACCTGGGTGGTACGCCGTCCGGCCGCCGACCCGGCCGAACTCGCCGAAGCCGTACGGCAGATCAGGTCCGCCCGCCGCCCGCTCGTCGTCGCCGGCGGGGGAGTGCACCACAGCCGCGCCGAGGACACCCTCGCCGAGTTCGCGGCGGCCACCCGCATACCGGTCGCCTCCACCCAGGCCGGCAAGGGCTCCCTGCGCTGGGACCACCCGCAGGACGTCGGCGGCATCGGCCACACCGGCACGGCGACCGCCGACGAACTCGCCCGCACCGCCGACCTGGTGATCGGCGTCGGCACCCGCTACACCGACTTCACCACCGGCTCCGGCACCCTCTTCGCGGGCGACGGCGTCCGCTTCCTCAACCTCAACATCGCGCCCTACGACGGCCACAAGCTCGCCGGCACCCCGCTGATCGCGGACGCCCGCTCCGGCCTGACCGAACTCACCCAGGCCCTCGCCCTGCACGAGCACCGCGTCGCCGACTCCTACGCCGCCGAGTACACCGAGGACAAGGAGCGCTGGGAGCAGCGGATCGACGCCTGCTACGAGGCCGAGGAGCCGGACATCCGGCCCACCCAGCCGCAGGTCGTCGGCGCCCTGGACGCCCTCGTCGACGAGACGGACGTGATCATCAACGCGGCCGGCTCGCTCCCCGGCGACCTGCACAAGATGTGGCGCACCCGCTCACGGGACCAGTACCACCTGGAGTACGGCTACTCCTGCATGGGCTACGAGATCCCGGCCGCGATCGGCGTCAAGCTGGCCGCCCCCGACCGCAACGTCTGGGCGCTGGTCGGCGACGGCACGTACCTGATGATGCCGACCGAGATCGTGACCGCCGTACAGGAGGGCATCGCGATCAAGCTGCTCCTGATCCAGAACCACGGATACGCGTCCATCGGCGGCCTGTCGGAGTCGGTGGGCGCCGAGCGCTTCGGCACCGCCTACCGCTACCCGGCGGACGACGGCACCTTCACCGGCCCCCCGCTGCCCGTCGACCTCGCCGCCAACGTGGCCAGCCTGGGCATGCGCGTCCTGCGCGCCAAGACCGTGGCGGACCTGCGCACGGCACTCGCCGAGGCCCGGGCCGCCGACACTCCCACATGTGTCTACGTCGAGACGCAAACCGCAGACACAGTGTCGGGCGCGCCTCCGGCGCAGGCCTGGTGGGATGTTCCTGTGGCCGAGACCGCGACGCGCGCGTCCGCGGTCAAGGCACGTGAGCTGTACGAACGGCACGTCTCCACCCGACGCCGCCATCTGTGAAGGAGCATCTGGGCATGACGAAGATCGTCAACCACTGGATCGGCGGCAAGACCGTCGAAGGCGCGTCGGGCACCTACGGGCCGGTGACCGACCCGGCGACCGGCGCGGTCACCACGAACGTCGCGTTCGCGTCGGTCGAGGAGGTGGACGCGGCGGTGGCCGCGGCCAAGGACGCGTACGCGACCTGGGGCACCTCCTCGCTCGCCAAGCGCACCACGATCCTGTTCAGGTTCCGGGCGCTGCTGGAGGCCAACCGGGACGCGATCGCCGAGCTGATCACCGCCGAGCACGGCAAGGTCCACTCCGACGCGCTGGGCGAGGTCGCCCGCGGCCTGGAGATCGTCGACCTCGCCTGCGGGATCACCGTGCAGCTCAAGGGTGAGCTGTCGACCGAGGTCGCCAGCCGCGTCGACGTCTCCTCCATCCGCCAGCCCCTGGGCGTCGTGGCCGGCATCACGCCCTTCAACTTCCCCGCGATGGTCCCGATGTGGATGTTCCCCATCGCCATCGCGACCGGCAACACCTTCGTCCTCAAGCCGAGCGAGAAGGACCCCTCGGCATCGATCAAGATCGCCGAACTCCTCGCCGAGGCGGGCCTGCCCGACGGCGTCTTCAACGTCGTCCACGGAGACAAGGTGGCCGTCGACCGCCTCCTGGAACACCCGGACGTCAAGGCCGTCTCCTTCGTCGGCTCGACCCCCATCGCCCGCTACATCCACACCACCGCCGCCGCCAACCACAAGCGCGTGCAGGCCCTGGGCGGCGCCAAGAACCACATGCTCGTCCTCCCGGACGCCGACCTGGACGCGGCGGCCGACGCGGCCGTGTCCGCGGCCTACGGCTCGGCGGGCGAGCGCTGCATGGCCATCTCCGCGGTCGTCGCGGTCGGCTCCATCGGCGACGAACTCGTCGACAAGATCCGCGAACGCGCCGAGAAGATCAAGATCGGCCCCGGCAACGACCCCACCAGCGAGATGGGCCCGCTCATCACGAAGGTCCACCGCGACAAGGTCGCCTCCTACGTCACCGGCGCGGCGGCCGAAGGCGCCGAGGTGGTCCTGGACGGCACCGGCCACACGGTGGAGGGCTTCGAGGACGGCCACTGGATCGGCATCTCCCTCCTCGACAAGGTGCCGACCACCGCGAAGGCCTACCAGGACGAGATCTTCGGCCCGGTCCTGTGCGTGCTGCGCGTGGAGACGTACGACGAGGGCGTGGCGCTGATCAACAGCTCGCCGTTCGGCAACGGCACCGCGATCTTCACCCGGGACGGCGGCGCGGCCCGCCGCTTCCAGCTGGAGATCGAGGCCGGCATGGTCGGCGTCAACGTGCCCATCCCGGTCCCCGTCGGCTACCACAGCTTCGGCGGCTGGAAGGACTCCCTCTTCGGCGACCACCACATCTACGGCAACGACGGCACGCACTTCTACACCCGAGGCAAGGTCGTCACCACCCGCTGGCCCGACCCCGCCGACGCCCCCACCGGCGTCGACCTGGGCTTCCCACGCAACCACTGACGGATTTTTTCCGCCCGCGCCCTGCGATTCCAGTAGGGCGCGGAAGCGCAGCGGCAACAGCCTGTTTCTGACGCATACGACACGTCAATGGCCCTTCATCTACGAAATCCGTAGGTGAAGGGCCATTGACGTGTTGGTTTTCGTCGGGGTTCCATGCAGCACGCCCCAGCTGCCGGAGGCATCCGCCCGAGCCGATCGGAACCGCCGAATGACCGACACGCTTCACCCGCCCCTGGCCGAGTCCACCACGGCCCCTGCTCCAGGACTACGGCGTTCCATCGGCATCGTCGGCGGCACCCTCCTCACGCTCTCCTGCGTCACCCCCGCCTCCACGCTCTTCGTGGTGGTCCCCGACCTCTTCGGCACCCTGGGCACCGCCACCGCCCTGACGATCGCGATCGGCTCGGTCCTCTGCATCGCCGTGGCGTTCTGCTACTCGGAGCTGGGCACCCTCGTCCCCAGCGCGGGCGGCGAGTACGCGATGGTCTCGACGCTGGCGGGCCGACTGGCGGGCTGGCTGGTCTTCGTACTGTCCCTGCTGGTGGTCATGATCGTGCCGCCGGTGATAGCGATGGGCACGGCGGACTACCTGGCGCCGGTGGTGCACCTGAACCCGTCGATCGCCGGCGCGGGAGTGATGCTGCTCGCCACCCTGGCCGGCCTGCTCGACCTGCGCGCCAACGCCTGGATCACCGGCGTCTTCCTGGTCCTGGAGGTCATCGCGGCGGCGGTCGTGGCGGTCCTGGGCTTCGCACACAGCGAGCGGGGCGCGGGCAGCCTGGTGTCGATGCAGGTGGCGGGCGCGGGCGGTCACAAGGACACGGTGACGGCGATGCTGGTCGTGTCGGGCCTGGCGATCGCCCTGTTCGTCACGCAGGGCTTCTCGACGGCGGTCTACCTCTCCGAGGAGCTGGAGAACCCGCGCCGCAACGTGGCCCGCACGGTCCTGGCCACCCTCGCGATCTCGTCGGTGATCATCCTGGTCCCGGTGATCGCGATCACGATGGGCGCGTCCGACCTCTCGGCCCTCTCCGGCGGTGACATCAGCGGCATGGTGACGGCCTGGTCCAACTCCGCCGTCGGCACCTTCGTCAGCCTCTGCGTGGCCCTCGCGATCATCAACGCGGGCATCGTCATGGTCATCCAGAACTCCCGCGTCCTGTACGCCTCGGCCCGCGACAAGGCCTGGCCCGCCCCGATCAACACGGTCTTCTCGAAACTCGGCCGCTTCGGCTCCCCCTGGATAGCCACCCTGGCCGTAGGCATCCCGGGCGCCCTGCTCTGCTTCGTCAACCTGGACACCCTGTACGGCGTAACAGGCGTCTCGGTGACAGGCATGTACCTCTTGGTCGCGACAGCCGCGCTGCTGTCCCGCCGCGGCTCCCACAAACACACCCCGGCCTGGCGGATGCCCCTCTGGCCCGCGGTACCTCTGCTCCTGATCGCGGTCCTGGCATACATCCTGAGCCAACAGGAGGTGTCCTACCTGCTGTGGACAGGCGGAATCACGGCAGCGGCAACGGTGTACTGGGCGCTGTACTTGCGACCGCGCAGGGAGACACGGTGGCTGATCTCACTCCCCGAGGATCAACTGGCGTAAGGGGCGCGGGGAACTGCGCGACCAGCCACATCCAGCCCGCACCCGGCAATCCACAGAAGCTCCCACCCCCTCCCCCGTACACCACTCGCGGTACGACAAAACCACCCCGTACTCCCAGAGAAGGTCCGCACGTTCACCCCGGGGTCCCCTCAAACTGTCAGAGACGCCCCGTACGGTTGAACGCATGGATCTTCGACTCCCCACCCCGCGAGACCTACTGCGAAGGCCGCGCCGCGCACTCGCAGCCGGCGCCGCCATCGCCGTACTCGCGGCAGCGGGAACGTGGACGGCCGTCGCCTCGGACGAGAAGACCCCGGCACACCGGACCGACCGGACCATGTCGATCGACGGCGTCCGCATCGACACCTCGTACTTCACCCCCACCACCGCCGGACGGCACCCCGCCGTGCTCCTCGCCCACGGCTTCGGCGGCAACAAGAACGACGTACGTCAACAGGCCGAGAACCTCGCCGAGGACGGCTACGCGGTCCTGACCTGGTCGGCCCGCGGCTTCGGGAAGTCGACCGGCAAGATCGGCCTGAACGACCCGAACGGCGAGGTCAAGGATGTCTCCAAGCTGATCGACTGGCTGGCCGAGCAACCCCAGGTCCAGCTCGACAAGCCCGGCGACCCGCGCGTGGGCGTCGCCGGCGCCTCGTACGGCGGCGCGATCTCCCTCCTCGCGGCCGGCTACGACAGCCGCGTGGACGCCATCGCCCCGGCGATCACCTACTGGAACCTCTCGGACGCCCTCTTCCCCAACGGCGTCTTCAAGAAGCTGTGGGCCGGCATCTTCGTCAACTCCGGCGGCGGCTGCGACAACTTCCAGCCCGAGCTGTGCCGGATGTACGAGCGGGTCGCGGAGGCGGGCAAGCCGGACGCGCAGGCGCGCGCACTGCTGGACGCCCGCTCACCGTCCGCCGTGGGCACCCGCATCAAGGTGCCGACGCTCCTGCTGCAGGGCCAGACCGACTCCCTCTTCCCGCTCGACCAGGCCGACGCCGCCGCGAAGGCCATCCGCGCCAACGGCGCACCCGTGGACGTCGACTGGATCGCGGGCGGGCACGACGGCGGCGACATGGAGACCGGCCGTGTGCAGTCACGCGTGCGTGCCTGGTTCGACCGCTACCTCAAGGACGACAAGGCCACCGACACCGGCCCGGCCTTCCGCGTCACCCGCACCGGAGGCGTCGACTCCACCGATGGCGCGGCCCTGCTGCGCGGCGCGAGTTCCGACACCTACCCGGGCCTGGAGAGCGGCCGGAAGTCCATCGAACTGACCGGCCGCCGCGAGCAGAGCTTCGACAACCCGGCCGGCGCCAGCCCGCCCGCCGTCTCCGCCCTGCCCGGCCTCGGCGGCGGCGGCCTCGCCCAGCTCTCCTCGCTGGGCGTCGGCGTCTCGCTGGACTTCCCGGGCCAGTACGCGCGGTTCGAGTCGAAGCCGGTCGGCAGCGGCCTGCGCATCACCGGCTCGCCGACGGTCACCGTCCACGTGAAGTCGACCACCGACGACGCCGTGCTCTTCGGCAAGGTGTACGACGTCGGGCCCGGCGGCACGTCTCCCGTACTGCCCTCCCAGCTGGTCACGCCGATCCGCGTCGAGGGCGCCAAGGCGGGCAAGGACGTCACCCTCACGCTCCCGGCCATCGACCACGAGATCGAGCAGGGCCACCGGCTGCGCCTGGTCCTCGCCTCCACGGACCTCGGATACGCCTCACCGACCGCCCCGGCGACGTACACCGTCTCCCTGAAGGGCGACCTGAAGGTGCCGACGGCGCCCGGCGTGACGACCGCCGCCGCCCCGCTCCCGTCCTGGGTGTGGTGGCTGCCGCTGGTCGGCGCGGTGATCGCCCTCGCCCTGCTCCTGTCGGGCCGCCGCCGCACCACCGCGGTGCCCCCGGACCCGGCGCTGGCCGAGGTCCCGCTCCAGATCACGGACTTGAGCAAGCGGTACGCGCGCTCGGCGGACCGGTACGCGGTCCGGGACGTGTCCTTCCGCGTCGAGAAGGGCCAGGTCCTGGGCCTGCTCGGGCCGAACGGCGCGGGCAAGACCACCACCCTGCGCATGCTGATGGGCCTGATCAAGCCGGACGCCGGTGAGATCCGCGTCTTCGGGCACGCGATCCGCCCCGGCGCCCCGGTCCTGTCCCGGGTCGGTGCGTTCGTCGAGGGCGCGGGCTTCCTGCCGCACCTCTCCGGCCGCGAGAACCTGGAGCTGTACTGGGCGGCGACCGGCCGACCCATCGAGGACGCCCACCTGGACGAGGCGTTGGAGATCGCCGGTCTCGGCGACGCCCTGGCCCGTGCGGTCCGCACCTACTCGCAGGGCATGCGCCAGCGCCTCGCCATCGCCCAGGCCATGCTCGGCCTCCCGGACCTCCTCATCCTCGACGAACCCACCAACGGCCTCGACCCGCCACAGATCCGCGAGATGCGCGAGGTGATGATCCGGTACGCGGCCGCCGGGCGCACGGTGATCGTCTCCAGCCACCTCCTGGCCGAGGTCGAGCAGTCCTGCACCCACCTCGTCGTCATGGACCGCGGCCGACTCGTCCAGGCGGGCCCGGTCGGCGAGATCATCGGCTCGGGCGACACCCTCCTCGTCGGCCTCGCGTCCGCCATCGCGGACCCCCTGGTCGAGAAGGTCGCGGCCCTCCCCGGCGTCGATTCGGCAACACGAACAGAGGGCGGCCTGCTGGTACGCCTGGCCCCGACGCCGGCCAGGGGCGCGGGGAACGGCGCGACCAGCCACGACGAACCCGCGGACGGCCACCGACACACCACCCCCCTTCCCGAGCCGCCCGCGCCTCCCCGCACGAACGCGGAGGTCGCCGCGAGTCTCCTCGTAGAGCTGGTGCGCCTGGACGTCCCCGTCGCCTCCCTCGGCCCGCACCGCCGGCTCGAAGACGCCTTCCTCACCCTGATCGGAGGTTCCGCATGAGCACGCTCGTCGAGCGCGCCGAGGTGGCGTCCGGCTACCGGGCCGGCCGCACCCTGCCCCTCCGCGTAGAGCTGGCCCGGCAGTTGAAGCGCCGCCGCACCCTGGTCATGGGCGCGATCCTCGCCGCGCTGCCGTTCGTGCTGCTGATCGCGTTCGCGATCGGCGGCGGGCCGGGCAACGGCAATGGCAACGTGACGCTGATGGACACGGCCACCGCGTCCGGCGCCAACTTCGCCGCGGTGAACCTGTTCGTGTCGGCGGGCTTCCTGCTCGTCATCCCGGTCGCCCTGTTCTGCGGGGACACGGTCGCCTCGGAGGCCGGCTGGTCCTCCCTGCGCTATCTGCTCGCCGCCCCCGTCCCGCGCGCCCGCCTCCTGTGGTCCAAGCTCGTCGTCGCGCTCGGCCTGAGCCTGGCCGCGATGATCCTGCTGCCGGTCATGGCGCTGGCCGTCGGCACGGCCGCCTACGGCTGGGGCCCGCTGGAGATCCCGACCGGCGGCGCGCTGGAACCGGGCACGGCGGCGCAGCGACTGGTCGTGGTGGTGGCGTACATCTTCGTCTCCCAACTGGTCACCGCGGGGCTCGCGTTCTGGCTCTCCACGAAGACGGACGCACCCCTCGGAGCGGTCGGCGGCGCGGTCGGTCTGACCATCGTCGGCAACGTCCTGGACGCGGTGACGGCCCTCGGCCACTGGCGCGACTTCCTGCCCGCGCACTGGCAGTTCGCCTGGGCGGACGCCGTCCAGCCGCACCTGGAGTGGTCCGGCATGATCCAGGGCACCGCGGTCTCGGTAACGTACGCGCTCGTGCTGTTCGCCCTGGCCTTCCGCGGTTTTGCCCGCAAGGACGTCGTCTCCTAGGTCAACGGAGGGTTACCCACCGGTCTCAACGGGCCATGATCGTGGCCTTGTTGAGATCCTTCCGCAACACCCCGTGCCGCACGTTCCGGCTCCCCGCGCCGTCACAGTCACAGATGTCGACGTCAACGGAGCAAGCCGGAGCAAGGGGGAACGGAAGATGGAGTGGTACCGAACACCACGGCCGGGCACACCACGGCCAGGCACCTCACGGCCGGGCACGCCACGCCGCCGCACCCGGCGGCTGGGCACCGCCGTGCTCGCCCTCACCGCGACGGGCAGCCTGCTGCTGACGGCCTGCGGGGGAGGGGACTCCGACGGCAGCAAGTCCTCGGACAGCTCCGACCGCAACGGCTTCCCGGCCCCGGCACCCCTCGCCCCGACGGCCGGGGACGGGAGCCGGCAGGGCGAGCAGAAGGGCGAGGACTCCTTCGCCGCGCCCTCCCCGACCCCCGACTACCTCTCCACCTTCGCCCTCGACGTGGACACCGCCTCCTACGGCTACGCCCGCCGCACCCTCGCCGAAGGACACCGGCCCGACCCCGCGACGATCCGCCCCGAGGAGTTCGTCAACAGCTTCCGCCAGGACTACGAGCGCCCCGACGGGAACGGCTTCACGGTCACCGTCGACGGCGCCCGCACGCAGGACGAGGACTGGTCACTGGTCCGCGTGGGCCTCGCCACCCGCCCGAGCTCACAGACCGGTGAACGCCCGCCCGCCGCCCTGACGTTCGTCATCGACATCTCCGGCTCGATGAGCGAGGAGGGCCGCCTCGACCTCGCCCAGAAGTCCCTCGACACCATGACGGACCGGCTGCGCGACGACGACTCGGTCGCCGTCGTCACCTTCAGCGACAAGGCCGAGACCGTCCTGCCGATGACCCGCCTGGGCGACCACCGCGGCCGGATCCACGACGCGATCGACAGCCTGGAGCCGACCTACTCCACCAACCTCGGCGCCGGCGTCGAGACCGGCTACGACACCGCCGTCGAGGGCCGCCGCGAGGGCGCCACCAACCGTGTCGTCCTCATCTCCGACGCCCTCGCCAACGACGGCGACACCGACCCGGACTCCATCCTCGACCGCATCTCGGACGCCCGCCGCGAGTACGGCATCACCCTCTTCGGCGTCGGCGTCGGCAGCGACTACGGTGACGCCCTGATGGAACGCCTCGCCGACAAGGGCGACGGCCACACCGTCTACGTCTCCGGCGAGGAGGAGGCCCGCAAGGTCTTCTGCGACCAACTCCCGCAGAACATCGACCTCACCGCCCGTGACGCCAAGGCCCAGGTCGCCTTCGACCCCGAGACGGTCGAGCAGTTCCGCCTCGTCGGCTACGACGACCGCCAGGTGGCCGACGACGACTTCCGCAACGACCGTGTCGACGGCGGCGAGGTCGGCCCCGGCCACACCGTCACCGCCCTGTACGCGGTCCGCGTCCGCGAGGGCGCCAGTGGTCACCTCGCCACGGCCACCGTCCGCTGGCTCGACCCCGACACCCGTGACCCGCACGAGAAGTCCGGCGAGCTGGAGACCGACGCGCTCCAGGGCTCCGTATGGAAGGCCGGCCCCCGCTTCCAGGTCGCCGCGGTGGCCGCCTACTTCGCCGACTCCCTGCGCTCCGGCGACGACCGCTGGAACTCGCTCCCCGGCGACCCCGGCCTCGGCGAACTCGAGGACCGCGCCCGCGACTTGGCGGACCGGACGGAGGACAAGGACGTGAAGCGGCTCGCCGACGCCATCGAAACGGCGGACCGCACGGTGCGCTGAGTCAGCCGGCGCCGGGCCGCCGGCCGGCGCCGTACAACAACGTGTCGACGACGAGCGTCGCCAGGGCGTCCGGATCGGGGTCCGGGCGCTCGTCGTCGTGCAGGGCCTCGCCGATCAGGGCGTAGTAGACCCGGCGGACCCACTCCAGGTCCGCGGCCTGGTCGAGCAGACCCTCGGCCTGGGCCCGCCCCAGCAGTTCGACGCAGCGCGCCCCGAGCTGCTCCCAGCCCGCCGCGGCGCCGCCGCCCTGATCGGTCGGCTGCCCCAGGGCATAGCTCCAAGCCCCCTTGATCCGCAGCACGTTGGCGGTGACGCGGTGCAGCGCGATCAGCGGCGGCGTGGTGTCGGGCCGCGCGTCCTCGATGGCCTGGGTGAGCTGCCGTACGGCCGACTCGGCGAGCGCCTCGATCAGCGCCTGCCGGCTGGCGAAGCGCCGATGGACCGTCGTCCTGGCCACCCCGGCGGCCTCGGCGATCTGCTCCATGGACGCGTTCGGATCGGCGGCGAGCACCAGCTCGGCCGCCTCCAAAATCGCGCGCACACTGCGCTCGGCATCGGCCCGCAGCGCTCGGCCCATGGGCACCTCCACTCCGTCGGCTCCTGACCCCCACTGGAGGTAGACGATACGCCGGGGTCGCCGTTCCTCGAATATCTGAGTCAGAGCTGTTGCAGTTAAGAAAATAAACGCTACAGTAGTGTCTTAATTAGAGATTCGACTCGTCTTCACCTCGACCTTCTGAAGGGAAGGGCCATGACCACCACATCCACCGCCCTGATCACCGGCGCCTCCTCCGGACTGGGCGCCGAGTTCGCCGGTCAGCTCGCCGCCCGCGGCCACGACGTGATCCTCGTCGCCCGCTCCCGGGACCGGCTGGAGGAACTGGCCGACCGGCTGCGTACGACATACGGCATCCAGGCACACGTCCTGCCCCAGGACCTCGCCGAGCCCGATGCCGCCGACCGCGTCGCGGAAGCCCTCGCCGCCCGCGGTCTCACCGTCGACCTGCTGGTCAACAACGCGGGCTTCGGCACCTGCGGCCGCTTCGAGGAGATCGACCCACGACGCGAGCACGACGAGATCATGGTCAACGTCCTCGCCCTGGTGGACCTCACCCACGCCGTACTCCCCGGCATGCTGGAGCGCGGCTCCGGAGCCGTCCTCAACGTCGGCTCCACGGCGGGCTATCAGCCCTCCCCGTACTTCGCGGTCTACGGCGCCACCAAGACCTTCGTCCTCAACTTCTCGCTGGCGCTGCGCCAGGAGTACCGAGGCCGCGGGATCAAGGTCACGGCCCTGTGCCCCGGCTCGGTCGAGACGGGCTTCTTCGAGGCGATCGGCACCCGCAGGGCCGCGATGGGCACCCCCACCACCGCGGAACCGGTCGTCCGCGCGGCCCTGCGCGCCCTCGACCGCGACCGCGCGTACCTCACCCCGGGTCTGGGCAACGCGCTGGGCGCCCATCTCAACCCGCGCCGCCCGCGCACCCTGGTGACGGCGATCGGCGAGCGCATCACCCGCAAGGTGCTGGAGCCCGCCGACTCCGCGGCCGCCTGAACCGACCCCGCGGAACCCATTGAATTTTCGTTACGCCCCGGTAAGTTGACCTCCGTTCAGCACCCTGCGACCGGGAGCCGCCATGGGCGTACGCAAGGATCTGAAACGGGCCAAGCAGCGCGCCGACCTGGCCTCCCGCGCCGAGGTCGAGCTGGTCAGGGACGAACACGGCACGGTCCGCGAGGCCCGTACCGCGTCCATGGCTCCCACGCCCACCACCGGCAGCACCGCCGACCTGCCCTTCACCAACGCGGCCGAGGCCCCCGACGCGGTACTCCTGCGCCGCAAGGAGCACGGCACCTGGCGGCCGGTCACCGCGACGGCCTTCGCCCGCGAAGTCACCGCCGTGGCCAAGGGGTTGATCGCGGCCGGCCTCGAACCCGGCGGCCGGGTCGCGGTCATGTCCCGCACCCGCTACGAGTGGACGGTCCTGGACTTCGCGATCTGGGCCGCCGGCGGCCAGACGGTCCCGATCTACGCCACCTCCTCCGCCGAGCAGGTCGAGTGGATCGTCCGCGACTCGGGCACCCGCTTCGTCGTCACGGAGACCGCCGAGAACGCGGAGACGGTGGCGAGGGGCACGACCGACCACGAACACCCGCCGTACACCTGGCAGTTGGACGCCGACGCCCTCGCCGAACTCACCGCCCTCGGCCGTGACCTCCCCGACGAGGAGGTCACCAAGCGCCGTGCCGCCCTGACCCCCGACACCATCGCCACCGTCTGCTACACCTCCGGCACCACCGGACAACCGAAGGGCTGCGTCCTCACCCACGCCAACCTGCACGCCGAGGCCGCCAACACGGTCGAGCTGCTCCACCCCATCTTCAAGGAGGTCACCCGCCAGGTGGCCTCCACCCTCCTCTTCCTCCCCCTCGCCCACATCCTCGGCCGCACCCTCCAGATCGCCTGCCTGATGGCACGCATCGAGACAGGCCACTGCCCGAGCATCAAGCCCGACGAACTCCGCCCCGCCTTCAAGGAGTTCCGCCCGACCTTCCTCGTCGGCGTCCCGTACCTCTTCGAGAAGATCCACGACACCGGCCGCGCCACCGCCGAGAAGATCGGCCGCGGCGCCTCCTTCGACCGCGCGGACCGCATCGGCGTCCGCTTCGGCGAGGCGTACCTGAACAGGTTCCTCGACACGGGCAAGGGCCCCACCCCGCCCCTCTACGCCGCCTGGGCCCTCTACGACCTGCTGGTCTACCGCCGCATCCGCAAGGAACTCGGCGGCCGCATGCGCTACGCGATCAGCGGCGGCTCCCCCCTCGACCGCAACCTCAACCTGTTCTTCTACGCGGCGGGAATCATCGTCTACGAGGGCTACGGCCTGACCGAGACAACCGCCGCCGCCACCATCGTCCCGCCCCTCAAACCCCGCCCCGGCACCGTCGGCCTCCCGGTCCCCGGCACCGCGATCCGGATCGCCGACGACGGCGAGGTGCTCATCAAGGGCGGGATCGTCTTCGGTACCTACTGGAACGACCCGGCGGCCACCGACGCCGTCCTCCAGGACGACTGGTTCGCCACCGGCGACCTCGGCTCCCTGGACCAGGACGGCTACCTCACCATCACCGGCCGCAAGAAGGACATCCTCGTCACCTCCGGCGGCAAGAACGTCTGCCCGTCCGTCCTGGAGGACCGGCTGCGCAGCCGCTCACCGGTCGGCCAGTGCCTGGTCGTCGGCGACAACCGCCCCTTCGTCGCCGCCCTGGTCACCCTCGACCCCGAGGCGGTCGCCCACTGGCTGACGGTCCGCAGGATGCCCGCCGACACCCCGCTGTCCGAGGTGGCACGCGACCCACGGATCCGCGCGGACGTCCAGAAGGCCGTCGACTACGCCAACGAAGCCGTCTCCCGCGCCGAGTCGATCCGCGCCTTCACCCTGGTCGAGGGCGAGTTCACCGAGGAGAACGGGCTGCTGACCCCTTCCCTGAAGGTCAAGCGGCACGCGGTACGGGCGGTGTACGGGGACGCGATCGAGGAGCTGTACGCCAAGCCCGACCAGAAGAAGCGGTCCCGGTAGCGGGCACGGAAAAGCGGGCCGCCGAAGTGCTCGGCGACCCGCTCTCGCGGTGCTGCTGAGGTCAGCTGCCCACGGCGCCGTTGCCGGACAGGACCGGGATGTTGTCCAGGATGTGCGACAGCGGCTCGTCGCCCTTGGCCTGGGTGGAGTTCTCGGTGCACTGCTGGTTCTGCGGGGCCGACAGGACGGGGACGTCCTGGAGGACGGTGACCGGAACCAGGCCGACGATGGAGGCGGCGTTCACCTTGGCCGGCAGGCCGATGCACGGCTTGTTCAGGGTGCCCTGCACGAGCGAGAGCTGGGGGCTCATGTCGCCGTGGGTGGACTGGTTGCCGTAGACCTGCTCGGCGCCGTTGCCATTCGTGGTGGTGACACCGTCGTCGTTGCCGATCGCCAGCGCCTGGGGCGCGGTGGCGGCCGACACACCCGCGACGGAGGCAGCGATCGCGGCGGTCGCCAACAGCTTCTTCATGATTTCGTTCCCTTTCGGAGAGCGGACTCCGTGCAGAGTTTCGGAGAGCGGACTCCGTTGCAGAGCCGCGTGTTGATCAACCCGCGAGAAGTCGTTTGGTTGCGCTTTATGCCCCGATTGGCGCAGCGCACTCGACGGGCGCGCGCCGCACGGAATCAAGACGGAATGCAGAAGGGCATACCGAAGGGCATGCAAAAGGGCCGCCGGGAATTCGGCGGCCCGTTCGCGTGTGCCCAGTGATCAGCTGCCGGCGGAGCCGTTGCCGGACAGGACCGGGATGTTGTCCAGGATGTGCGACAGCGGCTCGTCGCCCTTCGCCTGGGTGGAGTTCTCGACACACTGCTGGTTCTGCGGGGCCGACAGGATCGGCACGTCCTGGGCGACCGTCACCGGCACCACACCGACGAGCGAGGCCAGGTTGCCCTTGACCGGCAGGCCGACACAGGGCTTGTTCAGGGAGCCCTGGATGAGCGCCATCTGGGGGCTCATGTTGCCGTACGTGGCCTGGTTGCCGTAGACCTGCTCGGAACCGTTGCCGTTGGTGGTGGTGACGCCACCGTCGTTGCCGATGGCCAGCGCCTGGGGCGCGGTCGCGGCCGATACACCGGCGACGGAGGCGGCGATCGCCGCGGCAGCCATAACCTTCTTGATCACTTGCGTGGTCCCTTCTGGAGTCACCCCGTCCACCGGAGCGACCTGCACAACTGGCGCTGGGCCGCATGGTTGCTGCCGTTCACTCCAATGGCCCACGTGGAATCCGACCGGGTGAAGTCACGAAACCTATCCGGCCGCCCCTTGTTGAGGTGGAAGCAGGAATGTGTGCTCCCGTCAGGAAAGGACCGGAGAAATGTTCAAGAAGGCAATGGCCGCAGCCGCGGTCGCGGCTTCTGTCGCCGGAGTATCGGCCGCGACTGCCCCCCAGGCGCTGGCCATTGGCAACGACGACGGCGTCACGACCACCAACGGCAACGGCGCCGAGCAGGCTTTTGGCAACGCCAAGACCAAGGGCGCCATGAGCCCGCAGGGCTCGCTCGTGCAGGGCAGCCTCAACAAGCTCTGCGTCGGTCTGCCGGCCAAGGTGAACGCCGCCTCCATCGTCGGCGTCCTGGTCCCGGTCACCGTGCTGCAGGACGTGCCCGTCCTGTCGGCGCCGCAGAACCAGCAGTGCGCGGAGAACTCCACCCAGGCCAAGGGTGACGAGCCGGCGTCGCACATCCTGGACAACATCCCGGTGCTGTCGGGCAACGGCGCCGTCGGCAGCTGACGCGACCGACCGAAACGGCTCGGGCGGCCCACCGGTTTCTCCGGTGCGGCCGTCCGGGCCTCGCCACGAGACTCCCCACCGTTGTTCGCACCTGCCCGACGTTTCTGCGCGCC
This sequence comes from Streptomyces sp. NPDC088794, assembly GCF_044750545.1. Classification (NCBI taxonomy): domain Bacteria; kingdom Bacillati; phylum Actinomycetota; class Actinomycetes; order Kitasatosporales; family Streptomycetaceae; genus Streptomyces; species Streptomyces sp. NPDC088794. The sequence goes on along the minus strand of NZ_JBIVKB010000008.1, from coordinate 354,408 downwards.
CGCTTGAGAAGAAGCGTTACTGCTCCTCGTGGGTCAATATGTCAATTCGGCACGGAGCGTTCGAGTGAATTATCCGGTGGCTCATGTTCCGTAGTTTCTTCCGCTGTCTATCCCTCGTTTTGCAGCCTGCAGGTCATGGCGAGCCGCTCCAATGTGCTCGCTCGGTTTCGGCCGTCACCAGAGCATGACCGCAGAGAAGGGAAAGCTCATGAAGAAGACCGCCGCAGTCGTCGCGGGCGTCGTCATGGCCCTCGGCCTGGCCGCCCCGGCCTTCGCCGACGCCGGTGCCGAGGGTGCCGCCATCGGATCGCCGGGTGTCCTCTCGGGCAACGTGGTCCAGGTTCCCGTCCACATTCCGGTCAACGTGTGCGGCAACTCGATCAACGTCATCGGGCTCCTGAACCCGGCGTTCGGCAACACGTGCGTCAACGACTGACCTCGTAACGCGTAGGCACCAGCCGTTCGGCTGCGTCACAGCCGGCCTTGGACGTCTTTTCCCGGTCCGAGGCCGGCTTTTCCCACTTCTTCTTCAGGCAGGAAGACAAAGAGATGCGACAGACCCTGAGTAAGGGAATGGTCGCGGCAGCCGCCGCGACAAGCATTCTGTCCCTGTGCGGCGGCCCCGCCCTGGCCGACACGCACACGGGCGGCGCGGCCACGGACTCACCTGGTGTCCTGTCCGGCAACCGGGTCGAGGCCCCGCTCGACGTACCGGTGAACGCCTGCGGCAACTCCGTCGACGTGGTCGCCGCCCTGAACCCGGCGTTCGGCAACTCCTGTGCCGAGGGCCAGGCCACGCACGGCCGCTCGCACGGCGGCGGGCACCACGGCCACGCCGGGTACGGCGACGACGACTCCGGCTACGGCTCCGACGACGAGTGCGAGGACTCGGGCTACGGCTCCGGCGACTCGTGCGGGGGCGGAGACCACACGCCGCCGCCCGGAGGCCACCACACGCCCCCGCCCGGTGGGGATCACACCCCGCCTCCTGGCGGTGACCACACGCCTCCCCCCGGTGGGGACCACACCCCGCCCCCTGGCGGTGACCACACGCCCCCGCCCGGTGGCGATCACACGCCTCCTCCCGGAGGTGACCACACACCGCCCCCCGCTGGGGACCACACCCCGCCCCCCGGCGGTGACCACACGCCCCCGCCCGGAGGTGACCACACCCCTCCGCCCGGAGGTGACCACACACCGCCCCCCGGCGGCGATCACACCCCTCCGCCCGGTGGTGACCACACGCCTCCGCCGTACACCCCGCCCCCCGGTGGCGGTGACCACACGCCTCCGCCCACCCTGCCGCACACCGGCAGCGAGGCCATGCTGGGTGCCGCGGGAGTCAGCGCCGCGATGATCGTGGCCGGCGCCGTGCTCTACCGGCGCGGTCGGGCCGGCTCTCACCGGTAGTCGAGCAGTACGAGCAGTACGAGGTGCGCCGGGTGCCGGACGGTCAGCGTCCGGCACCCGGCGTTCGTCATCGGCGCACCTGCACCTGGTCCCCACCGCTCGCCGGCGCCGGGATCGCCCCGCCGGCCGGACTGGTCCGCAGCCGGCGCCGGACTCCCCGTACCAGCGCCCCCGCCGTGTAGGTCGCCCCGTGCACGAAGCGCATCGCCGGGCCGAAGCCGGCGGCCGTGACCAGGCCCGCCAGGAACAGACCTGGGTGCGAGGACTCGAAGTCGCGGCCGACCCCGGGGGAGCCGTCGGCGACCGCCGCGAGGCCGGTGCGCAGGTCGTCGGAGAGCAGCGAGAGGCGTTCGCGGGTGGCGGTGAACCCCGTGGCCGCGATGACGTGTTCGGTCTCCAGGGTGCGCAGTGACGACACGCTCCGGTCCAGTGCCTCCAGGCGCAGTCCGCCCGGTACCGCGCGGGCCGCCGTGACCTCGTGGCCGAGCAGCACCTCGACGCCCGACTCCACCCGCTCCCGTACCCACCAGGCGCCCGCCGGGCCGAGGGCGCTCGCGGCGATGCCGGCCCGGGTGCGCTCCGGCAGCCGGTGGAAGAGGCCGGGGCGCTCGGCGTAGAACCAGTTGCGCCAGCCGCAGCCCAGGCCGCTGTGCGGGGAGCGGGCCGACTGCCACCAGGGGCGCACCCACGGCGGCGGTACGTCGTTCCAGCACAGTCCGTCGGCCCGCGCCAACACCCGTACGCGCGTGCCCTGTTCGGCGAGCAGGGCCGCGGTCTCCAGGGCCGCCTGGCCGCCGCCGATGACGGTGACGTCCTTGTCGCGGAAGCGGGCCAGGTCGCTGTGGTGGCTGCTGTGCGAGACGAGCGAGGAGTCCAGGGCGCGCAGCGCCGAGGGGATCTCCACGAACGGCATGACGCCGACCGCCAGTGCGACCGTGCGCGCGTGCAGCACCTGGCCGTCGTCGGTGACCGCCTCGAAGCCGCCGGGGCAGGGCGCGACGCGGGTGATCGTCCGTTCGTCCACCTCCGGGACGGCGTTGCGGGCGAACCAGAGGCCGTAGTCGGCGAACATATCGACCGGGATCGGCTCCCCGTGCCGCGCGGCCACGCCCTGGCCCTCGCAGTAGACGTCCAGGCGCCAACGGGCCGCCGGATCCGAGAGGTTGGAGGCCCACGGCTCAGACTTGAGGAACATGCCGCCGGGCATGTGGTCGCGCCAGGAGGCCATCGGCCGGCCGAAGACACGCAGGCTCAGCCCGGCGGCCGCGGCGTGGGACGCGATGGACAGGCCGTACGGGCCCGCGCCCACCACCAGCAGGTCGTACATCAGCAGCTGCTCGCTTTCTCGTCGTCGGAGAGGTCGGACGGGTCGGACAGGTCGGACGGGTGGGTGCGGGGGGACAGGCCGGGTGCCGGGGCGGCGGCCTGGTGGACCACGCGGGCGGGTGCCGGAATACCGGGCACCGCGCCGGGGCCGCGTACGCGGTCGCGGAGGCGGGTGGAGACATGGCGGCCCCACAGGGGCCACAGGGCGCGGCCGGGTTCCCGGTCGTCGTCGGCGTGCCAGGCCAGTTCGCGGCCGGCGGGGGCGGGGCGCAGCGCGGCCAGCGGCGCGTAGTTCTCCACCACGAACTCCCGCCCGGCCAGCGGCGCCGGCGCCGGCAGCGGACGGTGGGTCAGATCGAGGTGCAGGGCGCGTACGACGTCCAGTCCCGCGCCGTCGGCGAAGAGGCGGAACTGGGCGCCGGGGCGCGGGTTGAAGTCGAGGAGGTGATAGCGGCCGGTGCGGCCGCAGCGACGGAAGTCGAGGTCGAGGACGCCGCGGTAGCCGAGTTCGCCGGTGAGGCGTTCGGCCAGCGCCGTCACCTGCGGGTTGGGCGTCCAGCGGCCCAGCGCCGTCAGACCCGCGCCGCGCGGCCAGGCCCGCAGCTTGAGGCCCGCGCCGCCGCCGCGGACGGCGCCCGAGCGGTCGACGTAGCCGTGGAAGAACCAGTCGCGCTCGGGGCCCGGCGGCAGGAACGCCTGGAGCAGCAGCCGGCTGCCCGCCTCCTCGGAGCGCAGATACAGCTCGCGCGCCTCCTGCGCCGAGCGCACGACGACGGTGCTGCGCAGGCCCGTGCCGGTCGGCACCAGCCAGGGCCGGCTCCACTTCGCCACCAGCGGCAGGCCCAGCTGCCAGGCGGCGGTGGCGGCCTGGGCCGGGCTGTCGGGGATCAGCGTGGTCGGGTGCGGGACCTCCAACGCGGCGCACAGGTCGGCCAGTTCGGCCTTGTCTGCGACGCGCCCGGGCACCGCGCCGGGCATCGCGGGCAGCAGGTAGGAGGGCGCGAGTTCGTCGCGCAGCCCGCCCACCGCGACGGCACTGGCGTCGTCCATCGGGATCAGCACGGCGGGGCGGGCGATCCGGGCGGCCACCCGGCGCAGCGCCACGGCGATGTCGTGGGCGGTCGCGCCCGGTGGCGGCGGTGGGTGCAATTGACGTACAAAACGCGATCGGGAAACGGGACTTCCGGTGGAATCCGCGATCACGTGCACATTCACCCCCGCTCTGCCGAGCGAGCGCACGGCGCCGAGTGTGCCGTGGTGAAAGGGATTCCGGTCGATTCGCAGGAGAACCGCGGGGACGCGGATGTCAAACAGCGACACGGGCATTTTTTCTTCTCACTCGAAGGCCGTAGTGGCGGTGGCGTGATTGCCGTTCATATGACTGAGTGTCAGTAAAGGAAGTCCGAGAGTGCAGATTCGAGAGTGGAGAAAGGAGCAGGTATGACCCAGCAGCGACGTCCCCGGTCCCGGCGGCTGGCGGTCGTGACGGCCACCGTCGTCGTGTCGGCTGTCCTGGCGTCCGGACCTGGCTTCGCCGCGGGGGTGGTGCGGGTCGCCGATCCTCCCGCTCCGACGCCGACGTCCCCGGCACCCGCGGTGCCGCAGCCGGCGGTGGAGGCCCCGACGGCCCCCCAGCCCCTGCCCGCCCAGACCCCGGCCGCCCAGGTCCCGGTCGCCCAGACCCCGTCCGTGCAGACCCCGTCCGTGCAGACCCCGCCGACCAAGACCCCCTCCGCCGAGCCCAAGAAGGACACCCCGGCCTTCGGCGCCTACCTCGACTACGGCGCCCGCGGGGTGGCCCGGATCGCCGAGCTCAGCCGCTGGCTGGGCGGCGCCGAGCTGCGGGTCGGGCACACCTACCTGCCCGGCGACCGCTGGAGCAACATCGAGGGACCGCCCGGGTTCCTCGACGTGTGGGCGGACTGGCGCACCGAGCGGGACGACCGGATGCTCGTCCTCAACGTCCCCATGCTGGAGCGCAACGAGGAGGGCGTGTCCGACTACCAGGTGCGGGCGCTGCTGCGGCAGGGCGCGGCCGGCGACTTCGACCGGCACTTCAAGGCGCTCGCCCAGCGGCTTGTCGACCTGAAGGTGCCGGACACGGTGATCGTGCTCGGCTGGGAGATGAACGGCACCACCTACACCTCCCGCTGCGGACCGGACCCCGAGTCCTGGAAGAAGTACTGGAACAGGATCGTCACCACCATGCGGTCGGTGCCGGGCCAGAAATTCCGGTTCGATTTCACGCCGACCCGCGGCCGGGACGCCATTCCCTGGACGCAGTGCTATCCGGGTGACGACACCGTCGACATCCTCGGCATGGATTCCTACGACCAGCCGTCCGGGCTGACCTTCGACGAGCAGGTGAAAGAGCCCTACGGACTCCAGGAGCACGTGGACTTCGCCAAATCCCACGGCAAGCCCATCTCCTATCCGGAATGGGGACTCTTCCGCAACGGCGACAACGCCGAGTACATGAAGCGGATGCTCGCCTGGATGGACGAGCACAAGCCGCTGTACAACACGCTGACCGACTACTGCCCGCACGGTGTGTGGCAGTGCTCGTCCAACCCCAAGTCGTCGAAGGTCTACCGGTCCGTCCTCTTCGGCCGCACCGACACCCCGACCACACCGACCGAGCCCACCACACCGCCCAAGCCGACCGAACCGACCACTCCGACCACACCGCCCAAGCCGACCGAGCCCAGCCCGCAGCCCACCCCGGCACACCCGGCCAACTGCTCGCCGATGGATCTCGGCGACTGGGTCGAGTACTGGCTCGGCGGGAAGCTGTGTCTGCGCCTGGACTGGTGGTCGCGCAACCGGTGAGTCCGGACCGGCGGCGGGCCGTTCACGGTCCGCCGCCACCGCGCTCCCTCCACGTCCGCACCAGCTCCTTGCCCCGCCGCCGCGCCGCCACGTCACAGACGGCCGCCGCGAGCAGCGGGGCGGTGCGGCGCCTGGCCAGCAACAGCCTTTGGTTGACGACGGGTTCGGGCCGCCAGTGATGCTTGTACGGCTCGTTGCCGCGCAGCAGGCTCAGCGTCCCCCGGGCATGCTCGGCGCACGCGTCGAGGAGCATCACGGCCACGTCCGCCTTGCGTTCGCGCAGGCACGGGTGGGCGCCGTACAAGTAGCCGCCCGCAAGCCGGCGGGACAGCAGCGTGAGATCGACGGCCACCACGTCGTCGTCGAGCCGGAACTCGGTGACGACCGCGTCCCCGGAGCGGACCATCGGCCCGACCGAGCGCACCAGGTGCTCGCAGAACCGGGGCCGCAGATGCTCGGACGTCACCTTTCGCCCCTGCCACTGGAGTTGGTGCAGCTCCAGCAGCCGGCGCAGCGCCTTGTCCACCTCGTCCGGGGTCACGACGTGCCGTTCGACGCCGAGCGCGGTCAGCTTGCGCAGCTTGGCGCGGACCCGCTGGGCCTTGCCCGAGGGCAGCCGGGCGACCAGGTCGGTCATCGGCAGGGCGGGCAGCTCCAGGCACAGCGAGTCGCCCACCCGGCGGCGCGGCCCGCGCCAGCACTCGTAGACCCGCTCGGCCGCGCCGCCGGGCCGCACCTCGCGCAGGTCGATCAGAGCGGTGCGGGCGCACGCGGCCAGCCCCTCGGTGAGCGCGGTGACGGCCTCCTCACCGCGCTCCTCGTCCAGCAGGACGTCCCCGTAGTCGGAGATCGCCCCGCCCAGCGGCACGAGCGCGGGCACCGGGCGCCGTACCCGCATCAGCGGTGCCACGCCGACGAGTTCGGCGCCGTCGCGCACCAGGAGCAGCCGCAGGCGGCCGGGGCTGCCGTAGGACAGCCACCACGAGTGCAGCCAGGCGTGGCTCTGGAACGGGGTCGCGGACGGGCAACTGGCGTACAGCCGCGCCCAGTCCGCGGCGAGTTCGGCGAACTCGCCCTCGTCGGTGACCAGTCGGGTCGTGTAGGTCACAGCTGGCCGTGGGCTTCGGCGGGGACGGCCGGGCCGGGCACCGAGGCGGGCCGGCCCGCCTCGGCGGCGGCGGTCCGGCGCGGCCGCACCAGCAGCACCAGGCCGCCGAGCAGCCCGCCCGCGCTCGCCCCGACCAGTCCGGTCACCGCCGGGGAGGCGGAGGAGGGCGCGGTCGGCTTGGTGGCGCGGGCGAACTGCTGGAGCTCGACGTTGGTGGTGGCCTTGACGTCGTTCGCGTGCCGGGTCAGGGCGCGGGAGACGGCGTTGGCCATGTCGGCGGCGCGGTCGGGGCGCTCGGAGGTGGCGGTGATCGCGACCATCGGCGCGTCCGGCGAGGTCGCCGTCTGCACGCTCGACTGGAGCGTCTTCACCGGCACGCCCGCCCACACCTGAGCGTCCCCGAGCACCGCGAGCTGGGTCGCGACCCGCCCGTAGGCCTGCGCGAAGCCCAGCGCGGAGGCCGGGTCGGACTTCTCGGTCGGGACGGCGACGACGTAACTGGTGGCCGTGTACTCCGCGGGCTGGACCAGGCCGTACCCGCCGCCGAGCAGACCGCCGACGAGGGCGCCGGCCGCGACGAGGGTCCACGGGGGCAGGGCCCGGGCGCGGTTCAGGGCGGCGGGGCGGCGTGGGCCTGAGGTGTTCTCGGTCATGGGGAACTGGCTCCCTGGGGTGAAGGGGACGGGGACAAGGGCGACGACTTCTGGGGAACCGCGGCCGCGTAGACGTTCATCAACTGGGCGGCGCTGCGGGTGATGCAGTAGTGGCGGGCCGCGTCGGGGGCGGCGCGCGGGCCCGGTTCCGCGGCGCGGGCCGCGGCGATCGCGGCGGCGAACTCCTCGGCCCCGCCCCGCACTTGGCGCGCGCCGGCCGCGGCACCGGGAGGCAGGTCCTCGATGGCGGGGCAGGACGCGTAGCGCACGGGCAGCCCGGACGCCAGCGCCTCGATGATCGCCAGGCCGAACGCCTCCTCGGGACACGGCGAGCCGAGCAGGTCCATCGCGGCGGTGAGGGAGGGCAGATCGGGGCCGGGGGTGCCGTCGGAGACGTAGGGGCGTTCGCCGGTGAACAGGACCCGGTCGGCGACCCCGGCCTCGTGCGCGGTGCGCCGCAGGACGTTCTCCTCCGGGCCGCCGCCGACCAGCAACAGCCAGTAGTCCTGCGGCAGTCGGGCCAGGGCGTGGATGAGGACGTCGAAGCGTTTGCCCGCCGTGAGCCGGCCGATCCCGCCCACGACGTACGCGCCCTCCGGCAGTCCGAGCCGTTGGCGGGTGCGGTGGCGCCGGACCGGGTCGAAGCCGAAGCGGGTCAGGTCGATGCCGTTCGGGACGACCTCGATGCGCGGCCCGGGCACGCCCCAGCGCTTGAGCCGGTCGGCGACGGTGGGGGAGACGGCGACCGTGGAACGGCCGAGGCGCTCGCTGGCCAGATAGAGCCCGCGCACGCCCGCCGTGAGGCTGCGGCCCTCCATCTGCGAGTCGCCCAGGGAGTGTTCGGTGGCGACGATCCCGCGCACGCCGGCGAGCCGGGCGGCGAGCCGGCCGTAGACGCAGGCGCGGTAGAGGTGGGTGTGCACGAGGTCGTAGCGGCCCGAGCGGATCAGCCGGACCAGCCGGGGCAGCGCGGCCAGGTCACGGTTGCCGGCCATGCCGAGGTGGGTGACCCGCACCCCGTCCGCGACCAGACCGTCGGCGACCGCGCCCGGGTTGGTCAGCGTCACGACATCGCAGTCGACCGGCAAGTGCCGCAGCAGCAGCCGCAGTTGCTGCTCCGCACCGCCCACGCCGAGGCCGGTGATGACATGCAGCGCCTTCACCGCAGCCCCTCGACGGGACGCCGACGCAGGCGGTGCAGCCGGTACTTGAGGTGGAGGCGTACGGCGGTGTCGTTCTGCCCGACGTGCACGCGGGGGAGCGCCAGCAGGCCGTTGAGCTCGCCGGGGTCGATGGCGCAGGCGTACGCGTACCCGGCGTCCCGTACGGCGTCCATGGCGCGCTGGTCGATCGTGCCGTACGGGTAGCAGAAGCCGATTGGCAGCACGCCCGTCAACTCGGCCAGCACGGAACGGCTTTCGGCGACCTCGGCCCTGAGCGTGGTGTCGTCCGCCTTGGTGAGGTCGACGTGCGTGAGGCCGTGCGAGCCGATCTCGACGCCCTCGTCGGCCGCGCGCCGAATGCCGTCGGCGGTCAGCAGCGGCTTGCGCGGGCCCAGCGGGTCCCAGGCGTTGTCGCCGCCGAGCCGGCCGGGCAGCACGAAGAGGGTGGCGCCGAAGCCGTGCCGCCGCAGCACCGGCAGGGCGCCGTCGAGGAAGTCGGCGTACCCGTCGTCGAAGGTCAGCCCGACCAGATCGCGGCCCTCGCCGCGGGCCCGGGCGGCGAGCAGGTCGGCCATGGAGACGCCCCGCAGGCCGCGCCGGCCCAGCCACGTGAGCTGGGCGTCGAGGCGTTCGGGGGTGACGGTGATGCGGTACGGGTCGTCCGAGCAGTCACCGACGGAGTGGTACATCGCCACCCACGGGACCGGGCCGGGCGCGCGGCGGCCGGCGGTGGCTGGGGAGTCAACGGGTGCGGCCATGCGTCAGCCTTCGGGTCGCGGAACGGACGGAACGGAGTGCGGGGACGACGCCCTGGGCGTCGAGGGCCCAGCACAGGAGGAGGAAGACGGCCGCGACGGTGACCGTGCCGGCGGCGAGCCCTGGCACGGCGGCGTCGACCCGGCTCGCGACGAACGCCCCGGCCACCGTGGCGACCACCGCGGCCCGGGCCGGCCTGCTCAGCTCCGCCAGCACCCGCCGGGTGCGGATCGGCACGCTGCGCGGGCCCATGCCGGCCAGCAGGAGGACGGCGGTGACGGTGATGCCGGCCGCGTTGGCGAGGGCGATGCCGGAGACGCCCCACGGCGCGAGCGTCCACGCGCCGATCCAGGACGTCACGACGATGCCGGCGGCCATCGCGACGACCGGGTACCAGGTGGCCCGGCCGGCCGAGAAGTAGGAGCGGACCAGGACGCCGGTGAGCGTCTGGCCGAGCAGGCCGAGGGCGTACACGCGCATCACGCTCGCCGTCGCCGCCGTGTCCTGGGCGGTGAACGCGCCCCGCTGGAAGAGGAGTTCGATGATCTGCGGGCCGCAGGCGATCACCGTGGCCGCGCCGAGCAGCACCATGGACGCGGCAAGCGCCAGATCGCGCTCCACCCGGCTGCGGGCCCGCTCGGTGTCGCCGTCGGCGAGCGCCCGCGCGACCACCGGGAAGGTGACCGTGCACAGCATCATCGACAGCGTCATCGGGATCTGCGCGACCTTCTGCGCGTAGTTCAGGTGCGAGATGGCACCGGCGGGGAGGGTGGAGCCGAGGAAGCGCTCGATGAGCACCTGCGACTGGCGGCACAGGGCGAACAGCAGCACGGTGGCGACGAGGGCGAAGTCGATGGGGCGCACGGTCTGCTTGCCGGCGCCGGCGCCGGCGCCGGTTTCGGTGCCGGAGCCACCGGCGCGAGTGCCGGCGCCGCTCGCCGCGTTCGCGGTGCCTGCCGCGCCCTGTGCGCCTGCGCTCGACGAGCCGACGCCCGCCGCGTCGGTGCCCGCTGCGCCCGCACCGGCCGCCTCCACACCCGTCCCGGCCGCGCCCGCCGCGGACTTCGCCCCGCGCCTCAACTGCCGTACCAGGGTGGGCGCCTGGATCGCCACCATCAGGAGTCCGCCGACCGCGACACCGACCGCCGCCGAGCGCACCCCCCAGCGTCCGCCGAGGACGAACATCGCGGTGATGATGCCGGTGTTGTAGGCGACGTAGATCGCGGCCGGGGCCAGGAAGCGGCGGTGGGCGCGCAGGGCCGCGCTGCAGTAGCCGGCCAGGCCGAAGCTCAGTACGCAGGTCGCCGTCAGGCGGGTGCAGTCCACCGCGAGGGCGCGGTCGGGCAGGCCCGGGGCGAGGGCCTCGACCACCCAGGGCGCGGCGGCGACCAGGAGGGCGCCGACCGCGACGAAGGCCAGCGCGAGGCGGGGCAGCGTGGTGGCGACCAGGGCGCGCACCGGGTCGCCGGGGGCGCCCTGCGCGCGGCGGGCCAGGGCCAGGCTGAACGCCGGGATCAGCGCGAAGGCGAGCCCGTCCTCGATCAGCAGCGTGGCCGCGAACTCCGGCACCGTCCAGGCGACCAGGAACGCGTCCGTCTCGCTGCCGGCCCCGAACAGCCGGGCCAGCGCCTGGTCGCGGATCAGGCCGAGCAGAGCGCCCGCGATGGACATCGTGGCGGTGACGAACGCGGCCTTGGCGAGGAACCCGCGGGAGACGGGGGCGAGTTCGGTGACGCCGTCGGACTGGGTCCGGGCCGCGGGGACGGCCGCCTTGGCGTCGGCGTCGGTGTCGGCGTCGGTCCCGGGGGTCCGTGAGGGCGTCACTGTCATCGTGCCGCGGCCTCCTCGGCGCGCGGGGCGACGGAGAGCGCGGGGGCCGGCGCCGGGTCCGAGCCGCGGGCTCCGACCAGCGACCACCAGGCCACCAGCCCGAAGCACACCGCCGTCAGCACGGTCGAGGGGCCGCCGATGTCGGCGTACACGAAGTCGATCAACTGCCAGACCAGCAGCCCGCAGGCGACGAGTGCGCAGTCGAGGCCGGTGTCCGACTTCCGCGCGCGCCACAGGCCGTGCAGGCCGCACACCAGCAGGGCCAGCCAGCTGCCCGCGAGGGCGAGCAGGCCGATGAGGCCCTGTTCGGCGAGGACGAGGAGGTACATGTTGTGCGGGGAGAGCAGGGGCTGCTTGCGGAAGGCCGCGCCCGCGCCCTCGGTGTCGCTGCCGGCGGACAGGGCGAGGGAGGCGTGCGCGTCCCGGTGTTCGGGGAAGCCCTTCAACCCGACGCCGGTGAGCGGCTGTTCGCGCCACATGTCGACGGCGGCCGCCCACATCGTGTACCGGTCGACGACCGACTGGTCGGGGGCGTCGGTGACTTGGGTGATGCTGTCGATCCGCTCCTGGAGCATCGCCGAGCCGACCCCGAAGCCGCCGACCAGGATCACCCCGGCGGCGACGGCGACCGCGCCCACCTTCAGCGCCCGCCGCAGCCCGGCGAGGACCAGCTGCACCAGACAGGTCACGGCCGTGGCGATCCACGCCCCGCGGCTGAAGGACAGGGCGAGCGGGATCAGCAGGGCGAGCGCGCAGCCGACGGCAAGGGCCCGCTGCCGTACGGCTGTTCGGCCGACAGGCCCCAGCGCCAGGCCCAGCGCGCAGATCAGTCCGAAGGAGACGACCGTGGCCATCCCCATCACGTCGCTCGCCCCGAAGGTGCCGACGGCCCGGATGTCCTCGCCCTGGTAGGAGGCGCCGGTCCCGGTGACGAACTGGTGCACGCCGATCGCCCCCTGCCACAGCGCGAGGCCGACGAACGACCAGGCCAGCAGGCGGAAGTCGCCCCGGTCGCGGGCCAGCAGCACGACGGCGGCCGGCACCAGCACGAAGACCTGGAGGTAGCGGCCCAGGCCCCCGATGCCCGCGCCCGGCGAGGCCGCCCCCATCGCCGCGATCGCGAGCCCGATCACGGGCAGGCCGAGAACCACGGCGGAGGTACGGGTCAGGGGGCGCCTGCGGTCCCGGACGAGCCGGATCCCGCAGTACAGCACCACCAGCGCGGAGACCGCGTCGGCCGGGCCCGCGCCCCCGTCGCCGCCGGGCGCGAGGGGCAGTCCGAGCAGGGCGATCACGGCGATCACCGGGAGGACGGGGGACCACTCCCGCACCCTGGGCAGGGTCAGCGCGTGGCTCATCGGCTCAGCTTCCCGTCGGACGCACGAGTGAGGCGGCGGTGCGCAGGAGGATGCAGATGTCCTGCCACAGCGACCAGTTGTCGATGTAGGCGTTGTCGAAGCGGGCCCGGTCCTCGATCGAGGTGTCGCCGCGCAGCCCGTGGATCTGGGCGAGCCCGGTGATGCCGGTCCGCATCCGGTGACGGGCCGCGTAGCCGGGGTAGGTCTTGCTGAACTGGGCGACGAAATAAGGGCGTTCGGGTCTCGGCCCGACCAGGCTCATGTCGCCCCAGAAGACGTTCCACAGCTGGAGCAGCTCGTCCAGCGAGGTGCGGCGCAGGAAGCGGCAGAACCACGACATGCGGTGCTCGTTCGCCACGCTCCAGCGGGTCGCCGACTCGTGCTCGTCGACCGGGCGGTGGGTGCGGAACTTCAGCAGCGTGAAGGGGCGCCCGTCCTTGCCGATGCGCTCCTGCCGGAAGACCACCCCGGGTCCGTCGCTGAGCCGCAGCGCCACCGCGCACACCAGCAGCAGCGGGCTGACCAGCGCCAGCAGCGTCCCGGACACCAGCACGTCCAGCGCCCGCTTGCCGACGCTGCCGCGCCGCCGCCCGTACCCCATGTCGAGCCGCCGGCAGGAGAACCCGGCGAACTGGTGGTTGGACGCGTACGACGGTGAGTCCGCGTCGACCTCCCACACCGCGCACCCCGACTCGGCGAGCGCCCGCAGCAGCGGCCCCTGCTGGGTCCGTACCGAGGGATGCACGCAGAGCACGTCCCGTACGCCGTTCTGGATGAGCGCGCGCTGCACCTCCTGACCCGTCGTCAGAACAGGCAACCCGTCGGTGCCGTCCGGGTGTTCGGCGACGACGCCGACCGGCAGCACGCCGGAGCGCGGGTGGCGCAGGACGGACGCGGCCACGCGCTGGGCGGTCGCCGCCGGGCCGATCACGAGGGCCGTGCGGGGGCGGGTCAGCCCGGCGGTGCGGCGGCGCCAGTGCACCAGACCGCGGCCGGCCGAGGCCGCCGCCGACTGGATCAGGAAGCCGAGGAGCAGGGTGCGCGCGGAGATCGCGTGCTGCGGGGAGTGCGCCGCGACGAGCGACGCGAGCGCCATCCAGGACACCGCGATCCGGCCGCAGACGGTGGGCAGTTCGTCCAGGACGCCCGGCACCGGGCGCGGCACCTGGGTGCGCAGCAGCATCGACGCGGCGACCAGTAGCGCCATCAGGAGCGGTCCGTGCGGAGCTCTGGCCAGGACGACGGTACCGACCAGGGCGCCGGCGAGGTCCGCGGCGAGCAGCGGCACCGGGGACGCGGGCCGGGCCGGCGGCCGGCGGGCGGGGAACCGGAAACCGGCGGCGGTGCCGCGCGGCATGACCGAGAGGGGTGAGAATCCGAGATCCCGTGGCTGCCCGCCGGGCGAGGGGACCGTACTTTCCGCAGTCACGAGGGGATGGGCTCCCTGCACTCGGTGGGCACGACGGGTGCGGTGGGCGCGGCGCCCAGCAGCTCGCGGTACACGGCGGCGACCGCTTCGGCCGCGTGCCGCACGTCGTGCGTGGTCAGGACGTATCGGCGCCCGTGGTGGCCGAGCGACTCGCGCAGCAGCGGGTCGAGCAGCAACTCGGCCACGGCGTCGGCGAGTCGGGCCGGACGGTCCGGGGGTACGAGACAGCGCGGCGCCAGCTCCGGCGGCAGGCTCTCCCGGGCGCCGTCCACGTCGGTCACCACCACGGGCCGCCCGCAGGCCATCGCCTCCAGCGGCGCGAGGGCCATGCCCTCCCAGCGCGAGGGCAGCACCACCAGATCGGCGGCCTGGTACCAGGGGACCGGGTCGGCGACGGCCCCCGCGAACAGCACGGACGCGGGAGCGCGCGCGGCGAGTTCGGCGCGGTCAGGACCGTCCCCGACGAGCACCAGCCGGGCCGCGGGCACCCGCCGCGCCACGGCCTCCCACGCCTCCAGCAGGACGTCCTGCCCCTTCTGCCGGCACAGCCGCCCCACACAGACCACGAGCGGAGCCGCCGGATCCCCCTCGGGCAACAGCGTCGCCCGTACGGTGTCCACGGCCGCGGGGTGGAAGCGCTCGGGGTCGATGCCGTTCGGTACGACCGTCCAGCGGCCGTCGATCCCGGCGTGCACGCCGGTCGCGCGCTCCCCTTCGCTCACACACACCACCCGGGAGGCCCAACGCGCCCCCCACCGCTCCCACCTGAGCGCCAGCGCCGCCGTGGTCCCGCCGACCGCCTCGAACGACCAGGCGTGCGGCTGGAACACCGTGGGGATCCGCCCCCGCACCGCGAGCCGCCCGGCCAGCCCGGCCTTGGCGCTGTGCGCGTGCACCAGATCGGGCCGCACGTCCGCGAGCACCCGCCCCAGTCGGCGTACCTCTCGAACGAGTGTCGGTCCCGGCGACCGCGCCGCTTCCCAGTGCCGTACCTCCGCGCCCAGCGACCGCAGCCGGTCCGTGAGCGGGCTCTGCGGACAGGCGACGGTGACGTGCAGGCCGGCCGCGAGCTGAGCCCGCGTCAGGTCCGTGACGACACGGGCGACCCCGCCGTCCACCGGCTGGGTGAGGTGCAGGACCCGTGGCCGAGGGTCGGGTGCTGACAGGTGCATTGCGCGGTTTCCTCGCTCACGGACGGCGCTCGGGACTGCGGGCGGGAACGCGCCTCACTGCTGTGCGTCGACGGCCGCGAAGAGCACGCCGGCCCATGCCGCGTCCCGCTGGGAAACGAGCCGGAAGGCCAGCTGGTCACCGCCGCGCCGCAGAGCGCTGCCGAGATCGAACACATCGGAGTCGTAGCCGAGCGTGTTCGAGTACGCCGGAACCCGGGACTCCGGGGCCGCGCCGGGCTCCGAGATGGTGGAATTCAGTACGTCGTCACCGGGGTTGGCGGAATCGGCCAACAGGGTGTTCGAACCACGGCCGGTCGACAGTGTGAGCGAATCTCCGGTGCGTGCGCGGTCGCCGTTGTACGCGACGAGCCCGACCCGGCCGCCGGCGCCCCTCGGAATCCGCGCTCCGCGCAGCCGGATCTCGCGGCCCGCGCCGGGCTCCAGCGAGTCGAAACCGTCCCACAGGGACAGCCGCCGCAGCGGCTCCGCCGTGTTCTCGTACGCCACCACCAGCGTCCAGCCGCCCCACGCACCGGCGGCCGACCTCCCCATCGCCACATTGACCTGCGCCACGGTGTACAGGCCCGAACTGCTCTCGCGGACCAGCTTCGTGACGTCCGCGGAGGCCTGGAACGCGTCCGCGCCCTTCGCCACCCGGTGCCCCACGACCGTGTCCGCGAGAACCTGCTTGTACTCCCCGCCGGGCTCCGCGATCAGCACCCGCCCGTTGTCCTTCGGCGGCTTCTGCTCGCCCACCTTGAGGTTGCCGCCCCAGTACAGGCGCGCGTACGTCACCCGGGCGCCCTGCGGCAGCCGGACCTCGGCGCGGGAGGAGTTGTAGGTGTTCGGGTCGCGGTCGACATCGACGTAGAACATGTCGAAGTCACCGTTCGCGCCCCGGCCGCCCTCGCGAACGGCCGGGCAGGCGGGGGTACTTGCGGTGGCGCCGGTGCGGCAGCTGATGGCCGCGTTGGCCGCGCGGACGATGCCGCCGTGCTGCACCGCGTGGTAGCGCTCGGCGAAGGGGACGCGCTGTGCCTCGGTGGCGGGCGGCGCGGCGGCCCGCGCACCGCCGGGTACCCAGATCGTCGCGAGGGCGAGGACTCCCACCGTCGCACGGCGCAGCGGCGGACCCAGAGAAATGCGCATGACCGGCTTGGCCCTTTCGGGAAGTCAGGGGGGCGTCATGAATGCGATTTGCTTGCTATAGGGGTGTGTGAGGAGGTGCGCAACTCTAGCCGCTATCCGTATTAATCCGGCGAAACGTGACAAGTGTGTCGGAATGGTGAAGGGGCCCCCTTTTCGGGATCACCCCATTGGCGGCACAACCCGCGCGGGCGCCGCGCGTTGACACAGCGCCGGGTGTCCGCCCGGATGTTTGTGTCAACCCCCAAGGAGCACCTCTCCATGTCGCGTATCGCGAAGGGCCTGGCCCTTACCACCGTCGCCGCCGCGGCCGTCGCCGGCGGCGCCGGCATCGCTTCCGCCGACAGCGACGCGCACGGCGCTGCCGCCCACTCCCCGGGCGTGCTGTCGGGCAACGTCGTCCAGGTGCCGGTCCACGTGCCGGTCAACGTCTGCGGCAACACCGTCAACGTCATCGCGCTGCTGAACCCCGCGTTCGGCAACGAGTGCGCCAACGACTGACGTCTGTCGACGCAGCGCAACACCCTGGGCCGGCCGTCCTCCCGTGGTTCCATCACGGGCGGGCGGCCGGTTCTCGTTGCCCCGAATGGGGGGTGGGGTGCCGGACTTGGCGTGCACCCGTCGACGCGCTTCTCACCAGGGAGGACGTCGAAGGTGCCGGGATCGGGGCGTGGCCGGGCGTGTTCGTTCGGTTGCAGAGTGCAGTGGGCGCTTTCACGGTGGGCTCAAGATCCGACGCACCACCGAAAGGAACACCCATGCGTGCTCTGCCCGCACGGCGTATCGCCTCCACCGCCCTCAGCGCCACCCTCCTCATCGGCCTCGCCGCACCGGCGGCCGTCGCGGTCGACGCCTACTCGGCCCGGGAGCGGAGCGTCCAGGCCGCGGCGCATGCGCCCGTCCCCGGCGCGGACGCGCTCCTCGCCCAGGTGAAGGGCCTGGGCAACCTCGGCACCGTGCTCACCCCGGTCACCGACCTGCTCAACGCGGTGCTCGGCGCCGACAACGGCCAGCTCTCCGCCGACCAGGCGACCAAGCTGGGCGACGCGGTGAAGGACGCCATCGCCAAGGTCACCGCCGCGGCCCCGGCCGCTCCGGCGGTTCCCGCGGCACCGGCGGTTCCCGCGGTGCCGGCCGTCCCGGCGGCTCCGGCGCTGCCGGCCGTGCCGGCCCTGCCCGGGCTGCCCACCACCAAGAGCGGCGGCGACGTCGAGGCGGACGACGCCAAGGCTCAGGCGCAGGCGCCCGCCGACCTCACGGCCGACGCCCTCGCCGCCCTCCAGAAGGCGGTCACCACCCTGCTCGCGGCGGTCACCTCCGGCGATGTGTCCCAGGTCGTCCCCGCGGTCACCGGTGTCCTGACCGGCCTGGTCAACGTCCTCGCCGCCACCCTGCTGGGCGGCGGCCTGCCCGCCCCGAGCCTGCCCGGACTGCCGGCCCTGCCCGCCCTTCCGGCGGCACCCGCGCTCCCGGTGGCGCCGCCGGCGCTGCCCGCGCTGCCGACGAGCTGACGCCGGGCGTGCGCCTACGGGCGTGTGCCTGGGGGCGTATGCCGAAAGACGTACGCCCGTAGGCGCACGCTGGTGGGGGCAGGCTGGTGGGGCACGTCGAAAGGCCGTCGGGCCGATCCATTCCGGGTCGGCCCGGCGGCCTTTTCATATGAGGATGAGAAACGCCGATCGGACGCACCGTTCATTCGGGTGGGCCGCAGAAAGTTTCTGCTCCCGGGGTTTCCCGCCCCGTGGGAAGTCGTTAGGCACGGCGTCAGAATTCCACCTGGTGACTTGAGTTGCCGAAGAAAGGAACCCGAACCCGATGAAGTCCCTGAAGGCCGCCGCAGTCGTTGCCGGTTCCGTGGCCCTCGTCGGTGCCGCCGCGCCCGCGTTCGCCTACAACGCCTCCGATGTGACGCCCACCAGCCTCAACGGTGCGGTGAACACGCTCACCAGCGGTCGCGTGGACCCGGTCGACGTCATGCCGCTGCAGCACCAGTCGAACGCCCTCGACACCGAGAACAAGGACTCGCTGCTCAACACCGTGAAGGGCGCGACCGCCGCGCTGAACAACACCGGTGGGCTGCTCGGCGGGCTTCCGCTGCAGAAGTGACGTAATTCCGGCGGCGTTTGTCGGGGATTCCCGGCGATTCCCTACGTTTCCCGGCGTTTCACCGATAGGGCCGATTCCCCCGGCGGACTCCTCGTCGAGTCCTCACCGCGCGGAGTCGGCCCTCGGCCGTGTTCGAGCGCCGTCCCCCGTTCGTGTGGACACGGCGGGCACGATCGCCCGGTCGGGTGATGAGGCGTCAGGGGGCCTTCCGGAGCGTCGATAAGGTCGCGCGGTGACCTCAACCTCAAGCGAAACCCGCCCGTTCGGCGCCGCCGACCTGGGCACGCTCGTCGTGCTTGCCTGGAGCGGCGAGGCCCCCGACGGCGACATGCCCTATCTCCTCGCCTATCCCCTCGGGGACGCGCCGAACGGCCCCGAGGCCTCCTCCGCCGCCGTGGCGCAGCTGCTCAAGAACGCCGGGCTGCCCGTCGGCGGAGAGCTCGTCGACGCCGCCACCCGGCCGAGCCTGCCGGTCAGCATGCTCGTCGAGGGCGGCCAGGCCGTCGTCACCATGCCGGGCTGCAACGCCCAGTGCGTCCCGCCGCCCGAGTGGCTCGCGGCCGTCGAGGAACGCGGCTACGCCTACCTGGTGTTCACCACCCGCCCCTGGCCCGAGGCCGAGCCGGGCAAGCCGCTGGAGGCGGAGGCGCTGGCCGCGTTCGCGGGCTCGGAGGAGACCCTCAACTCGGCGGCCCACGTCGTCCTGCCGGCCCGCAAACTGCGCGGCTGACGCGGGGACTTGATCCAACGGCGACCGGGATCCGCCCACGGGCCCGGTCGCCGTTGACGGGACCGGCCGGGCCGGGCGGACGGGGCGGACCGTTCAACTGGTGGGACTTCTCGACAAGCTGACTACTGCTGCACCCGGGCGAAACTTGAACTGATGCCGTCGGCAGCCTCGTTACTCGGTACGCACGCAGAGCCCTCCGACCGTCCGAAAGGGACCGTACCCGAGATGAAGTCGACCACCCGAGGAACCCTTGCCGCCGTCCTGACCGGCGTCGCGGCCGCCGTGGGCGCCGCCACCGCGACCCCCGCCGCCGCGGTCGGCACGGTCCCCGTCCCCGTGCCGCTGGAGGGCGCCGAGCAGGCCCTCAACATCGCACTGCCCAAGGTCGGCGGCGAGATCCCCGTGCCCATGCCGGGCAAGCCGGACGGACCGCGGTACGTCGAGGGCCGCCTCATCCCCGAGCGCGTCATCCCGCAGCTGCCGGTGCACGGCGGCCTGCCCGGTCTCGGCCTGCGCGCCCCGCTGCCGCACATCCTGGGCGACGACTTCGACCACGTCGGTCTCCAGACGCCCGCCTCCGACCTGCGCACCCTCGCGCCGGGCCTGTCCCTGGACGCCCCGCTGACCCCGCCGAACGCCGACAACGCCGGCCTGCCCGACCTCAAGCTCCCGCAGGCGGGCGTCCTCGCGCCGGTGCTCCAGACCGTGCCGGGCGCGAACCTGGGGCTCGGCCCCGGCCTGTAAGGGCGGGTTGCGCACTCGTACGAACGACACGACAGGGCCGACGGGCCCGGACCGCCGCGACGGTCCGGGCCCGTCGGCATGTCCGGACCCGGTCACTCCGTGAGCCGTACGACGTGACCGTGCGGGCCGTCGGGCGGTTACCGGGGTGGAGAGACGGACCCGACGAAAGGCAGACCATGGTCGTCAGCGTGGGTGGAGTACCCGTGGGCGCGGAACCGGCAGCGAAGGGCGGCGCGAGAGGCGGGCCCGCGCAGGGCACCCGACGGGACGTGCTGCGTGGGCTGTTGGTGCCGGCCGTGGCCCTGGCGCTCGCGCCCGTCGTCGCCGCCTCCCGGCCCGTGCACGACGAACCGCGGCCCGGGGACGGCGCGTTCGACGAGACCTACCGCGGCCGGCACATCGTCGGTGTCCCGACGGCCACGGCGCACGCATCCGGCCGGAACATCCACTGGGAGGTCACCGTCGACGGCCGCCCGCTGCACCTGATGCGCCGGGCCGACGGCACCTGGCTGAGCATGATCGACCACTACCGCTCGTACCCGACGCCGCTCGCTGCGGCCCGGGCGGCGGTCGACGAACTGGGCCCCGGTGAGCAGCTGCGCGATCTCGCGCCGGGGCCGATGAGCGGAGGGAAGATGCACATGGGGGGCGAACATGGCGTACACGCGTAAGGACGTCAGCACCCTCACGGCCGCCGAGAGGAAGCGGTTCGTGAAGGCGATGCTGGAGGTCAAACGGCGGGGGGAGTACGACGAGTTCGTACGGACGCACATCGAGTACTACACGGCCGACGGCGAGGACGGGCTGCGGGCGGCGCACATGACGCCCTCCTTCCTGCCCTGGCACCGGCAGTTCCTGCTGGAGCTGGAGAAGGCGCTGCGCCGGGTCGACTCCTCGGTGTCGGTGCCGTACTGGGACTGGACGCGGAACCGTACGGCGACCTCCGCGCCCTGGACCAAGGACCTGCTCGGCGGCAACGGGCGGAGCTCGGACCATCAGGTGACGACCGGACCCTTCGCCTACGGGACGGGCAACTGGACCATCAAGGAGGGTGTCACCGACGGGGAGTTCCTCACCCGGGACCTCGGCCGGGCCCGTGACCCGATGACGCTGCCCACCAAGTCCGAGCTGGAGTCGGCGCTCGCCGAGCCGGTGTACGACTTCTCGCCCTGGGACTCCACGCTCACCAAGGGGTTCCGCAACAAGCTGGAGGGGTGGGGCACCGGCCGCGGCACCGTCTCCTGGCGCAACCACAACCGGGTCCACCGGTGGGTCGGCGGGGTCATGCTCGGCGGAGCCTCCGTCAACGACCCCGTCTTCTGGCTGCACCACGCCTTCATCGACCTGCAGTGGTCCCGCTGGCAGAGCCGCCACCGCGGCGCCCGCTATCTGCCGGCCACCCCGCCGGGACCGGCCAACCGGCAGCACGGCCGGATCGTCGCCCGGCGCGAGAAGATGCCGCCCTGGAACGTGACACCGGAGTCGCTGGAGGACGTCAGCCGGATCTACCGGTACGCCTGACGGTCGTATCTCTCGGCCGGACATGGCCTTCCGGACACGGGGAGAGCCCCGGCGCTCGAGGTGCCGGGGCTCTTCCGTGGGTACTGCGGTACTGCCGGTACGACCGGTTGTACGACTGTGGGTCAGCCGCCGTAGCCGTAGCCGCCCGGGCCGGGGTGACCACCCTTGTGGTCGCTCAGGTTGGCGCAGCTGTTGCCGAAGACCGGGTTCAGCAGGCCGATCACGTTGACGGTGTTCCCGCACACGTTGACCGGGATGTGGACCGGGACCTGCACGACGTTGCCGGACAGCACGCCGGGCGAGCCGACGGCCTCGCCCTGGGCGCCGGCGTCCGCCATGGCCAGGCCGGTCCCGCTGAGGACCACGGCACCGGCGCCGAGGGCGACGGCGGCCGTCTTCGCGATGCGAGACATCACGTTCTCCTTTGTACTCGAGGAGTGCGCCGGCACCACTCGCCGTCGCACTTCCCGTTCAACGCCTCCGCTGACAGGTGGTCACGGTCGTTCATCCCAGTCGTCGTACCGGTTTTCCGTCCAGGAAGGCCCGGATGCCCTCGACCGCCTGTCCGTAGTACGTCTCGTAGTTCGCCCGCGACACATAACCGAGGTGGGGCGTGGCGAGCAGCCGGGGTGCCGTGCGCAGGGGGTGACCTGCGGGGAGGGGCTCCACGTCGAAGACGTCGACGCCCGCTCCCGCGAGCCGGCCCTCGTGGAGCGCGGCGAGCAGCGCGTCCTGGTCGACGATCGCGGCCCGGGAGGTGTTGATCAGATAGGCGGTGGGCCTGAGGAGGGCGAGTTCGGCGGCGCCGAGCAGGCCGCGGGTGCGGTCGCCCAGGGCGAGGTGGACGGAGACGAAGTCGCTGTCGGAGAGCAACTCCTCCTTGGAGGCGGCGAGTTCGACGCCCACCTCCGCCGCGCGCTCCCCGGTCAGGTTCTGGCTCCAGGCGCCGACCCGCATTCCGAAGGCCAGCCCGACCTGCGCCACCTTGCTGCCGATCTTCCCCAGGCCCAGCAGTCCGAGCCGCCGCCCGTGCAGGTCGGCGCCCACCGACTGCTGCCAAGGCCCGCCGGACCGCAGGGAGTTGCTCTCCTCGACGATCCCCCGGGCGAGGCCGAGCAGCAGGGCCCAGGTCAGCTCCACGGGCGGGGTCGAGGAGCTCGCCGTGCCGCACACGGTGACGCCGTGCGCCTCGGCGGCGGCGTAGTCGATGACCGTGTTGCGCATGCCGGAGGCGATCAGCAGCTTCAGCCGGGGGAGGCGGGCGAGCAGGCCGGCCGGGAAGGGGACGCGCTCGCGCAGGGTGACCACGATGTCGAACTCGGCGAGGGCGGCGGCCAGTTCGTCCTCGGATCCGAAGTGTTCGGAGAAGGACACGACGTCCACCTGCCCGGCCACGGACGACCAGTCGGCCAGTTCGGTCGCGACCTGCTGGAAGTCGTCGAGCACAGCACACCGCAGGCGCACGTCGGGTCCTCTCCTCGGATGGGTGGCAGAGATCAGTGACTAATGGTCGCGTACGAGGTCGGTGGCCGCGTCGGCCGGTGGGTGCTCCTGCGCGGGGGAGGCGGCGGCCTTGGTGAGGGATTCGCGGCGGGGGCGGAGCAGGACCGCGGCGACCAGGGCGGCGAGCAGGGCCAGGGTGCCGGCCACGAGCAGGCAGAGCTGGAGGCCGTCCAGGAAGGCCTCGCTGAGGGCCGCCAGGGCGCGCGGCCCGTCGGGGCCCAGGTCCAGGCCGGCCGCGGCGCCGAGGCCGCCCCGGTCCACCGCCGCGGTGACCGCCTCGACCGTCGGCCGGGCAAGGCCCGCGTCGGTGAGATGGCCGGGCAGGGCGTCGGTGGCCCGCGTGGTCAGCAGGGTGCCGAGGACGGCCGGGCCGAGGGCGCCGCCGACCTGGCGGAAGGCGTTGTTGCCGGCCGCGGCCATGCCGGCCAGGTGGTGCGGCACCGAGCTGACGGCGGTGGCCGTCATCGGGGTGATCACGCAGCCGAGGCCCAGGCCGAGCAGCGCCAGCCGCCAGGCCAGCGAGCCGAACGACGTGCCGGCGTCGATGCCGGTCAGCGCGAACAGCGAGCCCGCGGTGACCAGCAGACCGGCGGTGATCATGAGGCGGGGTGCGATGCGGTGCATCAGGCGGCCCGCGATCGGGCCGACGAGCAGACACACGCCGGTGACCATGAGCAGCCGGTAGCCAGCCTCCAGCGTGTCGAGTCGCTGCACCATGCCGAAGTACAGGCTCAGCACGAAGAAGAACCCGATCAGCCCCAGGAAGCTGATCATCGCGACCAGCGTGGTCGCGCTGAACCCCGGGCTGCGGAACAGGGACAGATCCAGCATCGGGCTCGTGCTGCGCCGCTCGGCCATGACGAAGGCGACACCGCCGACGACCGCGACGAACAGGGCGAGCAGCACCTTGACGTCCGTGAAGGACTCGGCGCCGCCCTCGATCACCCCGTAGACCAGAGCCGTGACGGCGAGCGCGGCGGTGAGCTGGCCGGGCCAGTCCAGGCGGCGGGCGGCGGCGCCGGGGGCGCGGGAGTCGACGAGCGTGCGGGCGGCGATCGCCATGGCGAGGAGGGACACCGGGAGGGCCGGGAGGTAGATCCAGCGCCAGCCGGCGTGGTTCAGGATCACGCCGGCGATCAGCGGGCCGACGGCGAGCGCCGCCAGCAGGGCGGACGCCCACAGGCCGACGTACTTGCCGCGTTCGCGCGGGTCCGGGACGGCGTGGCTGATCAGCGCGAGGGTGGTCGGCAGCAGGGCGGCCGCGCCGATTCCGGCGAGGGCCTGGCCCACCCACAGCACCTGGACTGACCGCGCGCACAGAGCGACGGCGGCGCCGGCGGCGGCGAATGCGAGGCCCGCCTGGAAGACCTTCTTGCGGCCGTGTACGTCGCCGAAGACGCCGGCGGTCAGGATGAGCGCGGCCATGGGCAGCACGAACGCGTCGGACACCCACGAGAGCTGGGAGGTCGACGCGTGCAGCGCGCGCTGCACGGTGGGCAGGCTGACCGAGACGGTGGTCACCGGCAGATAGGCGACGAAGACGCCGACGCAGGCCATGACGAGCGTGGCCGCCCGTCGCTCGACCGGCGCGCCCGCCGTGGTCGTGACGTTCACTGAATTCTCCCTTTGCGGTGCCGTGCACCGGGGTCGGTTGTTCCGGCCGACACTCTGGGGCGGGACGAGGAGTCGAAGCGGGCCAGGGGGCGCGAAAACCTGGGAATCCGACATCCGGAACCGATAATCAGCGGATTTTCGACAGCTGTACCGGCGGCCTGTTCAGCGGCCTTGACATTCAACGTCCGCCGTGGACAACGGAATTCACCGGATAACAATTCGGCAACCCTATGCCTATGGGTGTGTTACGCCTTCGGACGTGTGAATGCCGTTGATTCCGGGAAATCGAGGCTTTGGGGGACCGCCTCCATGCCCGCAGACGTCCGGCCTTCAAAGGTTGCGCAAGTCATGAACCATTACACTCGCCAGTCCTCAACCAACGGGGGAGACATGGCAGATCCTGGACCGTCGCAGGACATCGACGGGGCGCTGTTCGAGCGTGTGCTCGACCAGGCCCTCGAGCGCGTCGGCGGGTCGGTGGACCGGGAGTGGCTGCGGGCCAGGGCGCTGGACGAGCGCGCCGGCATCGTCACCGCGGCCAGGGCGAACGGCTCGGACGGGGTCCAGAACCTGCTGGTGATGCTGATTCCCGTGCTGTCGGCGGTGGCCGCGGTCGTCCTGCTGATCGCCGGGTACGGCATGCGCGTCTTCGCGGACCGGCCGTACGTCGGAGGCGGTCTGATCACGGCGGCGCTGCTCACCGGGGCGGTGGCCGTCGGGGTGGCGGTCGGCGATCTGGGGTGGCTGCTGGTGGCGGCGGCGCGGAGCCGGC
Source organism: Streptomyces sp. NPDC088794 (assembly GCF_044750545.1). NCBI lineage: Bacteria > Bacillati > Actinomycetota > Actinomycetes > Kitasatosporales > Streptomycetaceae > Streptomyces > Streptomyces sp. NPDC088794. Next base: position 329,238 of record NZ_JBIVKB010000008.1, on the reverse strand, counting down.
CCCTTGAGGAGGGCGCTGAGGCCGGTCAGGGCGACGCCGGTCAGGGTGATGGCGGCCGGGGCGGCGAGGAGTGGGAAGCGGCTCTGCTGGAGCGCGGGATGGTGCCGTTCCTGCGGAGGTGTCTTGAGGAGGCGCGGGTGGGGGAGCGCGATGGCCGCGCCGTACCCGGTTCCCGCGCCCCGTAGACCCTCGGCGGCGCCTGGTCAGTCGCGGCGCGTGTTGCCGAACAGCAGGCGGTAGCCGATCAGCAGGACCAGCGAGCCGGCGATCGCCGAGCCCCAGGTGTAGAGGTCGAAGAAGTGGTTCTCCACCGGGCGGTCCAGGAAGCGGGAGGAGAGCCAGCCGCCGACGAAGGCGCCCGCGATGCCGATGAGGGTGGTGCCGATCAGACCGCCCGGGTCGCGGCCGGGCAGCAGGATCTTGGCGATCGCTCCGGCGAGCAGGCCGAGGATGATCCAGCCGATGATGCCCACGTCGTTGTCCTCCAGTAAGGGTTGCTCAGTCGGTTGCTTGGTTGCGCAAGCCTAGGTCGGATACCCCGTTCCATCGCCGGTGATCACGAGATCGTCGAGGTTCTGTCACTCGCTCAAGACATTGCGCAATCCGCGAACTCCGGGCACGAGCGGCGGGCGCTGTCGGTGCCGCCGCCTAGACTGGGCGAGCGTGTGGATGTCGGGTGAACGACGGCTGTGACATGGGTGGGACGGGAGCGGACTGTGGCGGAGAACGTCGGGGGCGTAGGGAGCTACGAGGACCCGTCCGCCGAGGTTCTTACGGAGGCGGCCGCGGTGTTCGGCCTGCTCGCCTCCTCGGCCCGACTGCACATCATGTGGGCGCTGTCCCAGGGCGAGAGCGACGTCACGCACCTCGCCGACCGGGTGGGCGGCGCGCTGCCCGCGGTCAGCCAGCACCTGGCCAAACTGAAGCTCGCCGGGCTCGTCCGCTCCCGCAGAGAGGGCCGGCGGCAGGTCTACTACGTCGACGACCCCGACATCGTGACCGTCGTGCGCGTGATGGTCGGCCAGCTGACCGCCCGCTCGCACCAGACCACCGCGCCGGTACGTCGGCTGCGCGGGACCGGTGCCTGAGCCGACGGCGGCCGAGGGAGCTGGCCTGCGCACCGCCGTATCGACCGGGTCGGCCGGGGCGGCCGTGCCGGTCACGCCCGCCGACGCGTCGGTACCAACCGTGCTCGAAGAGCTGCGGCGACTGGAGAGCAGCCCGCGCGGGCTGACCCGGGCGCAGGCGGAGGAGCGGCTGGCGCGGTTCGGCGAGAACACGCTGCCGGCCCGTCGCGAGGCCTCCTGGGCACGGCTGTTCGTGCGCAGTCTGCGGGACCCGTTCACCGCGGTCCTGTTGTGCCTCGGTCTGGTGTCGGCCGCGGTCCTCGCCTGGGGCACCGCCTCGGTGATCCTCCTGCTGGTCGTGGTCAGTTGCGTGCTGCGCGCGTCCGGGGAGCACCGCGCCGACCGCTCCATGGCCGCGCTGCGCGAACTGGTCGCCACCACCGCCACCGTGCTGCGCCGCGCCGACGACGACGCGTCACCCACCGTCCACGAGATCGTCGTGGACGAACTGGTCCCGGGTGACGTGATCCGCCTCGGCCCCGGAGACGTGGTCCCGGCGGACGTACGTCTGCTGCGCGCGAGCGGCTTGAGCGTGCACCAGGCCGCCCTCACCGGGGAGTCCGCGCCGGTCGCCAAGTCCGCCGCCGATGTGCCGGGCGCGGTGGACGACGTAGAAGGCGGCCTTCTCGGTGAACCGCCCGTGTCCGTCGGCCCGTTCGAGCAGCCGCAGCTCTGCTTCCAGGGGAGCAGCGTCGCCGTCGGCAGTGCCACCGCGATCGTCACCGCGACCGGCGCGCACACGCGGTTCGCGGCCGCTCACGGTCGTACCGCCGACCGAGTCGGGGCGAGCGCCTTCGACCGTTCCGTGCACGGCATCTCGTGGATCCTCATCCGGTTCATGCTGTTGACGCCGCCGCTGGTGCTCATGGCCAACGCGGCGCTGCGGGGGCGCGGTCTGGAGACGTTGCCGTTCGCCGTCGCGGTGGCCGTCGGGCTGACGCCGGAGATGCTGCCGGTGCTCGTCACCACCTGCCTGGCCCGCGGCGCCTCGCTGCTGGCCCGCGCCCACGGGGTGATCGTCAAGCGGCTGCCCGCGCTGCACGACATCGGCGCGATGGACGTGCTGTGCCTGGACAAGACCGGCACGCTCACCCAGGACCGGCCGGTCGTCGACAGCGCCCTCGGCCCGGACGGCCGCGACGACCCCGAGGTGCTGCGCTGGGCCGGCGTCAACGCCTGGTGGACCCTCCAACTCGCCGACCTGCCCGCCCCCGACGCCCTCGACGAGGCGCTCCTGGACGCGGCGGACGAGGACGAGCTCATGGCCTACGACGGGACCGCGGCCGTTCCCTTCGACCCGGTCCGGCGCCTGGCCACCGCCGTCGTGCGCACCCCCGGCCGCCTCGGCACGCACACCCTGGTCGTCAAGGGAGACGTCGAGGCGGTGCTGGAGCGCTGCGTGTTCGAGGAGAACCAGCGCGAGGGCGAGGGTGGAGGCGAGGGCGGAGGCGCGCGTGATCGGGTGCGGGGCCTCGCCGCCCGGCAGGCCGCCGCCGGGCTGCGTGTCCTGGCGGTCGCCACCGCCGAACGCCCGGCACGCGCGCGTGCGTACACGCCGGCCGACGAACGCGGCCTCACCTTCCGCGGCCTGGTCACCCTGCGGGACGCCCTCGCGCCCACCGCCGCCGACGCGCTGCGGGTGCTCACCGACCGCGGTGTCGCCGTGAAGATCCTGACCGGCGACCACCCCGGCACCGCCGCCCGCGCCTGCCGCGACCTCGGTGTCCCGGTCGCCGACGGGACCGTACTCACCGCCGACCGCATCGACGGCCTCGGCGACTCCGAACTCGCCGAACTGGTCGGCCGTACAACGGTGTTCGCGCGCTGCACCCCCGAGCACAAGGCCCGGATCACGCACGCCCTGCGGTCCGCCGGGCACACCGTCGGGTTCCTCGGGGACGGCGTCAACGACCTGCCCGCGCTGCGCGCCGCCGACGTCGGGATCGCGCCGCGGGGCGCCGCCGACGTGGCCCGTGAGGGCGCGGATGTGGTGCTCGCCGAGAAGGACCTCACCGCGGTCGCCCACGCCGTCGCGGCGGGCCGGTACGCGGGCGGCAACATCGCCACGTATCTGCGCGTCACGCTCTCCTCGAACCTCGGCAACGTGATCGCGATGCTCGGCGCGGGGCTGCTGCTGCCGTTCCTGCCGATGCTGCCGGCCCAGGTGCTGACGCAGAACCTGTGCTTCGACGCGGCACAGCTGGCCTTCGCCCACGACCGCCCGAACGCGGCGGTGCTGCGTCGGCCGACCGTGCTGCGCCCGCGCGCGCTGCTGCGGTTCATCGTCGGGTTCGGCGCGCTGAACGCCGTGGCCGACCTGGCCACCTTCGGTGCACTCGCGCTCGCCCTGCACGGGCCGGGGACGGGGGACGACGAAGCGGCGTTCCACTCCGGCTGGTTCACCGAGAACCTGCTCACGCAGGCGTTGGTGATGGTGCTGCTGCGGGTCGGCAGCCGCGCCGCGCAGGGGCGCCGGCCGGGTCCGGTGGTGTGGTCGGCGGTCACCCTGGCCGTGATCGGCCTGGCCCTGCCGCCGTCACCGCTCGGCGCGATGCTCGGCCTGACCGCGCTCCCCGCCGTGTACTACCTGCTGCTCGCCGCCGTTCTGGTCCTCTACGCCGGCGCACTCCTGGCGGCCCGGAGACGGTACGAGCGGCGGCACGACGGGTTTCGGTGACGTCGGGTTCCCCCGAGACCCCTTGAGATCCCTCACCTGTGAATCGGGCGGGAGCCTGTCCTGAACCGGCCAGGGGTTTGTTAGATTGCGCAACTACGCAACCCAAGGAGCCCCTGCTCGGGCCCGAACCGTTCAGGGGAGTGGGAGATGAGCGACCCGTGGGACGGCAGGGGCGGCCAGGCCACCCGCAGCCGTGGTGACCGGGTGCCCGGGCAGCACGCGAAGTCGTCCGGGGGGACGGGGAGATCGGGTGGCGGCGCGCGGAGGTCCGACGGAGAGCCGCGAAGGTCCGCCGGAGAGCCGGGGAGGTCCGCCGGAGCGCGACCGGTGGGCGGCGGTCGGGCGGCGGCGCGGGAGGCCGCCCGCGCGCGCGGTGGCAGGGGGGCGCGCAGGGCGCGTCCGGTGCGGCGCGGCAGGCGGATCCTGAGGACCGTAGGACTGTGTCTGGCCGTGCTGGTGATCGCCACGGCCGGGGCCGGCTGGTGGTTCTACGAGCACCTGAACGGCAACATCAACAGCGTCGCGCTCGACGGCAAGGGCGGCTCGGAGAAGGCCGACGCCTTCGGGCGTACGCCGATCAACATCCTGGTGATGGGCTCGGACGGGCGGACCAGTGCCGCCGACTGCAAGCTGGGCGGCGGCTGTTCGCAGACCGGCGTGCAGAGCGGCAGCGGGAACGCGGACGTACAGATGGTGGTGCACATAGCCGCCGACCGCTCCAACGCGACCATCATGAGCATCCCGCGCGACACCATGACGAACGTCCCGGCCTGCAAGGACACCGCGAACGGCACGTCCACCGCCGGGTACTACGGCCAGATCAACAGCGCTCTCCAGTACGGTCCGGCCTGCCAGGTGGCCACGATCCACCAGCTCACCGGCATCCCCATCGACCACTTCGTCAAACTTGACTTCTCGGGGGTCGTCAAGATGTCGGACGCGGTGGGCGGCGTCCCCGTGTGCGTCAGCAGCAACGTCTACGACACCTACTCGCACCTCAAGCTCTCCAAGGGCACCCACACCCTCAAGGGCGAGGCGGCGCTGCAGTTCGTCCGCTCCCGGCACGGCTTCGGCGACGGCAGCGACCTCGGGCGGACCGTCTCCCAGCACATCTTCCTCAGTGCGATGATCCGCAAGTTCAAGAGCGCGGGCACGCTGACGGACCCGACCGCGGTCTACGGTCTCGCGGACGCCGCCACCAAGGCGCTGACCGTGGACGACGGGCTCGGCACCGTCAAGAAGCTGATCTCGCTCGCGGCCGACGTGAACAAGGTCCCCACCAAGCGGATGACGTTCACGACCATGCAGACGGCCCCCGACCCGGCCGACGAGAACCGTGTCGTGGTGGGCGCGGGCGCCAGGACGCTCTTCTCCACCATCGCGGGCGACCAGCCGCTGACCGACGGTTCCGGCAAGAAGTCCGCAGCGGCCGCGACGACCGCGAAGCCCTCGGCCACGGTCCAGGCGGTGCCCGCCGCCCAGATCGCGGTGACCGTGGAGAACGGCACCCAGATCACCGGCCGCGCCTCCACCGTCGCGACCGCCCTCACGGACCAGGGCTTCAGCCCGGCCACGACCACGGCCAACGCGCCGAGCCCCGCGACGACGACCACGCTCACCTACGGCACCGGCCAGAAGGGCGAGGCCCGCACGGTCGCCAAGTCCCTGGGCCTGCCCACCTCACATCTGGAGCAGGGCACCGGGACGGGGCTGACCCTGGTGATCGGCGGCGACTGGCCGAGCGGGAGCGACTACCCGGGGGGTACGTCCTCGCCGGCCCCGGCCGACACCGCCGCCGCGGTCTCCAACGCCCACGCCTCCACCGCCGACCAGTCCAAGACCTGCGCCAAGGTCAGCCCGTACAAGACGGTCAGTCTCAACGGGGTGGCGATGACGCCGGCGCAGGCTTATGCGGCGGCGAGCGGTCGGCGGGACTCCGACGAGTGAGGGTGCGGGGGATCGGCTCCTGGCTCAGGGTTGTACAGTTGCGCAAGACTGCAATAGAGCGCGGGGGATGAGAGAGGGCGTACGACATGCTCCGTAACGGACTGGAACCCTGGCACCTGCTGGTCGTGGCGATCCTGTTCATCCTGCTGTTCGGCTCGAAGAAGCTGCCGGACGCGGCGCGCGGGCTGGGCAAGTCGATGCGGATCCTCAAGAGCGAGGCGAAGGCGATGAAGGAGGAGGGGGCGATGGAGTATTCGGAGTCCCCGCAGCAGTCGCAGCCGGTGCAGTCGCCTCAGCCGTCCGGGCCGGCTCAGTCACCTCAGTAGGCGGCAAGGGTGCGTGCGGGTACGTGGCCGAGCGGTGCTGGAACGAGAGGATCTTCGGGTTCTGGATGACGCCGTCGCGGATCTCGATGGCCTTCTTGAGGGTGACGTCGGCGTCCCAGGCGGCAGGGCCGCTCATGACCTTGCCGAGGTAGGGGAGGAGCGCCTCGCTGATCTCCCAGCTGGCGGAGTTCCAGAGGTGGGACGGACTGTGGTCCACGGCGTAGTAGTGGCAGCCCGGTCCCACCGTGTGCATCGGCTCGCCGAACGTGGTCGGGCGGGCCCAGGCGAAGCCCATGCCCTCGTCGCAGGAGACGTCGATGAAGAAGGTGCCCGGCTGGAACAGGGCGAGTTCCTCGTCGTTGACGAACATGAGGGGCGCGTCGGTGTCCTGGAGGACGCAGTTGACGACGATGTCGAACCCGGCGAGGTACTGCGCGAGCGGCACGGGGCCGAGCCCGGTGACCGCCTGCAACCGCGACGGATCGTCCTCCTGCTCCTCGAAGTGGCCCATGACGACCGACGGCATCGGTGAGGCGACGGCCGCGGCGGCCCGCTGCGTGAGCACAGTGACGTCGGAGACGCCCATGGCGCCCAGGCCCGTGACCGCGCCGCGCGCCGTGGCGCCGAAACTGATGACCACCGCGCGCAGCCGACGCCCGTAGCTCCCGGTCAGCCCGCCGAGCTGAAGGGCGTGCAACACCGAGCAGTAGCCCGCGAGTTCGTTGTTCTTGTGGAACACGTGGACGCTGAAGGCGCCGGTGGAGGTCCAGTGGTTCATGGCCTCCCAGGCGATCAGGGTCAGCCGTCGGTCGATGGCGAGCTGCGTCATCTTCTCGTCCTGCACGCAGTGCGGCCATCCCCACAGCGTCTGGCCCTCGTGCAGTTCGGCGACGTCGTCGTGCATCGGTTTGGGCAGCATCACGACGTCACAGTCGGCGAGCAGCCGCTCACGGGAGCGCAGGCCGGCCACGAGGGGGCGCAGCGCGTCGTCGGCCACGCCGAAGCGTTCGCCGTAGCCCTGTTCGAGGAAGATGCGCTCTCTTATGTCCGGAGCGATCCGGTCGAGATGGCGGGGGTGCAGCGGCAGCCGGAACTCGTTCTCCTTGTGCGAGGAGGCGAGTACTCCGAGAGACAGCAGGCTCGGGTTCATGTGGGGCGGCTCATTTCCGACCGGTCGCGATGGCTCCGGCCGCCTTGCCGTTCCCCGAGGGCGACGCCGAAACGGTGACGGCGTGCGAGGTGCGCTCGGTAGGCCCACGGTACTCCGGTCCTGGCTCGATCCCGTCCGCCGGCAGTCCGGCCGACGGCGTGCCGCGCAGGTCGGACACGGTGTGGATGCGATGGCCTCCGTCCAAAACCTCGGTGTCGACGGGCCCGTTCCCTCGCGCTCGACGGCTCCCGCCTGACAGGCTCGGGCCCGTGACGTACGTAGTGACTGTGGACACCTGCATCCCGGAGGGCACTCCGGAGATGGACCCGCTCCAACGCGCCGGCGCCGTGGCGCTCATCGAGGACGGATTCGACTCTGTACGGGCCGTGGAGGGACCCGACGGCGTGGAGGTCGACGTCCTCGACACCATCGTCGCCGTCCACCCGGGCGGCGCCCTGCTGAAGGTCGTCGTGGACGCCCCGGCCCTGGAACTCGCCGAGGAATCGGTGCAGGCGCTGGTCGACGAACTGCTGGAACGCTCCGAGCTGTTGGCCGACTGGACGATCGACCGCTGCGAGGTCGAACTCCACCCTGACCTGGCCAGACAGAGCCTCGACGCGGCGGAGGGCCCGGACGCCCCGCCCGACGACCCCGCCGCCCGCAAGGCCCGCCACACCGGCGGCCCGACGACCGAGAGCACCGACGGGGGCTACGACGCCGAGGCGAAAACGGCGGCCGTACGACGGCAGATGCTGGAGCTGGCGGACCAGCTGCGGTCGTTCTCGCCGGCCGCGTTCGGCGTGATCGAGGACGAGGGGCAGGGGGAGGGCGAGGACGCGGAGAAAGAGGGCGAGGGGGCAGGGGGCGACGGCGGCGGCACCGGGGTCCCACCGGCCAGCGCGCGTCTGGCCGCCGGTGCGCTGGTCTACGCGATCGACTTCCTCGTGGACGAGCTGTTCGAGGACGTACAGGTGCTGACGCAGGAGGAGGCGACCGTCGCGGAGTGTGAGGGTCCGCTGTGGCACCTGGAGCGACTTCCCGACCGGTACGCGCTCAACTACGACGCCCGCTTCTCCCGGCGCTTCCTGGTCACGGTGATCGCCATGACCACCCGCTTCACCGACGGCAGCTTCCAGCGGCTCAGCTGCGTCGCCGAGGAACTCGCCCTCCGCTTCCTCCTCAGCCAGGCGACCACGACCCTGGAGCTGTACGGCCTCCTCGACGACGACGTATCGGCCGCTCTCGAAGCGTTCGCCGGCAACGTCTACGAGGACATGGGCCACGAGTGGCTCTACGACGACTCGATGGACGGGATCGGGGGGATCGGAGCGATCCAGGGGATCCAGGGGGTCGACGCGGCCGAGGGGGTTGATGGGATCGGCGGAGCTGTGGCGGGGGCCGCGCCCGGAGGTGTGCCCGTGGCGTTCAAGGCCTGGTTCACGCCGTTCAACGAGGGCCGATACGTCCATCCGTCGGCGGCGGGGGAGCCTGAGGCGGCGGTGCAGTGACGCTTCTTCGGGCGGCGGGGCCGGCCCTGCGGTGGGCGGTGCATCCGGATGAATCTCACGTGAGGCGCGGTCCGATCCAGATTTTCTGAGTTGGGCCGTCCGCGGATGTCGAGAACGTGACACCGGCTCCGTCCCAGGGACATCAGCGGCCACCACCGGCCGTACGAGGAAGAAGGAGAAGCCGTCATGGCGATTCAGCGGATGGACAACGTAGGCATCGTCGTCGAGGACATGGACGCCGCCGTCGCGTTCTTCCTGGAACTCGGTATGGAGCTGGAGGGCAGGGGAGAGGTCCAGGGCCCCTTCGCCGACCAGTGCACCGGACTCGACGGCGTCCACTGCGAGATCGCGATGGTCCGGACCCCGGACGGTCACAGCAAGCTCGAACTGGCGAAGTACCGCAGCCCCAAGGCGACCAGCGACGGGCCGCGCAACCGGCCGCACAACATCCTCGGCACGCACCGCGTCATGTTCGCCGTCGACGACCTTGAGGACACGGTTGCCCGCCTGCGCCCGCACGGCGCCGAACTCCTCGGCGAGATCGCCCGGTTCGAGGACATCTATCTGCTCTGCTACGTCCGGGGGCCGGAGGGCATCATCGTGGGGCTGGCGGAGCAGTTGGGCTGAGACGGAGGAGGAGCAGCGCGTTCTTCGGCGGCAGCATGGGCAGCCAAGTGGCTTCCGGAGGCTGGGCGGAGAGCTGAGACTGTGAGCCGTGAGTACCGACTGGAGTTTCATCGCGACCACGGGCGGTGCCGTACTGACAACTCTGCTGGGCGTTTTCGCCGGCTCCATGGTGAGTAGCAGGGCGCAACGAGGGCAGCGGTCGTGGGAACGGCAGACGGATGCCTGCGCTCAGGTGCTGCGGGAGTCCGCCGCGATCCTGGTTGCTCTGAGCCAACTGTCTCAGGAGACGAGAGGGCGACCAGTGGGCGAGCCGGATGGCGCCCTCACGGCTATCAACTGGCGGCCGTGGAACGACGCTTTGGCCATGGTGAGTCTCGTTGCCGACTACGACGTCGCCCACGCGGCTCATGCGATCGACGAGCAGATCTGGCGAACGCATCTGGCCCTCGTTCGGGAGACGTCCACGCAGGAACGCTGGTTCGAGCTGCGGGACTTGGTCGAGGGCCGTCGTCAGTCCTTCGCCGGAGTCGCACGCAGGCGGCTGGCCGTCCCGGGACCCGTGCCGAGCCGTCTTCACGGTCGGCCGGATCCGCACGACCCGGTGTGGACGCGTCCGGAACCCCCAACACCCCTGCCGGACAACGGCTGAGGAAGCCCCCCGGGGGGAGGGGGGAGGAAATGGCGGTGATCCTCCAAGGGATGCCTGCGGAGGGTGTGGGGATGCGGTCGTCGACTACGAGCACCTCATCAGCGAGCCGGGTCCTCGCCCGGCGCAGATCGTCGAGTCGAACCTTCAGCGCCTCGGCCTCGACGGGACCGGACCGGAGTTCGTGCGGCGACTTCACGAGAACGAGGGCGCCAAAGATCGGTTGGTGCGCGTTGGGTCACCGCCGGCATTCGGCAGTGACCGTAGGCAGGCTCCCGCTGAATCAGAGGACCTCGGTCTGCTGCGGGAGCACGCAGTGGGAGTACTCGCCGACCTGCACGATGTAGCCCTTCGGCGGCTCCAGGCAGGTCGTCCGCCAGCGGTTCGACGTGGCCACACGCTCGTCCTGCTCGATGAGGCACGCGACGATCACACCGCGACTGCCCACGATCTCCGGCCCGAGCCGGACCAGTTCCGGAATCGGTGGGTGTGGCGTCGTCAGTTCCACCATCTCGCCGTAGGCCAGCGTGGCCTGATCGGGCCAGGGAGTCTCGTCCACCAGCCACCGATGCTCGACGGTCATGAGCCCCTCCTGGACGGGGCCCAACGTTCGCGCGCCGCTGCATCCACTCCGAACAGCAAAAACGCCCTCCCGAAGGAGGGCGGAGACGGTGCGCCCCCGGCAGGACTCGAACCTGCGGCCAAGCGCTTAGAAGGCGCCTGCTCTATCCACTGAGCTACGGGGGCCGGTGTGGTGGCCTCGTGTCTGGTGCTGCCCGGGTGTGGGCTGATCCGTGACGTTGCCGGGGACAAGGATAGGGCTCCCGCGTCCTTGTCCCTGTTGCTTCGCCTCCGTGGCTCGATGTGGAGGTTCAGTGAAGCGGTCCTGATAATCGCAGGCAGGTACGAATCGTGCATCGCTTTTGGCCGCTCACGCCCCGGGTGTTGTGCACTCGTTATGCCTGGACTGTGGCCGCGTCCCAGTCATCCCTTCCATCCCTTGTGTCCGGTCGGCGCGCAGACATGCTCATATGCTTCAGAATTCCCCTAAAATTGGGCATTCTTCACATGTGGTGACCTTGGACGTACGGCCTCAGCTGCTCGACGCACTCTCCGCCCTGCGCGACCGTGTCGCCGCCGCACGCTTCCCGCTGCCCCTGGCGGGGGCTCCACGCGCGCGTGCCAACCGCGACGAACTGCTCGCACAGCTCGACGACTATCTGGTGCCCCGGTTGCGAGAGCCCGAAGCGCCCTTGCTGGCCGTGGTGGGCGGTTCCACCGGCGCCGGCAAGTCGACCCTCGTCAACTCCCTTGTGGGCAGGCGGGTCAGCGAGGCGGGCGTCCTGCGGCCGACCACGCGCACACCGGTGCTGGTGTGCCACCCGGAGGACCATCACTGGTTCAGCGGGATGCGCGTGCTGCCCGACCTCACGCGCGTGTGGGTGCCCCATCAGGAGCCCGGGGACGACCTGCTGCTCCCGGGTGAGAACCCCGCGCGCGTGCTGCGCGTCGAGACCGCCGAGACCCTCCCGCGCGGCCTCGCCCTCCTCGACGCCCCCGACATCGACTCCCTGGTCGCCGACAACCGCGTCCTGGCCGCCGAGCTCATCTGCTCCGCCGACATCTGGGTGATGGTGACCACGGCCGCCCGCTATGCCGACGCCGTCCCCTGGCATCTGCTGCGCACCGCCAAGGAGTACGACGCCGCCCTCGTGACGGTCCTGGACCGCGTGCCGCACCAGGTCGCCTCCGAGGTGTCCCGGCAGTACGCGGCGCTGCTCACCAAGGCCGGCCTCGGTGACGTGCCCCGCTTCACCGTGCCCGAACTCCCCGAGTCGGCCTGGGGCGGCGGGCTGCTGCCGGCCACCGCCGTCGCCTCGCTGCGCAACTGGCTCATCCACCAGGTGCAGGACCCCGTCAATCGGCAGCACACCCTGGCCCGCACCGCGTACGGCGTCCTCGACTCGCTCAAGTCCCGGATGCCCGAACTGGCCAGCGCCGCCGCCGCGCAGTACGCGGCCGCCCTCCGGCTCACCTCCGCCGTCGACGCGGCCTACGACAGCGAGCACGCGCGCGTACGAGGGCGGTTGCAGGCCGGCGCCGTGCTCGCGGGCGACGCGCTGAAGCGCTGGCGCGCGTTCCCGGTCGACTGCTCCGCCGGCGAACTCCTCGACGCCCTCATGGAGAGCCTGGCAGCCCTCCTGCTGTGCGCCGTCACCGCCGCGGACGAGCGCGTGGACGAGACCTGGCGGCGCGAACCCGCGGCGGGCGCCCCCGGTCTCACCGACCGCGACCCCTCCCTGGAGAGCGCCGAGCACCGCATCGGGATGGCGGTACGGCGCTGGCGGCGCGAGGTGGAGGAGTACGCCGAGGAGGAGGTGCGCGACCTCGACCGCACCGTCGCGCCGGACCCCGAGGTGGTCGCCGTACTGGTCGCCACCGCGCTCCTGGGCGGGCGCCGGGCGCGTTCGGCCGGTGAGGGGCTCGCCGAGCGGATCGGCGCGCACGGGGCGCTGCGGCTGCGCGACCGGGGCGGGCGGCTGCTCACCGAGTACGTGGACCGCGTGCTCCACACGGAGCGCGAGCGCCGCCTCGCGCCCCTCGACGCACTCGACGTACACCCCGAACCCCAGGCCGAACTCATCGCCGCGCTGTCCGTACTGCAGAAGGAGAGGTGACCGGTGACCGCCATCACTGACCAGGACCACACGGATCACGCCGATCGGACGGAACACGCTGATCAGGCGGGGGAGGCAGAGGCCGCGGACGGGCATCCGGAAAAGGGTCCCCTTGAAGAGGGCGTTTCCGAAAAAGGCCTCCCTGTAGGGGACGCATCCGAAAACGACTCCCCTGTAGAGGGCACTTCGGACGCACATCCCCTCGGAGAGGGCGACGAGGACGGCACGCATGCGCGCGATGACGCCGACGCCGGCAGCGGACGTAAAGACGACGACACCCACACTCGTACGGACTCCGCGGCCGCGGAAGCCACGAGTGTCTGGGACGACGGGCTGATCGCACGCCGCGTGGCCGAGGACGGCACCGTCGCGCCCGGGTACGTGCCGCCCGTGGTGGAGACCAGGGGGCCCAGCGCGCAGGCGATGGCCGCGCCGCTCGCCTACGACGGCCATCTGCGGTCGCGGCTCGACGCGTTGCGGGAACTGGTGGGGCTCTCGCGGACCCGGCTCGACAGCCGGACCCTCGCCGAGGCCGGGCGGGTGCTGGACGAGGCGGCCGCGCGCCGCCGGCTGTCCGGGCAGCACACCGTCGTGGCCATCGCGGGAGCGACCGGCAGCGGCAAGTCGCAGCTGTTCAACGCCCTCGCCGGAGTGGCGATCTCGGAGACCGGCGTACGCCGGCCCACCACCGCGGCCCCCATCGCGTGCAGTTGGAGCGACGGGGCCGCGGGACTCATCGAGCGGCTCGGCATCCCGCCCCGGCTGCGGCGGCGGCCGTTGCAGAGCGCCGAGGCGGAGGCGCAGCTGCGCGGGCTCGTCCTGGTGGACCTGCCCGACCACGACTCGGCGGCCGTCCAGCACCGGGAGCAGGTGGACCGCGTCCTGGCGCTCGTCGACGCGGTCATCTGGGTCGTCGACCCCGAGAAGTACGCGGACGCCATGTTGCACGAGCGCTATCTGCGGCCCATGGCGGGCCACGCGGAGGTCATGTTCGTCGTCCTCAACCAGACCGATCGGCTGCCCGGCGAGGCCACCGAGCAGGTCCTGGACGACCTACGACGGCTCCTCGACGAGGACGGGATCGCGCTCGGCGAGTACGGCGAACCGGGCGCGACCGTGCTCGCCTTGTCCGCCCTCACCGGGGACGGCATCGGCGAACTGCGCGAGGCGCTCGGCCAGTTCGTCGCGGAGCGCGGCGCCCCGGCGCGCCGTATCTCGGCCGACCTGGACGCCGCCGCGACGGGGCTGCGGTCCGTCTACGCCACTCGGCGCCGCACCGGCCTCAGTGAGGAGGCACGCGACGAGTTCGCCGCGCGGCTCGCGGACGCCGTGGGCGCCACCGCGGCGGGCGAGGCCGCCGAGCGCGCGTGGCTGCGCAACGCCAACCGCGCGTGCGGGACGCCCTGGCTGCGGCTGTGGCGCTGGTACCAGGACCGGTACGAAACCCCCACGGGGCGGCTCCCGTTGCGCACGCAGGAGGACGAGGAGGCCACGGCCCGCCAGCGCGTCGAACAGGCGGTCCGCACGCTGGCCGACCGGGCCTCGGCCGGGCTGCCCGCGCCGTGGGCGCAGGCGGTGCGCGAGGCGGCCGTACGGGGCTCGCAGGGGTTGCCCGAGGCGCTCGACGAGCTGGCGGCGCGGGCCGGACTGCCACCTGGGCGCCCGCCCAGGCCGGGCTGGTGGCCCGGGGCGGTGCTGACCCAGGCCGCTATGACGATCCTTCAGGTCGTGGGCGGGCTGTGGCTGCTGGGCCAGATCATCGGCTTCATGGCACCGAACCTCGGGGTGCCGGTGCTGCTCATGGTGGCCGGGATCATCGGCGGGCCCCTCGTCGAGTGGAGCTGCCGGATGGCGGCACGGGGTCCCGCGCGGCGGTACGGGACGGACGCGGAACGGCGGTTGAGGGAAGCGGCCGCCGGGTGCGGGCGGGCTCGGGTGCTGGATCCGGTGGCGGCGGAGCTGCTGCGGTACCGGGAGGTACGGGAGCAGTTCGGACGGGTCGCGGGGGTGGGGGCGGCGGCGGGCACGCGGTGACGCCGGTGACCCGGTGGCGCGGTGACGAGCGAGGGCTGGTCGGGGTGGACCCGGCCGGCCAAGGGGGCCGGGTGAATGGAGTCATGACGGTGGATCACTCGTCCGGGTGACGGAGTTTTCCACAGGCGGAGGGTGGTCCACAGGGCTCAGCGGGCTCGGCCCGACGGAGGCAGTCTGGCGGTGCGGCGATCGCGACGGACGTGATCGCCGCGGCGGCGAAAGACACAGACGCAGCCGTACGGGACGGGCCCGTAGGCATGTCCGCCCGGCCTCCGCGGCCGGGCGAGGGAGGGGTTCGTGATGAACGAGACGATCATCTGTGCCGTGGGGAACGTGGCGACGCAGCCGGTGTACCGGGAGCTGGCGTCGGGACCGTCCGCGCGGTTCCGGCTCGCGGTGACCGCGCGCTATCTGGATCGCGAGAAGAACACGTGGACGGACGGGCACACCAACTTCTTCACGGTGTGGGCCAACCGGCAGCTCGCGACGAACGTGGCGGCGTCGCTCAGTGTGGGCGACCCCGTCATCGTGCAGGGCCGGCTGAAGGTGCGCACGGACGTGCGCGAGGGACAGAGCTGGACCTCGGCGGACCTGGACGCGGTGGCCATCGGGCACGACCTCGCACGCGGTACGTCGGCCTTCCGGCGGGCGAACAAGCAGGAGCCGGGATCGGCCGCCGCGTCCGCGCAGCCGGAGCCCAACTGGGAGACACCGCCGGGCGGTTCGGAGGCGGACTTGTCCCCACAGGAGCCGGAACCTGTGGCGGTGACGTGATGGTGGACAGTGCCCCGAGCTGACCGGACTGCGGCTTATCGGCGAATGCGCCCGGTGCGGCCTGGTGCGGGCCGGTGGATTTGTCGATAAGCCCTGCTCGGGCGCGGTCCTGGCGATAACGATTCCGAGTCGGATCGTTTGTCCGACGGTATGACCGGGAGGCGTGGTGTGCCGCGTCCCTAGGATGCCGGTGATATCTCTCGGGGCTTCTGATTCTGCTGGTGGGACCACACCCCCCACGTCAACGGGTCCTGCTCGAAGGGGAATTTGGTGCTTTCTTCGTTCTCTGTGCTGTCCGTGTGCAGGCGGGGCGCGGCCCGGCTGGCCGCCGCCACTCTCGTGTCCGGACTCGTCGCCGCGGGTGTGCTGGCCGCGGCCGGATCGGCGGCCGCCGAGGAGACGACGCAGGGTCAGGGCGGGGCGACCGCGACCATAGGCGCCCTGAAGACGTACGGCACGGCCGTGATCCACGACGCCGGCGGCGACCAGGAGGTCTCGGCGGGGCTGTTCGAGATGTCCGTGGACGGCGGCGGCACCCTGCAGACGTACTGCGTCGACATCCACAACCCCACGCAGCGGGACGCGAAGTACCACGAGACCGCCTGGAGCGGCACCTCGCTGGCCGCCAACAAGGACGCCGGCAAGATCCGTTGGATCCTGCAGAACTCCTACCCGCAGGTCAACGACCTCGCGGCGCTCGCCGCCAGGGCGGGTGTCCAGGGCCTGACCGAGCAGGACGCGGCGGCCGGCACCCAGGTGGCCATCTGGCGTTACTCGGACGGGGCCGACGTCGACGCGGTCGACCCGCAGGCCGAGCGGCTCGCGGACTACCTGCAGAAGAGCGCGTCCGGTCTGAAGGAGCCCAAGGCCTCCCTCACCCTCGACCCGGCCGCCGTCTCCGGCCACCCCGGCGAGCTGCTCGGACCGGTGACCGTGCACACGAACGCGGCCGGTGTGACGCTGACGCCGCCGGCGGACGCCGCCATCAGCGGGGTGCGGATCGTCGGCAAGGACGGCAAGCCGATCACGTCCGCGCTGGACGGCAGCCAGGTCTTCTTCGACGTGCCCGAAGACACCACCGCCGGCTCGGCGGAGCTGACCGTGCAGGCCTCGACGACGGTGCCGGTCGGCCGTGCCTTCGCCTCCGAGAGCCGGAGCCAGACGCAGATCCTGGCCGGCTCCAGCGAGTCGACGGTCTCGGCGACGGCGAGCGCGAGCTGGGCGAGCCAGGGAGCCATACCGGCACTGTCCGCGGCGAAGAACTGCGCCAAGGGCGGCCTGGACCTCACCGCGGCCAACCAGGGCGACGAGGCGTTCACTTTCGCGCTGATGGGCGCCGAGTACAGCATCCCGGCGGGGGAGTCGCAGACGGTGACGGTCCCGTTGCAGGAGGACCAGACGTACGACTTCACGATCACCGGGCCGAACGGCTTCGCGCAGCGCTTCACCGGGGTCCTCGACTGCAAGACGCAGGGCAGCGCGGGCGGCGAAGCGGTCCAGACCCTCAGCGAGCCCAGCCCGGCCACGGTGGGAGGCGTCGCGGACGACACCAACCTCGCCGCGACGGGCAGCTCCACCGTGACCCCGCTGATCGCGGGCGTCGCCATCGGGCTGGTCGTGATCGGCGGGGCGGTGCTGGTGCTGGTCCGCAAGAAGGAGATGTCCGCGGAGGGGTGACGGTCACGGCGGAGGGCGGCTCGCAGCGGACAGCGACTCACCGCTGAGGGCAGTTCGCAGTGGACGGTAGCTCACGGCAGAGGGCAGTTCGCAGCGGAGGGCGGCTCACAGTCCGGAGCCGCCCGTCGCGTCGATCACCCGGCCGGTCACCCAGCGTGCGTCGTCGGAGGCGAGGAACGCCACGACGTCGGCCACGTCCTCCGGCCGGCCGACCCGGCCCAGCGCGGCCAGGGACGCCGCGTGGGCTTCGGCCTGCGGATTGCCGCGCAGCCAGCTCGCGTTGACGTCCGTGTCGATGATGCCGGGCGCCACCGAGTTGGCGGTGATGCCTCGGGGGCCCAGTTCCTTGGCGAGGTTGAGGGTGAAGGTGTCGAGCGCGCCCTTGGTGGCGCCGTAGGCGATGATCTCCGGCATCGCGAGGTGGGCCGCGCCGCTGGAGATGTTGATGATCCGCCCTCCGTCGCGCAGCCGTTCCAGCCCCTGCTGCACGATGAAGAACGGTGCGCGGACGTTCACGGCGAAGACCTCGTCGAAGGCGTCCTCGGTCAGGGACGCCAGGGCGGAGCTGCGGCCGATGCCGGCGTTGTTGACGATGATGTCGATGCCCCCGCCGGGTGTGTAGGCCTCGATCTGGGCGTCGTAGGCGGCCCACAGGGAGGTCGCGTCACCGTGCCGTCCCAGCTCGGCGTGCAGGGTGAAGGCCCGGCCGCCGTCCTTGCGGATGCGTTCGACGACCTCGTCCGCGGCTGTCTCGTCGCGCGCGTAGGCGACGGCGACGGTGGCGCCGTCCCGGCCGAGGCGTTGCGCGATGGCCCGGCCGATGCCGCGGCTGCCGCCGGTGACCAGTGCGGTCTTTCCCTCAAGTGCGCGTGTGCCCGCAAGTGTGCGTGTGCCCATGGCTGTTGGCCACTCCCCGATTTGTTGAGTGATTGCTCAAAAAAGGTAACACGCCTTCTTGAGCGAGCGCTCTAAAATGGAGGGGTGACTGACACACACGCCAAGCGAGGGCGGCCGAGGGCGTTCGACCGTGCCACGGCACTGACAGCGGCCACCCGTCTGTTCTGGGAACGCGGCTACGAGGCCACCTCCATCGGCGAGCTGACGGAGGCGATGGGCATCAGGCCCGGCAGCCTGTACGCGGCCTTCGGGGACAAGAAGTCACTGTTCAGGGAGGTGGTGCACAGTTACGGGCGCTCACCCGTGGGTGCCTTCATGGGCGTCGCCCTCGAAGAGGAACCCACCGCCCGCGGCGCCTTCACCCGCATCCTGCGCGAGGCGGCGGTCATCTATCCCGACCCGGCCCACCCGGCCGGATGCCTGACGATCAGCGCGGCCACCAACGTCACCCCGCAGGACGCCGAGGTCGAGGCATTCCTACGAGACCTGCGCAACGGGAACCTGGGAGTCTTCGAGGCCCGACTGCGCAGGGCACAAGCGGTCGGCGAACTGTCCGACGCGGCCGACCCCCGCGCGCTGTCCGCGTACTTCGCCGCGGTCATCCAGGGCATGTCGCAACGCGCCCGCGACGGGGCCACGGCGACGGAGCTGACCGAAACCGCGGAACTGGCCCTGCTCGCGTGGCCCGCGGCAGGGAACTGATCTTGCCTGCTGCGAACGGCTTTCCGAGTGCGCAGGAGAACCCCCAGGTCACAGCCCCCCGACCAAACGGGTTAACACCCAAGGGTGGACCTCGGGCAAGATGGGGTGTATCTGCCCACTGCCAGATTTCAAGCTGCCGGACGGTTTCTCTTGGCTGAGTTCATTTACACCATGCGCAAGGCGCGCAAGGCGCACGGCGACAAGGTGATTCTCGACGACGTCACCCTGAGCTTCCTCCCTGGGGCGAAGATCGGCGTCGTCGGCCCGAACGGCGCCGGTAAGTCCACCGTCCTCAAGATCATGGCCGGGCTGGAGCAGCCGTCGAACGGTGACGCGTTCCTGTCTCCCGGTTACACCGTCGGCATCCTGCTTCAGGAGCCGCCGTTGAACGAGGAGAAGAACGTCCTGGAGAACGTCCAGGAGGGTGTCGCCGAGGTCAAGGGCAAGCTCGACCGGTTCAACGAGATCGCCGAGCTGATGGCGACCGACTACTCCGACGCGCTGCTCGACGAGATGGGCAAGCTCCAGGAGGAGCTGGACCACGCCAACGCCTGGGACCTCGACGCTCAGCTGGAGCAGGCCATGGACGCGCTGGGCTGCCCGCCCGGCGACTGGCCCGTGGCCAACCTCTCCGGTGGTGAGAAGCGCCGCGTCGCGCTCTGCAAGCTGCTGCTCGAGGCGCCCGACCTGCTGCTCCTCGACGAGCCCACCAACCACCTCGACGCCGAGTCGGTGAACTGGCTGGAGCAGCACCTCGCCAAGTACGCCGGCACCGTCGTGGCCGTGACCCACGACAGGTACTTCCTGGACAACGTGGCCGGCTGGATCTGCGAGGTCGACCGCGGCCGTCTGCACGGTTACGAGGGCAACTACTCCAAGTACCTGGAGACCAAGGCCACCCGCCTCAAGGTCGAGGGAGCCAAGGACGCCAAGCGGCAGAAGCGTCTGAAGGACGAGCTGGAGTGGGTGCGGTCCAACGCCAAGGGGCGTCAGGCCAAGTCCAAGGCGCGCCTGGCGCGTTACGAGGAGATGGCCGCCGAGGCCGACAAGATGCGGAAGCTGGACTTCGAGGAGATCCAGATCCCGCCGGGCCCGCGCCTGGGCAGTGTCGTCGTCGAGGTCAACAACCTCGGCAAGGCCTTCGGCGACAAGGTCCTCATCGACAACCTCAGCTTCACCCTCCCGCGCAACGGCATCGTCGGGGTCATCGGTCCCAACGGCGCCGGCAAGACCACCCTGTTCAAGATGATCCAGGGCCTGGAGGAGCCGGACTCCGGTTCGATCAAGGTCGGCGAGACCGTCAAGATCAGCTACGTCGACCAGAGCCGCGAGAACATCGACCCCAAGAAGACGCTGTGGGCCGTCGTCTCCGACGAGCTCGACTACATCAACGTCGGCCATGTGGAGATGCCCTCGCGGGCGTACGTCTCCGCGTTCGGCTTCAAGGGTCCCGACCAGCAGAAGCCCGCCGGCGTCCTCTCCGGCGGTGAGCGCAACCGCCTCAACCTCGCGCTCACCCTCAAGCTCGGCGGCAACCTGCTGCTCCTCGACGAGCCGACCAACGACCTCGACGTCGAGACCCTCGGCTCCCTGGAGAACGCGCTCCTCGAGTTCCCCGGCTGCGCCGTGGTCGTCTCCCACGACCGGTGGTTCCTGGACCGGGTGGCGACGCACATCCTCGCCTACGAGGGCGACTCCAAGTGGTTCTGGTTCGAGGGCAACTTCGAGTCGTACGAGAAGAACAAGGTCGAGCGGCTCGGACCGGACGCCGCGCGGCCGCACCGCGCCACCTACAAGAAGCTGACCCGGGGCTGATCGATCTTGCGCCACATCTACCGCTGCCCACTGCGCTGGTCGGACATGGACGCCTACGGCCATGTCAACAACGCGGTCTTCGTCCGCTACCTGGAGGAAGCCCGTATCGACTTCCTGTTCCGCCCGGAAAAGGACTTCCAGCAGGGGTCGGTGGTGGCGCGCCACGAGATCGACTACAAGCGGCAGCTCGTCCACCGGCACCACCCGGTGGACGTCGAGCTGTGGATCACGCAGATCAAGGCCGCGTCCTTCACCATCACCTACGAGGTGAAGGACGACGACCTGGTCTACGTACGGGCCTCGACGGTGGTCGTGCCGTTCGACTTCGAGGCCCAGCGGCCGCGCCGACTCACCGCCGAGGAGCGGGAGTTCCTGCGGGAGTACACGGACGACGCGGCCGCCGCGGACCCTGAGCAGGGGGCCGTCGCCGCATGACGGTGCTGCACCTCGCCGACGAGGGGGAGGCGGCGGACCTCGCGGCCTTCCTCTCCCGGCTGCTCCACTACGACCGTGGAGCAGCGGTGCGCCTTCAGGCGGCCGGCACGGCGCTCGCCGTCTTCGGGCGACCGCCGTCCTTCGAGGTACTGGCGATCCGCGCGGTACGACTCGGCAAGCCCTACGAGAACGGTCTCGACGTCACCCTGGACGTGACCGTCTCCGCCGGTGAACTCCTGGAGTCCGTCGACGAGTCGGCCGCCACGGCCGGCGTGCCGGCTGCGGTGACCGGGCCGCCGTGGGCCGGAGTCCTGCCGCCGCGCGGCGGCTGGCGGCCGGTGCCGGGACTCCCCGAACCGGACGCGCTGCGCGCGCTGGTCGGCGCGGCGGTCGCCGAATTCCGGTCCCGCATGCAGGAGTTGGCGCCGGAGCTGCGTACCCGGGCCGAACTCGACCGGATCGGGCGGGAGATCTGGTCCCGGACGGTCGGCGACACCCGCCTTCCGGTACGAGTCCTGCACGCGGCCCAGTCCCTCGGCTTCTTGCGCGGACCCGCCGGCGCCTCGGGGGAGTGGCGGCTCTTCTCCTCCGGCGCGTGGCTGCGGCTGCGTACCGCCTATGGGTCGATCGCCGTACGCACGGCGGGACTTGAGACGTTGGGCGTCAGCGTCCGCTGAGCCGTGCCCGGTATCTATCGGTCACTGTCGTCCGGCCATACGGCGATGTGGTCCGGCTCCAGTTCCAGGCCGACGCGGTCGCGCATGCCCAGGGCCTCGGTGTACTCGGCGGGGAGCTGGAGGCGGCCCGCACGGTCGAGCATGGCGTACTCGCGGGCGACCACCGTCTCGTGGCCCGTGGTCTCGTCGACCTCGCTGCGGCGCAGGACCTCCGTGGAGGTGCGGCCGTCGCGGATGGCGACCGTGCGGCGGACCTCGCCGGCGACGGCCTGGTCGTGGGTGACGATGACGATGGTGGTGCCCAGGGCCTCGTTCGCCGTGCGGAAGGCGGCGAAGACCTGTTCCGCGGTGTGCGAGTCGAGTTCGCCGGTGGGTTCGTCGGCGAGCAGGACCGAGGGGCTGTTGGCGAGGGCCGCGCCGATCGCGACGCGCTGCTGCTGGCCGCCGGACATCTGGTGCGGGCGGCGGTCACGGCACTCGGCGATGCCGAGCAACTCCAGGAGTTCCAGGGCGCGTTCGGTGTGGGCGCGGCGGGAGCGGCGGCCGTGGGAACCGGTCAGCTGCATCGGCAGGGCGACGTTCTGGGCGGCGGTGAGGTAGGGGAGCAGATTGCGGGAGGTCTGCTGCCAGACGAAGCCGATGGTGTCGCGACGGTAGGCGAGGCGGTCCTTGGCGGTCATGGCGAGCAGGTCGTGGCCGGCCACGCGGGCGGCTCCCGCGGTGGGGGTGTCCAGGCCGGCGAGGATGTTCATCAGCGTGGACTTGCCGCTGCCGGACGCGCCCACCAACGCCATCAACTCGCCCTCGCGGACCAGGAGATCAAGACCCTGGAGGGCCTGCACCTCGATACCGTCCGTGGTGAAGATACGGACGAGCCGGTCGCAGGTGATCAGGGCGTCGTGGCCGTAGGCGGGGCGGTCGCGGTGCGCGGTGGCGCGCTGGGCCAGGTCGGCGAGGGTGGGGTTCGTCGTGGTCATCGGGGATCTCCTGGGACGGTGCCTCGTCGGTGCCGCAATTCGTGAGTCGCACGGGCCATCGGCCGTCCCGCACCCTCGGTTCCGCCGGTCGCACAGGTCATCGGCCGTCCCCCACCCGCAGTTCCGCCACCGACCCCCGCCGACCCGTCCACCACGCCTGCACCCCCGCGACTCCCACCGTCACCGCGATGATCGCCAGTGCCGGGACCGTGAGCGACACCGCGTCCGTGTGCAACTCGGCCGCGCCCGCCGGGACTTGGGCGGAGGCCAGGGCGATGGTCGTGAGGTCGATGCCGGGGGAGAGCAGCCGGATCGCCGCCCAGCCCGTGAGCGCGCCGCCCGCCGCCGCGAGCACCGCCTGGGGGAGTGACTCCAGGACGAGCAGGCGTCGGCCCTGCGCCCGGGTCAGGCCCATGGTGCGCAGGCGGGCCAACAGGGCCCGGCGTTCGGGGGCGGCGCGGACGAGGGAGAGGAGGAGGGCGAGTACGGCGTAACCGGCGCCGGCGGCGACCGCGGCCGTGTACACGCGTTCGGCACCGGACTGCAGGGGCGAGTCGACGTACCCCGCCCGTTCCTCGGAGCGCAGGAGGACGCCCGCGTCGCCCGCCACCCGGCGCAGGGCGGCTCCGTCGAGGTGGTCGCCGGTCAGCAGCAGGACGGTCGGCCGGGCCGCCTCGGCGCTCAGGCCGGCCCGGTCCACCACGAGGAAGTCGGCACTGGTGACGGCGGGCGTGCGATCGCGGACCAGCGTGATGCGGACGGTGACCCTGGTGCCGTCCTCCAGACGGACGGGGAAGGGGCGGGTGCCGTAGGTGGCGGCGACGGTGGGCGAGGCGATCGCCGGCAGCACGTCCGACTGCGACCCCGTACCCGTACCGGACCCCGTACCCGTATCAGAGCCCGATCCCGATCCCGAACCCGCGTCAGCTCCCGCCGTAGTTCTCAACTCCCCCGCTCCGAAAGCCCCTTGCCCCGTCCGTGACGTCAACTCCGCGTAGCTCCGCGGGTCCACGCCCACCACCGGTACCGACTGCCTGTCGTCGTTCGGCTTGGCCTGGTAGTTGATGCTCACCGGTGTCAGTTCCCGGACCCCGGGCAGGGCGCGCACGCGGTCCGGCAGGGACGACGGCAGCGCGGGGTTTCCCTCGACGCGGGCGTCGGCGCCGACGGTGAGGAGGGCGGCCTGGTCGCGGGCCTCGCTCACGCCCGCCAGGACCGAGCCGCCGAAGGCCGCCGTGGTCAGGGCGGTCAGGAGGGCCAGCAGGGGCAGGACCGCGGAGGCGGAGGTGCGGCCCGCGCGGGCCAGGGACAGATGGCCCACCGCGCCGCGCAGCCGGGCCGCCGGGCGGGCCAGGCCGCGCAGCGGGAGCGGGTAGAGGCGGACCAGGACCAGCGCCGCGGCCACACCCACCAACACCGGTGCGAGGGAGGCGAGTTCGTCGCCGGACGTGCCCCTCCGGCGCAGGGTCTCGACCGCGCCCAGCGTGACGACGAGCAGGGTGAGCTCCGCGACCGTACGGCGCCGGGACGGTCGTACGGACGCCACGTCCTCGCGGGCGCCGTGCAGCCGCACCACCCGGTGGACGGCCGCCGCGCGCAGCGGCAGGGCCGTGCAGGCGACGGCGGTGGCGCCGGCCGCCGCGGCGATCGCGTAGGAGAGCCGGCCGCCGGGGAGGGCGAGGAGCGCGACCGCCAGGCCGAGGGCGCCGGCGGGCAGCGACACGATCGACGTCTCCGCGAGCAGGCGGCCCGACACTCCGCGCAGGGATCCGCCGCGGGCGCGCAGCAGGAGCAGTTCGGAGCGGCGGCGGTCGGCGGCGAGGCCGCCCGCCATCAGCAGGACGACCAGGGCGACCGTGCCCGTGCCGACCGCGGCCACGGCGACGAGCGGACGGATGCCGGAGCGCAGGTCGGTGTAGGTGACGAGGACGTCGTCCAGCTCGGTGCTCACGTCGGTGGTGGGGTCGGTGAGGGTGCGCATCTCGCGCAGGGCCGGGCCGCCCTCCAGGGAGGCGATCGCGGACTTCAGGCGGTCGAGTTCGTAGGCGTGCAGATCGTCGGGCGCGGGCGCCAACTGCCAGTAGCGCAACGGGTTTCCGGGTGTGCCCAGCAGTGCGGGGGCGGCCTCGGGGGCGAGCAGCAGGCCGCCGAGCCAGTACCGGTCGCCCTCGGCGCCCGCGCCCGGCAGGAGGATCAGGCTGGGGGTGCGCAGGAGGGGCCGGGTGGCCCAGTAGGCGCCGTTCGGGTCGCGCGGGGTGACGATGCCGGTGACGCGTACGGCGAGCGGGGCGCGTTCCACGCCGGGCACGTGGAGCACCGAACCGACCTTGATGTGCATGCGCTCGGCGGTCTCGGCGCTGACCGCGGCCTCCACCTCGGCCGTGGTGGTGGTCACCTGCTCCGAGGCGCGCGGCAGCCGGCCGGTCACCGACCGGACATGGCCTGCGAGGTCGTGCTGCGCGGTGAGGGTGACCTGAGCGGGCACACCGTTGGGCCGGGGCAGGAAGGCGTCCGGCGCCTCCATCGGAGCGCCGGTCCGCACCCCGTACGTCGACTGGCCCGGGTCGGCGGCGAGCGGGCGCGGGACGGCGTCGAGGACCTTCCGGTACTGGGCGCCGAGCTGTTCGGGGCGCAGCGCGTCCTCCCGCATGCCCTGCGACATGAGGGGGTCGGGCTGGTCGGTGGACACGTCCACACTGGTGCTGTCGGGACGCGCCTGCTCGACGGCATGCCGCAGTCCGGCGTCCTCGTACCGGTCGACCGCCCGGGGAAGGGCCGCGGCGAGGCACGCGGTCAGCGCGACGAGCAGCGCCAGCGCGCAGGCGGCGCCCGGGGCGGTACGCAGTCGGGTACGGACCCAGGGGGCCAGTACCGGCGTACGGACGGCACGGGCCGGCAGCCGCCCGCCGATGAATCGGCCCATCTCACTCACCCCCCGAATCCCGCAACGACACCACCGGATCCGCCCGCCGCAGCGCAAGCGCCCCGGTGACCAGCAGCGGGGCCACCGCCACCGCGACGAGCAGCAACGCCACCTGGGGGACGGGCAGTTCGACCAGCACCGCAGGTACCGGTCGGGCCGCCTCACCCGTCAGCACGATCAGCGGGATCACCGCCCGGGTCAGTACCGCGCCCAGCGCCGTGCCCACGATCAGGGCCAGTGCCACCAGGACGCCCTGTTCGAGGGCGATCATGCGGGCCAGCCGGCGGCGCGGGGCGCCCAGGGCGCGCAGCACGGCGAGTTCGGCGCCCCGCTCCCGCAGCGACCCCGCCGCACTCACCGCGAACCCGACCGCGGCCAGCGCCGCCGCCACCCCGGCCGCTGCGCCGAACGCCGCCTCCGGGCCCGCGCCGAACGGGTCGTCGCGCAACTGCGCCGCCATCTCGTCCCGCACCACGACCTGCGCGGGGTCCATGTCCGGCTGCGCCCGCAGCGCCGCGGCGACCTGTCCCGAGCCGCCGGTGTCGGTGCGCAGCCACCACTCCGTGGGCGTGACGCCGATGCCGTACCGGGACTCCAACTCCCGGTTCACGGACGGCAGATCGACCAGCAGGGCGCCGCCGTCCGTGTCGCTCGTCGTCGGCAACTGCCGTACCGAGTCCACGATCATCGCGGACACGGTCTGGCCGCCGAACGTCAGGTCCACGCGCTGCCCGGTGCGCGCGCCCGCCGAGGCGAGGAAGCGGTCGGTGGCGACGGCGGTGACCTCGGGCGACTGCGGTTGGGGGACCTGGACGCGCACGGTCAGCGCGGGGGCGAGCCAGGCCTCGGCGGTCGGGACATACCCTGTGCCGTACGTGACGGTGGGAGGTCCGGACGAACTCACCTTCGGCTTGGTCGGGTTGGCGGAGTCGCCCGGCGCGGCGGACAGTCCGTCACCGTGCGCGCCGGCCTTCCAGCGGGCGGGCAGGGCCACCGACCGGGTCGTCCCATCGGCACCGGTGGCCGTCAACTCGCCGAGCACCAACCGGTGTTGCTCGGCCTCTCCCGCGGGCTGGGGCAGCACCAGCTGTAGCCCGATGAGCGTGAGCGGGCCCGTGGCGGCGCCCAGGTCCAGGGCGTGAGGGCGGCCGTCGGAGGGCAGTTCGCCCACCGGTATCTCGTACGGGGTGCCGTACGCGTCCTCCAGGGTGGCCGTCACGTCCGCCGTCGTGCCCTGGCGGGGCGTGCTGAACAGGGTCGCCGTCAGCCGCACTCGGGAGCTGTGCGCGGGCACCTTGGCGCCGGCCGCCGCGGGCACTCCCCCCAGCCCCCGCACCAGCGGCCCCACCGCCCCGGGCGCCAAGTCCCGGCGCAGCAGCACCCCTTCGGCCGCGTGCTTGGTGTCCAGCGCCAGCACGGTCGCCGTGCGGCTGTCGGAGAGGGGGAGTTCGGTGCGGACGGCCGGAGCGGCTTCCCGCACGTGCGGGAGGGCCGCGTAGGAGTCCGTGCGGCCGAGGCCCGCGTCGCCCGCGCCCTGGACGCGGACCTGGGTGCCCGCGCCGAAGTCGGCCTGGTCGTCCTGCGAGCGGTCCCAGGAGGCGCCCTGGCCGATGGCCAGCATGCCGAGGGCGACCGCGAGGACCAGCAGCAGGACCGGGCCCGCGCCACGCATCGGGCGGCGGCTGAGCTGCCAGCCCGCCAGCGCCGCCGTCAGCCCGCGCCCGCCGGCCGCCCGGCGCTCCGCGAGCCGCGCCACCAGGGGCAGCAGCCGCAGGGTCAGGACCGTGCCGGCGAGCAGCGCGAGCGCGGGGGCCGCCACCAGCAACGGGTCGATGCCGAGCGTGCCGGTGGTGTCGTCGGAGACGGCGCCGGTGGTCTGCCGGCCGAGCTGCCAGTACGCCACCCCGGCCACCGCCAGCAGGCCCAGGTCCGCGCCCGCGCGCAGCGGAGCGGGCAGCGCGCGGGACCTGCGCGGGCGGAAGCCCTCGACCGTGAGGGCGGGCAGGGTCACCGCGAGCGCACAGCCGAGGGCCACGCCCGCGGCCACCAGCCAGACGCCGAGCCGCCCGCCGGCCGGCACGTCCAGACGCAGCCCGATCCGGGCCAGCGACCCGTGCCCGGCCAGCAGCCGGGTGAGCGGTCCCGCCAGCAGCGGCGCGCACACCACCGCGGGCACCGCGAGGAACAGCGCCTCCAGGGCGGCGAGCGCCGCGATCCGGGTGCGGGAGGCACCGCGCGCCCGCAACAGCCGTGTCTCGCCGGTGCGTTCGGCGCTCAGCAGCCGGGCCACGAGCAGCAGCGCGCAGGAGGCGAGCAGGGCCAGTTGCAGCGCGATGATCAGCAGGGTCGAACGCGAGACGAGCAGGGAGCGCTGGATCCGGTCCAGGACGTCGGGCAGGGCGGTGGCCGCGGCCGTCGTACCGCTGAGCGCGGGCTGCTTGCGCAGGGCCGCGCCGCCGGCGGTGGAGCTCTCGCCGAGCGCGTCGATCCGGGCGGTCGTCAGCGTCGAGAAGTCGGCCGACGCGATCCACGCCGAGGGACCGGCGCTCACCGTGCCGCCGGTGATGACGTCGGGGGCGGCGAGCAGGGGACCGTACGTCGTGAAGCCGACCGTCCTGATGCCGCGGCCGCCGAGATCGTCCAGCTTCCAGTAGGGGGCGTCCGCGGCGACAGGGCGGTACAGGCCGGTGAGGGTGACGCGGACCTTCGGGCCGCCGAGGCGGTCGGTGAGGGTGAGCCGGGCGCCGGGCTTCAGACCGAGGGCGCGGGCGGCGGTCTGGGGGAGCGCGGCCTCGACGCCGGCCGCCCGCGCGCCCGCCGCGGGTGCCCGGCCCGCCACGATCCGCACCTGCGTCGGGTCCAGGGCCGCGAGGTAGGTCAGATCCGGGTCGGCCGAGCGCTCGGCCGGTGCCTGGAGGGAGCGCGGCAGGGCGTACGGGCCCGAGCGCAGCAGCGTCCGTACGGTGACCGGCAGCCCGCCGAAGGTGCGCTGAGCGCCCTCCCGTACGGCACGGTCGGCGGCGCTGCGCCCCTCGGGCGGCACGTCGGCCTTGACGATCAGGGCGGTGTCGGCGGCGTTGCGGGGGTCCTGGAGGGAGTGCCGCAGGGCCGCGTCGTCGATCGCCGTCGAGTAGGCGGTGAGGGTCGCGAGGACCGCGGTGGTCAGCAGGACCGTGAGGAGCGCGGCGGTCAGCAGCAGGCGGTGCGCGCGGGCGCGCAGCAGGACAAGCCTCGTCACCGCGCCGAACACCGTCACCCCGACCCCCCGTGGCCGCCTGGAAGTTGTCCAGACCTGCGGGCGATGCTTTCAGACGGAAGGCAATTCAGGTAAGCGCCTACTGACCGAGCTTGACCGGATCGTGACGCGGAATGTCAGCTTCGGTCGGACCTGGTCAGTCCGGACGGTCCGGATCAGTCCGGGGTGTTCACCATCGAGGCCGCCGCGTACGTCAGGTACTTCCACAGCGTCTGCTCGTGCTCCTCGGACAGACCCAGCTCGTCCACGGCGTCCCGCATGTGCTTCAGCCAGGCGTCGTGCGCCTCGCGGTTCACCGTGAAGGGCGCGTGACGCATGCGCAGCCGGGGGTGGCCGCGGTTGTCGCTGTACGTCGTGGGGCCGCCCCAGTACTGCATGAGGAAGAGGGCCAGACGCTCCTCGGCCGGGCCCAGGTCCTCCTCCGGGTACATGGGCCGCAGCAGCGGGTCCTCGGCCACACCCTGGTAGAAGCGGTGGACGAGGCGGCGGAAGGTCTCCTCCCCGCCGACCTGCTCGTAGAAGGTCTGCTCCTGAAGCGTGCCGCGCCGGATCTCTGTCACGCCTCCATGGTCTCAGACGGGGCGGACCAGGACTCAAGGCTTAGGTCCTGGAAGAAAGCGGGCACGCGCGCCCCCGTACGCACATCCCGGGCACTCGCGTCCGCCCGCCCGCCGCAGCACAGTGGAGGGTATGAGCGCGTACGCACTCGACAAGGACCTCGCCGAGCGGGCCGGCTCGGCGCGGGCCGCGTTGGTGCGGACGATCGAGGCCACCGGGGTGTGGGCCCGCGACCCCGTCTGGCGGGCGGCGTTCGAGACCGTGCCGCGCCATCTCTTCGTGCCGTACTACTACGTCGCCGTCGAGGGCGGCTACGAGCGGCGCTGGGGCGAGAGCCCCGATCCGCGCACCCGGGAGCGCTGGCTGCGCGGTGTCTACGCCGACGCCCCGCTGGCCACCCGGCTGCGCGACGGCGACCTGGTCTCCTCCAGCAGCCAGCCCTCGCTGATGGCGATGATGCTGGCCGAGCTGGGTGTGCGGGACGGTGATCGCGTCCTCGAGGTCGGCGCCGGCACCGGCTACAACGCGGCCCTGCTGGCCCACCGGCTCGGCGACGACGACCTGGTCACCACCGTCGACCTGTACGCGGACATCACGGAGGCGGCCCGGCAGCACCTGGCCGCGGCCGGTCATCATCCGGCCGTCGTGACCGGCGACGGAGCGCGCGGAGTGCCCGAGCGCGCCCCCTTCGACCGGATCATCGCGACCTGCGCCCTGACCTCGGTCCCGCACGCCTGGCTCGCCCAGTGCCGCCCCGGCGCCCGGATCCTGACCCCGCTCGCCACCGGCCTGCTCGCCCTGACGGTCCGGGGCGCCGCTCACGCCGAGGGCCGCTTCCTGCGCACGCCCGCCTACTTCGTGCCGTTGCGCGGCGAGGGCAGGCCGGACCGGGAGCCGGTACCGCTCGGCGGGGTGCCGAGCAGCGCCCGCGACCACGAACTGTTCCGCTTCCTGCTCGCCCTCAGCCGCGGCAGCCTCGACCCGCAGGAGGCGTACGCGCTGTGGAACCGCGAGGGCATGCCGACGCGGGAGCGGTACGGGATCACGGTCAGCGGCGAGCACGAGTGGGCCTGGCTGGACGACCCGGAGGGACCGTACGCCTGGCCCCTCGCGGGTTGAGACAGAGGCGACAGCCCCCGCGGACTCAGCCCCGGCGGACCGTGATCGTCGTCCACGCCCCCACGTGCACCCGGTCCCCGTCCTGCAACGGCACTGGCACGAAGGGCTGGATCGGCTCCTCGCCGCCGTTGACCGTCGTACCGTTCGTCGAGTTCTGGTCGACGACCGCCCAGCTGCCGTCCGGCTGCTGGACCAGTACCGCGTGCTGGTGCGAGACGCCCGGGTCCTCCGGGGGCACCGCCAGGTCGATGTCGGGGGTGTCGCCGGTGGAGTGGCGGCGGCGGCCGATGGTGACCTGGTTGCCGCCGAGGGTGCGCTGCTGCTCGGGCGAGTACGCGGGCAGGTTGAGGCCCGCGGCCTCGGGGCCCGAGCGCTGCATCATCGCCATGAAGTACTCGCGGTCCGGACCGATCGTCGCCGTCCAGGTCGCCGGCTGCTGCGGCGCCTGCGGGAAGCCGGGTCCGGGCGGGGCCTGGGTCGCGCCGGGCTGCGGATAGCCGTAGCCACCGCCGGGACCGGGACGCTGGCCGCCGGGACCGCCCTGGCCGCCGGGTCCACCGGCGGGCGGGGAGATCACCCAGTCGTCGTCACCGCCGCCGAAGGGCGGACCGCCCTGCTGCGGCGGACGTCCCGTCTCCTGCGGGAAGACGGGCGGCGCGGACTGCTGCTGGTACGCCTGCGGGGCGCCCGAGGTCGCGCCGGGACCGGCGGGCGGGGTGGGCCCGGGCGGCGGCGGGACCGGACGCGAGGGATCGCCGTAGCCACCGGGCGGGTTGTTGTACCCGCCCTGACCGCCGGGCTGGTTGCCGTAACCGCCCTGGCCACCGGGGCCGCCGGGCTGGTTTCCGTAGCCACCGGGACCGCCCTGGCCCCCGGGCTGGTTTCCGTAACCGCCCTGGCCGGGCGGGTTGCCGAAGAGACCGCCGGGACCACCGGGGCCGCCCTGCTCGCCCTGACCGCCGGGTCCGCCCTGGCCACCGGGGCCCGAGGGGTCGGTGCCGTACGGCGGAATCGGTTCGGCGGGCCGGTTCATCTGGGACGGGCGGGAGCCCTGGTACTCGTACGGGTCACCGCCGCCGAACGTCGGCGGGGGCGGCGGCTGCTGCTGGTAGCGCGGGCCGCCGGGACCGGGACCGGGACCTGGACCTGGGCCCTGGCCGGGCGCCGGGGGGCGCGGGGCGGCCGGGGTGTACGAGGTCGCGGTGTTCGTCAGGAAGTTCCACCGGCACTCCTCGCAGAAGGGCGCGCCGCCCTCACGGGGCGTACGGCATTGCGGGCAGAGCTCCGGCTCGGCGCGGTCCGGCACGGCGGACAGATGGGACCGTCCGCCCTGGCCCTGGCCTTGACCCTGGCCGGGCGGCGGGAAGCCGTAGCCGCCACCGGGCGGCGGGGGCGGAGGCACGGCACCGGCCATGCGGTGACCGCAGACCTCGCACCAGTCGTCGGAACCCGACTGGTGTCCGTTCGGGCAGGTCGGCATGTCGGCTCGTCCCCCTTCCCTTCGTCGTCTCTCGTGCTTACTTCTTTACACGAACAGTCTTTGTGGACCGTGTCTCGAGTGTCATCTCGTCGGCCGACTCGACCTTCGCCTTCAGTCGCACAGTACCTGTCGCGGCATCGACCACGTCCACCACCTTCGCAAGCAGTTTCGCAGTATCCGCGTTTCCGGAGTCGCTCGCGAGCTGAACGGCCCTGCCCAGTTTGGCCGTTGCTCCGTCGAAGTCTCCCGCTTTGCGTAGATCGAGCCCTTGTTGGATGGCTTGTGCCAGTTCGGCCTGCCCGGTGTAGTGGGCGACCTGAGGGTTGATCGACGTCGAGGCGGCCATGTCGTCGGTCCACATGGCCCGTACGAGCCCCTGGGCGCCCAGGTTTTGAGTGCTCCCGTCGGGCTGCGGGACGACCAGCGAGACCCGGGCGGCGAGCATCTCCTGGCCGATGCCGGCCGTCGGGACCTCGACGCACACGTGGTAGTCACGGGACTCGTCTCCCCAGGACCCGGTGGGGTAGTCGCCCGCGCGCGGCCCGGCCTCGGTGCGGCGGTCGGTCAACTCCTCGACCGTGGGCGCGACTTGCTTGACGAACTTGATGGTCGTGCCCACCGGGGTCCACACCCGCAGCGCGACGTCGGCGACCTCCTTGCCCATCGCCTTCTCCATCATCCGCGTGAAGTCGGAGGCGAGGGCGGCCGGGTCGGCGACGATGTCGGCCGTGCCGAGCAGTGCGGACGCGATCGCTGTGACTTCTTTCACTTCCCAGTCGGTGCCCACGCCGCGGGCGTCACAGGTGAAACGGCCGGCGCAGGAGTCGAGCGCGGCCTTCAGGTCCTCGGGCGACTCGTGCTCGTTGCGGCCGTCGGTGAGCAGGATGCCGTGCCGGATCGCCACGTCCGCCGAGGACAGCAGCCGGTCGGCCAGCCGCAGCCAGGTGCCGATGGCCGTACCGCCGCCCGCGCTCAGCTTGCGCAGCGCCTGCTTGGCCTGCTCGCGGGTGGTGGCGTCGGCGACCGCCAGGTTCCCGCCGCCCGGGTAGACCTCCTTGGCCACATGGGTGCCGCCGATCACCGCGAAGTGCACCCCGTCCCGCAGGGTGTCGATCGCGGCGGCGGTGGCGTCCCGCGCGTTGCGCATCTTGGTCGCCGGGTAGTCCATCGAGCCGGAACAGTCGACCATGATCGCCACGGCCGCGGACGGCCCCCGCCCCGGCGCGTAGAGCTGGGGCGCGGCGACCGGACTGCCGATCGTGCCGCCGCCGGTGGCGGTCACCGTGACGATCGCGTTGACCTCGTTGCCGTCCGCCGGCAGGTACTCGTTCTGGTACACGTCCACCGAGAACTGCGGCACGTTCGACTTCGCGAAATTGGCCATGCCTACTCAAATCCCCCTCAAAACCCCGCGGTTGGCGGGGCGATGACGTCATCGCGAACCGGTCCCCTCCGGTCCGCCCGTGCGCTGCCGTGCGTTCCCCGTGTACGGCCTCAGGCCGATCCTGCCCCCTGAGGCAGGGCCGGGAACGGCACGACGGCCACTGTTACGTTGTCGTGGCCCCCGCCGTCCAGGGCGTGGCCGACCAGAACCTGGGCGCTGTGCAGCGGACGCACGGCCGCGTCCGGCGGGACGACCTCGGCCATGTCCTCGGCCGCCTCCGCGTAGTTCCACAGCCCGTCGGTGCACACCACCACTACACCCGGCCGGTCCGGCTTGAAGGAAGCCGTGTGCGGATCCAGTTCGTAGGCGTCCGCGCCGAGCCAGCCGGTGATCGCGTGGGCGCGCTCGTCGGCGTAGGCCTCGGCCTCGTTCATCAGGCCCGCGGCCACCATCTGCGCGGCCCACGAGTCGTCCTCGGTCAGCCGGGCCGGCGGTGAGGCGCGGTCCACCGGCACCCAGTAGGCGCGGCTGTCGCCGACCCAGCCGACGACCAGCAGTCCCGCGGTCACCACCGAACCGACGATGGTGCAGGCCGGCGCGTTCTGGTGCGGGGCGTGCTCGCGGGCCGTGGCGGGCTCGTCGGCCAGCGCGTTGACGGCCAGCGAGGCGGCCACGATCGCGTCGTGCAGCGCCTGCTGCGGGTGGGTGCCGCGGGGCAGGGCGGCCAGCAGCGACTCGGTGGCGACCCGGGCCGCGGCGAGCGAGGCGTCGTCGGGACGGGTCGCCGAGGAGACGCCGTCGCAGACGATCGCCACCGACGCGGGCGAGCCGTCGGGCAGTGTGGCGAGGCCGATGCCGAACGCGTCCTCGTTGCGGTGGTGGCGCAGACCCCGGTCGCTGACGGCGGCCAGCGGGCCGCACTCCTGCTCCATGTGGTCGCGCTCCCGGGGCTGGGCGTGCCCGCAGTTCTCGCAGTAGCCGTCCCGGTCGACGTGACCCGCCCGGCAGGCCACGCACACCTTGGCCTCCGACGCCGGACCGGCCTGCTCGGCCAGCCGCGGGTCCGGTGCCTGCAACGGGTACTCGTCGGGCTCCGGCGGCCGGTCGAAGCGCACCCCGGAGGCCGGGGAGACCGGCGATCCGGTGGGCGGACCGGCCGGCAGTCCGGCGGCCTGGGGCAGCGGCGGCGGGTGCTCCGGGGACAGCGGGGTGCCGCCGGAGTCCGTGCCGCGCAGGTCCGTCGGCAGATGGGTCGCCGCGGGCGTGCTCGAACTGCTCGGCTCGGGGGCGACGGGCCAGGCCACGCCGTCGTCGCCGGACGGCACGTCCGTGCCGTTCAGCATGACCGTGGGGTGGTCGTCGGGCGGTGCGGGCACCGCGGACAGGTCGTATCCGCACGCACCGCAGAAGCGGTCGCCCGACTCGAGCGGCCACTCGCAGCTCGGGCACGCGGACAGCTGGGGCATCTGCGACATCAGCTACACCCACGTCCGGGGGCGGTAACGGTTGGCACGTTCCACCAGGTCGATCCTCTCCTCGCCGCCCCGCGCCAGCCGGGCCAGCGTGCGGTACGAACGCTCCAGGCCGAAGCGGAGGCCCCGCTCGTCCAGGTCGCTGCCGAGCAGCGCCCGCCGCGCGGGCGCCGAACCCTGGCCCCCGGAGAGTATCCAGTCCAGCGCGCACCCGAGGACCTCGGCCGACAACTGCTCCCGGCGAGCCGGGTCCAGACCGTACGCGTCCAGCGCCTCGACCTGCCCCGCGGCGGCGGTCAGGTCGTCCAGGAAGGGTACGTCCGCGGCGACCGCCGTGCGTTGACGCAGCCGCGCCCGTACGGCGGCCACGCGCGCGGCCGTGTAGTGGATCGACGACTCCGGCACCGACTCCAGCGTCCGTACGGCCCCGGCGCGGTCCCCGCTCGCCAGCTGGACGCGGGCCAGCGCGAAGGCGGCGCTCACATAGCTGGGGTCGGTCGACCAGACCAGGCGGTAGTACTCGGCCGCGTTGTCCAGCTGCCCCAGCACCTCCGCGCACAGCCCGAGGGCCAGCTTGGGGGCGATCTCGCCGGGGAAGGCGTCGTAGATCGCGTCGAAGGCGAGCGCCGCGCCCTCCTGGTCGCCGGTGACCAGGGCGGCCGCGCCCCGGTACCAGACCACCCGCCAGTCGTCGGGCCGCTCGCTCTCCAGGGCCTGCAGGGCGTTCAGCGCGGTCGCCGAGTCGCCGTTCTCCAGCCAGGCGCGGATCTGCCGCAGCCGGGTCTCGGCCGACTGGGCCGGCGCGGCGGCGAGCGCGCCGAGCAGTTCGGTCGCCGCGGTGGTCATCAGGCCCGCGAGGAACCCCGCGTTGGGGTCGGCGGGGTCCACGTGCGGGACCGGCAGGGCGAGCGCGGCGGCCGGTGAGTCGACCGACTTGACCAGCGCGGGAGCATCCCCCGAGGTGAGCTCGGGCGGCCGCTGCTGCGATGTCGCCCGGGCGCCGAGGCGCGAGACCTCGCCGGTCAGCTTCGGGAACAACTCCGCGTCCGTGACCCTCAGTTCGGGCCCGAACAGGGTCGACAGGGCGGGGCGGGCGCGGCCCGTCTGGAGCGACACGACCTCGCGCAGCACGCCCGTCAGCTGCTCGGCCATCTCCTGCGCGGAGGCGAACCGGCGGGCCGGGTCGGGGTCGGTGGCACGGACCAGGAGCCGGTAGAAGGACTCGTACTGGCGGAAGACCTCGATGTTGTCCGGGTCGGGCAGGGAGTCCACGAAGACGTTCGTGTAGCCCTGGAAGTCGAAGGTCATCACCGCGAGGGTGCGGGCGACCGTGTACAGGTCGCTGGCCACCGACGGGCCGACCTCCGCGACCTCCGGCGCCTGGTAGCCCACCGTGCCGTAGATGGCCGACTCGTCGTCGTCCATCCTGCGCACCGCGCCCATGTCGATCAGCTTCAGCTGGTCCTCGGTCTGGATCGCGTTGTCGACCTTGAAGTCGCAGTACAGGAGGTTGCGGCTGTGCAGATGGCCGAGCGCCTCAAGGGCCTCGATGCCGTACGCGCACGCCTGCTCCACCGGCAGCGGGTCGCGCTTGCCCTCGGGCGTGCGGCGGTCGTTGGCGATCTCCTTGAGCGACTTGCCGCCGACGTACTCCATGACGATGTAGCCGTCGAGCGAGCCGGTGCGCTGGTCGAGGTGCTCCACGAAGTTGTAGATCCGCACGATGTTGGAGTGCTCGATCTCCGCCAGGAACCGCCGCTCGGAGATCGCCGCCGCCATCGCGTCCTGGTCGCCGGTGTCCAGCAGGCCCTTGAGCACGACCCACCGGTCCGACACCGCGCGGTCCACGGCCAGGTAGACCCAGCCGAGCCCGCCGTGCGCCAGACAGCCGACCACCTCGTACTGGCCGTGCACCACATCGCCCGCTGCCAGTTTCGGCGTGAACGAGTACGGGTTGCCGCACTTGGTGCAGAAGCCCTCCGTACGCCCGGGTGAGTCGCCGCGCGAACGCCCCACCGGCGCCCCGCAGTCCGAGCGCGAGCAGAACCGCTTGCGC
This sequence comes from Streptomyces sp. NPDC088794, assembly GCF_044750545.1. Classification (NCBI taxonomy): domain Bacteria; kingdom Bacillati; phylum Actinomycetota; class Actinomycetes; order Kitasatosporales; family Streptomycetaceae; genus Streptomyces; species Streptomyces sp. NPDC088794. The sequence goes on along the minus strand of NZ_JBIVKB010000008.1, from coordinate 292,316 downwards.
TCGGGCACCTCGGGGTTGTCCTGCACCATCGCGCGCGGGTCGGGCCGCGGCACGTCCGGCACCTGCACCAGACCGACGCCGAGCCGGCCACGGCTGCTGGTGCCCGTACTGGAGCCGGAGCTGCGCACCGACACCGAACGGCCCGTCGAGCCGCCCGACACCGAGCGCGACAACCGTCCCGACACCGAGCGCCGGGACTTCGCCGACTGCGACGACGTACGCGAGCTGCTGCGGCTGCTGGCGCGCGAACTGGCGCTGTTCGCCGAGCCCTTGCGGCCGCCGGTCAGCCCGGTCGGCGGCGAGCTCACCATGCCGTCCGCCGAGACGACCGGGGCCAGGCCGCACGTGTCGCAGTACAGCTCGCCGCCGCCCACGTCCTCGTACGTGCCCTCGCAGTCCGGCCGCTGGCACTTCTGTTCCGCCTGACTCATGACGCCGCCGCCCCCTTCGAGTCGCTCATGCTCCCGGCCCCCTACGGTCCTGCGGTCCGCCCTGGTCCGCCGCGGGCGGGGCGGTGAGCAGTTCGGCCGCCGCGTGCTGGTAGCGCAGCACGGCCTGTTCGGCCACCCGCAGATCGCACGGCGCGCTCCACAGCATGCGGCGCGCCGCGTCGTACCGCTCGATGAGGAACCTGTCCTCGGCGAGCCCGTGCCGGGCTACCTTCGCCTTGTACGCGTCCAGCCGGCCGCGCAACTCCGCGCGGACCGCGAGCGGTTGGGTGACCGCGCTCAACGACTCGCGGGCGCGCAGCAGTTCGTCCTCCGCCTTCTGCTCCAGGGACTCCAGGAGCGGCGAGAGCCGATGCCACTGGGCGTGCCTGCGGTACTCGGCGGCCGTCGCCAACTGCTCCTGAAGCACGGTCGGCGGGCCGCTGACCACCGGCACCTCGGTGGCGGCGATCTTCGCCAGCACCTCGCCACGCGCGTTGCGCGCCTCGGCGAGCGTGCGGTCCGCGCGCGAGAGCACGTCCCGCAGCCTGACCAGCCGCTGCTCCGCGTCCTGCCGGACGGTGAGCACGGCGTCGATCTCCCGGCGCACGTCCTCCAGGGCGCGCGCCTCACGGTCGTACACCGTCGTGTCGGGCCGGCCGCCGCCCGGCGCCGAACTCCCTTGCGCGGCGACCCAGTACGCGAGCGGGTCGGACACCACCTGCTCACGCAGCGAGGTCAGGGTGCGGGTGATGCGCTCCAGGTCGTCGCCCGCCGGGTGCTCACCGGGGCGCACGCCGACGGAGTGGGCGAGCTTGCGGGTGCGCTGCAACTCCGCGGCCAGTAAATCGATCCGGGCGGGCAGCGCCGACCACACCGCGTCGGCGGCGACGACCATGTCCAGGCTCGTCGCGTACAGCTCGTTCATCCGCTCCACGAGCGTGACCAGCGAGAAGCGGTGGCTGAGCCTGCCGGCGGCGGACCCCAGCGTCGGCGCGTTCGCCGTGGCCTCGGTGGACACCGAACCGGCGACCGTGACGCACTCGCCGCGCAGCAGCTCCGTCAGCTCCACCAGGTCCTCACGGCTGGACCAGCGGCGCCGGGAGCGGATGTCCCGGGCGGAGCGCAACGCGCCGCTGTACGCGTCGAAGTACGCCCACAGCAGGGTGATCGACGCGTCCGCGGACGCCCAGCGCTCCTTGGTGGTGCCCGTCAGCTCGGCGCCTTCGAGGAGTCTGCGGCCCGCGTGGTCCTGGAGGGCGAGCAGCGAGGTCTCGACCGCCTCGTGCTCCGCGCCGAGCCGCGCCAGCGCACGGTCCACCTCGTCCCGGTCCATCACCGGCCCGGCGGGGTCCGTGACGCCCATCGATCACCTCTCGCTGCTGTCGTGTGCCGTCGTGTCGTGGTCGTGCCGTGTTCCGTCAATCGTCCGTCGGTCGATGGTCGTTCACCGGTAGTGCGCCACGGGAGGGGTCGCCGAGGGCGACTTCTTGTCGCCCTGGTCCAGGGTCGCGTGCAGCCACTTCGCGTACGACGCCTGCCAGCCGCCGTCGTCGACGTAGTTCCGCAGGGTCCGGTTGACCTGGCGTACCAGATCGTCGGCCTTCGAGTTCATCGCCACGCCGTAGTACTCGTCGGTGAACGGCGCGCCCTTGAGCTCCACCGCCGGGTCCTGCGCGGCCTGGCTCGCGGCGAGCGCGCCGTCCGTCACCACCGCGTCGACCTCGCCGAGCTGCAACTTCACCAGGCAGTCGAGCTGGTTGGGGACCGTCGTCGAGATGTCGGTGGAGGCCGGGATCTTGTCGCCCTTGTCCGCCGTCAGGTTGTCGAGCGCGGTGGAACTCTCGGCCGAGCAGACCTTCTTGTCGGCGAGAGTGGCGTTGTAGCCGGTGATCGTCGAGTTCTTGGGTGCAAGGACCTGCTGGCCGGTCCTGAAGTAGGGCGCGGAGAAGGCGACTTGCTTGATCCGGTCGCAGGTGATCGTCATGGTGCGGACCACCATGTCGACCTCGCCGCTCTCGATCGCCTCTATCCGCCTGCTGGTCGGTATCGCCTTGAACGAGACCGCGTTCGGGTCGCCGAGGATGTCCTGGGCGATCCGGTGGACGAGGTCGATGTCGAAGCCCTCCAGCGCGCCGGAGGCGTTGGTCGGGTCGAGGTAGCCCCAGCGGTAGCTGTTGGTGTCGACGCCGACGATCAGCCGCCGGTCCTTGCGGGCCTTGATCTCGTCGATGGTCGTCGTGGCACCGCCGCCCGTCGGCGACAGGCTCCGGTCCTGCGGGTTCGTGCACTCCTCCGCCTTGGCCTGCCGGCCGTCGGCGACGCCCTGCCCGCCGGTCCCGACAGAGCCGTCCGCGCCCTTGGACTGGGACAGGGGCAGCAGCACGAAGACCACGGTGAGAGCGCAGGCGACCGCCATCGCACCCACCCCGCCCCAGCCCCGGAGGCTGGACCGCGGACGCTGTGACAGACGGTGTGCGTTCATCCTCACGCCCCCTTTCGGAGCCTTCCCCCGACCCGACTTCCCCCGAATCCCGTTCACCACTGGCCTGTTCACCGGTACTCCGACAGCCTGCGCCCGATGCCGAGCACCGCGCCGGCCGCGGCCAGCACCGCGAGCACCGCGGCCCCGTACGGCAGCCCGGTGAACGCGTCCCGGCCGCCCGTCGCGGCCTGCTCGAACTCGCCCTGCTCATGATCGAGCGCCGTCTTCAGCGCCTTGTCGACGTTGTCGAAGCACACGCTCGTGGGGTCCTTGCCGACCCCGATGACCTTGTCCCGGGCCTGCTGGTAGTTGCCCTTGTCGTTCAGCCCCTGGGCCACCACGTGCCGGTCCTTCCACGCCTTCATGAAGCTGTTGGCGTCCGCGACCGGTTTCGCGCCCGCCGAGTCGTCGGCGAGGGAGTCGGCCTTGGCGAGCGCCGAGGCGAGCCGGCCGATCTCGGTGTCGTAGCCCACCGCGTAGGCGTCCATGGTCTGGTCGCCGACCTTCTTGGTGTCGGCGCCCCTGCGGATCAGGCTGAGGTTCTCGTCGCTGCGGGCCGTCAGGGAGGCGATGCGGGCGTCCTGGAGGACGTTGAGGGAGCGCACGCCGTGTTCGTAGGAGTCGTTCAGGCCCGCGCGGGCGACCGTGTGGCCGACCACCAGCCAGAGCAGGACCACCACGCAGGCGCCCGATGCGGTGACCAGGCCGTGGTTCAACACCCGGTTCGTGCGCTGGTAGTTGCGCCGCTGGGCCCAGACCAGGGCGGCCAGCACGGCGACGCCGAGGCCGAGCGCGGCCCACGGGAACGCCTTCGCGTCCGCGTAGTCCGACTGGAGCCGCTGGTTCTCCCAGGTGTAGAGGTCCTGGGCCTTCGGCAGCATCTGCGTCTGCATCTTCTCGTTGGCCGCGCGCAGATAGGCGCCGCCCACCGGGAAGCCCTGCCGGTTGTTGGCCCGGGCCGTCTCGACCAGGCCCTTGTACTCCGGCAGTTGCTCGTTCAGGTCGGCGATGGCGTTCGCCGATTCGGATCCGGCCTCCGAGTTGGCGGCGGCCTTGACCAGCTTGGCCGCCGCCTCGCGTATGTCCTTCTCGTACGCCTGCCGCGTCGCGGGCTTCTCCTGGAGGCCCGCCAGATAGCCGCTGGCCGCCGCGGTGTTGGCGTCGGCGAGCGCGCGGTATATGTCGGCCGCGTCGGAGCTGAGCGGCTGGCTGCGGTTGAGGACGTCGTCGGCCGCGGCCGCCCGGTCCGCCATCTGCCAGGCGGTGATCGCGCCGAAGAGGACGACGAGCAGCGCGAGCAGCGCGCCGATGATCCGCAGCCGCCCCGGCTCGGTGGTCGCGGCGGCCCGCAGCCGGTCGGCGCCCTCGGCGAAGGCCGTACGGCGCGCGGGCCCGGGCGCGACGGGCGGACCCGACGGTGCCGCGGGCGGCACGGGCTGTCCCTGCTGCGGCGGCACGACCGGCATCGTGGGCAGGCCGGAACCCGGTGGCGCCGTGGTGCTCTTCGGCGGGTGTGTCACTTCGACCTCCCCCATGGTCATCGTCGCCGCAAGTATCGCCGCCCGCACCGACATCCGCACCGGCCTTCACTGGATCTTGATCCGATCGCAGCCGGTGGAGCGCGGTTCAGTAGCCGGTATACCGGTACAGCGCGACGCCCGCAGCACCCCCTGCCCATGAATACGCCGCCGGAATCAGTTCGGTTCCCGCGACCTCACTCCTCGAAGTGCGCCCGCACGCGCCGGTGCACCTCGGCCGCCGCTCCGACCCGGTCCAGGCCCAGCAGCGCCGCCCCCAGCACCGGGCTCGCCGTGACCACCAGCGGCACCGCCTTCGGCGCCCGTACCGCCAGCAAGTCCCGTATCCCGTCGTTGAGTTGGGGGTGCTGAGCGGCCAGCACACCGCCGCCGAGCAGGACCGGGGTCTCCTCCTCCAACAGGTCGAGCCGGGTCAGCGCCACCGTCGCCATGGTCACCACCTCGTCCGCCAGCCGGTCCACCAGCGCGCGGGCGACCGGGTCGCCGTCGGCCGCGGTGGCGAACAGGACCGGGGTCAGTTCGTGCCGCCGCGCGTACGCGACCTCCTCCAGGTGCAGTGCCTCGATCAGTTCGAGCATGGTGGTGTGGCCGAAGTGGGCGGGCAGGGCGTGCGCCAGCGCCGTCGGCCCGCCGCGGCCGTCCTCGGCCCGGGCGGCGAACCACAGGGCCTCCTCCGCCAGGCCCCAACCACCGCCCCAGTCACCGGAGATGCGGCCGATCGCGGGGAAGCGGGCGGTGCGGCCGTCGGGACGCATGCCGACGCAGTTGATGCCCGCCCCGCACACCACGGCGACCCCGCGCGGCTCGGTGATACCGGCCCGCAGGATGGCGAAGGTGTCGTTGCGGACCTCGATCCCGGCGCCCCACCCGCGCGCGTGCAGCGCCGCCGCCAGTTGCTCCTCCTCCACCGGGAAGTCGGCGTTGGCGAGACAGGCCGAGACGTGCTCGACCGACTCCACGCCGGCGGCGGCGAAGGCCTCCTCCACCGCCGCGGCGACGGAGTCCACGGCCGTCTCTATCCCCACCGTGGGCGGCCGGAACCCGCCGCCGCGGGCCGTCGCGAGGATCTCCCCGTCGGCCGCCACGACCGCGACGTCGGTCTTGCTGTTGCCGGCGTCGACGGCGAGGACACGTGCGGTCATGCCCACGCGAGATGCTCCTGGTTGTGTGCGATCAGCTGGTCGGTGAGGGTCTCGGCGTACTCGAACTGGCCGATGAGGGGATGCGCGAGCAGCGCCTTGAACACCCGGTCGCGGCCGCCGCGCAGGGCGGCCTCAAGCGCCAGGTCCTCGTAGGCGGTCACGTTGGCCATCAGGCCCGCGTACAGCGGGTCGACGGCGGCCACCGGCAGCGGGGTCGGGCCCTGCGGGCCGACGGCCGCCTGGACCTCGATCACCGCGTCGTCGGGCAGGAAGGGCAGCGTGCCCCGGTTGTAGGCGTTCACCACCTGGTACGGCGATCCGCCGGCGCCCAGCAGCGAGGCCGCGAGGTCCACGGCCGCCTCCGAGTAGTAGGCGCCGCCCCGCTTGGCCAGCAGCTCCGGCTTCTCGTCGAGCGCGGGGTCGCCGTACATCGTCAGCAACTGCCGCTCCATCTCCGCCACTTCGGCGGCCCGGGAGGGCTTGGTGCGCAGCTCGCGGACGACCTCGTCGTGGGCGTAGAAGTAGCGCAGGTAGTACGACGGGACCACGCCGAGCCGGTCCACCAGGACCCGCGGCAGGCGCAGGTCCTCGGCGATCGCGTCGGCGTGCTCGGCCAGCAGCTTGGGCAGCACGTTCTCGCCCTCGGGGCCGCCCAGACGCACCCCGGTCTCCCAGGTGAGGTGGTTGAGACCCACGTGGTCGAGGTGGATGTCCGTGGGCGCGACGCCCAGCATCCCGGCGAACTTCCGCTGGAAGCCGATCGCCACGTTGCACAGCCCGACCGCCTTGTGGCCGGCCTGGAGCAGCGCGCGGGTCACGATCCCCACCGGGTTGGTGAAGTCGATGATCCAGGCGTCCGGGTTGGCCCGGCGGACCCGCTCGGCGATGTCCAGGACCACCGGGACCGTGCGCAGCGCCTTGGCCAGACCGCCGGCGCCGGTGGTCTCCTGGCCGACGCAGCCGCACTCCAGCGGCCAGGTCTCGTCCTGCTGGCGGGCCGCCTGGCCGCCGACGCGCAGTTGCAGCAGCACCGCGTCGGCGCCCTCGACGCCGGCGTCCAGGTCGGAGGTGGTGACGATCCTGCCGTTGTGCCCCTGCTTGGCGAAGATCCGGCGGGCCAGCCCGCCGACCAGCTCCAGGCGCTCGGCGGCCGGGTCGACCAGCACGAGTTCCTCGATGGGCAGGGTGTCCCGCAACCGGGCGAAGCCGTCGATCAGTTCGGGTGTGTAGGTCGAGCCTCCGCCGACCACGGTGAGTTTCATACGGGGTTAACCCTTCACTCCGGTGAGCGTGACGCCCTCGACGAACGCCTTCTGGGCGAAGAAGAAGACGAGGATCACGGGGGCCATGACCAGTACGGTCGCGGCCATGGTCAGATTCCAGTCGGTGTGGTGCGCGCCCTTGAAGGACTCCAGGCCGTAACTCAGTGTCCAGGCGCCCGGGTTCTCGGACGCGTAGATCTGGGGACCGAAGTAGTCGTTCCAGGCGTAGAAGAACTGGAAGAGCGCGACGGCGGCGATGCCGGGCTTGGCCATCGGGATGACGACCCGCAGCAGGGTGCGCAGTTCACCGCAGCCGTCGACCTTCGCCGCGTCCAGGTACTCGTTCGGGATGGTCAGCAGGAACTGGCGCAGCAGGAAGATGGTGAACGCGTCGCCGAACGCCATCGGGATGATCAGCGGCCACAGCGTGCCGGACAGGTCCAGCTGCTTCGCCCAGAACAGGTACATCGGGATGATGACGACCTGGGGCGGCAGCATCATCATCGAGATGACCAGCATCAGGGAGAGGTTCCGGCCGCGGAAGCGGAACTTGGCGAGCGCGTAGGCCACCGGGATCGACGACGCGACACTCAGGACGGTGCCGAGACCGGCGTAGATCAGGGTGTTCTTCCACCAGGTCAGGAAGCCCGGGGTGTCGAAGACCTTCTTGTAGTTGCCCCACTCCCAGGTGTGCGGGATCAGATCGCGGCTGAGGGCCTGGGTGTCGCTCATCAGCGAGGTCAGGAACACGAACACGAACGGGAGCACGAAGAAGAGCGCCGCCGCCACGCCGAGCGAGTGGATCGCGATCCACTCCAGGAGCGCCCGGCGCCGGGCCGTGCGCTCGGCGGGAGTGGCCGGGGTCCCCAACTCCACGGGCTTGTCCAGGACTTGGGTCATGGTCAGTCACCTGCCAGGTTGAGACCGCCCCGACGCCGCATCAGGAACGCGGTGAACACCATCGACAGGACGAAGAGGACGAGGGCGACGACACACGCGGAGCCGTAGTCGAAGCGCTGGAAGCCGAGGTTGTAGACGAGCTGGGGGAGGGTGAGCGTGGACTTCTCCGGGTAGCCGGGCTCGAACTGCGTGCCGGCGCCCTGGATCACGCCCGAGGCGACCTTCCCCGCGATCAGCGGCTGGGTGTAGTACTGCATCGCCTGGATCACGCCGGTGACCACCGCGAACATGACGATCGGCGAGATGTTGGGCAGGGTGACGAACCGGAACCGCTGCCAGGCCGAGGCGCCGTCCAGCTCGGCCGCCTCGTACTGCTCCTTGGGCACGTCGAGCAGCGCGGCCATGAAGATGACCATGAGGTCGCCGATGCCCCACAGGGCGAGCAGGGTGAGGGCCGGCTTGGACCAGGTGGGGTCGTTGAACCAGCCCGGCGCCGGGATGCCGATCTTCTCCAGGATCGAGTTGACCGGGCCCGTACCGGGGTTGAGCAGGAAGGCGAACGCCATCGTGGCCGCCACCGGCGGGGCGAGGTAGGGCAGGTAGAACAGGGTGCGGAAGACACCGGTGGCCGTCTTGATCTTGGTGATCAGCAGGCCGACGCCGAGTCCGAACAGGACCCGAAGCGTCACCGTGATCACGACCAGCCACAGGGTGTTGCGCAGGGCGGGCCAGAAGAGGGGGTAGTGCTCGAAGACGTACGTCCAGTTCTTCGTGCCGCTCCACGTCGGCGGTTTGAAGCCGTCGTAGTGCATGAACGAGAAGTAGATCGTCGAGATCATCGGGTACGCGAAGAAGACCGCGAACCCGATCAGCCAGGGCGACATGAAGGCGAAGGTGCGAAGCGCCGACCTGCGGCGCTTCGACGCCAGAGTGATCGTGGACATCTACTTCGCCTGCGCGATGTCCGTGTCGATCTGCTTGGCCGTGCTCTCCAGGCCGGACTTGAGGTTCTTCACCTTGCCGCTCTCGAAGTCGTAGCCGAAGTTCTGGATCGTCACCAGGTACTGGCCGCCGTTGATGGAGGCCGGGCTGGTGGTGGAGTTCGGGTTCGCGGCGATGTCCAGGAAGGTCTTGAAGCGCGGGTCGTACTTCAGCTTCGGGGACTTCAGGGCGGCCAGCGTGGAGGGCACGTTGTGGATGTCGTTGGCGAAGCCGACCACCGCGTCCGTGTTCGTGGTCATGTACTTCACCAGCTCCCAGGCCGCGTTCTGCTTGTGGCTGGTGGCGGCGATGCCGGCGATGGTGCCGGTGATGTAGCCCTTGCCGTACTGGTCGGCCTGGTCATCGGGGACGGGCAGCGGGGCCACGCCGATCTCGAACTCGGGCTTGGCGTCCAGGGCCATGCCCAGGCGCCACTCACCGTCCAGCTGCATGGCGACCTGGCCGGTGTGGAAGGGGTGCTTGGCGCCCCACTCGTCGCCGAGCGTGGCGCGGTACTTCTCCAGCTTCTTGAATCCGCCGAGTTCGTCCACGAGCTTCTTCTGGAGCTCGAAACCGGCGGTGAACGCGGGGTCCTTGGCGACGTTCGACTTGCCGCTGGAATCGAAGTACGTGGGCGAGAACTGCGCGAAGATGTGCTCGGTCGTGGTCTCCCAGCCGTGGTAGTTCGGCATGACCCCGAGCTGCTTGTAGCTGTCGCCGTCGGAGATCGTCAGCTTCTTGGCGTCGGTCTCGAACTCGGACCAGGTCTTCGGCGGGGTCTTGATGCCGGCCTTGGCGAACGCCGTCTTGTTGTAGTAGAGGCCGTAGGCGTCACCGAGCAGCGGCACCGTGCAGCGGTTGCCGTCGAACTGGGTGTACTCGTTCATCGCCTTCGGGAACGTCGTCTCCGGGTCGATGTCCGCCTTCTTGAAGAAGGGGTTGAGGTCGACCAGGGCGCCCGAGGAGCAGAACTTGCCGACGTTGTTCGTGGTGAACGACGAGATGACGTCGGGGGCCTTGTCGCCGCCCGCGCGCAGCGCCTGGTTGATCTTGTCGTCGGTGACGTTGCCGACGATGTTGACGTGGATGTTGGGGTGGGCCTTCTCGAAGCCGGCGACCAGCGTCTTGACGGCCTTCACCTCGTTCGGCGCGCTCCAGGCGTGCCAGAAGTTGATGGTCGTGTCCTTCGAGGCGTCGTCGTCGGAGCCGGAGGAGGACTGGCCGGTACAGGCGGTGGCCAGCAGGGCGATGGAGGCGGAAGCGGCGAGAGCGACGGCCGCTTTCCGGGACATTCCGGGCATGGCAGGGTCTCCCAGGGACGGGGCGAGGTGGGTGAGGGAAGCAGAGGAAAGAAGGAGGACGGGTGGGGCGTGGTGCGTGGGGCTTGGAGGGGGTTCAGCGCGAGGTGTCGAAGACCTCGTCGCGGGTGGTCGCGAGCGCGCTCTCCAACGCGCCGCGCAGCACGGGTTGTTCGGTGACGTCGCCGACGACGAGCCGGGGCCGGGAGGCGGCCAGCTCCTCCAGCTCGGCCTGGACCAGGGCGCGCAGGGTCTCGCCGCCGGAGGTCAGCGAGGCCCCGCTGAGGACGACGAGTTCGGGGTCGAGGACGGAGACCAGCGAGGCCAGACCGGTCGCGAGATGCGTCGCGTACGTCTCCAGCAGTCGCCGTTCCGGGCCGCTGTCGGTCTCGGCGGCGCGAGCGACGAGGGCGGCGGCCACCTCGGTGGACGAGCCCGAGGGGATGTCCTCGACGCCGAACTGCCGGGCCAGCTTGGGGATCGCCTGCGAACCGGCCAGCTCCTGGTAACCACCGCTGTTGGCCTTGGTCACCTGCCGGACCAGGGGTGCGCCCGGCACCGGCAGGAAGCCGACCTCGCCGGCGCCGCCGGTCCAGCCGCGGTGCAGCCGCCCGCCGAGGACGAGCGCGGCGCCGAGGCCGCCCTCGTTCCACAGCAGTACGAAGTCCCCGTGGCCGCGGGCCGCGCCGAGCCGCTGTTCGGCGACGGCGGCGAGGTTCACGTCGTTCTCGTACTCGACCGGCATCGGCAGTGCGGCGGCGAGTTCGTCGAGCAGCGCCGGGGTGTGCCAGCCCGGCAGGTGCGAGGCGTAGCGCAGCCGGCCGGTGTTGGGGTCGAAGGCGCCGGGGGTGCCGATGACGAGCCGGTGGACGTCGTCCCGGGCCAGCCCGGCCGCCTTGACGGCACCGTCGAGGGCGTCGGTGACCTGCCGGACCACGGGCTGCGCCGGCCGCCGTCCCGGGGTGGGCAGTTCGTACGAGCCCACCGTGCGGCCGGTGACGTCGGCGACCGCGGCCAGCACCCGTTCCGGGGTGACGTCGAGCCCCGCGGCGTACGCGGCCGCCGGATTGACCTCGTACAGCTGGGCGTTGGGGCCCGGGCGGCCCTCGGTGGTGCCGGTGGCGAGCACCAGTCCGGCCGCCTCCAGGCGGGCGAGCAGCTGGGAGGCGGTGGGCTTGGAGAGGCCGGTGAGCTTGCCGATCCGGGTGCGGGAGAGCGGGCCGTGCTCCAGGAGGAGGTCCAGGGCGGCGCGGTCGTTCATGGCGCGCAGGACCCGCGGGGTGCCCGGTGTGCCGGCTGTTCCTGCCATGTGGGTCGCCACCTGCCTTTCGACTGCCCAGCTTCTCAGCGACCTCCGCTGGAAGTCCATCCGGTGACCATGGTGCCCGGTCGGCGGGTGATCACTGTTAGGAAAGTTTCCTATTGGCTGGAAAGGAACGTAAGCCCGGTGCGAAGGGGGCGTCAATAGAAACCGCCCCCGAGGCAACAGACTCGTTACCTGGGGGCGGGTTTCGCGCTGGCCGCGGGCTACTTCGCGGGGGTCGAAGGCCGCTGCTGGACTATCGGCGACGCGGCGGCCGTCTGCGGGGAGTCCGCGTTGGCGTACACCGAGGGGGCCGCCACGGCCGCCGTCGGGTCGGGGGTCTCGCTCTCCTCGAGGGGGGCCGTGGCGCCGCCGACGATGCGGATGTCCGCCGCGTCGAAGGCACGCTTGATGCGCCAGCGCAGCTCGCGCTCGACCGAGAGGGACTTGCCGGGCATCGTCTTGGCGGTGACCCGGACGACCATCGAGTCCAGCAGGACGCTGTCCAGGCCGAGCACCTCGATCGGGCTCCACAGCAGCTCGTTCCAGGGCTCCTCGGCGGTCATCTTCTCGGCGACCTCGTCGAGGGTGGCCTTGACCTTGTCCAGGTCCTCGGACGCCTTGACGGTCACGTCGACGCCCGCGGTCGCCCAGCCCTGGGAGAGGTTGCCGATGCGCTTGATCTCGCCGTTGCGGACGTACCAGATCTCGCCGTTGTCGCCGCGCAGCTTGGTCACGCGCAGGCCGACCTCGATCACCTCGCCGGAGGCGACGCCCGAGTCGATCTGGTCGCCGACGCCGTACTGGTCCTCCAGGATCATGAAGACGCCGGAGAGGAAGTCCGTGACGAGGTTGCGGGCGCCGAAACCGATCGCGACGCCCGCGACACCGGCGGAGGCGAGCAGCGGGGCCAGATTGATCTGGAAGGTGCCCAGGATCATCAGCGCGGCCGTGCCGAGGATCAGGAAGCTCGCCACCGAGCGCAGCACCGAGCCGATCGCCTGGGACCGCTGCCGGCGCCGCTCCACATTGACCAGCAGACCGCCCAGCGCGGTGCCGTCCACCGCCTGCACGGTGCGCGTCATCCGGTCTATCAGCTTGGTGATCGCCCGCCGTACGACGATTCTCAGCACCCCGGCGATCACCAGGATGAGCAGCACCCGCAGGCCGATCGCCAGCCAGGTGGACCAGTTCTGCTCGACCCAGCTGGCGGCGTTGGTCGCGCTCTCCTGGGCGTCCTGGAGCGAGGGCACCGCCGGGGTCGTCGACTCCGAGGGGGTCGGCGACGGCGACGGGCCGGCGGCCAGTAGGACGGCGGACAAGGACACGGCAGGTACCTCCAGGTGCAGCCTCCGCCCCACCGGCCGGCGGTCAAGGTCTCGGGCTCTCAGGTCACGAAAAGGTCACCGGCGGGGCAGGTTCACCACACTATCGGGGCATCGTGTGTGGATTGTTGCCGTCTTCCGGGGAGGGACCGCGCCCGCACGGGGAAGTACAGGTGGGATGAAGCTTTCCCCGTCCGGGGCATGCTTCGGATGTGGTCGAAAACACTCCCAGCCCGTTACCGGGACATGGTGGCGCTTCCACCAGGCATGAGGGGAGACTGGCTACAGATCGTCCCGGCGCGAGCCACGCGCCGCCGACGCACAAGGAGGCATCCGTGCCGCACGTCCTGGTCCTCAATGCGTCGTACGAGCCACTCGGCGTCGTACCGCTCCGCCGCGCGCTCGTCCTCGTCCTGGAGAACAAGGCTGTCGCCTTGGAGGAATCCGGCGCCTTTATGCACAGCGCAACCGTCACAGTCCCCGCACCCAGCGTGGTCCGGCTCAAGCGATTCGTACGGGTTCCCTATCGGGGGCCCGTTCCTCTTACCCGGCGGGCGCTGTTCGCGCGTGACGGGGGCCGGTGCATGTACTGCGGTGGCGTCGCAACCAGCGTCGACCATGTCATTCCGCGCAGCCGCGGGGGCAAGCACGTCTGGGACAACGTGGTGGCGTCCTGCCGCCGCTGCAACCACGTGAAGGCCGACCGACACCTCTTCGAGATCGGCTGGCGGCTGCGCCACAAACCCGCCCCACCCTCCGGACTGGCCTGGCGCATCATCGGGACCGGACACAGGGACCCGCGCTGGATGCCGTACTTGCAACCGTACGGCGCGGAAGACGCTGTGGCCCGGATCGACGGCATATCCGCCTGACGATCCGGGCTTTCGCATATCCCCTGGTCAGCGGGGATACGGCGAATGCGGCACGGGGCCCTGTCCGCCCCCGGGAGCCCCTCGTGCTCCCGGGGGCGGACCGCCATGGGCTCACGCGTGCCGCAGCTCCGCCGGCCGGACCGAGCGACGCAGCAGGGGCAGCGAGGTGGCCGCCGCCAGCAGACAGGCCGCGTACACGGCGCAGGGGGCCAGGAGCGCGGTGAACGGCACGGGCAGGGAGTCCGTCGAGACGGCCGAGCCGTACCAGACGCCGATCGCCAGTCCGCCGAGACCGGCCACCGCGATCGCCGGGGTCAGCGGCAGCGCGGTCTCCAGGAGCAGCGCCCGGGCCAGTACGGAGTGCGGCACCCCGGCGGCGGCCTGCGCGGCCAGGCCCCGGCGCCGGGTGGCCAGGGACTCGGCGGTGCCGACGGCCAGGCCGGTCAGGACGAGCGCGAGGGCGACGAGGATCGCGGCGCCGGCGAGGTCGATGCCGGTCGTGTAGCGGGCCATGTGCGCCGCGGTGCCGCCCTCGCGGCGGCTTTCGTCCAGTTCCGCGAGCAGCACCTGCCGTACGCCGACGAAGCCCGAGCCGACGACCGTCACCAGCAGCACCGCCGCATGCGTACGGGCGGTGGCCCAGGGGTCCTCGCGCAGCCGTTCCGCCGCGATGAGCAGCGCGGGGCGCCCGGTGCGGGCCGCGAAGCCCTCGCCCAGCTGACGGGAGGAGGCGCCCGAGAGCCAGATCGCGGTGAGGCTGCCCAGCACCGCCAGGGCGATCACCGTGACCGGGCCCAGACCGAAGGAGACGGGACTGCCGGTCACCGGCGTCACGGCGATGACCAGCAGCAGCGCCACCAGCAGCCGGGTCACCGTGCGAAACAGCCGCCCCGGCCCCCGCACCGGCCGCGTCCGGCGCACCCGGCCCAGCGGATCGGCCACCACCCGGCGCAGCGACACCGCGCCCACGGCGGCGCCCAGCACCGGCACGGCCACGGCGACCAGCGCGATCCCGGCCCAGACCACGGCGGTCGGGCTCGGCCACGTGTCAGCAGCACCGGTACGAAGACGGCCGTGGCGAGCGCCGAACCGGCCAGCGCGGCGGGCCCCGACTCCAGCGCCGCGATCCGCCGCACCTGCCGGGGCGCGGCCCCCGCCAGTCGCAGCGCGGCCAGCCGCCGGTCCCGGTGCACCGCCCCGATCCGCGCGCACTGCCCGAGGAACCCGAGCACCGGAAGGAGCAGCAGCCCCAGCGCCAGGCTCACGTTCCGCCGGTCACTCGGGGAGTCGAACAGCCCGGACCCGAAGGACGCGGAGTACCACCCGTCCAAGGACAGCAGCGCTACGACCCCCAGCCCGATCCCCGTCGCCAGCGCCGCCCCCACCACGGTCAGCCCGACCCGCCACCACTCCCGTCGATCGGACCCCCGGGTGAGCAGCCAGGCAAGCCGCAGATCGGCAAGCAGCACGCTGCCGCCGGGCCTTCGGCGGGGGTGGGCGGCGCGGCTCCCACCCTGTCCGCCGGTTCGGGTGCCCCCGCTCACGCCGCCAGGACCGCTTGGGCGGGGGCGGGTGGTGTCGATGCCGGCAGGTCCGCCGGTTCCGGTGCCGCGGTCCCGGCCGGTACCTTGGCCGCCGCCGAGGGCGCCACTGCCCGGTCCGCCGGTTCCGGTGCCGTCGTTCCTGCCGGCCCCGCTGCCGTCGCTTCTGCCCGTGCCCCCGCTCACGCCGCCACCCCCTGTGCGGCCACGGCCCCGTCCGTCAGGCGTAGCTCTCGGTCCGCGTAGGCCGCCACCTGGTCGTCGTGGGTGATGAGGACGACCGCGGTGCCCGTGTCGCGGGCCGTGTGGACCAGGGCCGTCATCACCTGCTCGGTGGTGAGGGAGTCGAGCGCTCCCGTCGGCTCGTCCGCGAAGACGATCCGTGGAGTGGTCACCAACGCCCGGGCCAGCGCGACCCGTTGGGCCTGGCCGCCGCTCATCTCGCCGGGGCGCAGGTCTTCCTGGCCGCGCACCCCGAACCGCTCCAGCCACTCGTCGGCCCCGGCGTGGGCCTCCGTGCGCGAGGCACCCGCCAGCAGCAGCGGCAGCGCCACGTTGTCCAGCGCCGTCAGCTCGGGTATCAGCTGCCCGAACTGGAACACCACCCCGAACTCGGTCCGCCGCAGCTCGCTCAGCCGCTTCTCCGGCAGCTCGTCGAGGCGCTGCCCGGCATACGTCACCGAGCCCGCGTCCGGGCGGACGATCCCGGCGAGACAGTGCAGCAGCGTGGACTTCCCGCTGCCGCTCGCGCCGGTCACGGCGAGCAGTTCGCCGTCCCGCAGCTCGACCGACGCGCCGCGCAGGGCCTCGGTCCTGCCGTGCGCCTTGACGAGGTCACGGGCCGCCAGCAGCGGCACCGCCCCGCCCCCCTTGTCGCTCATGCTGCGTCTACCTCCGCGATCAGAGTGGTGAGCCGGACCCCCGTGGTGGTCATCCAACGCAGGTCGGCGTCAAGGTGGTTGAGGGCGTAGTCGGCCGAGAGCACGGTCGCGAGATCGGCACCGCGCGCGGTCTTCACCGCCGTCAGCTCCCGCATCCGTTCCATGTGGGCGGCGCGTTGGGCGCGCAGATACGCGTCCGCGTCACCGCCGGACAGGATCGAGACGACGACCTTGGCGAAGATCTCGTTCGTCACGAAGGGCGCGGGCGGGGCGATCTCCCGCGCCCACTCGGCCAGTTCACGCTCCCCCTCATCGGTCCAGCGGTACTTGGTCCGTTCCGGACCGCCGTCCGAGCCGGTGCCCTCGACCTCCGCGAGGCCGTCCCGGACCAGGCGCTGCAGGGTCGTGTAGACCTGCCCGTAGGCGAGCGGACGGGCCTGCGGGAAGCGTTCGTCGTGCCGTCGCTTGAGGTCGTAGCCATGGCTCGACCCCGAGGCGAGCAGCCCCAACAGGATGTGACGGGTGCTCATGGCGATCATTATGCACGCGATACATGTACTGAGTGAATAGTGGGGAGCGGCGGTGCCGGGCGACCCCACGCAGAATGTGAGGAAAGGCACGTAGTCCCCCGTCGTGCGTCTGCCACCGCGCCCGCTGGGTAGGCCTGCGGTAACCCGCAAGGTCGCCGTACCCGAAATAAGGAGGCCCCCGTGGCCGCACTGGCACACCCCCTCTCCAAACCCGAGGCGGATCCGTGCGTCTTCAGCTCGGAGGGCGCCTGCGCCGAGACCCCGCTGACCAGCGAACCTCCGCTGCCCGACGCCGAGCCCCTGACCAGTGAGCCGCCGCTCGCCGACGCGCCCTCGCTGACCAGCGAGTCGGCGCCGTTCGCCGACGTAGAGCCGGAATTCACGGCGCTGTAGATGACCGCGCAGGCGCCAGGAGGCCGAGGATGAGCGCGCAGGGGCCGGACGCACCCGAACCGTCCGCCGAGGACCCGTACGCCGAGGACCTGACCCGGCTGGCCGCGCTGTACGGCGTCGCCGGCTCCTACAGTCCGTCCCCGGACCGTACGGTCATGGCCTCCGCCACCGCCGTCACGCTCGCCCTGGCCGCCCTCGGCGTCGACGCGAGCACCCCGGAGGCGGCCCGCGCAGCGCTCGACGCCCGCGAGCGCGAACTGGCGGAGCGGCTGCTGCCGCCGACCGTGGTCGTGTGGAGCGGCGGTACGTCCGCCGCGCTCGACGCTCTCCCGGCCGGCACCCGGCTGCGGATCGAGACCGAGCAGGGCGAGACCCGCGCCGACACCGACCGACTCCCGCACGGCGTCCACCGGTTGACCGCCACCGCGCCCGACGGCCGCACCGCCGAGGCCCACCTGGTCGTCGCCCCGGCCCATCTGCCCACGCCCACGGGACGCTCGTACGGACTGCTCGTCCAGCTCTACTCCCTGCTCTCCGGGCGCTCCTGGGGCATGGGCGACCTGGGGGACCTCGCCGAACTGAGCGCCTGGGCAGGACGTGCGCTCGGCGCCGGCTTCATCCAGGTCAACCCCCTGCACGCGGCCGTGCCCGGACCGCCCACCGACCCGTCCCCCTACCGCCCCTCCTCCCGCCGCTTCCCCGACCCCGTCCACCTGCGCGTCGAGGACATCCCCGAGTACGCGTACGTCACCGAGCCCGAGCGGCTGCGGACGCTCCTTGAGCGGGCCGCGCGACTGCGTGAAGCGGTGCTCGAGAAGGATGAGTTGATCGACCGGGACGCGGTCTGGGAGCTGAAGCGAGAGGCGCTGGAGCTGATCCGCGAGGTGCCGCTCGGGCCGGGCAGGCGGGCGGAGTACGTCGACTTCCTGGCCCGCGAGGGCGAGGCGCTGGAGGACCACGCGACCTGGTACGCCCTCGCCGAGGTGCACGGCCCCGACTGGAGCCGATGGCCCGAAGACCTGCGCGACCCCCGCTCGGCCGAAACGGCGCGCGCCCGCGGCGAGTTGATGGACCGCGTCGACTTCCACTGCCGGCTCGCCTGGCTCACCGACGCCCAACTCACCGCCGCCCAGCGCACCGCACGCGCGTCCGGCATGCCCGTCGGGCTCGTCCACGACCTCGCGGTCGGCGTGCACCCGCTGGGCGCCGACGCCTGGGCGCAACAGGAGTACTTCGCGGCCGGCATGTCGGTGGGCGCCCCGCCGGACGCCTTCAACTCCCGCGGCCAGGACTGGGGTCTGCCGCCCTGGCGCCCGGACCGCCTGGCCGAGTCGGGCTACGCGCCCTACCGCCGGCTGCTGCGCGCCCTGTTCCGCTACGCCGGCGCCCTGCGCATCGACCACGTCATGGGCCTGTTCCGCCTCTGGTGGGTCCCACAGGGCCGCCCGCCCACGGAGGGCACCTACGTCCGCTACGACGCCGAGGCCATGCTCGCCGTCCTCGTGCTGGAGGCCGAGCGCGCCGGGTCCTTCGTCATCGGCGAGGACCTGGGGACCGTGGAGCCCGGCGTGCGGGAGGCGCTGCGCGAGCGCGGGGTGTTCGGCACCTCCGTGCTGTGGTTCGAACGGGACTGGGAGGGCGACGGCCGCCCGGTGCCGCCGGAGGCCTGGCGCACCGACTGTCTCGCCACCGCCACCACCCACGACCTGCCCTCCACCGCCGCCCGCCTCACCGGCGAACACGTCGAACTCCGCGACCGCCTGGGCCTGTTGACCCGCCCGGTGGACGAGGAGCGGGCGGAGGCGGCGGCGGACACGGGGGAGTGGCTGGCCCTGCTCGCCCGGCTCGGCCTGCTGCACGGCACCGGCGGTGGCCACGGCACCTCCACCGAGGAGGCCGAGATCCAGGCCGTGCACCGCTTCCTGCTGCGCACCCCGGCCCATCTGATCGGCGTCTGGCTCCCCGACACGGTCGGCGACCGCCGGCCGCAGAACCTGCCGGGCACCTGGGACCAGTACCCGAACTGGCGGCTGCCGATCGCGGACGCCGACGGGCGCCCGGTCACCCTGGAGGAACTCGCGGCCTCACCGCGACTGCACGCCCTGATCGAGGTGATCCGGGCGGGATGACCCCGGTGATTCCCCATACGGCACCCCGGACGAGCGTCCTCATTCGTCGTTCGATACTTTTGTGATCGTGGACAAGAAGAACGCCCTGCGCGCCGGCGCCCTGGCTGCCGGAACGACGCTGATGATGCTGCTCATGTCGTCCCCCGCGCTCGCGCTGACGCGCGACGACGGCGACGACCCCGGCAAGGGCCTCAGCGTCATCGAGACGCTGGGCCTCTACGTGCTGTGCCCGCTCGCCCTGTTCGCGATCATCGCGGGCCTGGTGCTGGCCCTGGACAAGTCCAAGGACCGTCAGCCGAAGACGAAGGCCCCGGCCAAGGCGAAGGTCTGACCGCACTCTTCAGTGAGGGCGCTGTTCCTGCGGTAGGTACCGCGAGGACAGCGCCCTCAGTGTGTTCTCAGGGGCTCGGCCTGGTCAGGTACCGCTGGACCGTGGGCGCCAGCCACGCCACGATCTCCTCGCGGGCCAGCGCCACGACCGGCGGCAGCCGCAGCACGTAACGGGTCAGCGCGAGCCCCAGCAACTGCGTCGCGCACAGCGCGGCCCGGGTCGGCACCTGCTCGGGGTCCGGGCACACCTGGCGGGCGACCGGCAGCAACTGGTCGCGGAAGATCGCCTGCATCCGCACGGCCCCGGCCTCGCTGGTGGCGCCGACCCGGAGCAGGGCGGTGAGCACCTCGCTCTCCTCCCACATGGCGAGGAAGTGCTTGACGAGGACCTCGCCGACGTCCTGTCGGCGCAGCGCGCCGACGTCCGGCAGCTCCAGGTCGACGGAGACGGCCGCCGCGAAGAGGCCCTCCTTGTTGCCGTAGTAGCGCATCACCATCGAGGGGTCGATGTGCGCGTCCTTGGCGATGGCGCGGATGGTGGCGCGCTCGTATCCGTCGGCCGCGAAGCGCTCGCGCGCGGCGGCGAGGATCGCGTCGCGCGTGCCGTCGGAGCGGCGGCGCGGGGCGTCTGTGGTGTTTCCGTTCATGCCTACGAGTGTAGGCCAACATGTGTTTGCCAACGAGTGTTGACTTGGTGCCGACGCGGGCCTATCTTCGTTAATGTCAACAGGTGTTGGCAAACAGGCGTTGGCATCAGGAGGCCACCATGCGTACCACTACCCCCGTCATCGTCGTCGGCTCCGGCCCCACGGGTCTGCTGCTGGCCGGTGACCTCGCCACCGCCGGCGTCCGCGTCACCCTTCTCGAAAAGCGCCCGCACGAACTCAGCAACCTCTCCCGGGCCTTCGGTGTGCACGCCCGCACCCTGGAGCAGCTCGACGCCCGCGGACTGGCCGAGCAGTTGCTCGCCACCGGCGACACCATCACCGGCCTGCGCCTCTTCCGCCGGCTCACGCTCGATCTGGGCACGCTGCCGTCCCGGTTCCCGTTCCTGCTGATCACCCCGCAGTACGAGGTCGAGCGGCTGCTGGAGCGACGGGCGCGCGAGGCCGGGGTCGCGTTCGAGTACGAGGCCGAGGTCGTGGGGCTGCGGCAGGACGACGAGGGGGTCGACCTCGACGTCCGTGGCGCGGACGGCACGGACGCTACCCGGCGGGCCGCCTACGTCGTCGGCACGGACGGCCACCACAGCGCCGTACGCCGGGCCGTCGGGCTGCCCTTCCCGGGTGTCTCCGTCATCAAGTCGCTGTTCCTGGCGGACGTGCGGCTGGCGCAACCACCCGAGGGCGTGCTCACCGTCAACGGCGCTGGCGACGCCTTCGCGATGATCGCCTCGTTCGGCGACGGCTGGTACCGGGTCATGGGCTGGAACCGCCGCAACGAGGTGGCCGACGACGCCCCGCTCGACCTCGACGAGATCAAGGAGGTCACCCGGCGCGCGCTGGGCACCGACCACGGCATGCACGACGCCCGCTGGCTCTCCCGCTTCCACAGCGACGAACGCCAGGCACCCGAGTACCGGGTCGGCCGGGTCTTCCTCGCGGGCGACGCGGCGCACGTCCACTCCCCGGCCGGCGGCCAGGGCATGAACACCGGCCTCCAGGACGCGGCCAACCTCGGCTGGAAGCTCGCCGCGGCCGTCCAGGGCCGGGCCTCCGAGGGCCTCCTCGACACCTACCAGTCCGAACGGCACCCGGTCGGCAAGGCGGTCCTGCGCAGCAGCGGCGGTCTGGTCCGGCTCGCCCGCGCGCAGAGCCCGGTGCTGCGCGCCGTCCGCGGCCTGGTCTCGGCCTTCGTCAACGTGGCCCGCCCCGTCCAGCGCAAGGCCCTCGCCCAGGTCTCCGGCCTCGGCTACGCCTACCCGTCGCCCCGAGGCGCCCACCGCCTCACCGGCACCCGCGCCCCGGACATCGCCCTGAAGGACGGCGGCCGCCTCTACGAGGCTCTGCGCGGCGGCCGGTTCGTACTGATCACACCGGACGAAGGGCGCGAGGGGTACGACGACCAGGGCGCCCGCAAGGACCTGCTCGCCGTGGAACGCTGGGCGAGCAGGCGGCGTACGACCCTGCTGGTGCGGCCCGACGGGTACGTGGCCTGGGCGGCGGACTCGGCGGACGCGCCGGCGATCGAGCGGGCGCTCGCCGCGCACGTGGGCTGACGGGTCCGGGCGGGGCTGGACTGGGCCGAACGGGCCCGCTACCGCTGGGTGTTCTGTGTCCCCGCGAGCAACTCCCTGAGCAGGTCGGCCAGTTGGCCGGCCTGTTCGCCGTCGAGGGTGGACAGGGCCTCCGCCTCGACGGCGAGACCGGCTGCGACCGCGCGGTCGACGATGTCCAACCCCTTCTCGGTCAGGGTGACTTGGAGGGCGCGGCGGTCGTGCGGGTCGGGGGAGCGGCGGAGCAGGCCGGCCCGTTCGAGCTTGTCGAGGCGGCCGGTCATGCCGCCCGTGGTGAGCATCAGCGTCGCCGAGAGCTGGCGGGGCGAGAGGGTGTGCGGCGCGCCGGAGCGCCGCAGGGTGGCCAGCACGTCGAACTCGCCGCGGGCGATGCCGTAGGGCGCGTACGCCTTCTCCATGCGGTCGCCCATCTCCCGGGAGAGCCGGAAGATCCGCCCGAAGACCTCCATCGCGGCGGTGTCGAGATCGGGCCGCACCGCCGCCCACTGCTCGACGATCGCGTCGACGGGGTCTTTGTGGGTCATGGGTCGAGTATCCGCCGTGGGTCGATCGGCCGCAAGAAAGTGGCTTGACGGTAAGTCGCTTAGCGCTAAGCTAATTAGCATCGACCTATCTCGAAGGGTGCGTCCCATGGCCACCGCAAGCCGGCGTCCGACCCTGCCCGTGCTCACCGTCCTCACCGCCCTCGCCCCCGTCTCCTGGGGCACGACCTACGCCGTGACCACGGAGTTCCTGCCGCCGGACCGGCCGCTGTTCACCGGCCTGATGCGCGCGCTGCCCGCCGGTCTTGTCCTGCTGGCGCTGGCCCGGGTGCTGCCGCGCGGCATCTGGTGGGCGAAGGCGGCGGTGCTCGGTGCCCTGAACATCGGCGCGTTCTTTCCGCTGCTGTTCCTGTCCGCGTACCGGATGCCCGGCGGGATGGCGGCGGTGGTCGGCTCGGTGGGGCCGCTGTTCGTGATCGGGCTCTCGGCGCTGTTGCTGGCGCAGCGGCCGACAGGGCGGGCGCTGGTCGCCGGGGCCGTTGCCGCGTTCGGCGTCAGTCTGGTCGTACTGAAGGCGGCCGGCGCGCTGGACCCCGTCGGCGTGCTGGCCGCCGTCGCCTCGACCGCTTCCATGTCGACCGGCACGGTGCTCACCAAGAAGTGGGGCCGGCCCGAGGGCGTGGGCCCGTTGGCGCTCACCGCCTGGCAGTTGACCGCGGGCGGCCTGCTCATGGCCCCGCTCGCGTTCCTGGTCGAGGGCGCCCCGCCGGCGCTCGACGGCCGCGCGATCGGCGGCTACCTCTATCTCGCCCTCGCCAACACGGCCCTCGCGTACTGGCTCTGGTTCCGCGGCATCGGCCGCCTCACCGCCACGCAGGTCACCTTCCTCGGCCCGCTCTCCCCGCTGACCGCGGCGATCGTGGGCTGGTCGGCCCTCGGACAGGCGCTGACACCGGTCCAACTGGCCGGGATGGCGCTGGCGTTCGGGGCGACGGTGGCGGGGCAGTTGGGGGCGGGGCGGGGTGGTCCGGTGAGGAAGGCGGCCGGCGCGGCAACTGTCCCGGTCGCCACCCCCGCCCCTGCTACTGCCTCTCCTACTGCCCTTGCCACCGTCTCTGTCGTCGCCCGTCAGCCGAAGTAGTGCCCCTCCTCCAGGTCCGCGATCAGACCGGGCTCCGTCGGTTCCCAGCCCAGGCGCTCGCGGGTCAGTTCGCTGGACGCGGGGATGTCCAGGGCGGCGATGCGGCCGATCCAGCCGAAGTGGGCGTCGGCGTCCTCGGGGGAGACGCCGTCGACCGGCAGGTCCAGCCGGCGGCCGATGGTCTCGGCGATGTCCCGGAAGGCGATGCCCTCCTCGGCGATCGCGTGCACCCGGGTGCCCGCCGAGGCCTCTTCGAGCGCCAGCCGGAACAGCCGGGCCGCGTCCAGGCGGTGCACGGCGGGCCAGCGGTTGGCGCCGTCACCGACGTACGCCGAGAAGCCCTTGGCGCGGGCGATCTCGATCAGCAGATGGACGAAGCCGTGGTCGCCCCGGCCGTGCACGGTGGGCGCGAAGCGGACGGAGGACGAGCGGACCCCGTGGTCGGCGAGGCCCAGGGCGGTGATCTCCGACCGCAGTCGGGGCGAGCCGAACCACTCGCCCTCCGGCGTGTAGTCCTCGGCCACGATGTGGCCGGGCCGCAGCCCCGCCGTTCCCGAGGAGATCGCGAAGGGCTTGCCGGAGCCTTCGAGCGCGGCGCCGATCGTCTCGATGGCCCGCAGGTCGGCCGCGCAGGACGCCTCGAAGTCCGAGAAGTCGTGGATGAACGCCAGATGGGCGACCGCGTCGGCGGACGCGGCGCCCTTGGTCAGGCTGTCGAGGTCGTCGAGGCTTCCGTGCAGCGCCTCGGCCCCGGCGTCCACCAGCGCCGCGGCGGACCGTTCCGAGCGGGCGAGGCCGGTGACCTGGTGACCGGCGGTGAGGAGTTCGCGGACCACGGCGGAACCGATGAAGCCGGTGGCGCCCGTGACGAATACGCGCATGGTGTGTCCTTCGGAGGAAAGGTGGGGCCGCGCCTCCGTGGAGAAGGAGGTGCCGTGCCTCCATCGTCCGAAGGGGCGCCCGTCCACGTCCAAAGCCTGTTTCGCATGGCGCAATACGTTTCGGGCATCACTCCAGGCCGTGGCGGTACGGTGGGAGCATGCCCTTCTCGGACGGCACCCCCGATCTCGACCTGGACCTCCGGCTGGTCCGCTACTTCACCGCCGTGGCCGAGCACCGGCACTTCGGCCGGGCCGCCGACGCGCTGCACACCACCCAGCCGTCCCTGAGCCGGCAGATCCGGCGCCTGGAACAGCAGGTGGGAGCCCGGCTCCTGGACCGCACCCCGCGGGGCACCCGGCTCACCGAGGCCGGCGAGGTGTTCCTGCCGCACGCCGAGGCGCTGCTGCACTCCGCGGCCCAGGCCGCCGCGCAGGCCCGCGCCGCCGCCCGGCCGACCCTGATCACCGTCGGCTACACCGCGGGCGTGATCGTCACCCCCGCGGTGCGCGAACTGCGTCACCGGCACCCCGATGCCGAGGTGGAGACCCGGCACCTGGGCTTCGGCGAGTCCCGTGAGGCCCTGCTCGACCACCGCGTGGACGCCGTCGTGACCCGACTGCCGCTGCCCAGCGCCGGGTTGGAGGTGACGGTCCTCTACGACGAGCAGCGGGTCGTGGTGCTCCCGCTCGACCACCGGCTGGCCGGCAAGGAGTCCGTCACCGTCGACGACATCGCCGACGAACCGCTGCCCCGGATCCCCGGCGCCGATCCCGCGTGGGAGGCCTTCTGGCGCCTGGAACCCCGCCCGGACGGCGGCCGCGCACCCGACGGGCCCGTCGTCGGCGCCCTGGAGGACAAGTTCGAGGTCGTCGCCGACGGCCGGGCCGTGGCCATCACCGCCCACCCGCGCGGCCGGGCGATGCGCCCCGACCTCACGGTCGTCCCCCTGACCGGCGTGGCCCCCGCCCAGGTCGCCCTGGCCACCCGCGCGGGAGACCGGGGCCGCCTGGTCACCGCGTTCCGCAAGGCGGCCCGGAGCCATCTCACGGGGCCGGAACCGACGTAGCTGCCGCCGGCTGCCAGGTGCGGTTGCCGGTGGCGGGGCGCTCCTGACGGCGTCGCGGTGCCTCGGCGGTACCGACTTCCGTGGCGCTACCGCCGTGCGACCGGGGCACAGCCCCCGCGACGGCGGCACCGACCTGGTGACGTCGGCAGTACCTCGCCGCGCCGGCGGCACCGCCTCCGTGCAGGCAGTGATCCCGACCGGCCCCGCGGCAGTGACACCCCCGCGACGCGATTCCCCCGACGGCGACGCCTCCGCCCGCCTCCCCTCGCGATAGCGTCACCTCGTCCCCGCGTGACGCATTTCCCGGAGGTGCCCGTGGTCGCCGACGTCTGCGCGGTCTGTGCGAAGCCGCTGCCCGCTCGTAACGGTCGTACGGGCCGGAGTTCCGTCTACTGTTCCGCCGCCTGCCGGCAGAAGGCCTACCGGGAGCGGCAGGGGGACGCCGGGGTCAGTGTGCACGGGCTGATCAAGGAGATCGGGCGGCAGGTGGAGGAGCTGGTGCCGCAGCCGCCTTCCGTCTTCTACTCCGGCGTGACGGAACTGTCGTCGTCCGTCGCCCGCCTCCGGCGCGTGGCCCGCACGGCCCGGGACACCGCACGGGAATCCGTCACGCCGGGTTCCGTGACGGAAGTCCCCGTGACGGAAGCCCCCGCGACGAAGACCTCGGCCCCGCACACCCCCGCCCCCCAACTCGCCCTCACCGAGACCGACTTCGCCGCGCTCACCGAGACCCATCGCCGTGAGATCCAGGTGCACTGCTACCGCATGTCCGGCTCGTACGACGACGCCGAGGACCTCGTGCAGGAGACCTTCCTGCGGGCCTGGCGGGCCCGGGACGCCTTCGAGGGGCGGGCGAGCGCGCGGACCTGGCTGTACCGGATCGCCACCAACGCCTGCCTCGACTTCCAGCGCCGTACCGCCCGTCGCCCGCAGCGCTACGAGCCCATCCCCGGCATGAACCACGGCACCGGCGAGGCCCCGGCCCGGCTGACCTGGCTCCAGCCCTATCCCGACGACGAGTTGCCCTCGGCGGAGGAGCAGCCCGAGGCCGCCGCCGTTGGCAAGGAGACCCTGGAGCTGGTCTTCCTCGCCGCCATCCAGCACCTCCCGCCCCGCCAGCGCGCCGTGCTGATCCTGCGGGACGTGCTCGGCCTCACCGCCGCCGAGACCGCCGAGGCCCTCGACCTGACCGTGGCCTCCGCCAACAGCGCCCTCCAGCGCGCCCGCCCCACCCTCCGCGACCACCTGCCCGACCGCCGTGGCGACTGGACCGCCGCCGCGCCCACCGACGCCCAACGCGCCGTCCTCCAGGGGTACATGGCCGCCGTCGAACGCCTCGACTTCGCCGCGATGACCGACCTGCTCAGCAAGGACGTCACGCTCACCATGCCGCCGAACCCCTTCTGGTTCACCGGCCGCGACGCCCTCGTCGAGTTTCTCCGGCCCAGCCTCGACCCGGCCTCCCCGATGTTCTTCGGCCACTGGCGCGCTCTGCCCGCCCGCGCCAACGGCCAGCTGGCGTCCGGGGGTTACGTCCGCAGGCCCGGCACGAACGTCTACCGCGCCCAGGTCCTGGACGTGCTCCGCTTCGACGCCGACGACCGGATCGTGGAGGTCATGTCCTTCGAGCCGCACCTCTTCCCGGCCTTCGGACTGCCGCTGAAACTCTGACCGATGACTGATCCCGGTGGTGTGCGTCTGTATCGGTGTCAACGAACACCACTTCAGGAGATCACCATGCTGCTCACCGACAAGACCGCGATCATCTACGGCGCCGGCGGCTCCATCGGCTCGGCCGTGGCCCGTGCCTTCGCCGCCGAGGGCGCCCGGGTCCACCTCGTGGGACGCACCCGGGAGACGCTGGAGGCCGTGGCCGCCGACATCAAGGACGCCGAGGTGGCCGTCGTCGACGCGCTCGACGAGGCGGCCGTCGAGGAGCACCTCGCCCGTGTCGGGGACGTGGACGTGTCCTTCAACCTCGTCTCGCGCGGCGACGTCCAGGGGACGGCGATCACCGAGATGCCCGTCGACGACTTCCTGCGGCCGGTGATCAACGGCACCCGCGCCAACTTCATCACCGCCCGTGCCGCCGCCCGCCGTATGGCCGAGCGCGGCTCCGGTGTCGTCCTCACCCTCAACAGCGGTTCCGCGCACGGCAGTCCGATGATGGGCGGCACCGGCCCCGCCGACGCGGCGACCGACAGCCTGGTGCGCAACCTGGCGATGGAGCTGGGCCCGCGCGGAGTGCGCGCCGTCGGCCTGTGGGCCGCGGGCATCCCCGAGACGCTCACGATCGAGAAGCTCGGCAAGGTCAACCCGGACCTCAACGAGGCGGCGATCCAGGGGATCCTCGGCCATCTGTCGAGCCTGCGCATGACCCGCCGCAACCCCACCCTGGCCGAGATCACCGCGACCGCCGTGTTCCTCGCCTCGGACCACGCGGCGAGCATCACCGGCACGTTCGTCAACGTCACCGGCGGGATGTTCCCGGGATGACGGCGAAGGGCGCCCGGCGGATCGCCGGGCGCCCCTCATGGCCGTAGCGGAACCGCCTACGAAGCGGCCGCGTCCGCCGCCTGCGCCCTCAGCGCCCGCTCCACGCCCGCGCGGGACTCGGAGATCAGGCGGCGCAGCGACGCTCCCGGCTCGGCCGAGGCCAGCCAGGCGTCCGTGCGGTCCAGGGTGTCCTGGGAGACCTGGATCGACGGGTAGAGGCCGACCACGATCTGCTGGGCCATCTCGTGCGAACGCGACTCCCAGACCCCGCTCACGGACTCGAAGAACTTCGCCGTGTACGGCGCGAGCAGCTCGCGCTGGTCGGTCTGGACGAAGCCGCCGATGACCGCCTCCTGCACGGCGTTCGGCAGCTTGTCGGACTCGACGACCGACGCCCAGGCCTCCGCCTTCGCCTCGGCGGTCGGCCGGGCCGAACGGGCGCTGGCCGCGTGCCGCTCACCGGCCGCCGTCTTGTCCCGCTCGTACTCGCCGGCGATCTCGGCCTCGTCGAACCGGCCGACCGCGGCGAGGCGTTGCACGAACGCCCAGCGCAGCTCGGTGTCGACGGCCAGGCCCTCGATCGTCTGCGTGCCCTCCAACAGGGCGTCCAGCAGGTCCAGTTGCTCCGGCGTACGGGCCGTGGCCGCGAACGCCCGGGCCCACGCCAGCTGGTGGTCGCCGCCCGGCTCGGCGGACCGCAGATGGGCCAGCGTCGCGTCGGTCCAGCGGGTCAGCAGCGCCTCGCGGGTGGACGGGTCGGCGTACAGCTCGATCGCCAGCTTCACCTGGCGGTGCAGCGACTGCACGACACCGATGTCCGACTCCTTGCCGATGCCCGACAGGACGAGGGAGAGGTAGTCGCGGGTGGCGAGTTCGGCGTCGCGGGTCATGTCCCAGGCCGAGGCCCAGCACAGGGCGCGGGGGAGGGAGGACTCGAAGTCGCCGAGGTGCTCGGTGACGAAGGCCAGCGACTGCTCGTCCAGGCGGACCTTGGCGTACGACAGGTCGTCGTCGTTGAGCAGGATCACGTCCGGACGGCGCTTGCCGACCAGCTGCGGTACGGCCGTCAACTCGCCGTCCACGTCCAGCTCGACGCGCTCGTCGCGCACCAACTTGCCGGTGTCCTCGTCGAGTTCGTACAGGCCGACGGCGATGCGGTGCGGGCGCAGGGTCGGCTCGCCCTTGGCTCCGGCCGGGAGCGCCGGGGCCTCCTGGCGGACGGCGAAGGCGGTGATGACACCGTCGGCGTCGGTCTCGATCTCGGGGCGCAGGATGTTGATGCCGGCTGTCTCCAGCCAGGCCTTCGACCAGGCCTTCAGATCCCGGCCCGAGGTCTCCTCCAGGGCGCCGAGGAGGTCGGACAGGCGGGTGTTGCCGAAGGCGTGGCGCTTGAAGTACGCCTGCACGCCCGCGAAGAACTCGTCCATGCCGACGTACGCCACGAGCTGCTTCAGGACGCTCGCGCCCTTGGCGTACGTGATGCCGTCGAAGTTGACGAGCACGTCGTCGAGGTCGTTGATCTCGGCCATGATCGGGTGGGTGGAGGGCAGTTGGTCCTGCCGGTAGGCCCACGTCTTCATGGAGTTGGCGAAGGTCGTCCACGAGTGCGGCCACCGGGAGTCCGGGTGGTAGGACTGGCAGGCGATCGACGTGTAGGTGGCGAACGACTCGTTCAGCCAGAGGTCGTTCCACCACTCCATGGTGACCAGGTCGCCGAACCACATGTGGGCCAGCTCGTGCAGGATCGTCTCCGCGCGCACCTCGTAGGCGGCGTCCGTCACCTTGGAGCGGAAGACGTACTGGTCGCGGATGGTCACCGCGCCCGCGTTCTCCATCGCGCCCGCGTTGAACTCCGGCACGAACAGCTGGTCGTACTTCTGGAACGGGTACTGGTAGTCGAACTTCTCCTGGAACCACTCGAAGCCCTGCCGGGTGACCTCGAAGATGGCGTCGGAGTCGAGGAACTCGGCGAGCGAGGGCCGGCAGTAGATGCCGAGCGGCACGCTCTGCCCGTCCTTCTCGTAGACGCTGTGCACGGAGTGGTACGGGCCGACGATCAGCGCCGTGATGTACGACGAGATGCGCGGCGTCGGCGCGAAGACCCAGACGTCGTCCTTCGGTTCGGGCGTCGGCGAGTTGGAGACGACGGTCCAGCCGCTCGGCGCCTTCACGGTGAACTGGAAGGTCGCCTTCAGGTCCGGCTGCTCGAAGGAGGCGAAGACGCGGCGGGCGTCCGGGACCTCGAACTGGGTGTAGAGGTAGGCCTGGTTGTCGACCGGGTCGACGAAACGGTGCAGGCCCTCACCGGTGTTGGTGTACGCGCAGTCCGCGACGACCCGCAGGACGTTGCGACCCTCCAGCAGGCCGGGCAGCGCGATCCGGGAGTCCGCGAAGACCTCGGCGGGCGCCAGCGGCTCGCCGTTCAGCGTCACCTCGTGGACCGCCGGGGCGACCAGGTCGATGAACGACTCGCTGCCGCCCTCCGCGACATCGAAGCGCACCGTGGTCACGGACCGGTAGGTACCGCCCTCCTGCGCGCCGGAGAGGTCGAGATCGATCTCGTACGAGTCAACGGTCAGCAGCTTCGCCCGCTGCCGCGCCTCTTCGCGAGTCAGGTTTGTGCCAGGCACGCGGTCATCTCCTCGTTATGTGTGGGTTGCGCCATCCTTCCACGGGACCTGACGGGAACGCGATGTCCATTTCCCGCCGGTGAGCGGGCGGGCCGAGCGCGAGCCTGGAGTCATGACGACCTACACCGCACGACCCGTCGACCCGACGGTCCTGAAGGAGCTGCGCTCTGCTGACGACGCGGGCGCCCGAATGGTTCCCGTGCTCGACGAGGAGGGCGGCGCCCCCCTCCGCTGCTGCCTCCGCCGCAGCGAGCCGGGGGAGCGGATCGCCCTGGTCTCGTACGCCCCACTGCGCCGCTGGGCGGCGGAGACGGGCGCGGAGCCGGGGGCCTACGACGAGCAGGGGCCGGTGTTCGTCCACGCCGACGACTGCGCGGGGCCGGCGGCCGGCTCCGGGTACCCCTTCGCGAACGCCCACCGCGTCCTGCGCCGCTACTCCGCCGACGGGCGGATCCTGGGCGGCCGGCTGGTCGAGACCCCGGACGACGACGCCTTCCGAGACGCCTTCGACGACCCGTCCGTGGCACTGGTCCACGTCCGGGCCGTGGAGTACGGCTGCTTCCTGTACGAGGTGCACCGAGGGTAGGGCATCTAGTAGGCAAGCTGGTCATACCTGAGGTACCGTAGGGGTATGAAGATCAGTGTGAGTCTTCCGGAGGAAGATGTCGCTTTCGTTGACGAGTACGCCGTCCAGAAGGAGGCCGAGTCCCGATCCGCGGTGATACACGCCGCCATCGAGCTGTTGCGGCAGTCGCAGCTGGAAGGGCAGTACGCGGCGGCGTTCGCCGAGTGGGACGCCGGCGAGGACGCCGCGTTCTGGGATCAGTTCTCGGGAGACGGACTGACCGATGAAGCGCGGTGAGATCTACCTCGTCGACTACGAGCCCGCGCGCGGGAGCGAGGCCAACAAGGCGCGTCCGGCCGTGATCGTGTCGAACGACGGTGCCAACGCGGCGGTGGCGCGCACGGGACAGGGCGTCGTGACACTCGTGCCGCTCACCTCGAACACGTCCCGGGTGTACCCCTTCCAGGTGCTGCTGCCCGCGGCGGAGTGCGGTCTTCCCAAGGACTCCAAGGTCCAGTGCGAGCAGATCCGGGCGCTCGCGCCGGAGCGGCTGCTGCGCACGATCGGCTCGGTGCCCCGGCAGCGCATGGCCGAGATCGACGCGGCCCTGCGGCGGCATCTGGCGCTCTGAACAGACGAAGGGGCGCCCACCGGCGATCGGTGGGCGCCCCTTCCGCGTACGTGCCCCGCGCTACGCGCTCAGCTCCGCCGCCACCAGCTCCGCGATCTGGACCGCGTTCAGGGCCGCGCCCTTGCGGAGGTTGTCGTTGGAGATGAAGAGGGCGATGCCGTTCTCGGCCGTCTCGTCGGCGCGGATGCGTCCGACGTAGGACGGGTCCTGGCCGGCCGCCTGGAGGGGGGTCGGGATGTCGGAGAGGGCCACGCCCGGGGCGCCGCCCAGCAGTTCCGTGGCGCGCTCCGGCGTGATGGGGCGGGCGAAGCGCGCGTTGACCTGGAGGGAGTGGCCCGAGAAGACCGGGACGCGGACGCACGTGCCGGAGACCTTCAGCTCCGGGATCTCCAGGATCTTGCGGGACTCGTTGCGGAGCTTCTGCTCCTCGTCGGTCTCGTTCAGGCCGTCGTCGACGATCGAGCCGGCGAGCGGGAGCACGTTGAAGGCGATCGGGCGCTTGTAGACCTGCGGCTCGGGGAAGTCGACCGCGCTGCCGTCGTGCGTCAGCTTGTCCGCGTCGGCCACGACCTTCTGCGCCTGCCCGTGCAGCTCCGCCACGCCGGCGAGACCGGAACCGGACACCGCCTGGTAGGTGGCGACGACCAGCGCCTCCAGACCGGCCTCCGCGTGCAGCGGCTTCAGCACCGGCATCGCGGCCATCGTCGTGCAGTTCGGGTTGGCGATGATGCCCTTGGGCCGGTCCACGATCGCGTGCGGGTTCACCTCGGAGACCACGAGGGGTACGGCCGGGTCCTTGCGCCACGCCGAGGAGTTGTCGATCACGACCGCGCCCTGCGCGGCGACCTTCTCCGCCAGCGCCTTCGAGGTCGCGCCGCCCGCCGAGAACAGCACGATGTCGAGACCGGAGTAGTCGGCGGTCGCCGCGTCCTCCACCGTCACCCCGTCCAGGACCGTCCCCGCCGAGCGGGCCGAGGCGAACAGACGCAGCTCGGTGACCGGAAAGTTCCGCTCCTTGAGGATGCTGCGCATGACCGTGCCGACCTGACCTGTGGCTCCG
This sequence comes from Streptomyces sp. NPDC088794, assembly GCF_044750545.1. NCBI lineage: Bacteria > Bacillati > Actinomycetota > Actinomycetes > Kitasatosporales > Streptomycetaceae > Streptomyces > Streptomyces sp. NPDC088794. Next base: position 259,789 of record NZ_JBIVKB010000008.1, on the reverse strand, counting down.
ACGATTCCGACCCTCACAGCGACTCCCTTACCTGTTCCTGTACGTCTGCGGCGTTTCCATCATGCGGCCGACCCGGGTCAGCCTGTCCAATTCTTTGCCGCGCATGCCCGAGGAATGGGACGCCGGCCGCGTGGTGTGACGTACGCCTCCAGAAAATTTCCCGGGCCCGCGCCGAACGTTTCCGGGCCCGCCGGCGTCGTAGAGGAAACGTGGTGAGGGGGGTGGCTTGTGCTGCGCAGAAAGGCCCGCCGTGCCCAGAGGGACGATCACGGTGATCCTCTGGACGCGGCTCAGGAACGCCGGGTGAGAGCGGTGCTCGCGCTCGGCGGGGTACCGCAGGCGGACCTGCCGGACGGGGTGCAGCAGGTCCGCCTGCGGCTCCTGGAGCGGGCGGCCAAGGGCGACGAGGCCCCGCGCGACGTGTCCGCGTGGGCGGCCGTCGTCGCCTCCAACCTGGCCATGGACTGGCATCGCGCCAAGCGTCGCCAGGAGCGGATCGGCGAGCGGCTGGCGTCCCTGCGCCAGCTGGAGCACCCCTCGGGCGAGGACACCAGCGTGCTCTCCCTCTCCGTCGCCCAGGGCCTGGACGAGCTGCCCGACTCCCAGCGCCAGGTCCTCGTCCTGCGGTTCTTCGCCGATCTGCCGGTCCGTTCGATCGCCGACGAACTCGGCATCCCCGAGGGCACGGTCAAGAGCAGACTGCACACGGCGGTACGGGCCCTGCGCACCCGCCTGCACGAGGACGAGGTGGTGTGAGATGACCGCCGAACACAACGACACCGACGCGCTCATGGCCGCGATCACGGGGGAGTCTCCCGCACCGGGGGTCCGGACCGACGACACGTTCATGACCGAGTTCCGCGAGGCCGAGGCCGATGTGGCGCTGCTGCGCGAGCAGTTGGGGCTCATCGGGGACGCGCTGGCCGACCTGGAGCAGCCGCGGAAGAAGCCCGTTGCGGTACGGGCACCCCGCGACCTGCGGCGGGTGCGCAGGTTCGCCTTCGCCACCGTGGCCGTGGCCGCCGCCGGGACCGTCCTGGTGGGGATGGGCTGGCTGCTGGCACAGTCCGGCGGCGGGGCCGACGCGACCAGCGACTCCGCGGGCGACAAGGCGGTGAGCTCCGAGGCGGACTCCGCGGCGGGTTCCCCCTTCACCAGCCCCGGCTTTCTCGCCTGCGCCCGTCTGGTCGTCGAGGGCGAGGTCGAGAGGACGGCCTGGGTGCACGGCACGTCGGGCCGACAGCGGATCACCCTGGACGTGACCCGCGCGTACAAGCCGGAGAACACCGCCGGGCAGGTCACCGTCGTCCTCGAGGAGGGCGCCGCCATCAAGAGCCTGCACAAGGGCGAGCACGTCCTGGTGGGCGTGCAGAAGGGATCGTCCGTCGCGGACTACGTGGTCGTCGGCGAGAGCTCGGTCGCCCGCGAACGCGCCGGGATCCTCCGGGCGCTGCCCGAGTCGGCCCACGTGCCCTGCGAATGAGGAAGGGCGCGTGAGAAAGGGCGGGCGCCCGACCGGACGCCCGCCCTCACCGCCGTATCACCTGCTACGGCTCACCACCGACTACGGGGTGACCTTCTCGATCTTCACGCTGCCGAGGCCGGCGACCGTGCCGTTGCCGTTCACCAGCTGGACCTGGCCGAAGAACTCGCGGCCCTCCGGGGCGGCCGCCGCGGCGGTGACGCTGGCGGAGACGGTCGTGGACTGGCCCGTGCCGAGCTTCACCGGCACCGACTCGTCGACGGTGACCGCGCCGAGCGCGGCGGAGAAGAACACGTCCTGGTAGTCGTAGGCCGTGGAGCCGGACGGCACCGAGTAGCCGATGACCTGGACCGTGTACGTCCCGGCGGCCGGGTTCGGCACCGAGACGGCCTCTTCCGAGTCGCCGTCCGCGGAGCTGCCGACCTCGGTGCCGGCGGCGTTGAGCACCACCAGGTCCAGGTCGGCGGCGTTGTCGGAGACGTTGCCGATGGCGACGTCCAGGGACTTGGCGCCCGCGGGCACCTCGACCGTGGTCGTCTGCGTCACGCCCTCCGTGATGGTCGGGCGGGCCGACTTGGCGGAGCCGAGCGGGCCGCCGGCCAGCTTGCCGTCGATCGCGGCGAAGTTGTTCGTCACCTTCCAGGAGGCGGCGACCGGCGTGCCGACCTTCGCCTCGGGCACGGTCACGACCTCCGGGTCGAAGGCAGCGCCGTAGGCGGCGACGTTCAGCTTGTACGGGTTGTCGAGCAGCGGCGAGGTGCGGCGCGCCTCGACCTCGATCTCCCAGACGCCGGGCTGCGGGTCGGCGTACGAACGCACGTCGGGCCGGCAGCCGTTGCCGTCGAGGTAGTTGTTGTAGCAGAACGGCGTCGAGGTGTTGTCCACCGGAACGCCGTAGGGGTGGATCGCGATGAACCGGGTCTGGCTCTTGTCCTTCAGCCCGCCGATCGCGACCTCCAGCGACCTGGCGCCCTCGGGCACGGTCACGAAGTACGACTGGGTGGCGTTGCGCTGGACCGAACTCGACGCGGAGTAGGTGTACTTGACCGGCGCCGAGACGACGACCGTGGTGAGGATCTGCTTGTCCAGGCCCTCGGTCCTCGGGTCGTCGAGCTCCAGGATGGCGCTCTTGAGGCCCGCGGACTTCGGGTTGGCCTGCACCTTGACGGTGACCGGCTGGTTCAGCGGCAGCTTCGGCTCGTCCGAGCCGAGGATCTTGAAGGTGTCACCGGCGTTGTTCTCGAAGTGCAGCTCGTGCCGGATCGCCTTGTCCGCACCGGACGTACGGGTGATGGTGACGTCGTACGTCTTCTTCTGGCCGGCCTTCAGGCCGCCCTCGCGGTCGTAGAGGCCGGTGCCGAAGCCCGGCGTCTTCAGCGCGAAGTCGATCGCGGTGTCGACCGGCGCCTTGACCGCGTAGTCGTGGGCGGTGGCGCCGTCCTTGATGGACTCCCAGGCGTCGGGGATGTTGATGAGGCCCGCGCCCTCCTCGTACGCCTGCACACCCTTGATGTGGTCGGCGGTCGAGGTCAGGGCCGTGCGCAGGGTGAGCGGCGTGAGCTCGATGTTCTTCTGCTTGGCGGCCGACAGGAGCAGCGCGGAGGCGCCCGCGGCCTGCGGGGACGCCATCGAGGTGCCCTGGAGCATGGAGTAGCCGGCCGGCAGCGTGTAGCCCGCCTCGGCGACCGGGGCGCCCGGCAGCCAGGTCTGGGTGGTGTTGATCGACGCACCCGGCGCGGACAGGGTCGGCGTGAAGCCGCCGTCCTCCCGCGGACCGCGCGAGGAGAAGGGCATCATCGCGTACTTGGTCTTCACGGCCGAGCCGTAGTTCGACGCCCAGGTCTCCTTGGAGATGGTCGCGCCGACCGAGATGACCTTGTCGGCCAGGCCGGGGTCGCCGATGGTGTTGGCGCCAGGACCGGAGTTGCCGGCCGAGATGACCAGCTGCACGCCGTAGGTGTCGATGAGCCGCGTGTACAGCTCGGAGCGCGCGTTGTTGCCGTCGTTCAGCGCGGGCAGGCCGCCGATCGACATGTTCACGATGTCGACACCGCGGTTCACGACGAGGTCGATCATGCCCTCGGTGAGCGCGATGTTGGTGCAGCCGCCGGTCCAGGTGCAGGCGCGCGAGGAGACGATCTTCGCGCCCGGGGCCGCGCCGTTCATCCTGCCGCCGAACAGGCCGTTGGCGGAGGTGATGCCCGCGACGTGCGTGCCGTGCTCGGACTCGATGACGCCGATGTTGACGAAGTCGGCCTTCGAGCCGGCCGCGTTGTAGACGACGTCCTTGCGGATCTCGACGACGAACGGCTGCCGCTCGACGACGTCGGTCGCCGGGTTGTCGGTGCCGAAGTACCCGATCTGGAAGCCGTCCTTGTACGGCTTCAGCGGGGTGTCGTCACCGAAGTCGTGGTTGTTGTTGAGGTCGACCCGCACGGTGCCGGCGGCGGCGTCGTAGAGGACGCCCCACTTGTCCGTGGTGTCCCCGTCGCGGTTCGCGTCGCCGGCGGCGTCGCCACCCGTGGTGGCGCTCTCGCTGAAGACGCTGATCCGGTACGAGCCGGCGGGCGCCGACCAGGTGCTGCCCTGGTAGGTGAAGGTGGGGCCGGACACCGAGGTGATCATCCCGCGCCAGGTGGCGTCGCCGTCGGCGATCGGGTCGGTCGCCGTCACCCAGTCGACGATCTTCCGCTCACCCGTGGTGGTCTTCTGCAGCGCGGGGTGGCCGAGGTCCACGCCCGAGTCGAGGATGCCGATGGTGACACCGCGGCCGTCCGCCTTCGGGTGGTCCTGCACGAAGTCGACGGCGCCCGTCTCGAAGGACGGGTTGTACGGGTTCTCGGCGGGGGTCTTCCTGCTCGGCGCCGGGTAGGTCACGGCCGCCGAGGCGGACTTGCCCGCGCTCTTGGTGCTCGGGTCGTCCAGCGGGATCTCCTCGCGCAGGTCGATGCCGTGCACGGAGGAGAGCTTGACGGCGGCGGCGATGGCCGAGTCCGCCTTCGCGGTGGGGACGGTGGCGCTGACGTAGCCGACCTTGTCGAACGTGCGGCCCACGAGGCCGCCGCTGACCGCGTCCAGCTGCTTGGCGACCTGCTCGGTCTGGCCGGGAGCGGTCGCGATCATCATCGTGACGTTCTTGTCGCCGGCCGCCTTGGCCTCGGCGAGCAGGTCCGCGTCGTCGGAACCGAGCTTGTCGTGCGCGGACTTGACGACGTCGTCGGCCGGGGTGGTGGTGGCCGGGTCGTCCGCGGAGAAGGCCATGGGTATCGGCCCCGCCGCGGAGAGCGCGGCGACCAGGCCGGCGGCCACGGCGATCCGCGCCATGCGTCTCGCACCGCCGGATATCGGATCGCGCTGGGGGGAGTGGGTCATCGGCATCCCTTGGAGGTAAAGGAACGGGCGTGAACGATCGCTCAGCTTTACCCAAGGGACAGTTGTTTGGGAAGTGTTGACCGACATGATGACGATGTATGGGGAAAACCCGCGATGCCCTTTGAGGTCAATACCCGTCAAACCCGGCACATCACACCAAGGTTCACACTTCCTTCGAGCGCGCGTAATGCCGCGAGGCCTTCGCGCGGTTCCCGCAGGTGGCCATGGAGCACCAGCGGCGGGTGCCGTTGCGCGAGGTGTCGAAGAAGTGCAGGACGCAGGTCTCGTGGGCGCAGCCGCGGATCCGGTCGGGGGCGGCCGTCAGCAGCTCCAGATAGCCGCGCGCCGCCAGCCAGGCCGGACCCCACGCCGGGTCGGCGAACTCGGGCCGCTCCCCGGGCCCCTCGGCGGTGAGCGTGGCCCGGATCCGTCCGTGCCCGAGCACGGCGTCGACCGCCTCGGCGGCGCCCGGCGCCCCGGCCACGGCCGCCCGCAGCGCGTCGCGCGCCCCGAGCGTGTGCCGCAGGGTCGTCGCGTCCGCGGCGAACCGGTCCGCGAGACCGTTCGCGCCGAGCCACACCGCCAGTCCGTCGGTGTCGGTGAGCAGATCGTGCGCCGACCCCTCCGCCACCCACCGCGTATTGAGAAGATCGAGCGCGAGGGGCTCGCCGGTGAGGGGGCGCGGGTCGGGGAGGACGGTGGACATGGGGGCTCCTTACGACCGGCTGCGTCCTCCCACTTTAACTCTTGACGTCAAGGACAACGGTTATAACGGGAGTGTGGGAGTGCGCAAGAAGCTGAGGGTGGCGGCCTACGCCATGTGCGTCCGCGACGAGCAGATCCTGCTGGCCCGCTGGACCGACCGCCACGGCCGGCCGGAGTGGACGCTGCCCGGCGGCGGCATGGAGCACGGCGAGGACCCCTACGAGACCGTCCTGCGCGAGGTCGAGGAGGAGACCGGCTACCACATCGAGGTCACCGGACTGCTCGGCGTGGACTCCTTCCGCCTCACGACCACGCACCGCTTCGGCCGCACCGTCGACCGGCACGGCGTACGGCTCGTCTACGAGGGCCGGGTGACCGGCGGCGAACTGCGCCCGGAGGTCGGCGGTTCCACCGACCTGGCGGCCTGGCATCCACTGGAGAAGGTGGCCGATCTGCGCCGCGTCGGCCTGGTCGACGTAGGACTGCGGCTGTGGCGCGAGCGGCCGGCGGCGGGGCGCCTGGAATAGCTTCAGTACCCCGAAAGATGAACAGTGCGTGACCGGCTCCGGGCCGTCCGAGGAGCGGTCGTGGGCGCGGAGGGTAGTCCAAGATCGACGTACGGTGATCGGCGCTGCGCGTTGCGGCCTCGTTCACGCGCAGGTCATTCCCGGTGCCAAGGCTCCAGAGCGAGCGGGAAGTTCGCGACAGCGACCGTCCCGCGACCCTGCCGACGCGTTCGCACTCGGGGAGATCGCGCCATGTCGCGCATACGCTCTGTCGCCGGTCCCAAGCCGGCGGTCAACCGCCGTACCGTCCTCGCCGTCACCGGAGCGGCGGCCGTCTCCGCGGGCGTCGGCTACGCCCTGCGGCCCACCGACAGCCAGGCCGCCTCCGCAGCACCCGCGAGCGGCATCGCCCACCAGGCCCCGGTCGCCGACTCCCGGCAGGCCCCGGCCGCCCCCCTGGCGCCCTACACCAAGGGCACCACCCTCGCCTCCGTCGCCGCCCCCCGCACCAACTCCGGTTTCCGGCGCCTGGGTTCGGGCACCGGCTGGTCCCGCGTGGTGCGCGGGGAGCTGGCCGCGGCCAAGTCGGGCCGGGCCGGCCGCCGTACCGCGCTCGCCGCGTTCGTGCAGCTGACCGACCTGCACCTGATCGACAGCCAGCACCCGATGCGGCTCGAGTACGTCCGCTCCGCCGACCGGCACGCCTGGCGCCCGCACGAGGCGCTCACCGTCCAGGGCGCGGTCTCGCTGGTCGAGCGGGTCAACGCCCTGCGCGGGGCGCCCGTCACCGGCAGCCCGCTGCACTTCGCCATGACCACCGGCGACAACACGGACAACAACGCCAAGTCCGAGCTGGAGTGGTTCCTGACCATCATGAGCGGCGGCCGGATCACCCCCAACACCGGTGACCCGCGCCACTACGAGGGCGTCCAGAACAGCGGCAGCAAACTGTTCTGGCAGCCCGACTCGACGATCCGCGACGGCGACAAGCAACTCGGCTTCCCGCACCTGGGCGGCTACCTGAACGCCGCGATCCGCGAGGTGCGGAGCCCCGGCCTCAACCTGCCCTGGTACTCCACGGTCGGCAACCACGACAGCCTGCCGCTGGGCTGCTACGGCCACGGCGACTCCTGGCTCGCCGAGTTCGCGGTCGGCGGCAAGAAGCTCATGTCGCTGTCCGCGTCCGAGTCGGCCAAGCTCCAGAAGCTCATCAAGAGCGGCAACGACCCCAAGGGCCTCGCCTTCCGGGACCTGCTCAAGGCGCACACCCGGGACATGCGCTCGGTCACGCCGGACGAGAGGCGCGCGCCGTACACGGCGACCGACTACCTCAAGGCCCACCTCGACCCCGCCCACCAGGGGGTCGGCCCGGTCGGCCACGGCTACTCCAGCGCCAACCTGGCCGCCGGCACGCAGTACTACACCTTCCGCATCGCCGACGACGTGGTGGGCATCAGCCTCGACACCACCGACCCGGGCGGCCACTACGAAGGGTCCATCGGCTCGGCCCAGTTGAAGTGGCTGGACCGGCAACTGCGGGACCACAAGGACTCGTACGTCATCGTCTTCAGCCACCACACCAGCCACTCGATGACCAACACCTCGCACGCCGACCCGGCGCGTCCCGGCGAGCGGCGGCACAACGGCCAGGAGGTCATCGCCCTGCTCGGCAGCCACCGCAACGTGCTCGCCTGGGTGAACGGCCACATCCACCGCAACGAGATCACCCCGCACTCGGCGCCCGACGGCCGCTCCTTCTGGGAGATCTCCACCGCCTCGCACGTGGACTACCCGCAGCTCGCCCGCGTCATCGAGATCGCCGACAACAAGGACGGCACGCTGTCTCTGTTCACCACGCTCGTCGAGTCCGCGGCCCCGCACCGGACGGACTTCGCCGACCTCTCCCAGACGGGCCTGGCCGCCCTCTACCGCGAGGTCTCCTACAACGCCCCCGGCGCCAGCCAGGTGCTCGGCGGCAAGGCCACCGACCGCAACACGGAACTGGTCCTGAAGAAGGGCTGAAAGCCACTCAACCGGTCCACAGCCGAGCAACCCACCTGAATCACCTCAGGTCTTCGCCCCCGAACGGACCACGACCCGCTCCGACGGCGAGCGGGCGAGACAGGGGGAAAGACATGACCGTACGTGTACGGGCGACCGTGGCGGCGACGGCAGCCGTGCTGTCGCTGGCCCTGGCGGCTCCCGCCTTCGCGGCACCGGCCGACCGGGGTCACGACGCGACCCGCGAGGCGATCCGGGCCGCCGTGGCGGACGGGGTGCCCGGCGTGACGGCCACCGCGCGCGACACCCGCGGCACCTGGCGGGCGACCGAGGGCGTGGGCGACCTGCGGACGGGCGCCCCGCGGTCGGCCGACGACCACTACCGCATCGCGAGCATCACCAAGACCTTCGTCGCCACCGTGCTCCTCCAACTGGAGGCGGAAGGCAGGCTCTCCCTCGACGACACCGTCGACGAGTGGCTGCCCGGCGTCGTCCGGGGCAACGGCAACGACGGCCGGAAGATCACGCTCCGGCAGCTGCTCAACCACACCAGCGGCCTCTTCGACTACACGTCCGACGAGGAGTTCCAGCGCCGGCTGTTCCGCCCGGACGGCTTCTTCAAGCACCGCTACGACCACCGCGACCCGGCCGACCTCGTCGACCTCGCCCTGACCCACGAACCGGATTTCGCGCCCGGCACCTCCTGGAACTACTCCAACACCAACTACGTCCTGGCCGGCATGGTCATCGAGAAGGTCACCGGCCACTCCTACGGCCAGGAGATCGACAAGCGTGTCATCGAACCGCTGGGCCTCGACGAGACCTCGGTCCCGGGCGACCGCACGACCGTCGGCGCGCCCAGCAGCCGCGCCTACTCCAAGCTGGCCGACACGGCGACCGGACCCACCTACGACGTCACCAGGCTCAACCCGACCGCCGCCTCCTCGGCCGGCGCGATGATCTCCGACTCGGCCGACCTCAACCGCTTCGTGCGCGCGCTCCTCGGCGGACGGCTGCTGCCGCCCCGGCAGCTGAAGGAGATGAAGACCACCATCTCCTCGCCGCAGTTCCCGAACGCCGCCTACGGCCTGGGCCTGATCCGGTACGACCTCTCCTGCGGCGTCTCCGTCTGGGGCCACAGCGGCGGCATCCACGGCTCCACGAGCGAGGCCGTCGCCACCGCCGACGGCAGGCACAGCCTCGCGCTGAACTTCAACGGCGACTGGTCCGGTGACAGCGTGGCGGTCATCGACGCCGAGTTCTGCGCCAAGTAAGGCAAGTAGGGCAAGTAGGGCAAGCAGGCAGCTCTGTTTCGCCCGGTCGCTCTCATGGCCTACACCCTGGTCCGTCCGGGTATCGTCCTTGCCGTTTTCTTTGCCCTGGGCCGCGCCGGTCACTGGACCGGCGCGGCCTGTGGAGCGCGACAAAGCAGCAGGTCAGGGAGGCGGGCGAAGGCCGTGCGGGAAGGCGGCGCGGGCGGGCGGACCGACGCGTTCCGAGTAAACGCAGACGACTTCGACACGAGACGCCGCGTTCATTCGTCTGAAACGTCTGTACCGCCTCATAACGCCTAACCCGCTGGCTTCACGGGGATGGCTCGATCTGGTGCAAGGCGGGTGGTCGTGTGCGTGCGAGGCGCGGGCTGCGTGTGCTGTCGGTCTACGAGGGTTTCTTCTCCGGAGGAGCCCGGATCGTGCACAGCGATGTGCTGTTGGGACTGGTGGAAGGCAGTCAGCAGTGGCATCGGGTGCTGAGTCTGCACGGTGAGGTGCACCGGGAGGCCACGACCCAGCGGATGGAGGACGACGCCTGTTACCGGTCACTGACGGCCGGCGGGATCGACGTCACCTCCCTGGGCCGCAGCGCCGGCCTGGTCGACGGCACGGTCGCCGCGTCCGTGTTCACCGGGCCCGAACTGGCCGACACCGCCCGGGCGATGGCCGGCGCGGACGTCATCCTCTCCCTCAAGGAGCAGCCCCTGGCCCTCCTCAACCAGGCGGGCCTGCCGCGCCGCCCGGTCGTGGTGTGCCTGCACCGGTCCGACCCGGAGAACCAGGGCCCGGCCCTGGACGAGCTCAAGACCGCCATCGACGAGGGCAAGGTCGTGGCCTGCGTCTGCTGCGCCGAGTCCACCCGCGACGCCTACGAGGCCGCCGGCATCCCCGGCGACCTCCTCCACGTCATCCCCAACGGCGTCGACCTCCTGCGCTTCCGCCCGCACCCGGCAGCGCGACTCGCCTTCCGTACCTCCCTCGGCATCCCCGCCACGGCCCCGGTCGTCGTCTTCGCCGCCCGCTACGCGCAGATGAAGAACGTCTCCCTCTTCCTGCGGGCCGCCCGCGCCTGGCTGACCCGCGAGGGCGGCGGCCACGTCGTGATGTGCGGCGCCGGCATGACCGACACCAACCCCGCCCTGTGGGCCGACATGGAGATCGCCTTCGGCGACGACCGTGCGGCTGTGGCCGACCGGGTCCACCTGCTGGGCGTACGGCAGGACATGGAGAGCGTGTACGCCGGTTCCGACGTCGTCGCCCTCACCTCGTCCTCGGGCGAGGCGGCGCCGCTGTGCCTGATCGAGGGCATGATGTGCGGCGCGGTCCCGGTCACCACGGACGTCGGCGACAGCGCGTCCATCGTCGCCGGCCACGGCTTCGTGACCCCCTTCGACCCCGACGCGATCGCCTACGCCTGGTCCGCCGCGGTCACCGACCGCGTGATCCTCTCCGACGCCCTGGCGGCCGGCCGCGAACGCTTCAGCCGCACCCGCATGATCGCCGCGTACGCCGACCTGCTGGACCACGTGGTCCACGACGTCCACGACGAACCGATCCCGGAACTCGGCTGATCCACCGGCCAGTTCGCCCCCCCTCGCGCCGCGCACATGAGGAGGGGCCGCCGGTCCCCCAAGGCCCGGCGGCCCCTCCTCTCCCCTCCTGATACGGCCCCGGTCCGTCACTACCGGGGCAGCACCACGACATACGCGGCGGGATCGCGGTCGCCCGCCGCCATCAGGGCCGTGCGGACGACCGCCGCCTGCTGCTCCATCGCGTCGCGCAGCTTCTTGGGCGTGACGTAGACGACCGTGATGCCCAGCCGCTCCAGGTGCTCGCGCTTGCGGGCGTACTCCGACCACAAGGCGTCCTCGTCCTGGCGCGGGGCGCGGGTGTCCAGCTCGACGGCCACCGCCTGCTCGGGCCAGTACGCGTCCAGGCCGCCGAGGTGCGGGCCGCCCGGGAGGCGCAGGTCCACGTTCCAGACCGGGTCGGGCAGGCCGTACTCACTCACCATGCGGTAGAGCCGGTCCTCCGCGATCGCGCGGCCCTCGGCCAGCAGCGAGTCCACCGCGTCCACCACGTGCGGCCGGCTCAGCAGCTTCGCCGTGTTCAACTCCCGTACCACCGCCGCCGGTTCGCAGTGCCCGCCGCGCACGGCCTCGGTCAGCAGCCGGCGTACCGCCTCCGCGTCCGCGAGCTCGGACACCGCGTCGGCCAGCGCGCGGGCCACCGGCGCGACCGGAACCCCCAGCCGCGGCTCGGCCGTCGGCATCGCGGCGGTGCGCACGATCCTCGCGCAGCCCGTCGAGCGCAGCCGGCGCAGCCGGGGCACCAGGACGTCGATGCGGTCCAGGGACGGCAGCGGCGGCGCGGCGGCGAAGCCGTGCAGGGCCAGCGCCGCGAGACCGGTGACCATCACCTCCGTGTACACCGGGCGGTGCGGCTCCTGCGGGTTCGGCTGGGCCGGCACCCCGGGGGCCGACTCGCGGGACGCGTACAGCAGCACCGCGTGCAGCCGCTCCTCGCCGGTCGAGGGGCCCGGGTGCAGCAGCACGACCCCCGGCAGCAGCTGCTGCCAGGGGCCGTCGGGCCGGCACTGCTCGTTCGTCTCCGCGGCGGACACACCGTGCGAGCGGAGCTGGGCCGCCGTCATCACCCGGCGGTGGACCTCGGCGAGGTGGTGGAGCGGGCGGGGGGAGAGCGGGGTGTTGTGGTTCATGACTGGGGGTTTCCCGCGCCACAGCCGCGTTTTAACCGCTGTTACACGCCCGTCGACAAATACGGACAAGGCGGCACTAAAGGACGGGTGTTCGGATGCCGATAAGGCCCCGAAAACCCCTGGTCCGAATGGGGAGGACCAGGGGTTACGGGTGTGATTGACCGGATTCCGTAACGGTGACCCGCGGCTTAATAATTGGCCAAAGCCTGGGCGTGCAGCGCCCGCGCCAGATCGTCCCGCGCCTCGAGCACCAGCCGCCGCAGCGCCGGCGCCGCCTCCTCGTGCGCCGCCAGCCACGCGTCCGTCGCGTCCAGCGTCGACTGCGCGTCCTCGGCCGTCGGGTACGCCGGGAACAGCCCCCGCACCACGTCCATCCCGATCTGGATCGACCGCTGCTCCCACACCCGCTCGATCGCCGCGAAGTACTTCTCCACGTACGGCGCCGTCAACTCCCGCTGCGAGGGCTGCTGGAAGCCCGCGATGGTCGCCTCCACCAGCGCGTTGGACAGCGCGTCCGACTCGACCACCTGGGCCCACGCCTGCGCCTTGACGGCCGCCGACGGCCGGGCGGCGAGACAGCGCACCTGGTGCCGCTTGCCGGACGCCGTGTCGTCCCGGGCCAGTTCGGCGGCCAGCACCGCCTCGTCCACCGCCCCGTGCGAGGTCAGCGGCTCCAGGAACGCCCAGCGAAGCTCCTGGTCGACGGCCAGCCCCTCGATCGTCTCCGTGCCGTCCAACAGCCCCCGCAGCAACGCCAGATCGCCGGGCGCCGACGCCACCGACGCGAAGAACCGCGCCCACGCCAGCTGTTGCTCACTGCCCGCCGCGGCCCCTCGCAGGTCCCGCAGCGCGATGTCCGCCAGGATCTCCCCACCCGTCTTGCGCCACCACGGCGGCGAGTAGTTCACCAGCGCCGAGTCGGCCCACGCGTGCAGCATCTGCAGCACGCCGATGTCGGTCTCGCGGCGCCCGAACCGCGCCACCATGTCGATGAAGTCCGGCGCGGGCAGCAGCGCGTCCCGGGTCATGTTCCACAGCGCCGACCAGCACAGGGCACGTGCCATCGGGTCGGTCAGCGCGCCCAGGTGCTCGCGCAGGGTGTCCAGCGAGGTCGCGTCGAAGCGGGTCTTGCAGTACGTGAGGTCGTCGTCGTTGACCAGCACCAGCTCCGGGGCGTCCGCACCGGCCAGTTCCACCACGACCGTCCGCGGACCGTCGACGTCCACCTCGGCCCGCTCGTACCGGACGAGCCGCTCGTCCTGCATCCGGTACAGGCCCACCACCACCCGGTGCGGGCGCAGTTCGGGGTAGGACTCGGCCGCGTCCTGGAGCACGGTCAGCTCGGCGATCCGGCCGCCCTCGACGTCCAGCACCACCTGCGGGGTGAGGGAGTTGACCCCGGCCGTCTGGAGCCAGGACCGCGACCAGGACGCCATGTCCCGCCCGCTGGTCTCCTCGAGGACCGACAGCAGATCGGCGAGGCGCGTGTTGCCGTACGCGTTCCGCTTGAAGTAGCGGCGCGCGCCCTCCAGGAACGCGTCCTGGCCGACGTACGCGACGAGTTGCTTGAGCACCGAGGCGCCCTTGGCGTACGTGATGCCGTCGAAGTTGAGCTTGGCGTCCTGGAGGTCGCGGATGTCGGCGGTGATCGGGTGTGTGGAGGGGAGTTGGTCGGCGCGGTAGGCCCAGGCCTTGCGGCGGTTGGCGAAGGTGATCCAGCCGTCGGTGAAGCGGGTCGCGCCGACCAGTGCGAACGCGCCCATGAAGTCGGCGAAGGACTCCTTGAGCCACAGGTCGTCCCACCACTCCATGGTGACCAGGTCGCCGAACCACATGTGCGCCATCTCGTGCAGGATGACGTTGGCCCGGCTCTCGTAGGACGCCCGGGTCACCTTGCCGCGGAAGATGTACTCCTCGCGGAAGGTGACCAGGCCCGGGTTCTCCATCGCGCCGAGGTTGTACTCGGGCACGAACGCCTGGTCGTACTTCCCGAAGGGGTACGGGTAGTCGACGTACTCGTGGAAGAAGTCCAGCCCCTGCTTGGTGACCAGGAAGATGTCGTCCGCGTCGAAGTAGGGCGCCAGGCCCTTGCGGCACAGCGCGCCGAGCGGGATCTCCAGCTTCGTACCGTCCTCGAGGACGCGCTCGTAGGAGTCGGTCACGTAGTGGTAGGGGCCCGCCGTCACGCAGGTGATGTACGTCGAGATCGGCTTCGTCTCCGCGAACCGCCACACGCCGTCGGTCAGCGTGCCGGCGCCGTTGGACCACACCGTCCAGCCCTCCGGCGCGCGCACCTCGAAGCGGTAGGGGGCCTTGAGGTCGGGCTGCTCGAAGTTGGCGAACACCCGGCGGGCGTCGGCCGGTTCGTACTGCGTGTAGAGGTAGACCTCGCCGTCCTCGGGGTCGACGAAGCGGTGCATGCCCTCGCCGGTGCGGGAGTACGCGCAGCGGGCGTCGACGACCAGCTCGTTCTCCGCGGCCAGGTCCTCCAGCTGGATCCGTACGCCGTCGAAGACCGCGCCCGGGTCGAGGTCCCTGCCGTTGAGGGAGAGGGCCGTCACGCTCGGCGCGATCAGGTCGGCGAAGCTGGTGGCGCCCGGCTCGTTGCAGCGGAAGCGGATCGTGGTCACCGAACGGAAGGTGCGCGGTTCGCCGTCCGCGTCGCCGACGGCGGAGCGCAGGTCGAGCGACACCTCGTACCCGTCGACGGACAGCAGGGCGGCCCGCTCGCGGGCCTCGTCACGGGACAGATTCTCACCGGGCACGGACGGCACTCCTTCGAGCATGACGGACAGAGCGGGAATACGGCGGAACAGGACCGATCCTGCCATGTGCCCCTGACGGGGGGCACCCGGGAATGAGGGCGGCCGCCCCCGGTGTTGTCCGCGGAAAGAGCCGTATTTCTTGAGGAGAGCAATGTCCGAGACCGCGACCACCTCCACCAAGACCCCCGTCGACTTCTGGTTCGACCCGCTGTGCCCCTGGGCCTGGATGACCTCCCGGTGGGTGCTGGAAGTGGAGAAGGTGCGGGACATCGAGGTCCACTGGCACATCATGAGCCTGGCGGTGCTCAACGAGCCCAAGCTGGACGAGCTGCCCGAGGAGTACCGCGAGCTGCTGTCCACCAAGGCCTGGGCGCCGATCCGCGTGGTCACCGCGGCCTGGCAGAAGCACGGCGCGGACATCCTCGGCCCCCTCTACACCGCGCTCGGCACCCGCATCCACAACCAGGGCGAGGGCCCCACCCGTGAGGCCATCGCCGGCGCGCTCGCGGACGTCGGCCTGCCCGCCGACCTGATCGACTACGCCGACCAGGACGACTTCGAGTTCGACGCCGAGCTGCGCGCCTCCCACAAGGAGGGCATCGACAAGGTCGGCCAGGACGTCGGCACCCCCGTCATCGCCGTGCCCGGCCCCGACGGTGAGCAGATCGCCTTCTTCGGCCCGGTCGTCACCCCCGCCCCCAAGGGCGAGGAGGCCGCCCGCCTGTGGGACGGCACGGTCGCGGTCGCCTCGGTCCCGGGCTTCTACGAGATCAAGCGCAGCCGCACGGCGGGCCCGGACTTCAGCAACCTGTAGACATCCCTACTCAGAGGCGGCGGCCTTCTCCTCCCGGAACCTCTCGGGGAGATCGCCGCCGCCTCGCGCGTGGTACGCGGGCTGGTACCGGACACAGCCCTTGACGACGCAGCGCCACAGGTCCTCCACGTAGTGCCGGGACCCCTTCTCGTCACGGACCGCGGCCTTCTCGGCCCCGTTCATCATCTGGAAGTCCTGCCACCCGAGACAGTTCGGGCACCACCGTCGAAGCACAGTCATGAACGCCTCCTCGCCACGCACGACCAGGCCGGTAGTACACCGCGATTCGCCCGCGCCCGCTCCCGAAATCACCGGGTCCGGTAAGGCGGGATCCGGCTAGGGCCTGTCCGGCGGATCAGTCCGGCGTCGCGGGCCCCGGCACGCACATCTGCCGCGTTGTCGTCGGTCGCCGACGCTCCGCGTCGACTCCCTCCTCCGCCTTGCAGCTGCACGCACCAGACCCCGCTCGGCTCGGCCAAGAGGCACCGCACCTCATAGCCGGCCTGATCCGCCGGACAGGCCCTAGACGGCGGCCCTTGCGGGGTTTCGCGGGGGCGGGTCGGGTCTCGACGGCGGCCGTCCTGCGCCGCGCTTCGAGGCACGCGACCGCTGCCGGGTACGCGTCGCGCGGCCAGGTCGGGCCGGTCGGGGGCTCGTCGCGTGGTTCGGACCGCTCGACCCGCCCTCGCCGCGCGTACGCGGCCCTGGATCCACCGGCCCTCGGATCCAGCGGCCCTGGACCCAGTGGCCTTGGAATCACCGGCCCTCGGACCCGTCGGTCAGAACCTGTCCGTTCCGGTCTCACCGGCTCCGGTCGCGCGCCACCGCCAGCCGGCCGAGGTGGTCCTCGAAACCCGTGGAGTAGTACGCCGCGCGGTCCGGGTCAGGCGCGACGATGCGGGTCGGGCGGGTCCATGCGGTCGTGTCCAGGGGGATGCCGTGGCGGGTGGCCGCCGCCATGACCGCGCCGCGGGCGCCCACTTCGCCCTCGGTCACCCGGAGCGGGCGGCCCAGGACGTCGGCCAGCAGTTGCATCCACGCGGGGCTGCGCGTGCCGCCGCCGCAGACGGCGAGGGTGCCGGTCAGGCCGGCCGCGGTCAGGCAGTGCCGGGCCGCGTAGCCGATGCCCTCGCAGGTGGCGCGGATCAGGTCGCCCTTCGTCGACTCCAGGCTGACGCCGGTGAGTTCGGCGCGCAGGCGGGGTTCCACGAAGGGGGCGCGTTCGCCGGACGGGGCGAAGTACGGCAGCACGCGGACGCCGTGCGCCCCGGGCGGTGTCCCGGCGAGCAGCGCGTCGACCTCCTCGTGCCGGACGCCCGTCGTCGACAGCACCCAGTCCAGGGCCGCCGTACCGACCATCGCCGGCATCGCGCGCAGCCGGTGCCCGGGCCGGTCGGTCGAGATGTACAGGCCGGCCGGCTCGCCGCTCAGATCCAGCTCGGTGGTGGCGACCAGCGCGGCCAGACAGGTCCCGACGATGAGCAGACCGTCGCCGGGAGCCGTGACACCCGCGCCGAGCGCGCAGGCCGCCAGGTCGTACGGGCCGTTCGACACCCGCGTCCCGGCCGGCAGGCCCTCGCCGCGTGCCTCGGCGGTCGTGATCGGGTCGCCGACGGGCGCGAGCAGTCCGCGCCGGTGACCGAGGCCGAGCAGCTCGACGACCGACTCGTCGTACCTCCGGGTCCGCGGGTCGAGGAACGGCATCGACGCGTCGGAGACATCCGTGCCGGCCGGCGCCCCTGTCAGCCGTCCGAAGACCATGTCCTTGCAGTACAGGGCGGTGGCGGCCGCGTCGAGGGACTTCGGCTCGTGCCGGTCCAGCCAGGCCAGCAACGGGCCGGGGCAGCCCGGGAACATGGCGCTGCCGGTGCGGCGGAACACCGTCTCGAAGGTGCCGTCCGCCAGCCATCCGTCGAGCAGTTCATGAGCCCGGCCGTCCATCCAGGACAGGGCGGGACGCACGGGCATCCCCTGCCCGTCGACCAGCCAGACCCCGTCGCCCTGCCCGGTCAGCCCCGCCAACTCGACCGGCCCCGGCACCCGCAGCGTCAGCCGCCCCAGCACTCCGACGACCGCCCGGTACACCTCGTACATGTCCTGCTCGACCCGGCCCTCGTGCAGGGCGAGGCCCACGGGGCTTGCCTCGACGGCCAGTTCACGACCGGCGTGGTCGAAGGCGGCGGCTTTCACGGCGGACGTGCCCACATCGATGCCGATGTACATGCCGGGGGCCTCCTCGGGGCGGACGTTGATGTGTGTGCGGGGGCGGGGTTCACGTCACACGGCGACGGCGTTTCGCCTTGTAAGTCGGCGGCCGCTCACGTCAGTTGGTGCGCCAGCGGCTCCCTCCGCACCCACCGCCCCACCTCCGCCGCCGCGATCCGCGCCGCCTTCTCCGCCACCGCGCGCGCCGCCCCGCCCAGATGCGGGGTCATCACCACCCGGTCGCCGAGCCCGAACAGCCGTGACCCCGCGGGCACCGGCTCCCGCTCGTACGTGTCGAGTCCCGCCGCCGACAACCGCCCGCTCTCCAGCGCCTCGCAGAGCGCGTTCTCGTCGAGCAGCGGGCCGCGGGCCGCGTTCACGACCACCGACCCCTCGGGCAGCAGGGCGAGTTCGCGGGAGCCGATCAGACCGCGGGTCTCGGGGGTGAGCCGGGCGTGCAGGGTGATCACCCGGGAGCGGCGCAGGAGTTCGTCGAGGGAGGAGACCCGCAGCCCGTGGATCTCGCCGCGGACATAGGGGTCGTAGACCATCACCTGCGCCCCGAACGCGCACAGCACCCGCGCCACCCGGCTGCCGACGGCGCCGTAGCCGACCAGACCCACGGGGAGGTCCTCCAGCTCCAGACCGCTGTGTTCGTACGTGTAGTAGGCCGAGCCCTGCCAACTGCCCTGTCCGGCGAGGAGGTTGTGCGCCTGCGGGATCCGGCGCAGGGTCGCGAGGAGCAGGCCGACGGCGAACTCGGCGGTGGCGGCGGCGTTTCGGCCCGGCGCGTAGGAGACACGGACGTCGTGGATCTTCGCCGCGTCGAGGTTGACGTTGACCGGGCCGCCGCGGCACACGATGACCAGGCGCAGCCCCGGGGCGGACTCCAGGACGCGTTCGGTGACCGGTGCCATCTGCGTGACCAGCACCTCGCGGTCGTCGGCGAGCGCCTCGATCAGTCCGTCCTCGGTGCCGCTCGCCTCCTCGACCTCGGCGACCGGACCGAACGGTTCGAGCGGCCACGGCAGGGTCAACTCCCGTACCGACGCTTCTCGTTCGCGCAGCTCGTCGGTCACGGCGCGGGTGATCAGACCGGGTACGACGAAGTGGTCACCGGCGGCCAGGACACGGACGGGGTGGTTCGGCGCGGGGAGGGGGCTGTTCATGGCGGTGGCTCTCCCGTCGGGCAGACCTCGTAGCGGACCTTGTGCTCGTCCAGGTCCCGCAGTGCCTCGGCCGGCGCGCCGTCGTCGACCAGGAGCAGGTCGAAGCGGGAGAGCGGGGCGACCCGGTGCAGGGCGGTCCGGGCGAGCTTGGTGTGGTCGATCAACAGCACGTTGCGCGCGGCCGAGTCGAGCATCGCCCGCTTCACCGACACGATGTGCTGCTCCTGGTGGTAGGCGTAACCGCCGTGCACGGCAGACGTCGACGCGAAGCAGACGTCCACCCGCAGGGACTGGACCGCCTCGACGCAGGAGACGCCGAGGAAGGAGGAGTGCAGCGGGTCGTAGTCGCCGCCCAGCGCCATCAGGTGGATACCGCGCTGGTCGGCGAGGAGGGTGATGGCCTCCAGGAAGTTGGTGACCACCGTCAGTGGGGTGATCTCGCCGAGGCGGAGCCTGCGGGCCAGTTCCAGTGCGGTCGTGGAGTCGTCCAGCATGATCGCCATGCCGGGCTCCAGCTGCCGCATCGCGCGGTCGGCGAGCGCGGCCTTCTCGGCGAGCATGGTCTTCAGGCGGTACTGCACGTTCGACTCGAAGACACCGGACGGCTGCGCGGTCACCCCGCCCCTGAACTTCCGTACGATCCCCTGCCGTTCGAGCTCGTCGAGGTCCCGGTGGATCGTCATCAGGCTCACGCCGAAGCGCTCGGCGAGATCGGCGGCGGTCGCGGAGCCCTCGGCCAGGACGAGTTCGGCCAGTGCCGAGCGGCGGACCGCGGGGCCCTGCTGGGCACTGCCGCTCATGGCCCCTCCGATTCATGGTCGTCCGTCGTGGTCATCGGGCGTCGTGATCCGCAGACATCCCGTCGGCATCCGTCGTACTGGACCGCCAACCGAGCGTGTAACGGCGAATGTCGGCCGTCAATCCCTCGCGCGAGCGAAAAACTCGGGTCAATATCGATGATGGGTGTGAAGTTCTCAGAGTCGGTCGTGACGCGTGGGAGGTCCGGATGGCGGCGGATGAGGGCGAGGCGTGGCTGGGCGTCGACCTGGGCACCCAGAGCGTCCGCGTACTGCTGGTCACGGCCGACGGGACGGTCCTCGGCCGGGGCTCGGCACCGCTCGCCGGACGCCGGGACGGGGTGCGGCACGAGCAGGACCCGGAGGACTGGTGGCGGGCGCTGCGCACGGCGTCCCGGGCCGCGCTCGCCGACCGGCTGCACGTACGCGTCGGGGGCCTCGCGGTCTGCGGCACCTCGGGGACGGTCCTCCTGACGGACGGCACCGGCCGCCCGGTGACGCCGGCGCTCATGTACGACGACGGGCGCGCGTCGGCCCAGGCCGCGCGGGCGCGCCGGGCGGGCCTCGCGGTGCAGGACACCTGGGCGCTGCCGAAGGTGCTGTGGCTGGCGGGGGAGTACGAGGGTGCGGGCGGCCGGGGCGCGGGCGGCGCGGGTCCGCTCCGGGGCCGGAGCGGGGGTGGCGGACGGCGCGCCGGGCAGCCCTCCGGGTCGGCCTCCCACCCCGGATCCGCCTCCCGCCCGCACCCCCACCTCCGCCTGGTCCACCCGCCCCGCCCGCCCCGGCTCCGGCTCGCCCACCAGCCCGACCTGATCGTCGCCCGGCTCATCGGCGAGCCGCCGCCCGCCGACTCCAGTCACGCCCTCAAGACCGGCTACGACGCGGAGGCCGGCGCCTGGCCGCACACCGCGCTGGCCGAACTGGGCCTGCCCGACGAGCTGTTCCCCGAGGTCGTACGCCCCGGCAGCCGGCTCGGTGAGGTCACGTCGGCCGCCGCCGAGGCGACCGGCATCCCCGCCGGCACGCCGGTGATCGCCGGCATGACCGACGGCTGCGCGGCGCAGATCGCGGCGGGCGCGCTGCGGCCCGGCTCCTGGAACTCGGTGCTCGGCACCACGCTGGTCCTCAAGGGCGCCTCCGTCACCCCGGTCCGCGACGAGACCGGCGTGGTCTACAACCACCGTGCGCCGGACGGCACTTGGCTGCCGGGCGGGGCGTCGAGCGTGGGCGCGGGCGTGCTGACCGCGGCCTTCTCGGGCGCCGACCCGGCCGCGATGGACGCACGGGCGGCGGCCCACGAACCGTCCGGCGCGGTGACGTACCCGCTGGTGTCACCCGGTGAACGGTTCCCGTTCCTGGCGCCGGCCGCCTCGGCGATCGTGCTGGGCGAGCCCGCCGACGGGGCCGACCTGTGGGCGTCCCTGCTCCAGGGTGTGGCCTTCGCGGAGCGGCTCTGCGTGGACTACCTCGACCAGCTGGGCGCCCCGCTGGACGGCCCCCTCACCTTCACCGGGGGCGCCGCCCGCAGCGCGTACTGGAACCAGCTGCGCGTCGATGTCCTGGGCCGCCCCGCCCGCGTACCCCACCAGACCGAACCGGCCCTGGGCATGGCCGCGTTGGCCGCCCACGGCACCGGCCGCGGCCCCCTGCCCGAGATCGCGGAGCGCATGGTCCGCATCCACTCGGTCCTCGAACCCGACCCCGCCCGCACGGCCCTGTTCGCCGAGCCGTACGGCCGCCTGATCGACGAACTGACCGCGCGGGGCTGGCTCCCGGCGCCGGTCGCGGCCCACGCGCACGCCCGCCGCACCGGGACGACGGCGGACTGACGGCGGACCGACGTCGCGCCGCGTACGCGTACTCCCGCCGAGCCTGGATACTCCGAAGCCATGAGCACCACCCTTCTGCTGGCCAGGCACGGGCAGACCGTCTGGCACGACGAGAACCGCTACGCCGGTGTCAGTGACGTCCCGTTGACCCCTACCGGGGTGGCGCAGGCCGAGGCGCTCGGGCGATGGATCGCCGCCCGTCCGGTCGACGCGGTGTGGACCTCCCCGCTGTCCCGGGCCGTGGCCACCGCCGAACCCGCCTGCCGCACCCTGGGCCTGGTCCCGTCCCTCGACCCCGACCTGCGGGAGTGCGACTTCGGGGTGGTGGAGGGGCGCACGCTGGCGGAGTTCGCGGCCGCCTACCCGACCCGGGCCGAGGCCTTCCGCGTGGACCCGGCCGCCAACCCCTTCCCCGGCGCCGAGGACCCACGGGCCGCCGCGGCCCGCGGAGCGGCGGCCCTGCGCCGGATCGCCGCCGCGCACTACGGCGAACGGGTCCTGGTGGTCGCCCACAACACCCTGTTCCGCCTGGTCCTGTGCACCCTGCTGTCGATCCCGGCCAGGGAGTACCGCCGGGTCTTCCCGAGCCTGCGCAACGCGGCGATCACCGAACTCCGGGTGGGCATCACGGGATCGACGGCGTTGCTGTCCCTGAACGTGCCCTGCGATCCGGACAACCGGTAGGCCGTCGCCACATGGGAAGCCCCTGGGAGTCACGTCCTCCCAGGGGCTTCCGTCATTCCGCCTGCCGGTGAAGGTTGAGAAGACGATCACGAGGCAGGACGTTCATCGCGCCCTCAGGGGGCGAGCAGCAGCACATCCGCGCGGGACCTGGCGGCCTCGTAACGCCGGGCCACGTCCTGCCAGTTGACGACGGCCCACATGGCGTCGATGAAGTCGACCTTCTGGTTCCGGTACTGGAGATAGAAGGCGTGCTCCCAGGCGTCGAAGACGAGGATCGGGGTCGCGCCCTGTCCGACGTTGCCCTGGTGGTCGTAGACCTGCTCGACGACCAGCCGCCCGCTGAGCGGCTCGTACGCGAGGACACCCCAGCCCGAACCCTGCGTGGTCGCGGCCGCCTTGGTCAGCTGCGCCTTGAAGCCGGCGTACGACCCGAAGGACTCGGCGATCGCGTCGGCCAGGTCCCCCACACCGTCCGCCGCCAGCGGCTCGCCGCCCCCGTCACCGGTCATGTTGTGCCAGTAGATCGAGTGCAGGATGTGCCCGGAGAGATGGAACGCCAGGTTCTTCTCCAGCCCGTTGATCGCCCCCCACGACTCCTTGTCCCGCGCCTCCGCGAGCTGCTCCAGCGTGTCGTTGGCACCCTTCACATAGGCCGCGTGGTGCTTGTCGTGGTGCAGCTCGACGATCTCGGGACTGATCACGGGGGCGAGCGCGGAGTAGTCGTACGGCAGGTCGGGAAGCGTGTAGACGGGCATGGGTGGGTTCCCCTCCGAACCTCTTATTGCACAAGACTTGCAACTACACGTTAGCAACAAGAAGACCCCCGCGGGTGCACCGCGGGGGTCTTTCGGAACGGCGGGTCCTTACGCCGCCACGGACGTGTAGTGCGAGGCGTCGCCCTCGATCGCGTAGCTCTCCTTGCCCTCGATGCCGACGGGGACGTCTCCCGCGACGGTCACGCGGTTCAGGCGGCGGGGGAGGCCGTCGTAGTTGTCGACGGCGTAGTGCTGGGTGATGCGGTTGTCGAAGAGGACGAGCTGGTTCGGGGACCAGCGGTGGCGCAGGATGTTCTCCGGGCGGGTGACGTACGACTGGAGCAGGTCGAGGATCTTGCGGGACTCGCCGACCGACAGGCCCACGATCCGCTGCGCGAACCCGCCGATGAACAGGCCGCGTTCACCGGTCAGCGGGTGGACGCGGACCACCGGGTGGGCCGTGCGGAACTTGATGGACGTGAACTGGGCGCGCTGGGCCGCCTTGTCCTCGTCGATGTCCTCCACCGGCACCGCGTAGTCGTAGTCGTTGGTGTGCTCGGCCCACAGCGTGTCGGCCAACTGGCGCAGCGGCTGCGGGAGTTGGCGGTAGGCGGCGGCCGAGCTGGTGATCAGGGTCTCGCCGCCGTACGGCGGGAGCGTGATGCTGCGCAGGGTGCTGGCCTGCGGCGGGTTCAGGACGAACGTGACGTCCGTGTGCCAGTGGTTGGCGCGGCCCTGCTCGCTGTCGACGGGCAGCACGTTCGGGGCGCCGGCGACGGAGGGCACGGTCGGGTGGGCGGTGGTGAGGTCGCCGAAGTGCCGGGCGAACGCCTCCTGTTCGGCGTCGTCGAGGTGGACGTCGTCGAAGACCAGGGCCTTGTGGGTGTTGAGGGCCTCGCGGAGGGCGGCGACCGTGTCCTCCGCGAGCGGCTGGGAGATGTCCACGCCGGAGACGCGGGCGCCGATGTGCGCGGTGACCTTCTGGATCTGGATGTCGAGTGTCATGACCTGGGCCTTTCAGACGAGGGCGGGTGTCTGGACGTACTGGTTGGCGGGGCGGGGGAGCCCGTAGCGCTCCCGGAGGGTCTGGCGGGGCCCGTACTCCGTGCGCAGCAACCCACGGGCGCGCAGGATCGGGACGACGTGGTCGACGAAGGCCTCAAGACCCGAAGGCAGCACCGCCGGCATGATGTTGAAGCCGTCGGCCGCGCCCTGCGTGAACCACGTCTCGATCGCGTCGGCGACCTGCTCGGGCGTGCCGGCGAAGGTGAGGTGGCCGCGCCCGCCGCCGAGCCGCCCGATCAGCTCCCGCACGGTGAGCCGGTCGCGCCGGGCCAGTTCCACCACGAGGGTGTAGCGGCTCTTGGCCCCCTCGACGGCGTCCTCGGAGGGCAGATCGGCCGGCAGCTGCGCATCCAACTCCAGCGCACCGGCGGGCAGTTGGAGCAACCGCTCCAGCCGGTCCACTCCATGCTCGTACACGATGTGGTCTTCGAGCAGCCGCTCGCTCGCCCGCGCCTCGGCCTCCGTGGAGCCGAGCACCGGCACGATCCCGGGCAGCACTTTGATGTGCTCGGGGTCCCGGCCGGCCGCCGCCGTACGGGACTTGAGGTCGGCGTAGAAGGCCCGCGCGTCCTCGATCGTCTGCTGCGCGGTGAACACCGCCTCCGCGTACCGTGCGGCGAACGTCTTCCCGTCCTCGGACGAGCCGGCCTGCACGAGCAGCGGGTAACCCTGGGGCGTACGCGGCACGTTGAGCGCGCCCTCGACGCTGAAGTAGGCCCCCCGATGCCGAGGCGGATGGATCTTCCGGTCATCCCCCCACACCCCGGCGGCCTTGTCCGCGAGGATCGTGTCGTCCTCCCAGCTGTCCCAGAGCTTGAGCGCCACATCGAGGAACTCGGCGGCCCGCGCGTACCGCTCCGCGTGCGCGGGCTCGGCATCCAGCCCGAAGTTCCGAGCGGCCTCGGCCCCGGCCGTGGTGACGATGTTCCACCCCGCCCGGCCGCCGCTGATGATGTCCAGCGAGGCGAACTTACGGGCCAGGTTGTAGGGCGAGTTGTAGGACGTCGACGCGGTGGCGATCAGCCCGATGTGCTCGGTCGCCGTGGCGAGCGCGGTGAGCAACGTGAGCGGCTCCAGCGCACCGGCCGGCCGCTGGGCCAGGTTGTTCCACAACTGCGGCCCGTCGGCGAGAAAGAGCGAGTCGAAGGTGCCGCGCTCGGCGGTCCGAGCGAGCTGCACGTAGTGGTCGAGCCGGACGTGCGCGTACGGATCGCTCTCCGGCAACCGCCAGGAGGCTTCGTGGTGGCCGGTGTTCATGAGGAAGGCGTTGAGATGGAGGGTGCGGGGCATGAGGTGTCCTTCGTGTGTTTCAGCCCGTCCGGCGTTTGAGGACGAGGCCGTTCAGGCCGAAGCGGGGTCTGGGGGCGCAGCCCCCGGCGGGGTCGAAGGGGCAGCGCCCCTGGGGATGGGACGGGTAGGGGCGGCGGGGGCGAGGAAATCCGGCGTCACCCCACGTCCTCGGTCACACCGAGCGCGGCCAGCAGCCGCTCCCGGTATTCGCCGAGCAGAGGATCGCGATAGGAGCGGGGATGGGGGCGATCGATGGCCAGGTCGAGCCCGACGCGCCCGGCGTCCAGCACCAGCACCCGGTCCGCGAGGACGATCGCCTCGTCCACGTCATGCGTGACCAGCAACACCGAGGGCCGATGCCGCTCCCACAACTCCCGCAACAGCGCATGCATCTTGATCCGCGTCAACGCATCCAGCGCCCCGAACGGCTCATCCGCGAGCAACAGCTCCGGCTCCCGCACCAACGACCGCGCAAGAGCCGCCCGCTGCTGCTCACCCCCCGACAACTCACCCGGCCACGCCCGCTCCCGCCCGGCGAGCCCCACCTCCGCGAGAGCGGCCCGCCCCTTCTCCTCCCCACCGGTCCCCAGCCCCAGCAGTACGTTGTCCAGCACCCGCCGCCACGGCAGCAGCCGAGAGTCCTGGAAGACCACCGACACCCGTTCCGGGGCGGCGAGTCGACCGCTCCCGGCGACCTCGTGGTCGAGGCCCGCGACGGCCCGCAGCAGCGTGGACTTGCCGGACCCGCTGTGCCCGAGGAGCGCCACGAACTGTCCGGCGGGGATGTCCAGGTCGAGGCCGTCGAGGACCGTACGCCCCTCGAACGACCGGGTCAGGCCGCGCAGTCGGACGGCGGTGGGGCGGGTCAGTTGCTCAGTGTGCGGCGCCACGACAGCACCCTCCGTTCGATGAGACGGACCGTGCTGTCGGAGATCAGGCCGAAGATCCCGTAGATGAGCAGACCGACGAGGATCACGTCGGACTGGCCGTAGTTGGTGGCCTGGAACATCATGTAACCGAGGCCGCTGGTGGCGTTGATCTGCTCCAGGACCACCAGGCCCAGCCAGGAGCCGGTGACGCCGAGCCGGAGTCCCACGAAGAATCCGGGCAGCGCGCCGGGGATCACGATCTGCCGGACGAACTGGATCCTCGACAGGCCCTGGACCTCGGCGAGTTCGACGTACCGGCTGTCGATTCCGGACAGCGCGGCGTGTGTGTTCAGGTAGATCGGGATGTAGACGACGATCGCGATGATGGCGATCTTGAAGGTCTCGCCGATGCCCAGCCAGAGGATGAACAGCGGGATGAGACCCAGCGTCGGGATCGCCCGGTTGAGCTGCACGGTCCCGTCGATCAGCGCCTCCCCGACCCGGCTGAGCCCCGACGCGAGCGCGAGCAGCACCCCGGCGGTGAGCCCGATCGCGAAGCCGTACGCGGCCCGCTCCAGCGAGGTCAGCACATCGGTCGGCAGTGTGCCGTCGGTCCACAGCCGCCCGGCGGTCCGCGCCACCGTCCAGGGCGCCGGGATCGCCCCGGGATCCAGCTGCCCGGCGGCGGAGGCGATCGCCCACAGGCCGATGAACAGGGCGGGCCCGATCATCCGGGCGGCGGGCAGCCGCCTGCCGGGGGAGAGGCGCCGGCGCCTGCGCACCCGGTGGACGGTGTCGTCCTCGACGGCCACGGCGCCCGCGCCCGCGCTCACGGTGGTGGTGCTCAGGGCGCTCACTTGCGGTACTCCGCCGGTACGGCCCGCGCGGCGATGGCCTCGAAGCGGCGGTCGAAGAGCGAGTCGACCTTGAAGCTCTTCACGAAGCCGCCCTCGGCGAGCAGCTCGGCGGTCTCCTGCTCCCACTTCACCGCCTCGTCCCAACTCGGCGGGAACAGCGGCTTGTTGGCGAGCTTCGTGATGCCCTCGGCCTGGGCGAGGGTCAGGTTCTGCGTCTTGACGTAGAACTCCTCGTTCCAGATGTCGGGGTGCTCGTACTGCCACACCTGGCCCTGCGCCCACTGCGGGATGTACGCGGCGACGGCCGCCGCCTTCGCCGGGTCGGCCAGCACGGAGGCCGGCGCCCACAGCAGGTTGAGCAGGTCGACGACGTCCGTGTCGATGGTGCGGGCGCCCTTGGGCCCGTACTGCTGGAGGTAGGCGGGCGCCTGGCTGTTGCCGAGCGGGGCGATGTCCACCTGGCCCGACTGGAGGGCGGTGAGGAACTGGTTGCTGGTCAGCGGGACCAGTTTCACGTCGTCGTACGCGATCCCCGCCTCCTTCAACGCCCGCAGCAGCACGACGCCTTGGGCCTGGCCCTGCGAGAAGGCGAGCTTGCGGCCCTTGAAGTCGGCGACCGTGCGGATGTCGCTGCCGGGCTTGGTGGCGAAGAGGTAGTTGGGTTTCCGGGTGACGTTGATCGCGACGATCTTCGCGTCGAATCCCTGGTAGTGGGCCTGGATCGGTGGAATACCGGCGTTGTTCGCCAGGTCAAGGGACTTCGCGCGGAATGCGTTGATGACATCGGGACCGGCCCCGATGTTCAGCCAACTCGACACCGTGAACGGCAATTTCGGCAGCTTGGCCAGCTTGAACTGGAGTTGCTGGGTGTTCAGATACGAGGAGATCTTCAGACTGGTGCCGGCCGGGACCTTCTCGGCGAGCGGGGCGGAGAGGTCGGCCACCGACTTCGCGGAGGCCGTGGTGGAGCCCGCGCAGCCGGTCAGTCCGACGGCCGCGACACCGAGCGCGGAGGCAAGGAAGAGACGCCGGTCGACACCGGGAAAAGTGGGAGAAGACATGGGAGGGCCCCTTGAGTACGGAGGTGGGAAAGCAGGCGGAATTCCGGGCACGGAAGGCCCGAGGAAGGGGAATTCACGCAGGAAGAGATACGCGCTCCGGGCGCGTCACCGCGTCAGCAACAAAGGGTGCGACAGGTCATGAGAAGAATGCTCCTGGTCATCCGTGATCCCTGTCAACATTCGGAGTTTCTGAATTAAGTAGCCTCAGGTGAGGCACTCAACGGATCCCGGTACAGCACGTCGAGCACGACCGAACCGCCCGCCACCGCGAGCACGGAGTCCGGGAAGCTCGTCGGCACGACGGCCCCGGCGCGCTCGTCGCCGACCCCTTCGCGCAGCGCGGCGAGGCAGTCCTCCCGGTGTATGACACCGATCTCGGTCACCACCACCGTCTCCGGGTTGAGCACGTCGAGCAGCAGCCGCACGGCCCGGCCGACGGCACCCGCCCGCTCCACCAGCAGCCGTACGGCCCGTTCGTCGCCGGCGGTCGCCGCGGCGAGCACGTGCATCGGGTTCACCCCGTCGACGACACCGGCCCGCCGGGCCCGCAGGCACAGCGTCCGTTCGCTCAACTCGGCCTGGAGGCAGCCCGTTCGGCCGCACTCGCAGGGCTCCGTGCCGCCCGGCACCGGCAGATGCGCGATGACGCCGGCCTGCGAGCGCGGCCCGTGGTGCACCTCGTCGCCCGAGGCGAACGCCGAGTCGACGACGTTGCCGACGAACAGGTGCAGCACGCTCCGGCTGCCGCGCGCCCGCCCGAAGAGCCGCTCCCCGTTCACCAACGCCCGTGCGTGGCCGTCGACATGGACCGGCAGCCCGGTGCGCGCGCCGAGCGTCTCCCGCACCGGGACGTCCCGCCAGCCCAGCAGCCCGTGCTCGACGACGGTCCCCGAATCGCGGTCCACCCAGCCGCCGACGGCCACTCCGACACCCAGCGGCCGGCTGCCGCGCGCCTCGGCGAGCAGCGCGTCCAGCCCCTCGGCGGCGCGTGCGAGGACCCACCCCGGATCGGTGCGCTCGTGCTTCACCTCCCGCCGGGCCACCACCTGTCCCCGCAGATCCAGCAGTGCGACCGTGGTGTACGGCACGGCCACATGCACCCCGCCGACCACGAACCGCGAGTCGTCCAGGTCGACCGGCACATGCGGCCGCCCCACGCCCTTGGACCGCCGGGGCGCCGACGCCTCGCGGATCAGGCCGAGTTCGGTGAACCGGGCGCAGTAGTCCGTCACCGACGCCGGCGACAGACCCGTGAGCCGGGCGATGGTGCTGCGCGCCACCGGCCCGTGCTCCAGCACGGACCGCAGCACGTGACTCGCGCTCGTCCGCCGCCGATCGGGATCGGCGGCGCGCTGCACGGACGTGGAGAGGGGAGGGGGAGGGGCAGGAACGGAAGTGAGCGTGGATGCCATGGCGTTTTCATCCTCGGGAACGGGTCTGACAGTGCGCCGTCACTCGATTCGAGGCGCGTCCGGATCCGCTCCGCCCGCCCCGCTAGGTCCGGCGACAGCCGCTCGCGCCGACGCGTCGCAGGTCGACGTGGCGACGCGACGAGAAGTTCCGGGCCTGGGCATCCATGGGGGAAGGGTAGGCCAGAGAAGGTGAATCCGACCAGACCGCTAGGATTCGTTTGGCGGGACCCGACAGCTCGGCCCGCGGCCCGGGAGTGAGCGAAACGCTCCTGCCTCAGTGACGGGTATCACTCCCCACCCGGTGTAACAGACACTCTTTGTCCGAAACCCACGAACGCCCCGCGCCCCCCTTTGTCGGGCGCTGACGGTGATCGGCGCACGCACCCCGGGTTAGCGTCACTCTGTCCCCGACTGCCCCGAACCGCGGAGTCCCCATGAGCACCGCCACAGCCGCCCCCGTCGCCACCGGCAAGGTCATCGCCGACCTGCTCCCGGCCTCCCGCGTCCGCGACCTCGCGCTGGTGCTCGGCGGCGCCGCGCTCACCGGCCTCGCGGCCCAGATCGCGGTCCCCGTGCCCGGCTCCCCGGTGCCGGTGACCGGCCAGACCTTCGCCGCCCTGCTCGTCGGCACCAGCCTCGGCGCCCGCCGCGGGGTCGCCGCGCTCGCCGTGTACGCGCTGGCCGGCCTGGCGGGCATGCCGTGGTTCGCCTCCGGGACCTCCGGTCTCTCGGTCTCCTTCGGCTACATCCTCGGCATGATCCTCGCCTCCGCCGCCGTCGGCGCCCTGGCCCGCCGCGGCGCCGACCGCTCGGTGCTGCGGATGGCGGGCACGATGCTGCTTGGAGAGGCGATCATCTACGCCGTCGGCGTGCCGTACCTGGCCGTCGCCGCCGGCATGTCGGTGTCCGCCGCGATCGCGGCCGGTCTCACCCCGTTCCTGCTCGGCGACGCCCTGAAGGCGGCCCTGGCGATGGGCGTGCTGCCCACCGCCTGGAAGTTCGCGAACAAGGGCTGAGCTCGTCGTTCAACCTCGGCCGGTCGGCTCGAGCGGAGTTCGGTGCGCCGCTCAGTAGCTGGGCGGGATGCGGTCCTGCGGCATGTCGGCCACCTCTGCCGCGCCGTCGTTCAGCTGCACCCGCTCGGCCACGGCCGGGTCGATCGAGTCCGAGACCAGCTCCGCGATGCGCAGCGTGCACTCCCACTCCGACAGCTTGCCTTTGATCACCACCAGGTATGCCTCCTGGCCGGCGAAGCGGTACACGCGACGCCGCTTCTCGACGATGTTCTTGCTCGGCACGTACGTGTGGGCGGCAGCACGGAGCGCCCGCAGTGCCTGGTCCTTCGTCTCCAGCCCACGGTGGATGAACTCGGTCCTGTAGATGTCGCTGTAGTACTCCGCGATCACGACCCAGTTGCCCATCCACTCCCCCTCGACGCCGCTGCCAGTCAGCCACAGCCCAGTCGCCGGAGCAAGGGTGTCGGCCATGGGAAAGGCCGGGGCGCTCACGCACCCCGGCCCTGAACCGCCCCGATCAGGCGCGCTGCTTCGACGGTCGCCGCGTCGACCACCACAGCCCGGCCGCGCCGGCCGCCAGCAGGGTCGCGCCCGCCGCCCCCAGCGGCAGCACGTCACTGTCGGGACCGGTCTTCGGCAGCTCGTCGCCGCCCGGCGCCACCGGCTTGTTGTCGGTGCCGAGGAGCAGCGGGGTGGCCGGGGCGTTCGGCGACGGGTTGGTCGTACCGAACGGGACCGGGCCCTGCTGCCAGTACGTCTTCTTCCCGTCGCCGGTCTGGACGGGCAGACAGATCTTGCCGGTCTTGCTCAGGTCGTACGTGGCGTCCACCGCGTACGACTTCGACTTTCCGGCCGCGAGATTGTCGATGGGACAGGCGAAACCGCTGTTTGAACCCTCCGGAAGATTCGCTGTGTCGATCTGGGAACAGCCTTGAACGTTTTTGACCGTGAGGCCGTCGAAACCGACGACCAATAGCTGGATCTTTCCGCTGTCCTTGGTCCCTTCGTTCTTCACCGCGGCGGTGATCGCCGTCTTTTGCGAGCCGTTGTCGACCGAGATCTTCGAGGGCAGGGTGGTGGTCAGCTTTACACCCGCGGGCGCCTCGTCGACGGCCTTTCCGCCCTTGCCGCTGCCGGGACCCTGGTCGTCCGCGCTGGCAGTGAAGGAAAGGATCATCACCGTCGAGAAAGATGCCGCGACCAGCGATCCCGCGATGGTCGTCGTGCGACGAGAACTCATGTTCACATCCCCCTTGGCTGCGCCTGAATTCGCAGTACTTGAAGAGCTACCACAAGATTTCTCACCACTATGCTGGTACGGCATGAAGTGTGACCATTGTGTATCCGTAGAAGCGTGGTGGGGATAACCGAGGGGGTGCAGCGGATTGCCGGGGAATACGGGAAACACGAGAAGCGGTGGGGTTCCAGGGTTGCTCGTGACGGGGCGCTATCGCCTGGTCGAAAGTATCGGCCAGGGGGGAATGGGGCGGGTGTGGCGAGCCTCCGACGAAATACTCGACCGCCCGGTCGCCGTCAAGGAGATGCGCATAGACGGACTGGACGCGGAGGACACCAGGACCCGCCGTGAGCGCACCCTGCGCGAGGCCCGGGCCACCGCCCGGATCGACCATCCCAACGTCGTGCGCGTGTACGACGTGGTGGACGAGGGCGAACGCCTGTGGATCGTCATGGAGCTGGTCGTCGGCCGCTCCCTGGAACAGATGACCGTGCAGGACGGGTCGCTGAACCCGCGCCAGGCCGCCCGGATCGGCGTCGGCCTGGTCACCGCGCTGCGCCAGGTGCACGAACGCGGCGTCCTGCACCGGGACATCAAGCCGGGGAACGTCCTGGTGGAGGACGCCGGCGAGCGCGTCGTCCTCACCGACTTCGGCATCGCGGCGATGCAGGACGCCAAGGCGCTGACCATGGTCGGCATGCTCGTCGGCTCGCCCGACTACATGGCGCCCGAGCGCATATCCGGCCGCCCCCAGGGCCCGCCCTCCGACATCTGGTCCCTCGGCGCGACCCTCTGCGCGGCGCTCGGCGGCCGCTCCCCCTTCTCCCGTGACACCACACTGGCCACCCTGCACGCGGTCCTCTACGAGGAGCCCCGACTGCCCCTCGCGGCAGGCCCGTTGCAGGACATCCTGGCCGCGCTCCTGGAGAAGGACCCCACGGTCCGCCCCGGCCTGGACGAACTGGAGGCGGCCCTGCGCCCGGTGGCGTTCCCGCCGACGCTGGTGACGTTGCCGGTGGGCGGGGGAGAGGCACCGACGGGAGAGCCGGAGGAGGCAGGGGAGGCAGAGGACGTACGAGAGACAGAAGAGGTACCAGAGGTACGGGAGGAGGCTGGGGGAGAGGAAGAGGAACCGGCGCGTGCGGAGGAGCCCGAGCCGCTGTCGCCCCCGGTGTCCGAGCCGTCCACCCCGGCCCACGTCCGGACCCGGGTCCTCCGCCGACTGCGCGACCCACGGCTGCCCGAACCCGTCGAGGACGCGCCGCCGACCCAGCGGCCCGCCACCGCGTCCTCCTCCGTCGAGAACCGGGCCGACACCCATGACTTCCGGATCTCCAACGCCTCCACCGAAGTCCCGTCCGAACTCCGCTCGGAACCACCCGCGGGCCCGATCACCCCACAGGCCACAGGCGTCTCCCTGGTCCGCGCCCAGGCCGTGACCCAGCAGCGTCCCGAACCCGCCAACAGCCCTGCCCCGGCCGCCCGTTCCGCCGCACCCCGTCCCGACCTCGGCCCCCACCCCCTCCGCACACCCGCGAGCGACCTCCCCGAACCCGCCAACAGCCCCGCCCCGGCCGCCCCGAGCCGTGGCCGTCGCCGCGCGGTTGCCGTGGCCGCCGTCGGAGTGGTCACCGCCGGCGCGGTCGTGGCGGTCGTCCTGCTGGCCAACTCCGGCTCACCGGGCGGCGACCGGGCGGACGGGTCCACGTCCCCGCAGGCCTCCTCTTCCGCCTCCGCCTCCCCCTCGACCCCCTCCAGCCCGTCGCCCACCGTCGAAGGCACCGCACGCCCGCAGAGCCTGCCGCCGGGCGCGCATCGCGAAGCCGGCGGGTTCGCGTGGGCGACACCCACCGGCTGGCGGCGCGATCTGAAGACGGGGGCGGAGGTGCACTACACCTCGCCGGACGGCGGACAGGAGCTCGTGGGCAAGTCGTCCATCGCCCGCGGCGATCTGATGCGGAGCTGGGAGACCTCGGAGCAGAACGCCCACCAGGGCGAGGGCTACCAGAAGATCCGCCTGGAGAGGACGACGTTCCGCGGCAACCCCGCGGTCGTGTGGGAGTACACCTTCACGCTCAAGGGCGTGCAGTGGCATGCCCGGTTGCTGGGCTTCGACCAGGAGGGAAGGTCGTACCAGATCAACACCTGGTACCAGCCGCCGATCGAAGCCCAGGCCCTGAAGACCTACGGCAAGGTCAAGGACAGCTTCACGGTGCTTTGACCTTGGCCACCGGCGCGTCGGCGGGCTCGCCCTGGGCGGGCACGCCCGCGGCGGCCGTCGAAGTGCCCGGCCGCAGCCGCTCCTTGACGAAGGCGATGGCGAGCACGACCGCCGCGACCAGCAGCGACAGCAGCACTGTCTCGCGTCCGTCGTGCTCGGTGTCCGTGAGCATGTAGCCGAGCACGAACACGATCAACCCGGCCGTCGCCCAGGTCAGATACGGATACAGCCACATCTTCACGACCAGCTTCTCCGGCGCCTCCGCCTGGATGATCCGCCGCATGCGCAGCTGCGAGAAGCAGATGACCAGCCAGACGAACAGGGCCACCGCGCCACTGGAGTTGACCAGGAAGAGGAAGACCGAGTCGGGGAACTTGTAGTTGAAGAAGACGGCGACGAAGCCGAACACGACGGAGCAGACGATCGCGGCCAGCGGCACACCGCGCGAGGTCGTCCGCGCGAACGCCTTCGGCGCGTCCCCGCGCTCGCCGAGCGAGAAGGCCATGCGGGAGGCCGTGTAGAGGCCGGAGTTGAGACAGGACAGCACCGAGGTCAGCACGATGAAGTTCATGATCTGGCCGGCGTGCGCGATACCGAGCGAGTCGAGGGCGGCGACGTACGAGCCCTGTTCCTTGATCGACGCGTCGTCCCACGGGAGCAGGGTCACGACGATGAAGATCGAGCCGAGGTAGAAGACGCCGATCCGCCAGATGATGCTGTTGGTCGACTTGGTGACCGCCCGCCGCGGGTCCTCGGACTCGCCGGCGGCCAGGGTGGCGATCTCGCTGCCCATGAAGGAGAAGACGACGAGCAGGACGCCGGTGAGGATGGCGCCGGGGCCGTTGGGCAGGAAGCCGCCGTGGCCGGTGAGGTTGCCGAGGCTCGCCTTGTCGGTGTCCGCGCCGGGCAGCACGCCGGCCACCGCGAGCGCGCCGACGACGATGAACGCGCCGATCGCGACGACCTTGATCCCGGCGAACCAGAACTCGAACTCGCCGTAGGAGCCGACCGAGACCAGGTTGGTGGCGGTCAGTACCACCATCACGATCAGCGCCCAGCCCCACTGGGGCACGGCCGGGATCCAGCCCTCCAGGATCTTGGCACCCGCGGTGGCCTCCACCGCCAGCACCACGACCCAGAAGAACCAGTACAGCCAGCCGATGGAGAACCCGGCCCAGCGGCCGAGCGCCCGGTCGGCGTGGGCCGAGAAGGAGCCGGAGGTGGGGTTCGCGGCGGACATCTCGCCGAGCATCCGCATCACGAGCACGACGAGCGTGCCGACGAGTGCGTACGACAGCAGGATGCCGGGGCCCGCGGTCGCGATGCCGGAGCTGGAACCGACGAAGAGGCCGGCGCCGATGACGCCACCGATGGCGATCATCGTCAGATGCCGGTTCTTGAGTCCGGCCTGCAGACCAGTCATGGGGGGAAATTCCTTTGGTCCGGGTGAGCGGTCTCCCGTACCGGGGGGTGTACGGGCCGGTCCAGTGAATCCGAGGTGAATTGATTCGTGAACCTCTGAATCCAGATTGTTACTTGAGGTTTTCTTGAGGTTCGGTGGTAGGGGACAGATTTTTCCGGCTGGACACCCGGCGCTGCTTCCCGGAAACAGCCGTGTCACACTCGGACCATGCGTGTGTATCTCGGTTCCGACCATGCCGGCTTCGAACTCAAGAACCACCTCGTGGAGTGGCTCAAAGAGGCAGGCCACGAGCCCGTCGACTGCGGCCCGCACATCTTCGACGCCGAGGACGACTACCCGCCGTTCTGCCTGCGCGCCGCGGAGCGCACGGCGGCCGACCCCGAGGCCCTCGGCATCGTGATCGGCGGCTCGGGCAACGGCGAGCAGATCGCCGCGAACAAGGTGAAGGGCGTCCGTGCGGCCCTGGCCTGGAGCGAGGAGACCGCCTCGCTGGGCCGGCAGCACAACAACGCGAACGTCGTCGCCGTGGGCGCCCGTATGCACACCGCGGACGAGGCCACGAAGTTCGTCGAGACCTTCCTGGGCACCCCGTTCTCCGAGGGCGAGCGCCACATCCGCCGGATCGAGATGCTCAGCACGTACGAGACGACGGGCGAACTGCCCCCGATCCCGGCCCACCACCCGCAGCAGGACTGAACAGCGAGACCGGCCGGTACGACATCGCCACCCTCGGGGGTCCGACGGACTCCCGAGGCGGACTCCCCGGGGCGGACTTCCGGGGGCCGGAAAGGAACAGGCACCGTGCCAGAGGGGCACACGATCCACCGGCTGGCGTCGGACTACGCCGACCGCTTCGCCGGCACGGCACCGCGCGTGACCAGCCCCCAGGGCAAGTTCTCGGACGCCGCGGCCCTCCTCGACGGCGCCGGGCTCACCCGCACCGAGGCCCACGGCAAGCACCTCTTCCTGGGCTTCCGCGACAGCGACTGGGTCCACATCCACCTCGGCCTGTTCGGCAAGGTGACCTTCGGGGACGCGCCCGCCCCGCCGCCCACCGACACGGTCCGGCTGCGGCTCGCGAACACCACGTCGTACGTCGATCTGCGCGGCCCCACCACCTGCGCGCTGATCACGGACACCGAGAAGCAGGCGATACACGGGCGCCTGGGCCCCGACCCGCTGCGCGCGGACGCCGACCCGACGACGGCGTACCGGCGGATCTCCCGCAGCCGTACGACGATCGCCGCACTCCTCATGGACCAGAAGGTGATCGCGGGCGTCGGGAACGTCTACCGCGCCGAGGTCCTCTTCCGGCACGGCATCGACCCCTACCGCGCCGGCAAGGACCTCACCCCGGCCGAATGGGACGCCGTCTGGGCCGACCTGGTCGGCCTCATGCGCGAGGGCGTCCGCAACAACCGCATCGACACCGTCCGCCCCGAGCACCTGCCGGAGGCGATGGGCCGCCCGCCGCGCGTCGACGACCACGGCGGCGAGGTGTACGTCTACCGCCGGGCGAACCTGCCCTGCCACATCTGCGGCGGCGAGATCAGCACCGCCGGCCTCGCCGCCCGCAACCTGTTCTGGTGCCCGGGCTGCCAGCGGCGCTGACCCAAGTCCGGGCGGGTCGCGCCGCGTTGTGGAGCGGGTGCGGCGGCCGCGGTGTCATCCACGACCGTGCCACCCGAGCGACATCCCCGCGCCACGTCCGCGGCGGCGCGGCCGACACTGCCGGACCAGCCGCCCGCGATTCTTCGTGCTGCCTCAACCGCCGGCAGAAGCGGGCGTGTTCAGGTGAGTCCCGCGCCCTGGGCGACGCACTAGAACCCGTGCGGCAACCACGGCGTGACCGTGGACGCGAACGCGAGTGACGCCTCCGCCAGCGCGCCGGGCCGCAGTTCTCGCACCCGGCCGGCGTCGGCGAGTGCGCCCAGGGTCACGCCGCCGAGGTAGGCCGCGCCCAACTCCCGTACGGACAGGGCGAGATCGGCCCGGTCCTCGGTGCGGGCGCAGGACGCGCCCTTCGGGTCGCCGGAGAGCCGCCAACGCCCCGTGTTCCAGGGGCAGAAGGCGTCCTCGACGTCGAACACCACGTCCACCGGCGCCTGGTAGGTGCGCGCCTCCAGCGCGGCCCCCACGTCCACGAGGCGTACGTGCAGCGAGTCACGGACGCGCAGCCCGCAGCGCCGGACGTCGGACACCATGTGCAGCCACGCCTCGTCCAGCGGACGCCCGCGCGCGGTCAACGACGACGTGAGGTCGATCCCGAACAGGAACCGCCACACCGCCGCGTGCGCCGCCGGGTCGAGGGACTCCGAGTCCTGCACCACCACCGTGCCCTTGGGCCCGCTGATCTCCCAGTCGGGCTTCACCCGGAACCGCGCGTACCCGACGACCTCGCCGTCCCGCTCCGCGAGCACGCACTGCAACGGGGACGCGCCGTCCCGCTCGCTCTCCGGGTCCAGCACCCACAGCCGCTCCCAGCCGGGCACCCGGGCGAGCATGCCGGGCCGCCCGGCCACCTTGCGCGCGTACACCGCCTCGCAGGCCTCGATCGCGTCGACCGGAGCGACGTACCGCAGCCGCACGTCGTCGGTGCCCGGCGGCACGGCCAGCCGGACCCGGGTGGTCTCCACCTCGACGTTGGTGTGGTGCGTGCCGACGCCGTACCCGAACCGCCCGTAGATCGCGGGCTCGGAGGCCGTCAGCACGGCCAACGGCTCGCCCCAGGACCGTACGTCGTCCAACTGCCGTCGCATCATCGACGTCAGCACCCCGCGCCGCCGGTGCGTGGCGGCCACCGAGACCATGGTCACACCGGCCGCCGGCACCGCGGCGCCGCCCGGCACGGTCAGCCGGAAGGCGAAGGCGCCGGCCGTGCCGACGCACGCGTCACCGTCCCAGACGCCGATGGAACGGTCGATCTCCGTACGCTCGCGCCACAGCGCCCGCTCCTCCGATGATTCCGGCACTCCGCCGAAGGCCCGGATGAGGCTGTCGTACCACTTGTCCCAGTCGTCCTGCCGAAGCACCCGCAAGTCAGTCCCCATGAACCATGCCTATCAGGGCATTGCGTGACGAGCGAGGGAATTTCTCCTTGACGGCGACGGATCGGCTTCCTGTGAAGTTCACTGTGAAGTTGAGCCTCGGACGGGGGACAAGTGGGACCTCCCGTGCCAAGCGGCTGGTCCGATGGATAGGGTCCCGAACTAATGGCA
The DNA here is from genome assembly GCF_044750545.1 of Streptomyces sp. NPDC088794. Taxonomy (NCBI): domain Bacteria; kingdom Bacillati; phylum Actinomycetota; class Actinomycetes; order Kitasatosporales; family Streptomycetaceae; genus Streptomyces; species Streptomyces sp. NPDC088794. Next base: position 221,042 of record NZ_JBIVKB010000008.1, on the reverse strand, counting down.
GCAGGACGAGAGCGGCGCGCGGAAGCCGACACGTTCACGGCCCGGTTGAAGATGCAGTGGCACCGGGCTCGCGTCGGCATGCGCCGAAGCGCCGTGGACTACTTCCGCGGCGACGGCTCCGACTGGGTCGCGCTGGCCGGACTGCTGCTCACCGTCCCGATCATCGCGGCCACGACCCTCGCCAACTCGGTGTGGTGCTCGCCGGCCGCGCTGGTCCTGCCGATCGTCGCGGGCGGCCTGCTGCTGCGCCCGGCGAGCCTGCTCGCCCTGTACGCGGCCGCGGCCACCGCGCTGATCGTGGAGTCCGTCGAGCTGGGTCCGTACACCGAGGGGCCCTCCCGGGTCACGCCGGGTGTGGTGCTGGTGGTCGCCGCGTGCGGGTTCTTCGGGCTGCTCGTCGCGCAGTTCCGCAGCCGGGTGGGTGTGCCGTGGCGGCGGGGCGGCACGATGCTGTTCGACCTGCGTGAGCGGATCCGGGTGCAGAGCAAGCTGCCCACGCTGCCGGACGGCTGGCACCGGGAGATGGCGCTGCGTCCGGCGGGCGGCCAGTCCTTCTCGGGCGACTTCGTGGTCGCGGCCCGTACGAACGGCGGCCGCACGATGGAGGTCGTCCTCACGGACGTCTCCGGCAAGGGCATGGACGCGGGGTCGCGTGCGCTGCTGCTGTCGGGAGCGTTCGGCGGCCTCCTCGGCTCCCTGCCCCCGCACGCGTTCCTCCCCGCCGCCAACGGCTACCTGCTCCGCCAGGACTGGGACGAGGGCTTCGCGACCTCCATCCACCTGGTCCTGGACCTGGACTCCGGCGACTACGAGCTCTACTCCGCGGGCCACCCGCCAGGCCTCCAGCTCAGCGCGGGCAGCGGCCGCTGGGAGGAGAAGGCCGCCGACGGCCCGCTCCTGGGTGTGTACGACGGTGCCCAGTTCGACCCTGTGAAGGGCTCGCTGCGGCCCGGGGACGTGTTGATGCTGTTCACAGACGGCCTGGTCGAGACCTCCGACCGGGACATCGTCGAGGGCATCGACCGCCTCACCGGCGAGGCCGACCGGTATGTGGCCGGGGGTTTCCACGGCGCGGCCTGGCACCTGATCGAGGCGGTCGCCAAGGACGTGAACGACGACAGGGCACTGCTGCTGGTGTGCAGGGAGGGGCCGACGGCGGCGGCAACGTCCACGTCAAGGCCTGCCTAGCCTCGCGGAGGGACCGGCACGGTGGGGTTTACCCCCGCCCCGATCCGCCAGCCGCCCTCATCGTCCCGGCCCCCCTCCGATCCGTACGTTCGAGACATGTCATCGGACCGGAAGAAATCAGGCATGCCGGACGCGCCGGGCGAGTGGGCGGTCGAACTCCACGGAGTGACCCGTCGCTACGGCCGCGGCAGCACCGCCGTACACGCCCTGCGCGGCATCGACCTCACCCTCCCGCGCCGCAGCTTCACCGCCGTGATGGGCCCCTCCGGCTCCGGCAAGTCCACGTTCCTCCAGTGCGCGGCCGGCCTCGACCGCCCCACCCGCGGCACCGTCCGCCTCGGCGGCACGGACATCACCGGCATGAAGGAGAACAAGCTCACCGCGCTGCGCCGCACCCGCCTCGGCTTCGTCTTCCAGGCCTTCAACCTCCTGCCGTCCCTCACCGTCGAGCAGAACGTCGTCCTGCCGACCCGCCTGGCGGGCCACCGCCCCGACCGCCGCCGCGCCGCCGAGGTACTCGCCCAGGTCGGCCTCGCCGACAAGGCCCGCCGCCGCCCCGGCCAGCTCTCCGGCGGCCAGCAGCAGCGCGTCGCGATCGCCCGCGCCCTGGTCACCCGCCCCGACGTGGTCTTCGCCGACGAGCCCACCGGCGCCCTGGACACCACGACGGCCGCCGAGATCCTCGCCCTGCTCCGCGACGCCGTCGACACCCACGGCGCCACGGTCGTCATGGTCACCCACGACCCCACGGCCGCCGCCTGGGCCGACCGCGTCCTGTTCCTCGCGGACGGCGAGATAGCCGACCACCTCAACCGCGCCCCGGCCTCAACGATCGCGTCCCGCATGACGGCCCTCACCACCCGCCCGACCTACGCACCGGCGGCGGCGTGATGTTCGCGCCCAACGGCCTCGCCCGTGCGGCCCTCCGCTTCCGGCCCTCCGCGTTCGTCGGTACGTTCATCGCGCTCGCCATGGCCGCGATGATCACGTCGGCCTGCGGCATCCTCCTGGAGACCGGCATACGGGCCGAGGTCCCGGCCGGCCGGTACGCCGCCGCCCCCGTCGTGGCCGCCGCCGAGCAACGCGCCCACTACGGACACGGCGACGGCGCGGACAGCGAACCGATCACCGACCGGGCTCGGCTCGACGACTCGCTCGTGGCCAGGGCCGCCTCGGCACCCGGCGCACGCGCCGCCGTCGCCGACGTCACCTTCCCCGTCGGCGGCCCCAACGGCCCCCTCACCGCCCACAATTGGACCTCCACCACCTTCACCGGCGAGCGGCTCACCGTCGGCCGCGCACCGCACCCCGGCGAGATCGTCCTGAGCGGGAAGACGGCCTCCGTCGGGGAGCGCGTCAGCCTCAACACCCCCGACGGAAGCCGCACTTACCTCGTCTCCGGTACCACCGGCACCCGCGCCGGCACCGCCTGGCTCGCCGACTCCGACGCGCTGCGGGTCTCCGGTCACCCCGGGAAGATCGACGCCGTCGCGGTGCTCCCGAAGGACGGGGTCGGGACGGGGACCCTCAAGTCCCAGGTGGCGCACGCCCTCGGCGACCGGGCCGAGGTCCACACCGGCACCGACCGAGGCGGTGTCCAGGACCCGACGCTGGCCGAGGCGAAGGAGGTGCTGATGGGCATCGGCGGTTCCTTCGGCGGCGTCGCCACGATGGTCGCCGTCTTCACCGCCGCCGGCACCGTCGCCCTCGCCGTGGGCCAACGCGCCCGCGAATTCGCCCTGTTGCGGGCCCTCGGCACCACCCCGCGCCAGATCCGCCGCACGATCGCCACCGAGACCCTCCTGATCGCCCCGCTCGCCGGCGCCCTCGGCTGCCTGCCCGGAATCGCCCTGGCCCGCTGGTGGTTCGGCCAGCTGAAGGACAAGGGCGCGGTACCGCAGGCCGTCGACTTCGCCGTCTCCTGGATCCCGCTCGTCTCCGCGACCGGCGCGGTCCTGCTCACCGCCCTCGGCGCCGGATACATGGCCGCACACCGCAGTTCCCGCATCAAACCGGGCCAGGCGCTCACCGAGGCGTCGGTGGAACGGCTGCGCCCCGGCTGGATCCGCACACCCCTCGGCATCGCCGCCGCGGCCGGCGGCTGCGTCTGCGCGGGCCTGTCCGCCTCCCTCACGGGCGAGGACGCGGCCAACGCGGCCCTGGGCATCGTCTGCCTCTTCATGCTCGCCGTGGCGCTGCTGGGTCCCTTCGTGGCCCGCGCCTGCGCCGCCCTGTTCGGACTCCCGCTGCGCGGCGCCGGCGCCCCGGCCGCGCTGGCCGCCGCCAACTCCCGTACCAACGCCCGCCGCTTGGCCTCCGCGATCACCCCGATCGTGCTCGCGATGGCCTTCTCCTCGGTGCTGGTCTTCATGCACACCAGCGAGGAACGCGTCACCGCCGACCAGCAGCACGCCGGCCTCCTCGCCGACCATGTCGTCACCGCCGACCCGGGCCTGACCCCGCAGGCGGTACGACAGGCCGGGAGCGGCCCCGAAGTCACCGCCGCCGTCGGCCTGTTGAAGACCTCCGTGCTCGTCCCGATCACCGGCGGCCTGGACTCGGCCACCGCACAGGGCGTCACCGGCTCCGTCCGCGACCTGACCGCCGTACAGGATCTGGACGTGAAGCACGGCCGACTCTCCCTCGGGCGCGGGGAGATCGCCGTCGACGCGTCCCTCGCCGACAACGCCGACGTCAAGGTCGGCGACCGGTTCCCGCTGCGCCTGCCCGACGGCACCAAGGCCTCGCCGGTGCTCGTGGCGACGTACGGACGCGGCATGGGGCTGTCCCAGGTCACCATGGCCCGCGCCGACCTCGCCACCCACGTCAGCTCCGCCTTCGACACCGAACTGTGGACCAAGGGCGGTACGGAGAAGGGGTTGAAGGCCTTCGGCACGGTTCTGGACCGCGCCGACTACACCACCGCCCAGTCCGTCGACCGCGAGCTCAATGCCTGGGCGAACGGCGTGATGGCCGGCGTCCTCGGCGGCTTCGCGGCCGTCGCCGCCGTCAACACCCTGGTGATGACCGTCCTCGACCGGCGCGGCGAACTCGGCACGCTCCGCCTCATCGGCTCCACCCGCCGCCAGGTGCTGCGCATGATCCGCTGGGAGGCCCTTCTGGTCGCTCTCGCGGGCATCGCCCTCGGCACGGCCATCGCCCTGGCCACGCTGATCCCGATGATGAACGGGCTGACCGGACAAGGGCCTTACATCCCGCCGCTGGTCTACGGCTCCTTCGCCGGCGCGATCGTCGTCCTCGGCCTGACGGCGGCGACCCTTCCCGCCCGTGCGGCGCTGCGCAAGGAGACACTGGAGGAGTGACCGGCACCGAAACGATGACGCTGACCGAGGTCGAGGCCACCGCCCGCGCCGCCCACGAGGGCCAGACCGACAAGGCGGGACGGCCGTACGGCGAACACCTGGCGGCCGTGGCGGAGGGCGTACGCGCGCGGGGCGGCGACGACGACCAGATCGCGGCGGCCTGGCTGCACGACGCCGTCGAGGACGACGCGCTCTCCGCGCACTGGCTGGAGCAGGCCGCGCTGAGCCGGCGTACGAAGGACATCGTGCTCGCCGTCACCAAGCGGGCGGGGGAGGCCTCGGAGACGTACGCCCGGCGCATTCTCGACACCCCGGGCGCCCTGCTGGTGAAGCGCGCGGACCTGGCGCACAACGCGGACCCGGCGCGTATCGCCCGCCTCGACGACGAGGCGACCCGGACCCGGCTGACCGAGAAGTACGCACGGATGCGCGCGCTTCTCGGTCTGGACGGTGAACGGTGAACGCTGACTGAGGAGCTCTAGGCCGAGACCTTCTCGCGCTGCTCCCGCTGTTCTTTCTGCTCCCGCGTCTCGTCGCGTCCGCGGGCCGCCTCCGCCGGGTCGGGCCTGAAGGCCCACCTCATCTCGGGCTCCATCGCGAACTTGAAGACCCGCCGCACCGGCGCGGTGCACAGCGCGGTGATGACGGCGCCCGCGACGAGCGTCACGAAGATCTCGCCGAGCGGCCGGTGCAGCCACTTCGGCTCGAACCAGCCGTAGTACTCACCGGCCTTGATGACGAAGCCGTGCAGCAGATAGCCGTAGAGCGTGCCCGCGCCGAGCGTCGTGAACCACATCCGGCGGCCCGGCACCCAGGCGAAGAAGCAGGCGGTCAGCAGTACCGAGCAGCCGAACAGCGCGAGCACCATGACCGGCCCGGACCACCAGGGCGCCACCAACTCCTGTGCGGCGTCCCGGTGGAAGAACCACGCGGTGTTCATCCGCGGCACCGCCCACCAGCCGACCGCCAGCGCGACGGTGAAGACCGGCACGGCCACGATCCGCATCCTGCGGGTGCGCACCATCCGGAAGTGCTCCGGCTTCAGGCACAGTCCCAGCACGAAGTACGGCAGGAACTGCAACACCCGCTGCAGGTCCAGGTCGTCGCCGATCTCCGGCGAGACGGACGCGAACATCGCCACGCCGAGCGCGAGCGGCAGCGGCCAGCGGACGGCCTTCCACAGCGGGGTGGTCAGCCGCCAGATGAACAGCGCGACCAGGAACCAGGTCAGGAACCACGGGTCGAGCAGCGTGATCCGCATGCCCGGGTCGTCGTTGCCGTAGCGCTGGAAGAGGCTGTACGCCGTCTCGAAGATCACGTACGGGACCAGGACACCGGTGACCAGCCGCCTGAGGCGGTCGGGGCGCATGTCGAAACTGCGCGAGAAGAAGCCCGAGATGATGATGAACGCCGGCATGTGGAAGGCGTACACGACCGTGTAGACACCCTCGAGGATGCGGCTGCCGCCCTTCAGCGGCTCCCACGAGTGGCCCATGGCCACCAGCACGATCGCCAGGTACTTGGCGTTGTCGAAGAACGCGTCGCGCTGTTTGTCGGGTGTGCGCCGGGTCGCCTCTTGGAACATCTGAGGCACCTTAGTGGCGCCTCCGCGTATTCGTAAAACTCGCCGCGTTATTCCTGGTTGGAGCGTTGCAGGCACCTAGAAGGTCTTCTTGACGTCCGGCTTGTCACGTTTAATCCCGACGAAAGGGCGCATAAGGGCAGGCGGTCAACTCCTCTGAAATTTCTGCTCGAAATGCCTGCGAACACACTGTGTGGGTATGGAAACGATGCTGCCGAATTACCGGTCGGAGCGCTCCGGGGCTCATGGCCAAGGCAAAGGTCGGGCACAGGAGTGGCCGACGATGCCTCACGCGCCGCATACGGAGGCCGGGTTGGTGGCACGATGGTCCTGGCGGGGTGCGCGAGGTCGCGTCCCCCGGGCCGGGTGAGCGGACCGACCGAGGGTGTGATGAGTTGTGGCCATTTCGCTGTCAGTGGTGTTGCTGTTGGCGATCATCCTGGTGGTGTTGCTCAGGGGGGGATCCATCAAGGCGGGCCCGGCGATCGTCGCCGTGCTGTTCGGCTTCTTCCTCGCCTCGACCGGCATGGCCGACGACATCCAACGGTTCCTGAACTCCATAGCGGAGACCATCAACTCGATCCAGTTCTAGGTCTCCCGCGGTGCCGTGAACGCCGCAGGGCCCGGTTCGTCCGAACCGGGCCCCGAGGTCGTATGGAGCGGGCGACGGGAATCGAACCCGCGTAGCCAGTTTGGAAGACTGGTGCTCTACCATTGAGCTACGCCCGCACAGCACGCGCCGCAGGTCGGAGCGACCGCGGCACACAAGGCATCGTAGCGGGTCACCACCCCTCGTCGCACACCCCGTTTCCCGTCCGTACCGGCCGGTGACCGACGCTGGTGAAATGCGGCGATCCCGGGGCCTGCGGGCATGTACCCTACGTGTCGCACCAGACGGGGTGTGGCGCAGCTTGGTAGCGCGTCCGCTTTGGGAGCGGAAGGCCGTGGGTTCAAATCCCGCCACCCCGACCAGCTGCCGGTCGACACCGGCGCACTCACGCGATCACGTCCGGTGATCGCGTCCCGTGATCGCCTTTGGGGCGTGTCGCCGCTGCCGTTACTATGCAAGCTGCATGCCCGCGTGTCTCTGCAGCCGGGCACGATCCCTAAAGTCAGCCCCCAAGGAGACCCAACCGTGAAGAGCGCCGTCGAGACCCTGAACCCGACTCGGGTTCGGCTCAGCATTGAGGTGCCCTTCGAGGAGCTCAAGGACAGCCTCGACGCGGCGTACAAGAAGATCAACCAGCAGGTCACGGTGAAGGGCTTCCGGAAGGGCAAGATCCCGGCGCGCGTCATCGACCAGCGGTTCGGCCGCGGTGCGGTCCTGGAGGAGGCGGTCAACGACGCTCTCCCGAAGTTCTACACGGAGGCGGTCAACGAGGCCGAGCTCAACGTCCTGGGCCAGCCCGAGGTCGACATCACGGACCTGAAGGACGGCGAGACGCTGAACTTCACGGCCGAGGTCGACATCCGTCCCGCCCTCGAGATCCCGGACTACTCCGGCATCGAGGTCGAGGTGGACGCCGTCGAGGTCAGCGAAGAGGACATCGACCAGTCCGTCGAGCAGCTCCGCGAGCGCTTCGCGTCGACCTCCCCGGTCGAGCGGGCCGCCGAGGACGGCGACGTCGTCACCATCGACCTGGAGGCCAAGGTCGACGGCGAGGTGCTGGAGGACGGCATCGCCAGCGGCGTCTCCTACACCATCGGCTCGGGCGAGCTCCTGGACGGCATCGACGACGCCGTCAAGGGCCTCGAGTCCGGTGCCGAGGCCACCTTCGCCTCCGAGCTCAAGGGCGGCTCCGCGGCCGGCCAGGAGGCCGAGGTCACCGTCAAGGTCACCCAGGTCGCCGCGCGCGAACTGCCCGAGCTGGACGACGAGTTCGCGCAGCTCGCCTCGGAGTTCGACACCCTGGAGGAGCTGCGGGCGGACAGCCGCAAGCGCCTCGAGAACATGAAGCAGTACGACCAGGCCACCCAGGCCCAGGAGCGCGTGCTCGACAAGCTCCTGGAGCTCATCGAGGTGCCCGTCCCCGAGAAGCTGCTCGAGGACGAGATCAACACCCGCAAGCACAACCTGGAGCACCACCAGCTCGGTCAGATGGGCCTCGACCTCCCGAAGTACCTGGAGATCCAGGGCAAGACGGAGGAGGAGTTCGAGACCGAGACGCGTGAGGCCGCGGTCAAGGGCATCAAGACCCAGTTCGTCCTCGACGAGCTGGTCAAGCAGGAGAAGCTGAACGTCAACCAGGAGGAGCTCACCGAGCACCTCATGCGTCGTGCGGCCTCCTCCGGCATGTCCCCCGACCAGTTCGCCCAGGCCGTCGTCGAGGGCGGCCAGGTCCCCCTCCTCGTCGGTGAGGTCGCCCGCGGCAAGGCCCTGGCGGTCGTCGTCGAGGCCGCCACGGTCAAGGACACCAACGGCGAGGTCATCGACCTCGACGACGAGGACGAGACCGCGGAGACGGTCGAGGCGACCGAGGCCGCCGCCGAGGAGACCCCGGCCGAGGAGAAGACCGAGGCCTGAGCCACGGCGCCTCAATAGGTCGTAGGGCGGGCCCTGGGGACTTTGACCCCGGGGCCCGTTCGCCTACCTAGGTATGCCGACCTCAGGGGCGCGGGGAACTGCGCGCTGAACCCCCACCGGCCGTGAGCCGCCTACGAAACAGGTCCACCACGGCGAGTAGGCGACTGCGGACCGCCGGAGGCACTACGCCCCCGGCGAACACCCCCCTTCCCGGGATTCACTGGACGAGCCTGCGCGTTAGGGTCCATGAATACGGGGAGCAGGGGAGTACCCCGAAACCCCCGGACGGGAACACGTGAAGACGGCCCGGCGCCGTCGTAAGACGAGCAGGTGGATACGTGACGAATCTGATGCCTTCCGCCGCCGAGCCTTCCTTCGGTGGTGGCCTCGGCGACCAGGTCTACAACCGGCTGCTCAACGAGCGGATCATCTTCCTCGGCCAGCCGGTCGACGACGACATCGCCAACAAGATCACCGCGCAGCTGCTGCTTCTCGCCGCTGACCCGGACAAGGACATCTACCTCTACATCAACAGCCCCGGCGGCTCGATCACGGCCGGCATGGCGATCTACGACACCATGCAGTACATCAAGAACGACGTGGTGACGATCGCCATGGGCCTCGCCGCCTCCATGGGCCAGTTCCTGCTCAGCGCGGGCACCCCCGGCAAGCGCTTCGCGCTGCCGAACGCCGAGATCCTGATCCACCAGCCGTCCGCCGGACTGGCGGGCTCGGCCTCCGACATCAAGATCCACGCCGAGCGTCTGCTGCACACCAAGAAGCGCATGGCGGAGCTGACCTCCCAGCACACCGGTCAGTCGTTCGAGGAGATCACCCGCGCCTCCGACCGCGACCGCTGGTTCGACGCCGACGAGGCCAAGGAGTACGGCCTCATCGACGAGGTCATCACGACGGCAGCCAACATGCCGGGCGGCGGCGGCACCGGGGCCTGAGGCCCCCTGCAAGCCCCCAGCCGACCGCCTCAGCCCCTAGGAGAGAGACAGTGAACGACTTCCCCGGCAGCGGCCTGTTCGACCGCACGCGCGCCGAGTACACGGGTCCCGCGGCGGAGTCCCGTTACGTCATCCCGCGCTTCGTCGAGCGCACCTCGCAGGGCGTGCGCGAGTACGACCCGTACGCGAAGCTCTTCGAGGAGCGCGTGATCTTCCTCGGCGTCCAGATCGACGACGCCTCCGCCAACGACGTCATGGCGCAGCTGCTGTGCCTGGAGTCGATGGACCCCGACCGGGACATCTCGGTCTACATCAACAGCCCCGGCGGCTCCTTCACGGCGCTCACGGCCATCTACGACACGATGCAGTTCGTGAAGCCGGACGTCCAGACGGTCTGCATGGGCCAGGCGGCCTCCGCCGCCGCGATCCTGCTCGCCGCCGGTACGCCGGGCAAGCGCATGGCGCTGCCCAACGCGCGCGTGCTGATCCACCAGCCCTACAGCGAGACCGGCCGCGGACAGGTCTCCGACCTGGAGATCGCCGCCAACGAGATCCTGCGGATGCGCGCGCAGCTGGAGGAGATGCTGGCCAAGCACTCCACCACGCCGATCGACAAGATCCGCGAGGACATCGAGCGCGACAAGATCCTGACCGCCGAGGAGGCGCTCTCCTACGGTCTGATCGACCAGATCATCTCCACCCGGAAGATGAACAACGCCGCCGTCTCCTAGACGGAAGGCTGTATCGTCTGCCGCCCCTTGGCATGGTTCATGTGCTTTGACACGCTGCACGTCAAAGTGAACCGCGCCAAGGGGGGCCCGAACGGGGGGCCCGGCAAGGTACCGTCGGATTAAGGCAGCACCAGGAGCCGCTGGATCTAGGCGTCTCCCAGGCGAAGGGGAAGCACACCGTGGCACGCATCGGTGACGGCGGCGATCTGCTCAAGTGCTCGTTCTGCGGCAAGAGCCAGAAGCAGGTCAAGAAGCTCATCGCAGGGCCTGGTGTGTACATCTGCGACGAGTGCATCGATCTCTGCAACGAGATCATCGAGGAAGAACTCGCGGAGACCAGCGAGGTCCGCTGGGAGGAACTCCCCAAGCCGCGGGAGATCTACGAGTTCCTGGAGGGCTACGTCGTGGGCCAGGAGCCCGCGAAGAAGGCCCTGTCCGTCGCGGTCTACAACCACTACAAGCGCGTCCAGGCCGGCGAGAACGGTGGCGCCAACGGCCGTGACGACGCGATCGAGTTGGCGAAGTCCAACATTCTTCTGCTCGGTCCCACGGGTTCCGGCAAGACGCTGCTCGCCCAGACCCTGGCCCGCATGCTGAACGTGCCGTTCGCCATCGCGGACGCCACCGCGCTGACCGAGGCGGGGTACGTCGGCGAGGACGTCGAGAACATCCTGCTGAAGCTGATCCAGGCGGCGGACTACGACGTCAAGAAGGCCGAGACCGGGATCATCTACATCGACGAGATCGACAAGGTCGCCAGGAAGAGTGAAAACCCTTCCATCACCCGCGATGTCTCCGGCGAGGGCGTTCAGCAGGCCCTCCTGAAGATCCTCGAGGGCACCACGGCCTCGGTCCCGCCGCAGGGCGGACGCAAGCACCCGCACCAGGAGTTCATCCAGATCGACACGACGAACGTGCTGTTCATCGTGGGCGGTGCCTTCGCCGGTCTGGAGAAGATCATCGAGTCGCGGGCCGGCGCCAAGGGCATCGGCTTCGGCGCGACGATCCACTCGAAGCGGGAGCTGCAGGCCAAGGACCAGTTCGAGGACGTCATGCCGGAGGACCTGGTCAAGTTCGGCATGATCCCCGAGTTCATCGGCCGCCTCCCCGTCATCACCTCGGTCCACAACCTGGACCGCGAGGCCCTGCTCCAGATCCTGATCGAGCCGCGCAACGCGCTGATGAAGCAGTACCAACGTCTCTTCGAACTCGACGGTGTGGAACTGGACTTCGAGCGCGAGGCCCTGGAGGCCATCGCCGACCAGGCCATCCTCCGCCAGACCGGCGCGCGCGGCCTGCGCGCCATCATGGAGGAAGTCCTCATGTCCGTGATGTACGAGGTCCCGTCCCGTAAGGACGTGGCTCGCGTGGTCATCACGGCGGACGTCGTCCACTCCAACGTGAACCCGACGCTCATTCCGCGGGACGCGCGGAACGGGCGGGGGCCGGGGGAGCAGAAGACGGCGTAACCGCCGCGCGGCACACACGCGAAGCCGAAGGGGCCCCGGTCAACTGACCGGGGCCCCTTCGATGTTGAACCTACGGCGTCGTCATCAGGCCTTCACGCGCACGTCGTTGCGGAGCTTCGCCGCCAGGGAGGCCAGGTCGGCGACCGAACCGCCGTCGCCGCTGGCGAGTTGGGCGAGGCCGAAGGACGTGACCGCGGCGACCGTGCTGTGGTCGCCCCAGATGCACATCGGCATCTTGATGGTCTTGGCGGCGCCCGAGTCCGTGGCCGACGAGTCGTTGTTCGTGATCTCGGCGACCTGGCACTTCATGACGCCGTTCTCGAAGCCGGCCGGCGTGACCTTCTCCGGGCTGCCGACCATCTTGCCGGTGCTGTCGCCGCTGCCCTCGTCCTTCTCGGACTCGCTCTTCAGCTTCACGAACATCGCGTCGACGACGGCCTCGGGGTCGTCGATGGTGCCGTAGACGCCGCTGAAGGAGAGGTTCTTGGCGCTGAGTCCCGTGCCCTTCGCGTAGCCCGCGCTCGCGTCCTTGGGGTCCTTGACCCCCCACTTCTGGAAGTCCGCCTTGTCCTCGGCGGTCAGCCCGTTCGAGGAGTCGGCGCTGTCCGACTTCTTGTACTCGCCGTTGATCACCGTCGCCGGCGCCGTCAGCTTGTGCGGGCCGTCGTCCTTGACGCTGCCCGAGCCGCTGTCGCTGCCGCTGCCGATCACGAAGTACGCGCCGACCGCGATCGCCGCCACGACCGCCACCGCGCCGATGATCACGCCGGTCTTCTTGCCGCCGCCACCGGAGGCCGGCGGCTGCGGCGGGTAGGGCTGTTGGCCGTAAGGAGGCTGCTGGCCGTACGGGTTCGGCTGCGGCGGCACGCCCTGCGGGGGCTGCTGGGGGTAGCCGTAACCGGGCTGCGCCTGGGTGGGCGGCTGCTGGGGGTAGCCGTAGCCGGGCTGGGGCGCCTGCGGCGGCTGCTGGCCGTACGGGCCCGGCTGGCCGTACGGACCGGGCTGCTGGGGCTGCCCGCCGTACGGGCCCGGCTGGTCGTGACTCATTACTGGGTTCCCCTCCAGATGTTTATGTGGCCCTGACATCCTGGCGCAGGCACAGGAACCTCACTGCATCGGGGGCCGCACCGTTACAGAACAAAGGCGTTTCGGGACACCCCCGCGACACCCCTAAACTGGGCCCGTGACCGAGAATGCTCAGCAGCAGCCCACAGCGCCCGACACCGAACTGCCGACTCAGTACGCGCCGGCCGATGTAGAGGGACCGCTGTACGAGCGCTGGGTAGAACGGGGTTACTTCGCCGCCGACGCGAAGAGCGAGAAGCCGCCGTACACCATCGTCATCCCGCCGCCGAACGTCACCGGCTCCCTGCACCTGGGCCACGCCTTCCAGCACACGCTCATGGACGCCCTCACCCGCCGCAAGCGCATGCAGGGCTTCGAGGCGCTGTGGCTGCCGGGCATGGACCACGCCGGCATCGCCACCCAGAACAAGGTCGAGCAGCAGCTCGCCGAGGAGGGCAAGTCCCGCCAGGACCTGGGCCGCGAGGAGTTCGTCGAGCGGGTCTGGCAGTGGAAGGAGGAGTACGGCGGCAGGATCCTCGGCCAGATGCGCCGCCTCGGCGACGGCGTCGACTGGAGCCGCGAGCGCTTCACCATGGACGAGGGTCTGTCCCAGGCCGTCCAGACCATCTTCAAGCGGCTGTACGACGACGAGTTGATCTACCGCGCCGAGCGCATCATCAACTGGTGTCCGCGCTGTCTGACGGCCATCTCGGACATCGAGGTGGAGTACCAGGAGGACGACGGCGAGCTGGTCTCCATCACGTACGGCGAGGGGGACGAGACGCTGGTCGTCGCGACCACCCGCGCGGAGACGATGCTCGGTGACACCGCGGTCGCCGTCCACCCGGACGACGAGCGGTACAAGCACCTCGTCGGCAGGCGCATCAAGCTGCCGCTGACCGACCGTACGATCCCCGTCGTCGCGGACACGCACGTCGACCCCGAGTTCGGCACGGGTGCCGTCAAGGTCACCCCGGCCCACGACCCGAACGACTTCGCGATCGGCCAGCGCCACGGCCTGGAGTCGATCACGGTCATGGACGAGCGCGCGGTCATCACCGTCCACGGTCCCTTCGAGGGCCTGGACCGCTTCGAGGCGCGCTCCGCGATCGTCGCCGCGCTGCGCTCGCAGGGCCGGATCGTCGCCGAGAAGCGGCCGTACGTCCACAGCGTCGGCCACTGCTCGCGCTGCAGCACGACCATCGAGCCGCGGCTGTCCATGCAGTGGTGGGTCAAGGTCGGCCCGCTCGCCAAGGCCGCCGGTGACGCGGTCCGCGACGGCCGGGTCAAGATCCACCCCGAGGACATGTCGAAGCGGTACTTCGACTGGGTCGACAACATGCACGACTGGTGCATCTCACGGCAGTTGTGGTGGGGCCACCGCATCCCCGTCTGGTACGGCCCCGAGGGCGAGGTCGTCTGTGTCGGCCCCGACGAGGAGCCGCCGGCGGGCGAGGGCTGGCGCCAGGACACCGACGTCCTCGACACCTGGTTCTCGTCCGGCCTGTGGCCCTTCTCCACCCTCGGCTGGCCCGAACAGACCGCGGATCTACGGAAGTTCTACCCGACGGACGTCCTGCTGACCGGCCACGACATCATCTTCTTCTGGGTCGCCAGGATGATGATGTTCGGCCTGTACGCGATGGACGGCGAAGTCCCCTTCAAGACCATCGCGTTGACGGGCCTGGTCCGTGACGAGCGCGGCAAGAAGATGTCGAAGTCCTTCGGCAACGTCGTCGACCCGCTCGACTGGATGGACAAGTACGGCTCCGACGCGGTCCGTTTCACCCTGGCCCGCGGCGCCAACCCCGGTACCGACGTGCCGATCGGCGAGGACTGGGTCCAGGCGTCCCGGAACTTCGCGAACAAGATCTGGAACGCGACGCGCTTCGCGCTGATGAACGGCGCGACGATCGAAGGCCCGCTCCCGTCCCCGTCCGAGATGTCGGCGACGGACCGCTGGATCCTGTCCCGCCTGAACAAGACGGTGGCCGAAGTCGACGCGTTCTACGACGACTTCCAGTTCGCCAAGCTCTCCGATGCCCTCTACCACTTCGCGTGGGACGAGGTCTTCGACTGGTACGTCGAGCTGTCGAAGACGACGTTCCAGGCGGGCGGCGAGGCGGCGGAGGTCTCGAAGCGGGTCCTGGGCGAGGTCCTGGACGTCACCCTCCGCCTCCTCCACCCGGTCGTCCCGTTCGTCACGGACACGTTGTGGACGACGCTGACGGCCGGCGAGTCGGTGGTCGTCGCGGAGTGGCCGAAGGACAGCGCCTTCCGTGACGAGGCCGCCGAGCGCGAGATCGAGACGCTCCAGGCCGTCATCACGGAGGTCCGCCGCTTCCGCGCGGACCAGGGCCTGCAGCCGGGCCAGCGGGTTCCGGCCCGCCTCACGCTCGACGGCACGGCGCTGGCCCCCCACGAGGCGGCGATCCGCCAGCTCCTCCGCCTCCAGCCGGAGGGCGAGTCCTTCACGGCGACGGCCACCCTGCCGGTCTCCGGTGCGGAGGTCGCTCTGGACCTCTCCGGCACGATCGACGTCGGCGCGGAACGCAAGCGCCTGGCGAAGGACCTGGCGGCGGCGGAAAAGGAGAAGGCCCAGGCGACAGCCAAGCTCGGCAACGAGGCGTTCCTGGCCAAGGCCCCCGACAACGTGGTCGACAAGATCCGAGGCCGCCTGACAAAGGCGGACGAGGACATCGCCCGCATCCAGTCCCAGCTGGACAGGCTGCCGCCCGCGTAGGGATCTGTTGTACGTCACTGAAGGCCCCGGAGCTCCAAGCCTCCGGGGCCTTCGCACACGCCAGGCCGTTCCACTCCCCGGCGCTGGCCGGCCGCCGCCGCGCCCACCCGCGCCGCCCCAGCGGCACGACTGCCCGCAGCTGGGTGGGTTGGAGGCGGCGAGGGGCTGCGCGCGGCTGGGCGTTGGACATGGGGCGGCTGGAGGCTGCGCGGCGGCGAGCTGAGTGGGTTGGGGGGCGGGGGCTGCGCGGCACCGAGTTCTGGGCGCTCGGAGCGCGGGACGGCTGGGCGCCGCTGGCCTGTGGTTTTTGGGGGCGCGGGGAACTGCGCGATCAGCCACGGCGGACCCGCACCCGCCGAGGAGGATCAGCCACCCCATTCCTTGGGCGCTGAGTTACGGGACGGCTGGGCGCCGCTGGCCTGTGGCTTTTGGGGGCGCGGGGAACTGCGCGATCAGCCACAACGCACCCGCACCCGCCGACGAGGACCAGCCACCCCATTCCTTGGGCGCTGAGTTACGGGACGGCTGGGCGCCGCTGGCCTGTGGTTTTTGGGGGCGCGGGGAACTGCGCGATCAGCCACAACGCACCCGCACCCGCCGACGAGGACCAGCCACCCCATTCCTTGGGCGCCGAGTTGCGGGGCAGCCGCACGCCGTCGGCCTCCGGCTTTGAAGGGCGCGGGGAACTGCGCGATCAGCCGCAACGCACCCGCACCCGCCCACGAAGACCACGCACCCCACTCCCTGGGCGCGCTGTCAGTTCGGCTCCGTAGACTGGGGCCCGTGAGCGACACCGACCCCTTCGACGAGATCATCGCCAACGAGACCGACCGCGATCCCGACCTCGCGGTCATCGAGGCCGGCAGCCGCACCCTGCGTACCCAGGGCGCACCGCCGGAGGCAGACGTGCCGGCGCGTCCCGAGGACCCGGAGGTCGACAAGGCACTGCGCGCGGTCGAGGCGGAGCTCGCCGGCCGCTGGGGCGAGACCAAGCTGGAGCCCAGCGTCACCCGCATCGCCGCGCTGATGGATCTCCTGGGGGACCCCCAGCGCTCGTACCCCTCGATCCACATCACGGGGACGAACGGCAAGACGTCGACCGCCCGCATGATCGAGGCCCTCCTCGGCGCCTTCGAGCTGCGCACCGGCCGCTACACGTCCCCGCACGTCCAGTCGGTCACCGAGCGGATCAGTCTGGACGGCGCCCCGATCTCCGCCGAGCGGTTCATCGAGACGTACGAGGACATCAAGCCGTACGTCGAGATGGTCGACGCGCAGCAGCCCTACCGCCTGTCCTTCTTCGAGGTGCTCACCGGCATGGCGTACGCCGCCTTCGCCGACGCCCCCGTGGACGTGGCCGTCGTCGAGGTCGGTATGGGCGGGACCTGGGACGCCACCAACGTGATCGACGGTGACGTCGCCGTCGTCACCCCCATCGACCTGGACCACACCGACCGGCTCGGCGAGACGCCCGGCGAGATCGCCAAGGAGAAGTCCGGCGTCATCAAGCAGGACGCGACGGTCATCCTGGCCCAGCAGCCGGTGGACGCGGCCCAGGTGCTCCTGAAGAAGGCCGTCGACGTCGACGCCACCGTGGCCAGGGAGGGACTCGAGTTCGGAGTCGTCGCCCGCCAGGTCGCCGTCGGCGGACAGCTGCTCACCCTGCGCGGCCTGGGCGGCGAGTACGGCGAGGTGTACCTCCCCCTGCACGGCGGCTACCAGGCACACAACGCGGCCGTCGCCCTCGCCGCCGTCGAGGCGTTCTTCGGCGTCGGCTCCCAGCGCCCCGAGCCGCTCGACCTCGAAACGGTCCGCAAGGCCTTCGCGGCCGTGTCCTCGCCGGGCCGCCTCGAAGTCGTACGCCGCTCGCCCACCGTCGTGCTGGACGCGGCGCACAACCCGGCCGGCGCCCGCGCCACCGCCGAGGCGGTCGGTGAGGCCTTCGACTTCAGCCGGCTGATCGGCGTGGTCGGGGCGAGCGCCGACAAGAACGTGCGGGGGCTGCTCGAAGCCTTCGAACCGATCTTCGCCGAGGTCGTCGTCACCCAGAACTCCAGCCACCGCGCGATGGACACCGACGAGCTCGCGGGCATCGCCGTCGAGGTGTTCGGCGAGGACCGCGTCCAGGTCGAGCCGCGGCTGCCGGACGCGCTGGAGGCGGCGATCACGCTGTCCGAGGAGGACGGCGAGTTCGCGGGCGGCGGCGTGCTCGTGACCGGCTCCGTCATCACAGTGGGCGAGGCCCGACTGCTCCTGGGGAGGGGCTGACCACCCGTGCGTACGCTCTGTTCTTCCACCCTGATCGGCGAGTTCTTCGTGATCGGCTTCGCCGGTCTGGTGGCCATGAAGGACCCCGACCTGTCCATGTCGACGGTGTGGACGGTCAGTGGCATCGCGATGCTCCTGTCCGTCCTGCTGTGCGCCGTGGTGACCCGCCCCGGCGGGATCGCCATGGGCTGGGCCCTGCAGATCGCGCTGATCGCGTCCGGCTTCATCGTGCCGTCGATGTTCTTCCTCGGCGCGATCTTCGCGGCCCTGTGGTGGGCCTCGGTGCACTACGGCAGAAAGATCGACGAGGCGAAGGCGAGGTTCGCCGAGCAGGCCGCCTCGGCCACGGTCGCGCAGGCGGGCTCAGCGGGCTCCTCTACACCTGACGCTGTGTGACAGGGGCCCGGACACGCCCTGTAATCTTCGAACACCCCGCACGATTCTTGATCCAAGGAGCCCCGCCGTGACTCAGCGCACCCTCGTCCTGCTCAAGCCCGACGCGGTCCGCCGTGGCCTGACCGGCGAGATCATCGGCCGCATCGAGCGCAAGGCCGACTGGCGGATCGCCGCGCTGGAGCTGCGCACCCTGGACCAGGAGACGCTGGAGCAGCACTACGGCGAGCACAAGGGCAAGCCCTTCTACGAGCCGCTGGTCGAGTTCATGGCGTCCGGTCCGGTCGTCGCGCTGATCGTCGAGGGCGAGCGGGTCATCGAGGGCGTCCGCGCCCTGGCGGGCCCGACCGACCCGATCGCCGCCGCCCCCGGCTCCATCCGCGGCGACTTCGGCGTCATCGTGCGGGAGAACCTGATCCACGCGAGCGACTCTGTCGAGTCGGCGGAGCGCGAGGTGAAGATCTTCTTCCCGGACCACGCATAGCCCCTCCGAGACCACGCACAGCCCTCCGGGTGACCGCTTACGGAGTTTTCGTGGACGTTTCTGACTGGGTGTCAGCCGGGGGGCTCTCCTGACCTGGGACGGGTGGCCCTTTTCGGCCGTCCCTCGGCATATGCGTGCCGATCGGGGGAACGAGTGCCCCCGATGGGCCGTCTCCACAAGCGGGGCCGCGCATCATCTGCTGACAATGGCGAAGACCCTCACGCGGTGTTCGCGAAGGCGCGTCTACGATGGAAGCCTTCACGTCACTGCACCCACTTCGCCGACCTGAAAAGCCCTCAAAAGCTCCCAGGAAGGCCAGACGAATCCTGATGGGGAACTCAATGTCGTTCATCGGCCGTGACATGGCTGTCGACCTCGGGACCGCCAACACGCTGGTGTACGTCAGGGGTCGCGGGATCGTACTCAACGAGCCGTCCGTCGTCGCGATCAACACGAACACCGGTGGAATTCTGGCGGTCGGCGCCGAAGCGAAGAAGATGATCGGGCGGACCCCCGGCAACATCGTTGCCGTGCGCCCGCTGAAGGACGGCGTGATCGCCGACTTCGAGATCACCGAGCGAATGCTCCGCTACTTCATTCTGAAGATCCACAAGCGGCGGTATCTCGCGCGGCCGCGCGTCGTCGTGTGCGTGCCCTCGGGCATCACCGGCGTCGAGCGCCGTGCCGTCATCGAGGCGTCGTCCCAGGCCGGGGCGCGCCAGGTGCACATCATCGAGGAGCCCATGGCCGCGGCCATCGGTTCCGGCCTGCCGGTCCACGAGGCCACGGGCAACATGGTGGTGGACATCGGCGGCGGCACCACGGAGGTCGCGGTCATCTCGCTCGGCGGCATCGTCACCGCCCAGTCCATCCGCGTCGCGGGCGACGAACTGGACAACGCGATCATCCAGCACATCAAGAAGGAGTACAGCCTTCTGCTGGGTGAGCGGACGGCCGAACAGATCAAGATCACGATCGGTTCGGCGTACGACCTCGACGCTGACGAACACACCGAAATCCGCGGCCGGGACCTGGTCTCCGGCCTGCCCAAGACCGTGGTCATCTCCGCCGCCGAAGTCCGCAAGGCGATCGAGGAACCCGTCAACGCGATCGTCGACGCCGTGAAGACCACCCTCGACAAGTGCCCGCCCGAGCTGTCCGGCGACATCATGGACCGCGGGATCGTCCTGACCGGCGGCGGCGCCCTGCTGCGCGGCCTGGACGAGCGGCTGCGCCGGGAGACCGGCATGCCGATCCACATCGCCGAGGACCCGCTGGACAGCGTGGCGCTCGGTTCCGGCAAGTGCGTCGAGGAGTTCGAGGCACTTCAGCAGGTTCTCGACGCCTCGCCGCGCAGATGACGTAACTCTTCGATTCCGCCGTACGAGACGATCTCCTCTCGTGCGGCGGATCGTTGATATAGAGGCATAAGCTCGCGCACAAACAACCACCTGCATGGCACACACACCCCCTGCACATTCCTATGAGGAAGGCACGGCCGCCGCACGTGAGGGACACACGAGAGAGCCGGCTGCTCCTGGTGCTGCTGATCGCCGTCGCGTTCGCGCTGATCACGGTGGACATCCGCGGCGGAGAGGATTCGCCGGTCGACGGTGCCCGCCAGGCCGCGGCCACGGTCTTCGGCCCGATCGAGAACGGTGTGTCGTCCGCCGTCGACCCGGTCGGCAACGCCGTCTCCGCGATCCGCGACTCGGGCGAGCGGCACGACCGGCTCGCCCGTCTTGAGCAGGAGAACGCGGCCCTCAAGGCGAAGCTCGGCAGCGACGACCGCAACGCCAGCCGCCTCAAACAGCTCGACAAGATGCTGAAGGTCGCCGGCGAGGGCCAGTACGGCATCAAGGGCGCCCAGGTCATCGGCATAGGAGCGGCCCAGGGCTTCTCCTGGACGGTCTCCATCGACATCGGCGCCAACGACGGCATCAAGCGCGACATGACCGTCCTCAACGGCGACGGTCTGGTCGGCCGCGTGACCACCGTAGGACCCAACACCTCCACCGTGCTGCTCGCCAACGACCCCGACTTCACCGTCGGCACCCGCATGGAGGGCAGCGACGAACTCGGCTTCGCCTCCGGACAGGGCGACCGCCCGCTGCGCGTCGAACTCCTCAACGGCAAGGCCGAGGTGAAGAAGGGCGACCGCCTGGTCACCTTCGGCTCGCAGGCCGACAAGCCCTTCGTGCCCGGCGTCCCGGTCGGCGTCGTCTCCCGCGTCGAACCCTCCGCGGGCGGCCTGACCCGCACCATCTACGTCACGCCGTACGTCGCCTTCACCAAACTCGACGTCATCGGCGTCGTCGTGGAGGCCCCCAAGCAGGACCCGCGGGACACGGTGCTCCCGAAGAAGCCCAAGCCGACCCCCACACCGACGGTCACCGTCACGGTCACCCCGTCCGCAGGCGCACCCGTCGACGGTCAACAGCAAGAGCAGCAGTAGGAGCTGAGTCACCCCCATGCGCGTCAACCGGATCCTGCTTTCCTCGGCCCTGGTCGTCGTCGCCCTGGTGCTCCAGGTGAGCGTCCTCGCCCGCCTCCACCTCCCGGGTGCCGTCCCCGACCTGCTGCTCCTGACCGTCCTCGGCCTCGCCATGGTCTACGGCCATGTCGGCGGCGCCCTCGTCGGCTTCGGCGCGGGACTGCTCGCCGACCTCGCGCCACCCGCCGACCACGCGGCCGGGCGCTACGCCCTGGTGCTGTGCGTCGTCGGCTATCTCGCGGGCCTGGCCAGACCGGAGAACGGCCGGCTCAAGTCGGCCACCGGCCCCATGGTCGTCGTGGTCGCCGCCGCGGTCGGCTCGACCCTGCTGTACGCGGGCGTGGGCGCCCTCGTCGGCGACACCGCCGCCCGCCATGTCGGCCTGCCCAGCCTGCTGTTCTCGGCCGCCCTGTACGACCTGCTGCTCGCCCCGTTCGTCGTGCCCGGCATCATGGCGCTGGCCCGCAAGGCGGAGAACGACCCGCTCGCCGAGACCAACTCCGCGGCCGGCAAGGCCACCGACATCTCCTCCGGCTGGCTGTCGGCCGGCACCGGCCTGAAGATCGGCGGCCAGCGCGGCGGCCTCGGCTCCCTGAAGACCAAGGCGCGCGCCCGTACCACCCGCGTGGGCCGCATCAAGGGGGTCAAGCGGCTGTGAGCGCGCCGGAGTTGGCGGCGGCCATTCACAGGTCCGTCGGATATGACACAGACACACACTGAGAGGGGGAGGCAGCCGCAGTGACCAACATCCCCGAGACCGGTCGGACCCCACGCGTCCAGATCAGGCTCGTCGTCATCCAGATCCTCGTCCTCTCCCTGCTCGGCACCCTCGGCGGACGCCTGTGGTACCTGCAGATCCGCGAGGGCAACGAGTACGCCAAGGAGGCGTCCGGCAACCACGTCCAGCAGGTCGTCCAGCCCGCCGTGCGCGGCTCGATCCTGGACGCGCGCGGCGTGCCGCTCGCCGACAACGAGACCCGGCTCGTGGTCTCCGCCTCCCGCACCGACCTGCTGAAGATGAAGGACGACGGCAAGGCCGTCCTCACCAAGCTGGCCGGCGTCCTCGGGATGAAGCCCCAGGAGGTCATCCAGAAGGTCCGGCTCTGCGACGCGCAGACGCCCAAGCCCTGCTGGAACGGCTCGCCCTACCAGCCGATCCCGATCACCGACGAGGCCACCGCCAAGCAGGCCCTGCAGATCCGCGAGCGCGCCGAGGACTTCCCCGGCATCACCGCCGAGCCGGAGGCCGTGCGCCGCTACGCGAGCCCGGGCAAGTCCAACACCGCCCAGGTGCTCGGCTACCTCTCGCCCGTCACCGACGACGAGATCACCAAGGCCCAGGACACCGACTCGCCCTATCTGCGCTCCGACCAGGTCGGCCGCTCGGGCCTCGAGCGCCAGTACGACAAGGAACTGCGCGGCAAGGCCGGTGTCACCCGCTACGAGGTCGACAACCTCGGCCGCGTCATCGGCAAGGCCGAGTCCGACGCCGCCGTGCCCGGCGCCAACCTCGTCACCAGCATCGACGCCCGCGTCCAGCGGGTCGCCGAGTACGAGCTGAACCAGGCCATGAAGAAGGCCCGGGACGTGTACGACAAGATCACCGGCGAGAACTACAAGGCCGACTCCGGCGCCGTCGTGGTGATGGAGGCCAAGACCGGCCGGGTCGTCGCCATGGCGTCCGCGCCGACCTACGACCCGAACGTCTGGGTCGGCGGCATCTCCGCCAAGGACTACAAGAAGCTCACCGGCAAGAACTCCGACTACCCGCTGCTCAACAGGGCCATACAGGGTCAGTCCGCGCCCGGTTCGACCTTCAAGGTGGTCTCCACGGCCGCCGCGGTCGAGGCCGGCTACGAGTGGGACGGCGGCTACCCCTGCACCAGTTCGTACTCGGTGGGCGGTCAGGTCTTCAAGAACTTCGAGGGCGAGAGCTTCGGCCCCATCTCGCTGGGCCGCGCCCTGGAGGTCTCCTGCGACACCGTCTTCTACGGTCTCGCCGACCGCGAGTGGAAGAAGGACGGCGGCATCAACCCGAAGAAGGGTGAGCCCAAGGACTACTTCTACAAGGCGGCCCACCAGTTCGGCCTCGGCAAGGAGACCGGCATCGACCTCCCCAACGAGGTCACCGGCCGCGTCCCGGACCGCAAGTGGAAGCAGGAGACCTGGGAGGCCAACAAGGCCTACTGGTGCAAGACCGGCAAGAAGGGCGGCACGTACGTCCAGCAGATCGCGTACGAGAACTGCCTCGAAGGCAACAAGATGCGCGAGGGCGACTCGATCAACTACTCCATCGGCCAGGGCGACACCCTCGTCACGCCGATCCAGGAGGCCGCGATCTACGGTGCCCTCGCCAACGGCGGCACCATGTACCAGCCGACCATCGGCAAGGCGATCGTCAGTCCCGACGGCAAGACCGTCCAGGAGATCAAGCCGAAGCCCGTGGGCAAGCTCCCGGTCGACCAGGCGACCATCAAGGGCATGGACTCCGCGCTCGCCGGCGTGGTCACCCGCGGTACCGCCGCCTGGAAGTTCGGCGGCTGGCCGCAGGACAAGATCCCGCTGCACGCCAAGACCGGTACCGCCGAGGTCTACGGCAAGCAGACCACGTCCTGGCTCGCCACCTACTCCAAGGACTACACGGTCATCATGACCATCGCCCAGGCCGGTACCGGTTCGGGCGCCTCCGGTGAGGCCGTGCGCGGGATCTACAACGCCCTCTACGGCGTCCAGGCCGACGGCTCGATCGACAAGAAGAAGGCGATGCTGCCGACCCCGCAGAAGGGGCTGCCGAAGGTCAGGACGGACGGCACGATCAACTCCCCGAAGATCGCCAAGGACCCCGTCAAGGAGCTCAAGGCGACCGACCAGGGCACGGCCGCGCCGGACGAGACGCAGCCGGGCGCGACCACCAACACGCCCACGACCAACCAGAACACGCGAAGGCGACCCCGTAAGCGAGGCAGCCGGAGGATGCTCACATGACCGGCAACAGCTTCTCCGTCTCCGGCTACGGCCCCGAGCGCGCGGGCTGGACCCGGATCTTCGCCCGCGACTCGCTCGCCCGGCGCCTCGACTGGCCGATACTGCTGGCCGCGCTCGCCCTGTCGATGATCGGTGCGGTCCTCGTCTTCTCGGCGACCCGCAACCGCACCGAGATCAACCAGGGCGACCAGTACTACTTCCTCCTCCGGCACCTCATGAACACCGGCATCGGCTTCTGCCTGATGATCGGCACCGTCTGGCTCGGCCACCGCACCCTGCGCACCGCCGTCCCGATCCTCTACGGCGCCTCGGTCTTCCTGATCCTGCTGGTGCTCACCCCGCTGGGCTCCACGGTCAACGGCGCGCACTCCTGGATCGTGCTCGGCGGCGGCTTCTCGCTCCAGCCCTCGGAGTTCGTGAAGATCACGATCATCCTCGGCATGGCGATGCTGCTCTCCGCCCGGGTCGACGCAGGCGACAAGAAGTACCCCGACCCCCGTACGGTCCTCCAGGCCCTGGGCCTGGCCGCCGTACCGATCCTGGTCGTGCTGCTCATGCCCGACCTCGGGTCGGTCATGGTCATGGTGATCATCATCCTCGGCGTACTGCTCGCCTCCGGCGCCTCCAACCGCTGGGTGTTCGGGCTGATCTCCGCAGGTGCGCTGGGCGCGATCGCGGTCTGGCAGCTGCACATCCTGGACGACTACCAGATCAACCGCTTCGCCGCCTTCGCCAACCCCGACCTCGACCCGGCGGGCGTCGGCTACAACACCAACCAGGCGCGCATCGCGATCGGCTCCGGCGGACTGACCGGCTCCGGGCTGTTCCACGGCTCGCAGACCACCGGCCAGTTCGTGCCCGAGCAGCAGACGGACTTCGTCTTCACGGTCGCGGGGGAGGAGCTCGGCTTCGTCGGCGCGGGCCTGATCATCCTGCTGCTCGGCGTCGTCCTGTGGCGGGCCTGCCGCATCGCCCGCGAGACGACCGAGCTGTACGGCACGATCGTGGCCGCCGGGATCGTGGCGTGGTTCGCCTTCCAGGCCTTCGAGAACATCGGCATGACGCTGGGCATCATGCCGGTCACGGGCCTGCCGCTGCCCTTCGTCTCGTACGGCGGCACCTCCATGTTCGCGGTGTGGGTGGCGGTGGGGCTGTTGCAGTCGATCAGGGTGCAGCGACCGATGTCGGCGTAGGCAATCGCCTGTTGTCCCTGCGTTTCCCCGGGATTCACACACGACGGGCCCTGCCGCTGAGCAGGGAATCCCATTACATTCAGGTCATGGCGGACACAAAGCGTGAGATCGAGCGGAAGTACGAATCCGACGACAGTGGACTGCCCGACCTGACCGGCGTCTCCGGTGTCGCGACCGTCGTCGACAAGGGCGTCGCGCACCTGGACGCCACCTACTACGACACCGCCGACCAGCGCCTGGCCGCCGCGAAGATCACCCTGCGCCGCCGCACCGGCGGCTCGGACGCCGGCTGGCACCTCAAGTTCCCGGTCGCCCCCGACATCCGCGACGAGATCCACGCCCCGCTCGCCGACACCCTCCCGCCCGACCTCGCCGGGCTGGTCCGCTCCCGGGTCCGGGACGCCGAACTGGTCCCGGTCGTCCGGCTGCGCTCCGACCGCGACCTGCGCCACCTCGTCGACGCCGACGGCCGCCTCCTCGCCGAGGTGAGCGTGGACGCCGTACACGCCGAGGGGCTCGCGGAGGGCGCCGGTGCCGCGCAGTGGACCGAGCTGGAGGTCGAGCTGGCCGACGGCGGTGACCCGGCCTTCCTCGACAAGGTCGACAAGCGGCTGCGGAAGGCGGGCGTACGGCCCTCGAAGTCGTCGTCCAAGCTGGCCCGGGCGCTGGCGGAGACGGCACCGAAGCGGAAGGGCGGCGGCAAGAAGAAGCAGTCGGCGCAGCCGGCGCCCGCGGACCCGGTGACCGCGGGCGACCACGTCCTCGCGTACGTCCGCGAGCAGCGGGACGCACTGCTCGCACTCGACCCCGCCGTACGGCAGGACGCACCCGACTCCGTCCACCGCATGCGGGTCGCCACCCGTCGGACGCGCAGCGCCTTCCGCTCGTACGCGAAGGTCCTCGACCGCACGGTCACGGACCCGATGGGTGAGGAACTGAAGTGGCTGGCCGGGGAACTCGGCGTCGACCGCGACCGCGAGGTGATGACCGAACGGCTGACCGCCGCCGTCGACGTCCTGCCCCCCACCCTCGTCCACGGCCCCCTCCGCACCCGCCTGCACACCTGGGCCAACGCCAGCCGAGGCGGATCACGCAGCCGGCTGACCGGCGTCCTGGACTCCGCGCGCTACCTGGCCCTGCTCGACGCGCTGGACGCCCTCGTCGCGGACCCGCCGCTGCGCGCGGACGCCGCCGGGAAGCCGGAGAAGGTGATCGCCAAGGCCGTACACAAGGACTTCGGGAAGCTGTCGGTCCTGGTGGACCGGGCCATCGACCTCGAACCCGGCGCCGAGCGCGACGTGGCCGTCCACGAGGCGCGCAAGAAGGCGAAGCGGGCCCGGTACTCGGCCGAGGCCGCCGCACCCGCCCTCGGTTCCCCCGCGTCCGCCCTGGTCAAGTCGATGAAGTCGGTGCAGAGCCTGCTCGGCGACCACCAGGACAGCGTGATGACCCGCCAGACCCTGCGCGAGCTGTCCGCCGTGGCGCACGCGGCGGGGGAGGACACCTTCACGTACGGGGTGCTGTACGGGCGTGAGGAGCAGGTCGCGGCGACCGTGGAGGCGCGGCTGCCGGAGGTGTGGAAGGGGATCAGGACGTCGGCCGTGCTCTGAGGGATGCGGGGGTCCCGGGGGCTCTCGGCGGTCGGGGAGGTCCCCGGGGCAGGTCCCGGGCGGTCGGGGAGGTCCCGAGGTCGCGTTAGGCTGGATGGTCACCCCAGTCCTTTCAGTCCAGCCCACGAAGGTGCGCGAGATGCCTGCCGAAGTCGCTGCGGCCGCAGAGTCCGTGTTTCCGCAGCTCGAAGCCCTGCTCCCGCATGTGCAGAAGCCGATCCAGTACGTCGGCGGTGAGCTCAACTCCACGGTCAAGCCGTGGGAGTCCTGCGACGTCCGCTGGGCGCTCATGTACCCCGACGCCTACGAGGTCGGGCTGCCCAACCAGGGCGTCATGATCCTCTACGAGGTCCTGAACGAGCAGCAGGGCACCCTCGCCGAGCGCACGTACAGCGTGTGGCCGGACCTGGAGGCGCTGATGCGGGAGCACGGCGTCCCGCAGTTCACGGTGGACAGCCACCGCCCGGTGGGCGCGTTCGACGTGTTCGGCCTGTCCTTCTCCACGGAGCTGGGCTACACGAACATGCTCACGGCCCTGGACCTGGCGGGCATCCCGCTGGAGTCGAAGGACCGGGGCCTGGACGACCCGATCGTCCTGGCGGGCGGCCACGCGGCCTTCAACCCGGAACCCATCGCGGAGTTCATCGACGCGGCGATCATCGGCGACGGCGAGCAGGCGGTCCTCGACATGACGAGGATCATCCGCGAGTGGAAGGCGGAGGGCCGCCCCGGCGGCCGCGAGGAGGTCCTCCTCCGCCTCGCGAAGACGGGCTCGGTGTACATCCCGGCCTTCTACGACGTCGAGTACCTCGCCGACGGCCGGATCGCCCGCGTGGTCCCCAACCGGTCGGGCGTCCCGTGGCGCGTCTCGAAGCACACGGTGATGGACCTCGACGAATGGCCGTACCCCAAGCAGCCGTTGGTCCCGCTGGCGGAGACGGTCCACGAGCGCATGTCCGTCGAGATCTTCCGCGGCTGCACGCGCGGCTGCCGCTTCTGCCAGGCGGGCATGATCACCCGCCCGGTGCGCGAGCGCTCGATCACGGGCATCGGCGAGATGGTGGAGAAGGGCCTCAAGGCGACGGGCTTCGAGGAGGTGGGCCTGCTGTCGTTGTCCTCGGCGGACCACTCGGAGATCGGCGACATCGCGAAGGGCCTGGCGGACCGGTACACGGAGGACAAGATCGGCCTGTCCCTCCCGTCGACGCGGGTGGACGCCTTCAACGTGGACCTGGCGAACGAGCTGACGCGCAACGGGCGTCGCTCGGGCCTGACCTTCGCGCCGGAGGGCGGCTCGGAGCGCATGCGCAAGGTCATCAACAAGATGGTCACGGAGGAGGACCTCATCCGGACCGTCTCCACGGCGTACGGCAACGGCTGGCGCCAGGTGAAGCTGTACTTCATGTGCGGCCTGCCGACGGAGACCGACGAGGACGTCCTCCAGATCGCCGACATGGCGATGAACGTGATCGCCGAGGGCCGCAAGGTCTCCGGCCAGAACGACATCCGCTGCACGGTGTCGATCGGCGGCTTCGTCCCGAAACCCCACACCCCGTTCCAGTGGGCCCCGCAGCTGTCGGCGGCGGAGACGGACGCGCGCCTCGAAAAACTCCGGGACAAGATCCGCGGCGACAAGAAGTACGGCCGCTCGATCGGCTTCCGCTACCACGACGGCAAGCCGGGCATCGTCGAGGGCCTGCTGTCGAGGGGCGACCGGCGGGTGGGTTCGGTGATCCGCGCGGTCTACGAGGACGGCGGCCGCTTCGACGGCTGGCGCGAGCACTTCTCCTACGAGCGCTGGATGCGCTGCGCGGAGAAGACGCTGCCGGCCTTCGGCGTCGACGTCGACTGGTACACGACCCGCGAGAAGACGTACGAGGAGGTCCTGCCCTGGGACCACCTCGACTCGGGCCTGGACAAGGACTGGCTCTGGGAGGACTGGCAGGACGCGCTGGACGAGACGGAGGTGGAGGACTGCCGGTGGACGCCTTGCTTTGACTGTGGGGTGTGTCCGCAGATGGACACTTCCATCCAAATCGGGCCTACGGGGAAGAAGTTGCTGCCTCTTACGGTCAAGAACGCGGCTGCTGCGCCTGGGGGGCACTCGCACTGACGTGGTGCCGTTGGTGGCTCTGGAGTGGCGCTGTTGCGCAGCCGGCCCGGTCGCGTCGTTCGACGTGGCCGGGCCGAGGTGTGAGGGGTGGTCAGGTGGCGCTGTTGACGTTGCCCGGCTCGGGTGAGTTCAGGGGGGGGGGACCAGGGGCCGTTGCGGGCGTGGGGGACGGGACGGCGGGGGTCGGTGGGGCCCGTCGGTCCCTTGCAGTTGGTCTTGTGGCCGGGGGGTCGGGACTCGTGCGGGTGGCCCGGTTTGCAGTGGTCGCCGCCGTTGCCGGCCGTCGCCCTCGCCTGGTCGGTCACGCTGCGCGTCGCCGCGGCGGTCGGGTCGGCCACGCCGGCCGCCAGGACCAGGGCGAGCGAGGTGACCATGCCCGCCTTCCTGAACCTGTTCCGCGCCAGCGGCCCGAGGAGTGCTGTCCGGAGCCGGATGACCTGCTGTTCACCAGGCCCTGGGTGTACCGCTGGGGGCTCCTCTTCGAGTTCTCGATCACCGCGTACTGGGTCGGCGAGTTCGCGGCCTCCGTCGAGGCGTGCGACAGACTGCTGGCCCTGCCGGACCTGCCCGCCGTCATTCGCCAACAGACCCTGACCAACCGGGAGTTCGCCGCCCCGAACGTCGCCGCGGTCCCTCCGCCGTCGAACCCCGTACGCAGGCCGAAGGCCTCCCGGGCGGGCGGCGACCACTCGTCGCCCGCGGTCCGTTCAGCTGCCGTCGGCCTCAGGGCCGTAGAACGCGGCGATCTCCTGGGAGTTGGCCCAGCCGCTGTAGGTGGGGGACTGGGGCCAGTTGTCGGGGGAGTCCTGCCATTCCTCCTGGCGGCCGTAGGGCAGGATGTCGATCAACGGGAAGGTGTGGCTGAGCTGTTCGGTGCCGCGGCCCGTGGTGTGCCAGGTGCGGTAGACGGTGTCGCCGTCGCGCAGGAAGACGTTGACCGCGAAGCCGCCGCCGGGGGGCGCGCCGACGTCGGTGCCGAAGGGGCTGTTCGCGGTCGAGTACCACGACATCCGGTTGCCGACGCGGTGCCGGTAGGCGAGCGCCTCCTTGATCGGGCCCTGGGTGACGACGACGAATCGGGCGTCGTAGTTGTCCAGGAACTTCAGGCGGGTGTACTGCGAGGTGAGCCCGGTGCAGCCCGGGCACTGCCACTCCTTGCCGTCGAACCACATGTGGTTGTAGACGATCAGCTGGCTCTTGCCCTCGAAGACGTCCGCCAGCCGTACGGGGCCGTCCTCGCCCTCAAGGGTGTAGTCCGGCATCTCGACCATCGGCAGCCGCCGACGCTCAGCGGCGATGGCGTCGAGCTCCCGCGTCGCGGCCTTCTCGCGGGCACGCAGGGCTTCGAGGCGGTGTTCCCACGTCGCGGTGTCCACGACGGGGGGCAGTGGCAGTGCGTTGGTGGTCATGTTCCCTCACAGAGCTCGGGCACGGCTTTGGCTCGTGGAGGGGTAGACCTCGGGCGGCGGTGGAACTCATCGGTCGATGGCCGGCTGCGCGCTGGAGAACACCCGGATGAACGTGTCCAGGAGTTCGCGCGACCCGTCCAGTTCCACCAGCCCGCACTTGGCGGCCTGCATGAGTGCCACGAAGGACGGCAGGTCGTCGGGCTCGAAGGTGATCACGAGATCGGGCCGGACCGGGGGCGGACCGCTGCCGGCTTCGAGCCGGCCGTCGGTGACGGCGGCGTGGACCACCAGGTCGCCGGCGTGGATCTCCCAGGTCGCGGTCAGTCCGGCCGCCCGGTCGGAGTCGAAGACGGCCCGTAGCGCCATGACGACCGCCGAGGCGGTGACGATCTCACCGGGCCGGGGCTCGCCGAGCTGGGTGGTTCCCCAGCGGCCGAGGGCCCATACGGCCGGTTCGAGGTCGCGGCCGGCGGGCGTGAGGGCGTAGACGACACCGCGTTGTGGCGTCGACACCGCGCGGCGCTCGACGATGCCGGCCTCCTCCAGCTCCTTGAGGCGGGTGGAGAGCACGTTCGTGGGAATGCCGGGCAGCCCGCCGAGCAGGTCGCTGTACCGCTGCGGCCGCACCGCCAGGTCGCGAATGACCAACAGCGCCCACCGCTCACCGACCAGCTCCAGGGCGCGGGAGAGACCGCAGTACTGACCGAAGGCACGACGTTTCATGCAATGAGTGTAGTCAGCTTCGGGTTATGCCTGCTGTGGGCTTGTTGCAAGTTAACTTGCAAAAATGAAGTAGGCGGGTTTACGGTCGTGACGTGGCCGTGAGCCGGGCTGTGGCCGACGGCGCGTGACAAGTGACTAGTGACAAGCGTGTGACGACAGAAAGCAGGGCACCATGTCCATCTCCGTGTTGGGTGTCACCTTCGACGCCCGTGACGCCAAGACCGTCGCGACCTTCTGGGCCGAAGCCCTCGGCCGGGCCGTCGACGAGGGTGCGGACGAGGCGGGCGCGGGCGTGGCCGCCGACCCGGCCGTCCCGGGATCGCGTATCGGTTTCCGCCAGGTCCCCGAGGACAAGACGGTCAAGAACCGGATGCACTTCGACTTCGTCACCGGGGACTTCGAAGCGGAGGTGACCCGGCTGACCGGCCTGGGCGCCACCAAGCTCAACGAGGTCGAGGCCGGCCGGCTCCACTACGCCACGTTCGCCGACCCGAGGGCAACGAGTTCGACGTGATCGCCCGCTGATCGGTCAGGCAGGGGTCGAGACGGACCGGGCCCTTTCCCCGCCGGGCTACTTGCTGGCGGCGAAGCGCATCAGCGCGTGCTCGTCACCCTGCTTGATCTTGCCCGTCGTATTGATCACTTCGAGCTTCCAGGTGGTGCCGACCCGCAGCGCCTTGGCCACGGCGCAGCCGTTGTCCTGGCTGAGCAGGCTCGGCCAGATGTCGGCGACCTGCTGGGCGGTGCCTCCGGTCGCGTCGTAGACCTTGAAGCTGATGTTGCGGGCCTTCTGGAACGAGCTGCCCTTCTTGTAGGCGGCGGCGACGAACACGATGGATGTGATGTTGGCGGGTACGCGGCCGAATTCGACGGTGACCGTCTCGTCGTCGCCGTCTCCGCGTCCGGTCTGGTTGTCGCCGCTGTGGACCAACGAGCCGTTGCCCATGGGGTCCAGCGAATCGAGGCCCGCGAGACGGACCGGGTCCGCGCCCTGCATGGCGATGGCGATCAGGTCGAGGTCGGTGCCGCTCTTGCGGCGGAGCATCCCCATCATCCCGCCGCTGCTGCCGGCGGTGGGATCCCAGGAGACCCCGATCGACAGGTGGGTCACCCCGTCCAGATCCGCGGGACCGTCTTCCTTCGTGAGCGTGATCATGCGCGAGTCATCCTCTTGGCGATGCGACTGGGACAGGCAAAGTGTGCCTCTCCAGCCGGTACGGCAGGAGCGCGGGTCAGGACAGGTGCGCCGTGAAGAACCGCGTCAGTTCCGTGACCGCCTCGTCGACAGGGCCGTCCTTGTCGTAGAGGTCGACGTGTGTGGCCCCCTCGATCCAGTGGAGTTCCTTCGGGCCGGTGGCGCGTTGGAAGGCCTCCACGCTCATCCAGGACGTCACCGCCTCGCGGCCGGTGACGAGGAGGAGGGGGCGCGGGGACAGCAGGGGGAGGGCGTGGAAGGCGTCGAAGAGGGCGAGGTGGTCGACGCTCGTCCAGGTCAGGGACTTGGCCGAGCGGGGGTGGGCGGCGCGGGGTGTGCAGTAGTACTCCCAGCCCTCGTACACGTGCGGGCCGGCCTTGCGGGCCTCCTCCTCCGTGGCCGGGAAGAGGGGGAAGGTCCGCGGGGGTTCGCCGTGGGCCCCTGCCGTACGGGCCGTCGCCGCCGCCGTCAGCATGTCCTGGAAGACCGCCGGGTTCTGCGTGCCGTCCGCGCCCAGGCGGAACTGGCGGGCGATGTCCGCGGCGCTCACCGTGGCCACGGCCCGGACGCGCCGGTCGGTCGCGGCGGCCGTCAGGGCGTAGCCGCCCGAGGCGCAGATGCCGAGGACGCCGATGCGGTCGGGGTCGACGTCGGCGCGGGTGGTGAGGTGGGAGACCGCGGCCTTGAGGTCCTCGACCCGCTGGGCCGGGTCCTCCAGGCCGCGCGGTTCGCCCTCGCTCTCGCCCTGATGGGCCGCGTCGAAGGCCAGGGCGACGAAGCCGTGCTCGGCCAGCCGGCGTGCGTACAGGCCCGCCGTCTGTTCCTTCACACCGCTGCCGGGGTGGCCCACGACGATCGCCGGGAGGGGGGTGGGAGCCGCGTGGTCAGGGGTGTGTAGGTGGGCTGCGATCTTCAGGCCCGCGCTGAGGAAGGTGACGTCCGTTCGCATGAGGTGTCCTGCGCTTTCGATCGGGTCGGGACGGTGGGTTCGTGATTCACCGTCGCGCCGGCCCGCACCCCCGTGCCAGGGACGACCCTGCCTATGCAGACCAGTACCAGGCACCCGGGACCGGTCGCGCGGACACTGGAGACATGGTCGACAACCCTGGCAACGAACTCGGCGCCTTTCTGCGCTCCCGTCGCGCCGCTCTCGATCCGCGCGCGGTCGGGATGCCGGACGACGGGCGGTTGCGGCGGGTGCCGGGGCTGCGGCGGGAGGAGCTGGCCCAGCTCGCGCACGTCAGTGTCGACTACGTCGTACGGCTGGAGCAGGGGCGTACCCGGCGGGTCTCGCGGCCGGTGCTCGACGCGCTCGCCGACGCCCTGCACCTCGCTCCGGACGAACGGGACTACCTGTTCGCCGTCGCGGACGTCGCCGACGTCTCCGCCGCCGGTCCCGCGCGGCGACGGGCAGGGCGTACGGAAGTGGCGCCCCGGCTGCGCGAGTTGCTGGACACCATGTCCGACGTGCCCGCGACGGTCCTGAGCCGGCGGATGGACGTACTGGCCTGGAACCGCGGGGCCGCGGCGCTGTTGACCGACTTCGGTGAACTGCCCCTGCCCGAGCGCAACCTGATCCGGCTGACCTTCCTCGACGGCGACTTCCGGGCCCTGTACGGGGACTGGCCGCGGGCCGCCCGCGAGTGCGTCGCCGTGCTGCGCATGGAGGCCGGACGCACCCCGCACGACCCCGCGTTGGCCGCCCTGGTCGGTGAACTCGGCGTCCGCGACCCGGACTTCCGTGTCTGGTGGGCCAGTCATCAGGTGCGCGGGCCGCGTCAACTCACCAAGGTCTACCGCCATCCCGTCGCCGGCACCCTCACCCTCGACGTCCAGCAGTTCTCCGTCGACACCCATCCCGACCAGCAGCTGGTCGCCTACACGGCGGAACCCGGCTCGCCGTCCCACGAGGCCCTGCGCTTCCTGTTGCAGTGGTCCTCGGCGCGCACCGACACCAAATCGTGAGCGGGCCGACCGGTCGGGGAGCGCATCCGTAGCGGGGGCCAATGCGTCTAGCTCGGTATGGACCTGGACAAGTTCCCCGCAGAACGGCCCGCGCGGCAGACGCCCGAGGGGTGTCTCGTCGTGGCGATACGCCTGCCCGTGCGGATCGTCGCGCTGGTGCTGATCGTGCCGGCGCGGATGGTGTGGGACGGGCTCGTCGTCGCCGGGCGGTTCCTGACGGACAGGCTGTTCCGGCCGGTGGGACGGGCACTGGAGTGGCTCGCGCGCGCCGTCTTCGTGTGGCCGTTCGTGGCGCTGTGGAGGTACGGGGTGGTGCCCTTGGGGGCGGCGCTGGGGTGGCTGTTCGGCGTGCTCGTCGTCGCGCCGGCGACGGTGGTGTGGGACGCGCTCGTCGTCGCCTGGCGGTTCCTGGCGGACAGGGTGTTCCCGCCGGTGGGGCGGGCGCTGGCGTGGCTGGCGCGGGCCGTCTTCGTGTGGCCGTTCGTGGGGCTGTGGCGGTTCGGGGTGGTGCCTCTCGGGAAGGCGCTGGGGTGGCTGTTCGGCGTGCTCGTGGTCGTACCCCTCACGTGGCTGTACGAGTACGTGCTGACGCCGGTCGGGCATGGTCTCGCCTGGCTGACGCGGAGCTTCGGGGCCGGACTGATGTGGTTCTACGCGCGCGTGCTCACGCCTGTCGGGCACGGTGTGCTGTGGGTCGCGCGGGGCGTGGTGTGGGTGGTGACGCCGGTGGGGCGGGCGGTGGTGTGGTGCGCCAAGGGGCTCGTGTGGCTCGCGAGCACGGTCGTCACCGGGATCGTCCGCGGGATCGGTATCGCGCTGTCGGCGATCGGCGTCGGGCTGTACTGGATCGCACGCGTGCTGTTCGTCCTGCCCGCGCTCGCCCTGTGGCAGTGGGTGCTCGTGCCCGTCGGGCACCTGCTGGCCGTCGTCGGGCGGGAGGTGGCGGACGCGCTCGGGCACGGGTGGCGGATCGCGTCCCGGATCTCGCTCGCCGTCGGACGGTTCCTCGGCACCCTCTTCCGGTGGATCTTCGTCGAGCCCGTGCGGTGGGTGTACCAGACCGTGCTGACGCCGGTCGGACACGTCGTACGGGACGCCGTGGTGCGGCCCGTCGCCGAGGTCGCGCGCACGGTGGGACGGGCGAGCAGGGAGGCGCTGACCGCGGCCCGTGAGTCCGTGCGGCAGGCGCGGGCCGACTTCCGGCGGATGCTCTTCGGGGAGCCCGCGCCCGTCGAGATCGTCGGCGCCCGGGAACCGTCGGGGCCCGAGGCACGTACTCTAGGTAGCAGTACGACCGCACTCACGAAGGACTGAACGACACTGGGCAAGCGACAGCCCGAAGGCCCGCCTCCCGCTCCCGCGGTGCAGCGCATCCGACTGCGCTACACCAAGCGCGGCCGCCTCCGGTTCACCAGCCATCGTGACTTCCAGCGCGCCTTCGAGCGTGCGTTGCGCCGTGCCGAGGTGCCGATGGCCTACTCGGCGGGGTTCACGCCGCATCCGAAGGTGTCGTACGCCAATGCCGCACCCACCGGCACGGGCAGTGAGGCGGAGTACCTGGAGATCGCGCTCACCGCGGCGCGCGATCCCGAGAAACTGAGAGCGCTGCTCGACGAGTCGATGCCCACCGGGCTCGATGTCGTGGACGCGGTGGAGGCCCGGACCTCCGGGCTCGCGGACCGGCTCACGGCTTCCGTGTGGGAGCTGCGGCTGGACGGCGTGGATCCGGCGGAGGCCGAGCGGGCCGTCGGCGCGTTCAACGCCGCCGGTGCCGTCGAGGTCCAGCGCATGACCAAGAACGGCGTTCGAACCTTCGACGCGCGCTCCGCGGTCGTACACTTGGAAACGCACAGTTCGCAGGCAGATAGGCCGACGGACCAGCCCTGTGCGATACTGCGGCTGGTTGTTCGGCACGTGACGCCTGCCGTACGACCCGACGACGTCCTGTCCGGTCTCCGCGCCGTGGCCGACCTGGCGCCGCCGGTCCCCGCAGCGGTGACCAGGCTGGCGCAGGGGCTGCTCGATGAAGAGACCGGCACGGTGACCGACCCGCTCGCGCCCGACCGCGAGGCTGCGACGGCTGTATCCACGGCCGATCCCGCTGCCGCCGCGAAGGCGCCGGTGTAAGGAAGGTCCCGCGAAGGACGGACGTCGTAGCGCCGCCCTCGTACTCGGGAGCCACCTGGGTCGGGCAGTGCACTGACCACAAGACTTTCGCCAGGCCGTACGCAACATGGCGTACGGAACCGGCGAGACAGGACACTAGAGAGTTCCCGTGCGGCGCCCGCGCCCCGGACGGCGGCACCGCGCATCGCGCGAGCCGCGGACGTCAGCGGTGGTCGATGCCATCGACACCGGACCAGGTGCGGCGCCCGGGAGCCTGACGGGAGAAACGCCCGCATGCTCGAACCGACCGAACCCATCGAGGGTTCCGAACAGAACACCCCCAGCGACACACTGCCGCCGCGTCGTCGGCGCCGTGCCGCTTCCCGACCCGCAGGTCCACCGGTCGGCGGTGCCGCCGAGGCACCGGAAGACGTCGTCGCGCCGGCCATACCGGCCGAGGACGACGAGAAGGTCGACGAGACCCTTGAGGTAGCGGCGACCGAAGAGACGGACGGGACCGAAGAGACGGACGAGGCCGCGGTGGCGGAAGTCGCCGCTGAGGAAGCCGCGCCCGCTGGTCGTCCGCGGCGTCGTGCGACCCGTCGTGCCTCCGCGCCCGCCGGTGCGCCGGTGGCCGCCGAGGTGGCCGAGACCGTGGTGCCCGCGACCGCCGAGGTGCCCGCCGTGGCGGCGCCCGAGAGCGTCGAGGAGGCGGACTCCGACGAGGAGGCCGCTCCGCGCCGTACCCGCCGTCGGGCCACCCGCCGGGTGTCCGCGCCCGCCGGTGCGCCGGTGGCCGCTGAGGCTGCCGAGACCGTCGTGCCCGCCACGACCGTGGCGGCGCCCGCCGTCGACGAGACTTCCGCCGCCGCCGCCGCCGAGGCCGCGGTCGAGGAGGCCCCGGACGCCGGTCGTCCCCGCCGTCGCGCCTCACGTAGGGCCTCCGCGCCCGCCGGTGCGCCGAGTGCGGACGCCGCCGAGGCCGAGGTCATCGTCGAGGCGCCCGCCGCCTCCACCGAGGCTGTCGCCGAAGCACCTGCCCCCGCCTCCGCCGACGAGGACGCCGCTCCCCGTCGTACCCGCCGTCGCGCCACCCGCCGGGTGACCGCGCCCGCCGGTGAGCCCACGGAAATCCGGGCCGACCAGGCGGCCGAGTCGGTGGAGACCGCCGACGCACCCGCCGCCTCTCCCGTGAACGGGCGTGACGCCGAGGCCGCTGCCGTCGAGGCGCCCGCCGCCGAAGCCCCTGCTGCTTCCGCCCCTGCCTCCGCTGAGGAGGACGGCGGCCCGCGTCGGGCCCGTCGCCGGTCCGCCCGTAAGGCCGCCGGTGGATTCGCCGCGCCCGCGGCGGTCGCCGACGCGAGCGAGGGTGACGAGGACGGCGCGCCGCGCAGGCCCGCGCGCCCCTCGGTCGCCGTGTTCCAGGCGCCCGTGTTCACCGAGCCCACGTTCCAGTTCCAGACGCCCGAGCGCGCCGCGGCCCAGGCCGCCGCCGAGGCCGTGGACACCGACGAGGCCGACGAGATCGACGAGCAGCCCGTGGAGCGTGTGGAGCGCGTCGAGGAGACGCCCGCCGCGCCGCGCCGCCGTCGTCGCGGCCGGGGTGCCGCGTTCGCCGAGGAGGCCGAGTCGCGGCCCGTCGAGCCCGTCGTCGAGGACGATTCGGAGGAGGCCGACGAGTCGGCCGAGGACGCCGTCGACGACGACGAGTCCGAGGACACCGGTTCGCGCCGGCGCCGGCGCCGGGGCGGCCGTCGCCGTCGTCGCGGCGAGCTGGCCGAGGCCGGGGGCGAGGATGCCGTCGACGACGACGAGTCCGACGAGCCCGCCGCCGCGCAGGACACCGACCGGACCGACGAGGACGACGACGAGTCCGACGACGACGCGCAGGGCGCCGACTCCGGTGGCTCCAGCTCCAGCAGCCGTCGTCGCCGTCGTCGCCGTCGCCGCGCCGGTGACAGCGGTCCGGACAACGAGCCCACCGAGGGCGACCCGGAGCGCACGGTCGTCAAGGTGCGCGAGCCGCGCAAGCAGTCCGAGCCGTCCGACGAGGTGCAGTCCATCAAGGGCTCGACCCGTCTGGAGGCCAAGAAGCAGCGCCGCCGCGAAGGCCGTGAGCAGGGGCGCCGCCGCGTCCCGATCATCACCGAGGCCGAGTTCCTGGCCCGCCGCGAGGCCGTCGAGCGCGTGATGGTCGTCCGCCAGTACGGCGACCGCACGCAGATCGGCGTCCTGGAGGACGGCGTGCTCGTCGAGCACTACGTCAACAAGGAGCAGGCCACCTCGTACGTCGGCAACGTCTACCTGGGCAAGGTCCAGAACGTGCTGCCGTCGATGGAGGCCGCGTTCATCGACATCGGCAAGGGCCGCAACGCCGTCCTGTACGCCGGTGAGGTCAACTTCGAGGCCCTCGGCATGGCCAACGGGCCGCGCCGCATCGAGGCCGCCCTGAAGTCCGGCCAGTCCGTGCTCGTCCAGGTGACGAAGGACCCGATCGGACACAAGGGCGCGCGCCTGACCAGCCAGGTCTCCCTCCCCGGGCGCTACCTCGTGTACGTCCCCGAGGGCTCCATGACCGGCATCAGCCGCAAGCTGCCCGACACCGAGCGGGCCCGGCTGAAGACCATCCTCAAGAAGATCGTCCCCGAGGACGCGGGCGTCATCGTGCGCACCGCAGCCGAGGGCGCGAGCGAGGACGAGCTGCGCCGTGACGTCGAGCGGTTGCAGGGTCAGTGGGAGGACATCCAGAAGAAGTCGAAGAACGGCGGCAGTTCGAACGCGCCGACGCTGCTCTACGGCGAGCCGGACATGACGGTCCGGGTCGTCCGCGACATCTTCAACGAGGACTTCACCAAGGTCGTCGTCAGCGGTGACGAGGCGTGGGACACCATCCACGGCTACGTCTCGCACGTCGCCCCCGACCTCGCCGACCGGCTGTCGAAGTGGACCTCCGAGGTCGACGTCTTCGCCACGTACCGGATCGACGAGCAGCTCGCCAAGGCCCTGGACCGCAAGGTCTGGCTGCCCAGCGGCGGTTCGCTGGTGATCGACCGGACCGAGGCGATGGTCGTCGTCGACGTCAACACCGGCAAGTTCACCGGTCAGGGCGGCAACCTCGAAGAGACCGTCACGCGCAACAACCTGGAGGCGGCCGAGGAGATCGTCCGCCAGCTGCGGCTGCGTGACCTCGGCGGCATCATCGTCATCGACTTCATCGACATGGTCCTGGAGTCCAACCGGGACCTGGTGCTGCGGCGCCTGCTGGAGTGCCTGGGCCGGGACCGTACGAAGCACCAGGTCGCCGAGGTGACCTCGCTGGGGCTCGTGCAGATGACCCGCAAGCGGGTGGGCCAGGGACTGTTGGAGTCCTTCTCCGAGACCTGCGTCCACTGCAACGGGCGCGGTGTCATCGTGCACATGGAGCAGCCGAGCTCCGCCGGTGGCGGCGGCAAGCGCAAGAAGCGCGGGCGCGGCGGCGACGGGCACACCCACGAGCACGAGCACGAGTCCGCGGGTGCCGTGGACACGCACGAGGAGACCGAGACGGAGGCCGAGGTCGCCGCCGAGGTGGCCGAGCCGATCGCGCTCGACGGGCCCGCGTTCACGCCCGACGAGGAGCTGTACAGCAGCGTCGCCGAGGCGGAGGCCGCGGTCCGCGGTGGCCGTTCGCGGCGCCGGGCCGGCCGGCGTGCGTCGGCCCCGGCGGGTGCGCCCCGACGGGAGAACAGGTCGGACGAGCACAGGTCTTCGGACGAGCACGGGTCCGACGAGTACGGGACGGGCGAGCAGCGGGCGGAGCAGTCCGCGCCCGAGGCGCCGACGGCGCAGTCCGTGACGGCCGAGGCCGCAGCGCAGCGACCGGTGCGCTCGGAGTCGGCCGCCGAGGCGCTCGCCGAGCCCGCCGCGGTGGCGGACCCGGTCGTCCCGGCCGAGGCTGCCGCTGTCGACGAGGCCGCGCCCAAGGGACGTACCCGTCGTCGCGCCACCCGCAAGGTGTCCGCGCCCGCCGGTTCGCCCGCGGGAGCGGAGGCCGCCGTGGTGACGGTCGCCGAGATGGCGCCCGAGCGGCAGCCGGAGGCGGCTCCGGCCGCGGCCGAGCAGCCCGAGGCGCCGGTCGAGACCGCGGCCCCGGCCCGTCCGCGCCGCCGCGCCGTCCGCAAGGCCACCGCGCCCACCGCGTCCGAGGAGGCGGCCGTCGTGGTCGTCCCGTCGGCGGAGGCGCCGGCCCAGGCCGCGCCCGAGGAGTCCGCGGAGGCGGGCACCGAGGCTCCGGCGGCCGAGAAGACGGCCCGCAAGACGGCCAAGAAGGCCACGGCGAAGAAGGCCGCGACCAAGGCGACCGCCACCAAGAAGACCGCGGCCAAGAAGACGGCCGCGAAGAAGGCGACGGTCAAGAAGGCGGCCAAGACGGCCACCGCGAAGAAGTCCGCGTCGAAGAAGACGGTGGCGGCGGAGCAGTCCCCGTCGGGTGTGTCGGCCTCGACCGAGGACTGACGCGCTTACTGCGCAGTGTGATGGACGGCCCGCCCGGTTCTTACCGGGTGGGCCGTCCTGTTTTGCTGCGACGTCCCTCTGCGGCCTCGTCCTGAGATGTCGGCGGCCGCACTCAAGAAGTCGAAGAAGTCGGACCCTGAATGCCATAGCTTCCTACCCGGCACAAAGGTCCTCCTGGCCGGCGGCGGTACGAAGCCGATCGAGAAGGTCAAGCTCGGCGACAAGGTCGTCACGACCGACGCGAAGACGGGCAGGACGACGGTCCGCGAGGTGGCGGGCACGATCGTCACGGAGGACGACAAGTCCTTCTCCGACTTGACGGTGAAGACGCCGGCGGGCAAGAAGCAGGCCCTGATCGCCACGACGACCCACCCGTTCTGGGTGGTGTCGGAGGGCGCATGGATCAAGGCCGGCGCCCTCGAACCCGGCATGAAGCTGCGTACGGCGTCGGGCACGACGGTCGAGATCACGGGCAACCGGCACTACGAGCAGCGGCAGCGGACGCATGACCTGACTGTCACCGGGATCCACTCGTACTATGTGCTGGCGGGGGCAACTCCGGTACTCGTTCACAACTGCGACGAGGGGTACGCGGATGTTTACTTCGACGACGTCGAGGGGCACGCGTCCGTCTCGGTTACGCACGGAGACACGACGATGCACACCGAGGCAGGTTCGCAGCCAGGCTCGGATTCGGTTCCTGGCGTTCGCGCTCGACCCCATTCGTCCGGCACGATTGTTGTCAGGGTTCCGCTTCCCAACGCAAGGAATGCGCAGCGGGCTCAGTATGCTATGGAGGATGTCAATCTCGGTCCACACGACAACAATACAAACAACTGCGTGACCTACTGCGCGAGAATCTTGAGGGCTGGTGGAGTGGACGTACCGGCCAATGAATCTCAGAATATCGCCGGTTGGCTACTCAATTCTTCCCACCCGCAGAGGAGGCTCTGATCGTGGCAGCTGATGGTTGGGAGTCGCTCAAGGGTCAGCCGCCGAACTGGGAAGCACCCGAGCAGTTGCGAGGCCCCACGGCTTCAACGGCGATCAATCTTGCTGTTCAGATGATGGGCAGCAACATGATCGGCAACGACGTGATCGAGGTTGTCGCGGAGTTCGTTTCCGCCAAAGCCAGAATTGAGTTGTGGATGGGGCATCGTGAACCCCCTTTGACGCTTGGCCAGAAATTTGCTGTTGGTCGGGCCAGTTCGGAGGGGCTGCGAATCGCCTATG
Organism: Streptomyces sp. NPDC088794; assembly: GCF_044750545.1. Taxonomy (NCBI): domain Bacteria; kingdom Bacillati; phylum Actinomycetota; class Actinomycetes; order Kitasatosporales; family Streptomycetaceae; genus Streptomyces; species Streptomyces sp. NPDC088794. The sequence continues at coordinate 178,799 of NZ_JBIVKB010000008.1, read as the reverse complement.
AATCCTGGGTCAATTATGAAAAGGCATACGGTTTGGCGGGCGGGAAGATATCGCAAGTCGACCAGGAGAAGCGCACGCTCATCGGTGCCGTTCGTGAGGCCACTGCCATCCTCGCTCGCGCGAAAGCTGACTGCGAGGCTTGATCCGGTGAGGCGTCCGGGTGCGCTTCTCCGGCATGGTCTGCGCTGCGGCAAATGTGAGACTCTGTCAGATGCGCTTTGGCGGGGCTTCAGAGCGCCGTGACGGCAGTCGTTGACGGCACTGGCGGCAGGCATCACCTGATGCCTGCCGCCAGTGCCGTCAGGGTGTCAAGGGCGCGGCCGAGGAGTTCCTTGATGACGACGAGTTCGATGCCCTGTTCCAGGAGGAGGGGGGCGGCTCTGCACCGTGGTAAGCACGTGCCCGCTGTGCTGCCTCGCTGCGCCCGCGGTCTCGCCGTCGCGCTGCTGCCGCTCGTGGTGGTGCTTCAGTGAGTGGACGCATTGGGTGGGGCGAGCGACGCGGCGCTCGGAAGCCCGCGTCTTGGTCGGCAGCGCGGTGAGCCTGTCTGCGGTGGCGCGCTGAAGGGTGCGGCGGATTTCGGCGGTGTCTGCGTCGAGGTCGAGGTCTTCCCGGTGCGATCCGAGGAGTTCGCGCTTGCGGAGTTCGGTGTGGAGAGCGAGTTCGAACAGAGCGTGCGGCCGGTGGCCTTGGATGGTGGTGAGGAGCCGGCGGGCTTCGTCGGCGGTGAGGGGTTCGAAGTGCCGGGGCCGTGGGGTGCCGTTGCGGGCGATGTTGCGGTGGCAAGATCGTCGGCAACGACGTGGTCGAACTCGCCGCGCAACTCATGGCCGAACACGCCCGGCTCGAACTGTGGATGGGGAGTCACTAGCCGCGTATGGGCTTCCGGGAACGGTTCGAGCGAGGCCGGTCCGCGTCTGAAGGACTGCTCCTGGCTTGCGGGGCGTGGATCGCGTTCCAAAGCGCCTACCAAGCATCCGGCAGGAAGGTCGACCAGGTACGTACCGAGCGGAAGCAACTGAAGCCGCCCTCCGCCAGGTCACCGACGCCCTCGTACGCGCCCGGTCCGAGAGCTGGGAGGACTGATGCTGGACCGCGAAGAGCACTGGAACGCGGTGCTGGCCGAGATCCTGCTGAGCCGGAAGGTCGGCACGGCCCACGTGAAGCTGGTCGGTGATCTGATCTCGGTCACCGCCCAGTTGGACATGGCCGACGTGCAGAGCAGCCGACCCGCGCTCGCGCTGGACAGCCTCATCGCCTATGACGAGAAGATGGGTCCGCTGGAGGAGGCCTACAAGGCCGCCTGGCAGGCCGTGCAGGCCGCGCCCGACAGGGAACGCCGTGTACCTGAGCTGAGGAGACTCGGCGAGGCGCTGGCGGCCGCGGTCGAGGGCATTGCCGACTTCGCCCGTCAGCAGGGTGTGACAGTGCGGCTGCACACCTTCGGCGAGCCCGGGTCGTAGCCCGGTCCGGGGCCAGGTTCGACCCACTGAACCTGGCCCCGGACGAAGGTGGCTGCGCGCCGGGGAAGGAGCACCACCGTGGACGAGCCCTTCGACTCGGCAGGCCTCGCCCTGTGCTGCGCCGCGGCCATCCGGCTCGGCGGGGCTGTGCGGGTGCTCGCCGGCGGGGCCGGGCTCGGCCCGCGGTACGACGTCGTCGCGGCCGGCCTGGAGCACGTCGTGGACTTTCTCGGCGGGCGGGAACGGGAGGTCGACCGCAGTCTGCTCGGGCCGGCCTTCGGGATGAACTGGGCTCTGGACGGGGAGTACCCGGCGGGACTGCCGGGCGCGGCCTTCTTCAGGAGCGCGGGGACAGTCGTGTTCATCGCGTTTGTCGCCGCTCGTCCTGATCAGCAGATCGCGCCCGCGCAAGGGCTGACCGCCGCCGTAGAGGCGACGGCCGCCTGGCCGTCCGAGGTCGACCCCTTCACGAGCCTCGCCGACTTCGAGCCGGCCTGCCGGCGGGAAGCGGCGGAGCGGCTTCGGACGGACGGTCTGCCCGCCCTCTGGGAACTGGCCAGGGAACAGTCCGAGCGGTACAGGCGCGTGGCGGAGACGCTCGCGGGATAGGCGGCGCGGCCGGCCGACGGCATCTCCAGTTGTAGGCCCCGCGTCAGGTAAGGAGCACGCGTGGCGTGGCGGTACGACGCTCGACGGGTTCGAGGCGAGAACCGAGTTCCCCACCGCCCCTGCGCGCTGCCCTCATCCCCTGGTCCAGTCCCTGATCCGGCCCCTGGGTCCTTGGGCCACCGGCGAAATGGCCGGATCTCGCGCCTCCCGAAGCCCCGCGCCCCCTTTCTCGTGACCTCGACCACGAATTGACCCGCAGCAGGCAACCATGTGAACGAGCGGTGAATCTAGCTTTGTATAGCGCGGCTATGATGTGACCGAGATGATGCTTAATTCAGACAAACGGGGATTTATCACGTGAAGGCACTCGTGCTCTCCGGAGGAGCGGGTACCCGCCTCCGTCCCATCACCCACACCTCGGCCAAGCAGCTGGTGCCGGTGGCGAACAAGCCCGTGCTGTTCTACGGGCTGGAGGCGATCGCCGAGGCGGGGATCAGAGAGGTCGGGATCGTCGTCGGGGACACCGCCGAGGAGATCCGGGAGGCCGTCGGCGACGGATCGCAGTTCGGGATCGAGGTCACCTACATTCCCCAGGACGCGCCCCTCGGGCTCGCCCACGCCGTGCTCATCTCCCAGGACTTCCTCGGTGACGACGACTTCGTGATGTACCTCGGCGACAACTTCATCGTCGGCGGCATCAAGGGCCTCGTCGAGGAGTTCCGCACCGAACGGCCCGACGCGCAGATCCTGTTGACCAAGGTTCCGAATCCCACTTCCTTCGGTGTCGCCGAACTCGACGCCGACGGGCGGGTGGTGGGTCTTGAGGAGAAGCCGAAGCAGCCCAAGAGCGATCTCGCGCTGGTCGGGGTCTATCTCTTCACGCCCGCCGTGCACGAAGCCGTCCGTTCCATCGAGCCCTCCTGGCGCGGCGAGTTGGAGATCACGCACGCCATCCAGTGGCTGATCGACGACAAGCGCGACGTCCGCTCCACCACCATCTCCGGCTACTGGAAGGACACCGGCAACGTCACCGACATGCTGGAGGTCAACCGGTCCGTCCTGGAGACCGTGCAGCCGCTGATCGAGGGCACGGTCGACGAGGAGAGCGAGATCATCGGCCGGGTACGGATCGAGGCGGGCGCCCACGTCAGCGGCAGCCGCATCGTCGGCCCCGCGATCGTCGGCGCCGGCTCGGTCGTCAAGCACGCCTACATCGGTCCCTTCACATCCGTCTCCGAGGACTGCAGGATCGAGGACAGCGAGATCGAGTACTCCATAGTCCTGCGCGGATCCTCGGTGACCGGCGTGCGCCGCGTGGAGGCCTCGCTCATCGGGCGCGACGTCGAGGTCACGCCCGCGCCCCGCAACCCGTCGGCCCACCGGCTCGTGCTCGGTGATCACAGCAAGGTGCAGATCTCTTCATGACCACCGCTCCCACCCGAATCCTGGTGACCGGCGGCGCCGGATTCATCGGCTCGCACTACGTCCGTACGCTGCTCGGCCCCGAAGGACCCGGTGACGTCGCGATCACCGTGCTGGACAAGCTGACGTACGCCGGCAACCCGGCCAACCTCGACGACGTGCGCGCGCACCCGGGGTTCGCCTTCGTGCAGGGCGACATCTGCGACCCCGAACTGGTCGGCAAGCTGATGGCCGAGCACGACCAGGTGGTGCACTTCGCCGCCGAGTCGCACGTCGACCGCTCCATCGACGGTGGCGCCGAGTTCGTCCGTACGAACGTCGTCGGCACGCACACGCTCATCGACGCCGCCCACCGCGCCGGCATCAAGACCTTCGTGCACATCTCCACCGACGAGGTCTACGGCTCGATCGACGAGGGCTCCTGGCCCGAGACGCACCCGCTGGAGCCCAACTCGCCCTATTCCTCGGCGAAGGCGTCCAGCGACCTGATCGCGCTGTCGTACCACCGCACCCACGGTCTGGACGTCCGCGTCACCCGCTGCTCCAACAACTACGGGCACCACCACTTCCCCGAGAAGGTCATCCCGCTCTTCGTGACCAACCTCCTCGACGGCAAGAAGGTCCCGCTGTACGGCGACGGCGGCAACGTCCGCGACTGGCTGCACATCGACGACCACGTCCAGGGCATCGAACTGGTGCGGACGAAGGGCCGCGCCGGCGAGGTCTACAACATCGGCGGTGGCACCGAGCTCTCCAACAAGGAGCTCACCGGGCTGCTGCTCAAGGCCTGCGGCGCCGACTGGGAGACCAGCGTCGAGTACGTCGAGGACCGCAAGGGCCACGACCGCCGCTACTCCGTCGACTGCACGAAGATCCGCGAGGAGCTCGGGTACGAGCCGCGCAAGACCTTCGAGCAGGGCCTCGCGGAGACGGTCCAGTGGTACCGCGACAACCGCTCCTGGTGGGAGCCGCTGAAGGAGCGGGCCGCGCTGTGACCCCTCCGCTCCAGAAGCAGAACTGGCTGGTCACCGGCGCCGGCGGCATGCTCGGCCAGGACGTCCTGGCCGCACTCGCCGCCGCCGGGATCCCGGCCGTCGCCGCCGCCCGCGCCGACCTCGACCTCACCCACCCGGCCTCGGTGCGCACGGCACTCGCCGAGCACCGGCCCGCCGTAGTCGTCAACTGCGCCGCCTGGACGGCCGTCGACGACGCCGAGTCCCGCGAGGACGAGGCCCTGGCCGTCAACGGCGACGGCGCCCGGCACCTCGCCGAGGCGTGCGCGGCCGACGGTGCCGTACTCCTCCAGGTCTCCACGGACTACGTGTTCGCGGGCGACGCGGAGAAGCCGTACGCCGAGGACGCGCCCACCGGGCCGCGCGGCGCCTACGGCCGCACCAAGCTCGCGGGCGAGCGCGCGGTCCTCGACGCCCTCCCGCGGACCGGCTACGTCGTGCGCACGGCCTGGCTGTACGGCGCGGGCGGCGGCAACTTCGTCCGTACGATGATCAAGCTGGAGGGCGTCAAGGACACCCTCGACGTCGTCGACGACCAGCGGGGCCAGCCCACCTGGACCGCCGACCTCGCCGACCGGCTGGTCCGCCTCGGCCAGGGCGCCCTCGCCGGCACCGCGCCGGCCGGCGTCTACCACGGCACCAGCTCGGGCGAGACGACCTGGTACGGCTTCACCAGGGCCATCTTCGAGCGGCTCGGCGCCGACCCGGAGCGGGTCCGGCCCACCACGAGCGCGGCCTTCGTACGCCCCGCGCCCCGGCCCGCGTACAGCGTGCTGGGCCACGATCGGTGGGCGGCGGCCGGCATCGAGCCGATCCGCGACTGGCGCGAGGCGCTCACGGAGGCGTTCCCGGCGCTGGTGACGGCGGAGCGGGGCTGACAGCGGTACAACCCAACACCGGGGCGGAGGGGCGGAGGTGACATGAAGAGACGTCATGTCGTCGGCGCCGCCCTGGTGTTGCTGCTGACCGCCTGCGGTTCGGACGGCGGCGAGGCGCCACCCCGACACCCCGGCGTCCGCTCCGACTTCGACGGGGACGGATACGGCGACCTCGTCGTCTCCGACACCACCGCGACCGTGAACGGGAAGTACGCCGCCGGATACGCGGCCGTCCTGCGCGGCTCCGCACAGGGCCCCCGGCTCAAGGGAGCGCAGATCGTCACCCAGAACGGGCTCGGGCTCGGCAAGGCGGGCGAGGGCGGCGGCTTCGGCGGCGCCGGCAGCAGCCTCAGCGCCGACCTCGACGGTGACGGGCTAGCCGACTTCATCACCCAGGCGGGCTACCGCACGGTCTTCGTCGTCTGGGGGAGCGACAAGGGACTCTCCGGTGCGGCCCGGCTGACGGGTTCCGCGCCGCTCACCGGAGACGTCGACGCGGACGGGCATGCCGATCTGGTCCTGTCCGGGGTCGCCGGGAGTCACGACAACGCCGTACGGGTGCTGCTGGGGCCGTTCGACCGCAAAGGCGTGCCGCACAGCACGGTCTCCGTCGACCTGACGCCCAGCGACCCGGCCCACTACGACGCGGTGCCCGCCGCCCTCGGGGACATCACGGGGGACGGCAAGGACGATCTCCTGGTCTCCTGGGGGACCCTGGTGGACGAGGCACCCATCGCAGAGGCCACCTATCTGTACCGGGGCGCCGCGGGCGGGAAGCTGTCCAAGGGGCCGCGGCTCACGGACGAGCGGGGCGAGGACTTCTACGGCTCCTCGCTCAGGACGGCGGACATCGACAAGGACGGGTACGCCGACGTCGTGGCGGGGCTCGCCTGCGAGATGCGGGGCGACCCCATGACTCCGGAGGGCGGCAGCCGGCTGGGCGTGCTGTACGGAGGGCCCAAGGTACGAAGTCAGCGGTTCACGGCGGACACGGCGGGGCTGCCGGTCCAAGGGCCGTTCTCCTTCTGCTCGTTCGGCGGCCGGCCCGCGGTCGGTGACACGGACGGGGACGGGTACGCCGACGTGGTGTTCTCGGCCGAGGTCGAGAAGGGCCTGAAGCAGGAGGTCCTCGTCCTGAGAGGGAGTGCCGGGGGACTCACCCTCAAGGGGGCGCGGGCCCTGCCCGGGACCTCGGCCGTGCTGCTCGACACCGACGGCGACCGGGCGGCCGAACTCGTGGTCGAGCAGGCGGGGGAGATCCGGGTCGTGCGCTCCGGCGCCCCGACGCAGACCTTCACGTCGGCCGACCTGGACCTCGGGCCGGGGATCTCGGGCGGACGCGGCTTCAGTCCGGTCCCCGGCTGACCTACGGAAACGGAAAGGGGCCCCGCGGATCAGTCCGCGAGGCCCCTTCCCTGCGTCGCTCAGCCGCGCAGCTCTGCGTAGTACGCCTGGCAGTCCTCCCACGACGGCAGCAGCCCCCGCGCCTCCGCCTCGGCCAGGGTCGGTGCCGCCGCGTCCTTCTCGGAGAGGACCGGCTCCACCGTCGTCGGCCACTCGATGCCGAGGTCGGGGTCGAGCGGGTTGATGCCGTGCTCGCGTTCGGGGGCGTAGCCCTCGGAGCACAGGTAGACCACGGTCGCGTCGTCGGTCAGCGCCATGAAGGCGTGCCCGAGCCCCTCGGAGAGGTAGACGGAGTGGTGGTCCACGTCGTCGAGCCGTACGGCCTCCCACTGCTTGTACGTGGGAGAGCCGGTGCGGATGTCGACGATGACGTCCAGGATCGCGCCGCGCACGCACTTCACGTACTTGGCCTGGCTGGGCGGTACGTCGGCGAAGTGGACGCCGCGCAGGGTGCCGCGGCTGGAGACCGAGCAGTTGGCCTGGGCCAGGTTCAGCCGGTGGCCGGCGGCCTCGGCGAAGTCCGGTCCCTTGAACCACTCGTGGAAGCTGCCGCGCGCGTCGGGAAAGACCTTCGGCTCGTGGACCCAGGCGCCGGCGATGCCGAGCTGCCTCATGTCGTTCACATCCTTGGTGTGCTGTGTCGTGCGGTGTGTCCGGGGTGGGCGGTGGTCAGCCGACGAACTTCGCCGCCAGCCGGCGGACCTTCTTGCGGGCGGCGGAGGGCAGCCGGCGCACGATCGGACCGCCGACCACGCGCAGCCTGCGGCGGACCGTCGCCTTGCGCCGCCTGGTCACCGTCGCGCGGACCAACTCCGCGTCCACGACCGGGAGTTCGTTGCCCAGTCGGAGTCGTCCGCCGCCGTTGACGGTCACCGTGCAGAGCGGGAGGGCGGGGTTCTTCTCCCCGTCCAGCCGCACGGAGGCCTGCCAGCGGCCGGCGGGCACGGTCACCCGCTCGGGCAGGAGGAGGTGGCTGCGGCCCTCTATCGGGACGACCTGGGCGGGTACCACGTGGGCGCGGCCGCCCTCGGCGGTCAGCACCAGCTCCGTCTTCAGCGGCGCGGTCGCCGGGCGGGCGAACACGTCGAGCCGCAGCTCCGGCCGGCTGCCGGGCATCCGGAGCACCGGACGGCCCTCCAGGTACTCCGCCAGCTTCTTGCTGCGGCGGGCCACGTCGAGCGTGAGGTTGCCGTGCGGGTCGGTGAAGTACGGGATGACCGGGCGGGCCGGGGAGCCGAGCAGCGCCGGGCGGCACTCCGTGTCGACCTTCGGGTCGCGGTCGGCACCCAGCCGGGCCTTGCGGACCAGGCCGAGACCGCGCACCGGGACCCACACGTCCCAGAAGCCGCGCGAGACGGGGCCGCGGCCCTTGGCGCCCTGCGGGTTGACCTGACCGGTGCCGCGCAGGACGACCTCGCAGGCGCCGTCGCCCAGGTCCTCGACGGCGGAGGTGAACTCCATCGCGCAGGGCCACTCGACGGCCGTCTCGCGGTTGCGCAGCGACATCTCGGCCTTGTACTCGGCCAACTCGTCGGTGACGTCGACCAGTTCGCCCTCGCCGAGCAGCCCGTCGGTGTACTCGGGGTGCAGGTAGAAGCGGTCGTCGCGGCGCAGCACCTTGAGCGGCTCACCGTCCTCGCCCTGGGTGAGCCGGGCGGTGACCGTGACGGCCAGCTTGCCGTTCGGCTGCCAGGCGACGTCCTCGAGGCGGGCCACGCCCTTGACGCCCCGGGCGAACTCGGCGAGCCGCAGCAGGGCCTCGCGGTCGTCGCGGCGCAGCAGTGTGGAGCGGATACGGGAGATCGCGCCGAGCCCGTCGTGCACGCCGTCGCCCATGAAGTCCTTGGCCAGCGGCTGGATGGCGTCGACCATCTCGTCGAGATAGGCCTGCTCGTACTTCAGAACGTTCGGCTCGCTGATCCGGCCGAGCATCTCCACCCGGTAGAAACGGCGAAGGAGCATGTCCCGGAATTCACCGGGCTCGGTGTTGGCGATGACGACGTCGAGGACCTCGCGGAGGTTTCCGTAATAGCCGGACGGAACCGGCCTGGTGGAGCCCGCGTTCTTTCCGTCGTCGCGCTTCGAGTAGTAGTAGCAGGTGTAGCTGCCGAGAATGGAGACGACCTTCGCGGGGAAGTACGTCTCCATCATGTAGAGCTGGTCCTCCAGCCGCCGCTTTCCCTCGGGATAGGCGATGTTGTTCTCGCGGAGGAATTCGGTGCGGAACATCTTGTGCGGTGTGAGGCTGTCGTACAGGGGTGCGTCGTGGATGGTGCACTTCTCCCGGTCGACCCGGAAGACCCCGTGCGGCACACCGCGGAAGTTGCTGGCCACCTTGCCGATGACGATGTCCGACCCGTTGCGGTGACCCATCTCGTACAGCCGTCGCAGCGCGTCCGAGGCCAGGTAGTCGTCCTGGTCGACGAACTGGACGTACTCGCCCTTCGCCTCGCCCACGCCGATGTTCCGCGGCTTGCCCGGCCAACCCGAATTCGGTATGTGGACGACCCGGAAATGCGGGTGCTGGGCGGCAAGGGAATCCAGTTCGGCGGGCGTTTCGTCGGTCGACCCGTCATCGACGAAAATGACTTCGAACTCGTCGACGGAGAGGGTCTGCTTCAACAGCGAGTCGATGCAGGGCTGAATGTACTTTCCAGGGTTGTACACCGGGATGATGACGCTCACCTTGGTCGGCATCTGAGGAACCTGTTCTCCTGTCGGGTTGCCCTGCGGGGTGGCTGTCACGTGGACGTGCGGTGGCCAAGATGTGTATGGCTGGAGTCACAGACTAGCCGCAGTGCTTTGGGGTACAAGAGGAGGATTCGGACCCTCCGGTTCCATGCCGGATCCCCCGCGATTACGGGGCGGACCGGCCCGGTTTGACCAGGCCGTGAGCGGGCCCGTAACCTAGACCGTCGGCGTGTCAGAACAGAGGCATGCCACATCCCCGTAAACCTCTTACCTTCCGGACGCCTCGGCGACCGGGAGAGGCTGTCCGTGTTCGTACCGGATCGCTGGCCTGCGGGGGTGCCGTTCTCCGAGCGAAAGAGAGATCCGCGTGTACGCCATCGTGCGCAGCGGTGGTCGCCAGCACAAGGTTGCTGTCGGCGACATCGTTGAGGTTGACAAGATTTCCACTGCCAAGGTTGGCGACACGGTCGAGCTCTCGACCCTGCTCGTTGTCGACGGCGACGCTGTGACCAGCGACCCGTGGGTGCTGGCCGGCATCAAGGTCCAGGCCGAGGTCGTGGACCACCACAAGGGCGTCAAGATCGACATCCTTCGCTACAAGAACAAGACCGGTTACCGCCGTCGTCAGGGCCACCGCCAGCAGTACACGGCGATCAAGGTCACTGAGATCCCCGCGGCTGCGAAGTAAGGGACTGAGGAGAGATGGCACACAAGAAGGGCGCATCGTCCACCCGGAACGGTCGCGACTCCAATGCCCAGCGGCTCGGCGTGAAGCGCTTCGGCGGTCAGGTCGTCAACGCGGGTGAGATCCTGGTCCGCCAGCGCGGCACCCACTTCCACCCCGGCGCGGGCGTCGGCCGTGGCGGCGACGACACGCTGTTCGCGCTGAACTCGGGCGCGGTGGAGTTCGGCACCCACCGTGGCCGCAAGGTCGTGAACATCGTTCCGGTCGCCTGACACATCAGGTAGCCGAGTCAGGTGACTGATTCGGACAACTGATCGGAAGCTTTCGCGAGGCGGACCTCACTTCCCTTCCGGGAAGCGGGTCCGCCTTTCGCGTGTTGATCTGGAAACACTGTTGTACGTAACTGGAGGCACATCCCATGACCACCTTCGTGGACCGCGTCGAGCTGCATGTCGCCGCGGGTAGCGGAGGCCACGGCTGTGCCTCCGTCCACCGTGAGAAGTTCAAGCCGCTCGGCGGCCCGGACGGCGGCAACGGCGGCAGGGGTGGGGACGTCATCCTCATCGTCGACCAGTCCGTGACCACGCTGCTCGACTACCACCACTCCCCGCACCGCAAGGCCACCAACGGCAAGCCCGGCGAGGGCGGCAACCGCTCCGGCAAGGACGGCCAGGACCTGATCCTGCCGGTGCCGGACGGCACGGTCGTGCTCGACGGCGCGGGCAACGTGCTCGCCGACCTGGTCGGCGAGGGCACCTCGTTCGTCGCCGCGCAGGGCGGCCGGGGCGGCCTCGGCAACGCGGCGCTGGCCTCGGCCCGCCGCAAGGCCCCCGGCTTCGCGCTGCTCGGCGTGCCCGGTGACTTCCGGGACATCGTCCTGGAGCTGAAGACGGTCGCCGATGTCGCTCTCGTGGGCTACCCGAGCGCCGGCAAGTCCTCGCTGATCTCCGTGCTGAGCGCGGCCAAGCCGAAGATCGCGGACTACCCGTTCACGACCCTGGTCCCGAACCTGGGTGTGGTGACGGCCGGCGAGACCGTCTACACGATCGCGGACGTCCCGGGTCTGATCCCCGGCGCCAGCCAGGGCAAGGGCCTCGGCCTGGAGTTCCTGCGCCACGTCGAGCGGTGCAGCGTCCTCGTGCACATCCTCGACACCGCGACGCTGGAGTCCGAGCGCGACCCGATCTCCGACCTCGACATCATCGAGGAGGAGCTGAAGCAGTACGGCGGCCTCGACCGGCGCCCGCGCATGGTCGTCCTGAACAAGATCGACGTACCCGACGGCAAGGACCTCGCCGAGATGGTGCGGCCCGACCTGGAGGCCCGTGGCTACCGGGTCTTCGAGGTGTCGGCGGTCGCGCACACGGGCCTGCGCGAACTCTCCTTCGCGCTCGCGGAGTTGATCTCCGAGTCGCGCGCCGCCAAGCCGAAGGAGGAGGCGACCCGGATCGTCATCCGCCCGAAGGCGGTCGACGACAGCGGCTTCACCGTCGTACCGGAGGAGGACGGTCTCTTCCGTGTGCGCGGCGAGAAGCCCGAACGCTGGGTCCGCCAGACCGACTTCAGCAACGACGAGGCCGTCGGCTACCTCGCCGACCGCCTCAACCGCCTCGGTGTGGAGGACGCGTTGATGAAGGCGGGCGCCCGCTCCGGCGACGGCGTCGCCATCGGCCCCGAGGACAACGCGGTCGTCTTCGACTGGGAGCCGACCGTGATGGCCGGTGCGGAGATGCTCGGCCGACGGGGCGAGGACCACCGCTTCGAGGCGCCGCGGCCCGCGGCCCAGCGGCGTCGGGACCGGGACGCCGAGCGCGACGAGTCCCTCCGGGAGTTCGGCGAGTTCGACCCGTTCGAGTAGGAGTACCGGACGTTCGGGGGCGCCGTCTGCCGGGGGCTGCCGCCCCCGGACCCCCGCTTCGGCCTGGACGGCCTCGTCCTCAAGCGCCGGACGGGCTGGTTCGGTTAACGTCCGGAGAACTTGCAGCGCATTTCAGGGCAACCACCCTGCCTCATGGCGAGTCGAACCGGGCAGCGTGGACGAGGGAGTTGAGCCTCTCCGCGCTCAACTGCCCTTCCGATTCCCGGAGTCGACATGGCCGAGTCCGTCCTTCCCAGATCCCGTCGTGCCCTGGCCGTCGCGGTCGCCGTGCTCGCGGCGACCGCGACGACCTCTCTCGTGACGCCGTCCGCCCAGGCCGCACCGGTCGCGCCGAAGGTCACGCAGGACTTCAACCGTGACGGCTACGCCGACCTCGCCGTGGCCGCGCCCGCGGCGACCGTCGGCGGCAGGGCGCAGGCCGGGTACGTCGCCGTGCTGTACGGCTCGAAGAACGGGCTGACCACCTCGGGGCGCAAGGTGTTCACGCAGAACAGCGCCGGTGTGCCCGGCACCCCGGAGCAGGGCGACCGCTTCGGCAGCGCGCTCACCACGGCCGACATCGACCGGGACGGATACCTCGACCTGGTCGTCGGCGTCGGCGGCGAGGACACCACGAAAGGCACCGACTCCGGCCTGGTGGAGGTTCTCTGGGGCGGCGCCCACGGCCTGTCGGGCGGGACCTCGCTCATAGCCGGCGCGAGCGCGCACGACGGACTCGGCGCGCAGGGGCGGCTGATCGCGGCGGACATCGACGGCGACGGCGCGAGTGACGTCGTGACCGTACGGGACCAGCGCGACCTGTCCGTGCTGCGCGGCCCCTTCGCCCGCGACGGCTCCGGGATCTACGCCGGTCAGGTGGTGAAGGACCCGTACAACAGCCGCGTCCTCGACCTCGCCGCCGGCGACATCAACGGCGACGGCCTCACCGACCTCGTCGCCGCCGAGAACGACGCCGAGGAGTTCGACTCCCGGCGGATCGTCTACTGGCTGGGCACCGAGAACGGACTCACGCCGTTCACCCTCGTCTACGACGTCGACGGCGCCGGCCTCCAGGGCGGCGAGAACCTCGACGTCGGGGACGTGAACCGGGACGGCTACGCCGACATCGTGGTGGGGCGGGCCGTCGACGGGTACGACAGCGACCTCATGCACAACTGGGTCAAGGGCGGCCGGATCGGCTGGATCCCGGGCACCGCGGAGGGTCCCGACGGCGTGGCGGCGAAGTTCTTCTGGCAGGACACCCCCGGTGTGCCCGGCACCGCGGAGACGGGCGACCGCTTCGGCTCCGACGTCCAGATCGCCGACGTCGACGGCGACGGCTATCCCGACGTCGTCACCGGAGTTCCCGGCGAGAACCTCGGGTCCGTCGCCGACGCCGGTTCGGTCGTGGTCCTGCGTGGCACGGCCGCCGGGCCGACCGGGGCCGGCGCGCGGGCGGTCTCGCAGAACACCGCCGGCGTGCCCGGGACCGGGGAGAAGGGCGACGCCTTCGGGCGGGCCGTGCACCTCGGGGACGCGAACCACGACGGGAAGGCCGATCTGGTCGTCGGCTCGCCGGGGGAGAACGGCGAGGCGGGTTACGTCTGGTCGTTCCGATCGGGTGCGAGCACCGTCGTGTCGCCGGGCGGAACGATCTCCTTCGGCAACACTCTCCTCGGCACCACCAGCACGAAGGCGAAGTTCGGCTCGGGATTCGCGTACTGACCGTCTGTGGACCGATCGGCCCCGTGCCGACTGTCTGCCTGGTTGTCATGTGCACGAGTGCCTCTGTTCAACGGGTGGACCGCCCGCCTGCGTGAGCCTCTAGGTGTCCAAGAGGCCAGACAGGCAAGGGAGTTCACCCGTGACCGGAGCAATCTCGCCTGACCGGCGCCGATTTCTGACCACGGGGGCCGCCGTTCTCGGCGCCGCCGCCTCCGCCCAGCTCTGGCTGCCCGGTACCGCGCGGGCGGCCGAAGCCGCCCTGCCCGACGGGGTGTTCAGCCTCGGGGTGGCCTCAGGGGACCCGCTGCCGGACGGGGTCGTGCTGTGGACCCGGCTCGCCCCGGACCCGCTGCACGGCGGCGGAATGCCGGACCGCGTGGTCCAGGTGGAGTGGGAGATCTCGGAGAGCAAGTGGCTCGGCAAGCCGGTGCGCCGGGGCGTCGCCCTGGCCCGGCCCGAGTACGGGCACAGCGTCCACGTGGACGTACGCGGACTGCGCCCGGGCCGCGTGTACTGGTACCGCTTCCGGGCGGGCGGCCGGCTCTCGCGCACCGGCCGCACCCGCACCGCCCCCGCGCCGAACAGCACCGGCGGCTCGCTGCGGGTCACCCTCGCCTCCTGCCAGAACTGGCAGAACGGCTACTTCACGCCGTACGCCGACATGCTCGCGCAGGACCCCGACGTCGTGCTCTTCGTCGGCGACTACATCTACGAGTCGGTGCCGGCCTCGACGGGACCGCGCCGGCACGAGGGCACGGGAGAGCCGTACACCCTGGTCGAGTACCGCAACCGGTACGCGCAGTACCGCAGCGACCCCGATCTCGCCGCGATGCACGCGAACGCCCCCTGGGTGGTCACCTTCGACGACCACGAGGTCGACAACGACTTCGCCGGCGAGATCCCGCAGGACCCCGGCAAACAGACCCACGACGCCTTCGTGGCCCGCCTCACCGCGGCCTACCAGGCCTACTACGAGCACATGCCGGTGCGTGCGAGCGCCGTGCCGAGCGGGCCGCACATCCAGATGTACCGGCGCCTGGAATTCGGGCAGTTGGCCCGGCTGAACGTCCTCGACACCCGCCAGTTCCGCAGCGACCAGGCCACCAGCCAGGCCGGTGCCCAGAACCCCTCGTCGACCATGCTGGGCGCGAAGCAGAAGAAGTGGCTGCTCGACGGGTTGCACGGCTCGCCCGCGCGCTGGAACCTGATCGCCTCGCAGATCATGATGGCCGAGACCGACCTCCAGGTCGGCGAGGGCAAGCTCTGGTACTACGACGCCTGGGACGGGTACCAGACCGAACGCAACGCGCTGATGCGGGAGTTCGCGCAGGTCCGCAACCCCGTCGTGCTCACCGGCGACCGCCATCTGACGATGATCAGCGACCTGAAGAAGGACTTCGCCGATCCGCGGTCCGCTGTAGTGGGCGCCGAGTTCGTGGGCACGTCCGTCTCCAGCAACGGCGACCAGAACCAGGCCGCCTTCCACACCGAGTGGGACCCGCGCATGCCGGACAACCCGCACTGGAAACTGATCGACGCCCACCGCGGCTACCACCTCTTCGACATCCGGCACGACGGAATCGACGCGCAGGTGCGCGTGGTCGACACGGTCCTGAGCCCGCGGGCGACGCCGAGCACGCTGGGCCGGCTGCGGGTGGAGGCGGGGCGGCCGGGGGTCGAGCTGGTGTGACCTCATCCGCGTCCCAGGCGACTCTCAGGCCAATCTCAGGTACTCCTCTTACCCTCCGTTAACCATGGAGATCGACTGTACGAGTGATGACGACAGGGTGAACGGCAGTCGCGCAGGCCTCGCCCCACAGCCTGCCCCGCTGCCCGCAGGCACCCGGCTGCTGCACATAGGTCCGCACAAGACGGGGACCACCTCGATCCAGGGCGCGTTGTTCGCCGTGAAGGAGCAACTACCCGAGTACGGGGTCGTGTTCCCCGCGAGCACCCGACATCCGATGGAGGCGGCGCTGGCCGCCTGTGCCCGGCCGGCGATGATGGGCGACACCGCGCCGACCGACAAACACTGGACGCGGCTGCTGGATCAGGTGGCGGCCACCAAGGGGAGCACCTCGGTGGTGAGCAGCGAGTTCTTCGCCGACGCCGAGGACGAGGCGACCGTACGCCGGATCGTGGAGCAGCTCGGCGGGGACCGCGTGCACATCCTGGTCACCCTGCGCCCGCTGGCCCGGATCATGCCCTCGCAGTGGCAGCAGTACGTGCAGAACGGGCTGCGCATGGGCTACGAGAACTGGCTGGAGCACATGCTCCGCAAGGCCCCGTACGAGAAGCCCAACCCCAGTTTCTGGCGCCGGCACCGGCACGACCGGCTGGTGGAGCGATGGGCCGGGGTGGTCGGGCCCGAGCGGGTCACCGTCGTCGTGGTGGACGACGCGGACCGGGACGGGCTGATGCGGACCTTCGAGGCGCTGCTCGGACTGCCCGCGGGGCTGCTGCGGCCGGTTCCGGACGCGGCGAACCGTTCCCTCACCCTCGCCGAGACCGAAATGCTGCGGAATCTTAATATGGAATTCCGCGGCAATGGACTTCCCGACGAGCTGTATTCCAAGCTCGTGCGCAACGGCGCCGTCATGCATATGAAGAACTCGTGCAGCCCCTCGCCGGAGGACGTGAAGATCACCACCCCGGGCTGGGCCCTCGACGCGGCCGCCGGGATCGGCGCCGAGATGGCCGGCCGGATCGGCGCGCTGGGCGTCCGCGTGATCGGTGATCCGGGCGTTCTCTCGGCCCGGCCGAAACCGCCCGCCTGGGAGCCGCCGGCCGAGCCGCGGATCGCTCCCGAGGTGGCCGCCCAGGCGCTCTACGGGGTGCTCGCCGCGGCCGCCGAGGTGCCGGTCAGACACACCACGCCGGCGAAGGCGCGCACGGTTCACCAGACCTCTTCCAAGGAGCTGGTGAAGGTGCTCGGGCACCGCTGCCTGAAGAAGCTGCGGCGCCACTGAGCCGCGCGGCCGTCACCACAGGCGTCACACTGCGTAGATTTCCGGCTCCTGTGGAGTTACTCACAGCGATGAAGCGGGAACCCGGACAACGCTTCCCGCGTCACCAGCAGTGCAAGGTGAATGCCAGGTAGCGGGCACATATGCAGCGAACGGCGCTCGCCTTGCACTGCGGTTACCGCAAGTGGGACCATTTCCCCGTTCCCAATCGCCCAAGGTAGGTCCTCTGTGTCCCAGCACATAGCCAAGCCCCGTACCACCGCAGTGATCCTGGCGGGTGGCACCGGCCAGCGCGTGGGTCTGTCGATCCCCAAGCAGCTGCTGAAGATCGCCGGCAAGGCAGTCATCGAGCACACCCTCACCACCTTCGAGAGGGCCGACTCGATCGACGACATCATCGTGCTGATGGCGCCGGGATACGTGCCCGACATCGAGAAGATCGTCGCCAAGGCCGGGTTCACCAAGGTCAAGAAGATCATCGAGGGCGGCTCCACGCGGAACGAGACCACCGAGCGCGCCATCGCGGCCCTCGGCGAGGGCCTGGCCGAGGGCGAGGACCTGAACGTCCTCTTCCACGACGCCGTGCGCCCCCTGCTGTCGCGGCGCGTCATCGACGACTGCGTGGTCGCCCTGGAGCGCTTCCAGGCCGTCGACGTCGCCATCCCGTCCGCGGACACGATCATCGTGACCCGCACGCACGGCGACGACGGCGAGTTCATCACCGAGATCCCCGACCGCGCCCGGCTGCGCCGCGGTCAGACCCCGCAGGCCTTCAAGCTGGCCACGATCAAGCGCGCCTACGAGGTCGCCGCCGGTGACCCCAACTTCCAGGCCACGGACGACTGCTCGGTCGTGCTCAAGTACCTGCCGGACGTGCCGATCCACGTCGTCGCGGGCGACGAGTACAACATGAAGGTCACCCAGCCCGTCGACGTCTTCATCGCCGACAAGCTCTTCCAGCTCGCCTCCACCGCCACGCCCGAGCAGATGGACGAGGCGACCTACCGCGAGCTCCTGACCGGCAAGACGGTCGTCATCTTCGGCGGCTCCTACGGCATCGGCAAGGACATCGCCGCGCTCGCCGAGTCCTACGGCTCCAAGGTCTACGCGCTGGGCCGCTCCACCACCGGCACCCACGTGGAGAACCCGGAGGAGGTCGACGACGCGCTGTCCAAGGCGTACGCGGAGACCGGCCGGATCGACTACGTCGTGAACACCGCGGGCGTGCTGCGCATCGGCAAGCTGGCCGAGACCGACAACGCGACCATCGAGGAAGCGCTCAAGGTCAACTACCTGGCTCCCGTGCAGATCGCTCGTTCGGCGTACAAGTACCTGGCCGAGACCAAGGGCCAGCTGCTGCTGTACACCTCCAGCAGCTACACCCGGGGCCGCGCCGAGTACAGCCTCTACTCCTCGACCAAGGCCGCCATGGTGAACCTCACCCAGGCCCTGTCCGACGAGTGGGCCGGCGACTCCATCCGGGTCAACT
Organism: Streptomyces sp. NPDC088794; assembly: GCF_044750545.1. Lineage (NCBI taxonomy): Bacteria > Bacillati > Actinomycetota > Actinomycetes > Kitasatosporales > Streptomycetaceae > Streptomyces > Streptomyces sp. NPDC088794. The sequence continues at coordinate 160,596 of NZ_JBIVKB010000008.1, read as the reverse complement.
GCGTCAACCCCGAGCGCACCGCGACGCCCATGCGCACCAAGGCCTTCGGCCAGGAGCCGACGGGCAGCCTGCTGTCCTCCGAGGCCGTCGCGCGCACCTCGCTCGACGTGCTGCTGTCCGAGCTGACCGGGCACGTCATCGACGTCCGCCAGCAGGACCCGACGGCGGGCGCCGCGCAGGCCTCCGGCTTCGAGGCGGCGCTGGCCTCGGTGCTCGACCGCCAGGACGGCGTGTAATAATTGGCGCCAATTCTTCTTCGTCGGTAATTCAGGCCTCTGCGATCGCTCGTTAACCGAGTGTTCGCAGAGGCCTGAATCCGTACCTCCGGCGAATTACTACCGAATAACCACAAACCCTGCGCACCCCCAGACCAAACGGCACTCCCTCGCAGAGCAGGTTCTCAGTGATATCCACCGCTATTCGCGTCGCCCGCGTCGGCAGCGCGGCCGAGCTGGCCGCGGCGGCCCTGATGATGCTGGGCTACCCGGCCCTCATGCTGGCCGCGCTCGTCCCGAACGTGTACGCCTTCGCGGCCGCCGCCGCCGTGACGTATCTGGCGGACCACTATCTGCACCGCAAGGGCAGCTACCTCGTCAACCGGCTCAGCAAGGTCCGCGCCGGCCTGTCGATCCGCTTCCTGATCAGGCAGCTCCTGCTGATCCTGCTGCTGGCCCGCATGGACCTCGCGGACAACCTGATCTACTACGGCGCCATAGCGTGCTTCATCGCGTTCTACGGCCTCCAGGCCCCGCACGGCGCGCTGGTCACGCTGATCCGCAACCGCCGCCGGATGCCGGTCGCCACCCGCAACGTCGACCTCGAGTCGCGCATCCGCATCCCGGACGCCCCGCCGCCCGGCCTGCTGAACCGCTCGGCCGAGAAGATGCTCCACCTCGACCTCTTCGCCGTCATCGGCATCCTGGTCTCCTGCGCCGTGGACAACTCCGTCGCCGGCTTCGTCGGCATCGGCATCACCCTGCTCCTGGGCTCCCTCTACGTCCTGGCGCTGGTCCCGTACGTCCGCGGCAGCAAGATCCCGCCGAACGCGGACAAGGTGCTGGCCGCCGTCGACGAGTGGCTGCGCGACTACCGGCCCGACACGGTGCTGTACTTCTCCGGCTCCAAGGACTCCACGTACCAGGTCAACATGTGGCTGGAGACGATGGAGGAGCTGGACTCCAAGCCGCTGATCATCCTGCGCGAGCGGGTCATACTGCAGAGCCTGGCGCCCACCACGGTCCCCGTCATCTGCGTGCCCGGCGGTGTGCACCTGATGAACATGGACCTGAACACCGTGCGCGTCGCCCTGTACGCGGCGAACGTCGGCAAGAACATCCACCTGCTGCGCGTGCCCACCATGAAGCACGTCTTCATCGGCCACGGCGACAGCGACAAGCTGGCCAGCGTCAACCCGTTCAGCAAGGTCTACGACGAGGTGTGGACCGCGGGCCGGGCCGGCCGCGACCGCTACGCCATCGCCGACGTCGGCGTCCGCGACGAGGACATCGTCGAGGTCGGCCGCCCGCAGCTGGCGCCGATCGAGACCCGGCAGGGTGCCGTGGACGGTCGTATCCCCACGATCCTGTACGCGCCCACCTGGGAGGGCTGGGACGGCGACCCCGGCAACACCTCCCTCGTGCTGGCCGGCGAGAACATCGTCAAGAAGCTGATCAAGGCCGACCCGCCGGTCCGCGTCCTGTACAAGCCGCACCCCTTCACCGGCACCGTCTCCGCCGCGGCCGGCGCCGCGCACCGGCGCATCACGGCCCTGGTCGAGAAGGCCGCCCTGGAGCGCACCACCGACTCCCGCTTCACCGCCGACACGGCCGAGCAGGACACGGCGAAGGCCGACCTGGTCCGCATCGAGGCCCGGATCGCCGAACTGTCCGGCACCGTCGGCGAGAAGGGCGACGAGGCCGAGGCCACCCGCGACGGCGTGGTCGACGTCGAGCGGCACGCGGAGGTCGCCCGGCTGCGTGCCGAGTGGAACGACGCCTACTGGCGCTCCTTCGGCAGCTTCGAGCACCGGGTCGTCACGGGCGCCGAGCCGCGCCTGTACGACTGCTTCAACGTGTCCGACGCGATGGTCTCCGACATCTCCAGCGTGGTCTCCGACTTCATCGCGAGCGGCAAGCCGTACGCGGTCGCGGACTCCGCCGGTCTTGGCGTGGAGGAGTTCAAGCGGCAGAACACCGCGGTGCGCGCGGCCGTGATCCTCTCCAACAAGGCCACGGAGCTGGGCGAGCTGCTGGCCGCCGTCCGCGACCCGGCCGCCGACAAGCTGGCGGCGGACCGCAAGGAGCTCAAGCAGTACCTGCTCGGCCCGGACGAGCCGACCTCCATCGAGCAGTTCAACACCGCGGTGGCGGACCTGGCCCGCAAGGCCGGCACCCGCAACCTCGGCCAGGAGTCCCGCAACGCGGCCGGTGTCCCCGGCGCGGACGAGCTCTCCGACGCGTTGTCGACGCCACAGCCGCCGACCGTGTGAAAAAGGTGAGAAGGGCCCGGTTTTCGCGGAGTGACCGTCGAAAACCGGGCTCTTTTACGTATCTCCAGGCAACCGTCCCGGCCGGTCGTCCGTCTTGCAGGTGTCGAGCGGATCGACCAGGGGGAAACTGCCAGTGACCAAGGGGAGACGTGACCGTGGCGCAGCCTGATGTGAGCGTGATCATCGGGGCGTACGAAGCGATGCCGTACCTGCTCGAGTGCCTGGCCTCCGTCGAGGCGCAGACCATCGACCCGGCGCGCATCGAGGTCATCGCGGTCGACGACGGTTCCACGGACGGCACGGGGGAGTGCCTGGAGGCCTTCGCGGCCCGGGCGCCGATGCCGGTCACCGTGATCCGGCAGGACAACTCGGGCGGCCCCAGCGGCCCGCGCAACGTGGGCCTCGGCAAGGCGGCCGGGCGCTACGTCTTCTTCCTCGACGCCGACGACCGGCTCGGCACGGAGGCGCTGGAGCGGATGGTCGCGGCGGCCGACCGCAACCGCACGGACGTGGTCCTGGGCCGGGTCGAGGGCGTCAACCGCAAGCCGCCGACGACGATGTGGGACCGGTCCTTCGACCGCACCGACGTCTTCTCCTCCAACATCAAGTTCACGCTGAGCGCGCAGAAGCTGTTCCGCCGGGAGTTCCTGGAGCGGCACGGCATGCGCTTCGACGAGTCGCTGTGGACCGGCGAGGACGCGCTGTTCACCATGGAGGCGTACCTGCGCGCCGACGGCGTCTCCGTGATCGCCGACTACACCTGCTACTACCTGGTGGGCCGCGACGACGGCAAGCACGTGACGAAGACCGGGAGTTACATCCTGCGCTTCGACTCCGCGCGCGCCCTGATGCGCCTGATCGCCGAGTTCGTGCCCCCGGGGGAGCGGCGGGACGCGCTGCTGGTGAGGCCCTTCCTGGTGACGCTGCTGCCGCAGTTCGGCGTCAAGTACCTGAGGAACAGCGAGAAGGTCAGGCGGCACAAGTTCGAGCTGGCGAAGCCGCTGATGGAGGAGTACTGGAGCGAGGGCATCGCCGCCCGGCTCCGGGTCGAGGAGCGCCTCAGGCTGCACCTGGTGGCCGAGCGACGGCCCGAACTCCTGCTGCCCGTCATAGAGTTCGTACAGGACAAGCAGGAGGCCGCCAGGCTCCTGGAGCGCAAGGGTCACCACCTCTACTTCGGCTACCCGTACTTCCGTGACGCGGCGATCGGCATACCCGACTGGATATACCTCGCCGCCCCGCGCGAGGCCCGCGGCTTCCCCGGCTACCGCGAGCACTCCGTCGGCTCCGTGCTGAAGAGGGCGGCCAAGAAGGCCCGCAAGGTGCTCCCGACCCCGGGCCGCACGGCCTCGGCCGCATGACGACGGCAACGGCCGTACAGCCAGGGGCTGTACGGCCGTATCGCTGCTGGTGTCTCTACTTGCCCGACTGAAGTGCCCGGCGGATCGGGCGGGCCACCACACGGCGGGCCCGACGGTAGACGGACGGTGTCGCGACCGCCTTCGCCGCCGCCGGCTTGGCCGCCTTGGCCGCACCTCGGGCCAGCTCCCGTCTCAACTGGGCGTTGTCCAGCGACAGTTCGGCGATACGGCTCTGAAGCCAGCCGAACCGGGAGGTCAGCGAGGAGATGTCCGCGTCGTTCCAGGGGCGGACGCCGGCCGGGAAGGACAGCTCCTTCATGCGGGCGTCGTGGGCCGCGCCGCCGTCGCCGTGCGCGAAGGTGTTCTCCAGGCCGTTACGGTCCAGGAACCCGGTGAACCGCTCGAAGCGTTCCTGGTGGTTGCCGACCAGGCCGCTGAAGTCGGCCTCCGCGTACAGCGCGGCCGGGTCCGCGGCCTCGGGGTGCTCGCGCAGCTTGTCGATCCGGCGGTGCGGGATCTCGAAGTAGCGGCACAGCTCCAGCGTGCGCGAGTCGCTGCACAGCACCGTGGCGGGCGTCCCCGCGAGCAGCGCCGCGATGTTGCCGTGGATGCGGGAGCCGAAGGAGAAGTCGTAGCCGCGCAGGTCGTCGATCCAGGTGATCGGGTCGATGTAGACGCGGGCCTTGCCCTCCCGGTACATCGGGTGGTCCGGGTGGGTCGGCATCGCGGTCACCGCCGCGTTCGGGTGGGACAGGTCCCGCCAGTGCAGCTGCTGCGCGTCGCTGAGGTTCTGGCCGATGAAGGTCAGGTGCGGATAGCGGGCGTGGGCGCGGGCGATGACCTGGTCCAGGCCCTGCTTCTGCACCGCGCTGTGCGAGCCGTTGACCGCGATCCGGGACTCGGCGGTGAGCTCCGCCGCGCCCTTCTGCACGGTCAGCTCCTTGCCGTACATGAACAGCGAGGGGCAGCCGATCAGTTCGACGTCCTGGAAGCCCAGGTCGCGCAGGTACTTCTCGGTGAACTCGCCGCGCACCCCGATCGAGGCGCTGCGGTCGAGGACGGCGGAGACGAAGGCGCGTACCGACTCCTCCATCGGCTTCAGCCGCGCCGCGTTGTAGTTCAGGCCCGCCTGCGCGCCTATGCCCAGCACCACGACCGGGATCTTCAGCCGGGATATCAGCCGGGTCAGCCGCTGCAGCTGGGGCTCGAAGGAGGGCCGGAACGCGTTGGCGAGGGGCACGACGAAGGCGTCGTACTCCTCGTTGATACGGTCGGCCGCCGCGATGTCGGTCCTGATGCCGTTCGAGACGACCTCGGTGTCCGGCGTCTGCAGGATCTTGTGGGAGGCGTCGCTGAAGATCAGGTTGCCCGAGTTTGTGGCGAAGACGTCTTGGTGGAGGGCCTGTTCGACCGGCACGACGTCGTACGGGCTCTTGCCCGACCTGAGGAGTATGCGCTTCACGCGGCGAACTGTAGGGGGCACAGAGTTCAACTTATGTTTGTGTCGCCTTTAATTTCTATAAGCAACCGGTGCAACCTTTTTGCCGTACGCGGGGCGTGAGGATGCCGTTACGCGATGATGTCCGGGGACTGGAATGCCCGCGCGCCGGGAAGCCCCGTTCGCGTAGATTGCCGGGCGGTGCAGCCCGAGCAGGCGAGGGGACGGAAGAGCAAGGTGGCAGGGGCAAGGCAGGCCGTGGCGCAAGCCCGCAGGATCGTCGTCAAGGTGGGCTCCTCGTCGCTGACCACCGCGGCCGGCGGTCTGGACGCCGACCGGGTGGACGCGCTCGTCGACGTCCTCGCCAAGAGCCGCGGCGGCGGGGAGCGGGAGGTCGTCCTCGTCTCCTCCGGGGCCATCGCCGCCGGACTCGCCCCGCTGGGCCTGCGCCGCCGCCCCCGGGACCTGGCCCGCCAGCAGGCCGCCGCCAGCGTCGGCCAGGGCCTCCTGGTCGCCCGCTACACCGCCTCCTTCGCCCGCTACGGCGTCCGTGTCGGACAGGTCCTGCTCACCAGCGACGACATGAGCCGCCGCGCCCACCACCGCAACGCCTCCCGCACCCTCGACAAGCTGCTCGCCATGGGCGCGCTGCCCGTCGTCAACGAGAACGACACCGTCGCCACCGACGAGATCCGCTTCGGCGACAACGACCGCCTCGCCGCCCTCGTCGCCCACCTCGTCCACGCCGACCTCCTGGTCCTGCTCTCCGACGTCGACGGCGTCTACGACGGCGACCCCAGCAGGCCCGGCACCTCGCGGATAGCGGAGGTCCGCCGGCCCGAGGACCTCGCGCACGTCGAGATCGGCAGCTCCGGCAAGGCAGGCGTCGGCACCGGCGGCATGGTCACGAAGGTCGAGGCGGCCCGGATCGCCGCCGCCGCCGGCATCCCCGTGGTGCTGACCAGCGCGGTGCACGCGGCCGAGGCGCTGTCCGGCGGCGACACCGGCACCTGGTTCCACGCCACCGGCAAGCGCTCCGCCGACCGCCTGCTGTGGCTCCAGCACGCCTCCACCCCCCAGGGCTCGATCACCCTGGACGACGGCGCGGTCCGGGCCGTCGTGGAGCGGCGCACCTCGCTGCTGCCGGCCGGGATCGCCTCCGTCGAGGGCGAGTTCAGCGCCGGGGACCCGGTCGAGCTGCGCGACTCCACCGGGCGCGCGGTCGCCCGGGGGCTCGTCAACTTCGACGCCAAGGAGATCCCCCAGCTGATCGGACGTTCGACGCGGGAGCTCGCGCGCGAGCTGGGCGCCGCGTACGAGCGTGAGGTCGTACACAGGGACGACCTCGTCGTCCTGCACCCGTAATTGGGCCGAAACGTCCGTCCCCCGGTGGTGGACGTTCCGCAAAAGTGCCACGCGGCGGCCCCCGGCCTGCTCAACTTTGTCCCAGGGACACAATCCGCGCGAGCACCGCTCGACCTTTGGTGAAGGAGGCCGTCGTGAGACGAGTGCGCCCCGGGGCCGCCTCCCGCGCGACCGGCGAGGAGCGGGCCCTGACCAGTGTCGCGGCCGGCGAGCGGTACACGGAGCCGGCGGACCTGCCCCGCCTGTGGCACATCACCCTCAGTGTCTCCGGCGACGAGACCCCGCTCACCGAGGTCCGCCGCGGCCTGGAGCAGCTCGCGCACGACCACCCCTTCCTGCTGACCAGCCGCTACGCCAACGACCACGCGGAGATCCGCTACTGGGAGGAGGCGCGCGACCTGCACGACGCGGCCGCCGTCGCGCTGCGCCTGTGGGGCGAGCACCGCCAGACCGCCAAGCTGCCGCCCTGGGAGATCGTCGGCCTGGAGGTCATCGACCGCCAGACCTACCACCAGCGCCTCGCCGAGGGATACGGCCCACCACCCGCCAGCCCGGTGGGGGTTCACCCCTTTTGAGCCCGTCTCGGGGTATGGGATACGCGCTGGACGCACCCGTCCGGAGCATTACGCTGCGGGCATGACCACGCTTTCGCCGTACGACTCCATGTCCCCGGTCACCCGGGCCGCCTACCGCGCCAAGTCCGCCGCCGCCGACCTCGCCCCGCTGCCGCGCGCGGACAAGGACGACGCGCTGCTCGCCGTCGCGGACGCGCTGGAGGTCCGCACGAGCGAGATCGTCGAGGCCAACGCCAAGGACATCGCCAAGGCCCGCGCGGCCGGCACCAGCGAGACGGTCATCGACCGGCTCACCCTCACCCCGGAGCGGGTGCGCGCCATCGCCTCCGACGTCCGGGACGTCGTCGCGCTGCCCGACCCGGTCGGCGAGGTCGTCCGCGGCTCGACCCTCCCGAACGGCATCGACCTGCGCCAGGTCCGCGTCCCGCTCGGTGTCGTCGGCATCATCTACGAGGCCCGCCCGAACGTGACGGTCGACGCCGCCGCCCTCTGCCTGAAGTCCGGCAACGCGGTCCTGCTGCGCGGCTCCGCCTCCGCCTACGAGTCGAACACCGCCCTCGTACGGGTCCTGCGGGACGCCGTGGGCGGTGCGGGCCTGCCCGCCGACGCCGTGCAGCTGGTGCCCGGTGAGAGCCGCGAGAGCGTGCGCGAACTGATGCGCGCCCGCGGCCTGGTCGACGTCCTCATCCCGCGCGGCGGCGCCTCCCTGATCCAGACCGTCGTCACCGAGTCCACGGTCCCCGTGATCGAGACCGGCGTCGGCAACTGCCACGTCTACGTCGACGCCCACGCCGACCTCGACATGGCCGTCGACATCCTGATCAACTCCAAGGCCCAGCGGCCCAGCGTCTGCAACGCCGCCGAGACCCTCCTGGTCCACCAGGACATCGCCGCCGAGTTCCTGCCGCGCGCCCTGGACGCCCTCGCCGAGGCCGGGGTGACCGTGCACGCCGACCCGCGGGTGCTGGCGTACGCGAAGGACTCCGAGGCGACCGTCGTCGAGGCCACCCTGGAGGACTGGGACACCGAGTACCTCTCCTACGACATCGCCGCCGCCGTGGTGGACTCCCTGGACAAGGCCGTCGAGCACATCCGGCTGTGGAGCTCCGGGCACACCGAGGCGATCGTCACCACCTCCCAGCAGGCCGCCCGCCGCTTCACCCAGTTGGTCGACTCCACCACGGTCGCCGTGAACGCCTCCACGCGCTTCACCGACGGCGGCCAGTTCGGCTTCGGCGCGGAGATCGGCATCTCCACCCAGAAGCTGCACGCCCGGGGCCCCATGGGCCTGCCGGAGCTGACCAGCACCAAGTACATCGTCACCGGCGACGGCCACATCAGGCGCTGAGCCGGCCATCGGCCGCCCGCCGACCGGGCGTCTCAGCAGGCGGATGAATTTCCATACCGTCTGCCCAAATTGACCCCCCAGGTCTACTCTGGAGAGGTGCCGGAGGACGTGGGGGGCACGCCGTTCCCTGACGGCTGGGAGCCCGACGACGACCACGACCGCGGAATGTCGGACGAAGAGTTCGCATCCGTGGTCTTCGACGAGGCCTTCGTCCGGGCGGCCGTGGTACACGAGCCGACCGCCGTCGAACGCCTGCTGGCCGCCGCCCAGGCGAGAGCGGAGGCCTCCGAGGCGGAAGCCCGCCGGACGCACGGCACGGGCGAGCGCTACGAGGACGGCTACGGCCGCACCGGTTTCGGCCAAGATCCCGAGCTCGACGACCTGGACGACACCGACGACCCACAGGGCTGGGAGCGTCGCTACGGCGCCCCGGGGACGTACGGCAAACAGGTCCGCTGGCACCGTCCCGTCGCCTGGATGCTCGCCCTCGTGATGGGCATCGGCATGGTCGCGCTGGCTTTCTCGGCGGTCTACCGGGGTGCCTCCTCGGGCGGCAGCCGCGACCGGGTGCCGGCGCCCGCCTCGACCGGTCTGGAGCAGGGCAGCGCACCGCCGCCGTCCGCGTCCGCCGACTACTCCCAGCCACCCGTCTCGGTCATCCCGCGCTCGCCCTGAGCGGCCCCCGGCCGCCGGTGTGCGGTCCTGGTGAGAACCTGTCAGAAGTTGTCGCACATCAGGGCGTTTACCTGAGCCTCCTGAGACCTACCCTGAAGATATGGGCGGGCCTGGAAACCCACCTGAGGGGACTCCCGAGGGCGGCCCCGGAGGTGGCGAGGACGAGTACCGATCCGTCGTCTTCGACGAGTCGTTCGTCCGTGCTGCCCGGCTCCAGGAGTTCTCCGCGCAGGAGCGCATCGCCGACCACGCGCCCGCCGTCCGCCGCCGCCCGCCGCTGCGCCGGGGCCTGTCCCGGCAGGCGCTGGTCCTGGTCCTGCTGATCGCGGTGGCCTTCGGCACCGCGATCTACATGGGCGTACGGCATCCCTACCAGTCACCCGCGACCGCGCAGCCCGTCGAGCCCCTGCGGATGACCGTCATCCCGCTCGCCCCGCAGACCGAGGTGCCCGGGGCGGCCGATCCCGAGTCGCTGTACGCGCACAGCCCCGCCGCGCAGTACCTGGTCGGCGCCGAGGGCATACCGCTGCCCGCCTCGCGGCGCACCGCGCACTTCTCCGACAGCCAGGTCGTCACCGCGCTGACCACGGCCAAGGACTACCTCGTACGGTCCTCGCTCTACCCCGACGTGATCAGCGGGCAGGACGTCCGGCCCGTACGGGTCATCCTCGACGGCGCCCAACTCGACCAGTTCGACCAGAGTTTCGAGCACCCGACCGCGGACGGGCGGCACGCGCCCACCGGATGGCTGGTTCGCTTCGACGCGCGCGAGGCGCAGCTCGCCGACCGGAAGATCCGGGTCCAGGGCACGCTCCAGGCCGCCGAGACGGACTCCTTCACGCTCGAGGTCACCGCCGACCACACCTTCGTCTACGCGCTGCGGCCGGCCGGCGCCGACGCCAGGACCCCGGCCTCGCTCTTCACCGTCCGGCGCGAGCTCCAGTTCCGCTTCGACCGCGACGACCTGCGCCTGCACCAGGCCCAGCTGGTCGTCTCCTACGTCCAGGCGGGCCCCCTGTCCTGCACGGACGACTCCACCAACCACCTCCACCCCCTGCTGGCCGGCGAGACGGCGAAGACGGGCGGCCCGGCAGGCACGAACCCCTACGCCACGGGCAGCGCGACGGCCCTGTGCGGAACCCTGGCGACGAGCGCGCAGCCGAGGGTGTAGCGGGCGGCTCACGGTGTGACGGGGCCGTCGAGGCGGGGCGGGGCGGGCTCCGTCGCGCCGTCCGGTGAACGGGCGGAATCCAGGATTCTCGCCGGTGGACGGCCCGGCGGCGGCCTGCTGCCTGCGGCGGCACGTCGGGCGTGGCCGACTCAGGCCAGACCGTCAGGTACGGGGGCGGGTGGGCCCGTGGACCCCGGCCCGTGCCGAGGCCGTGGGCCGGTTGGCGTCGCATGGAGGCGGCTCGCCGCGTTCGGCGGTGTGCCACGGGCCCACGCCAGGCCGTCCGGCCAGGGCGCAGGCCCGTCGGTTCGAGGCCACGCGGCCCGTGGACCCCGGACCCGGCCCAGGCGGGTGGGCCGGCGTCCGGTCGGTCGCCGTCCGGTCAGTCCTCGTCCCGCGGCGGGGTGTCCTTCGGGGGCTGTTCCGTGGGCGGGGTGTCCGTGGACGGGCCGTCCGAGGAGCCGTTCCCGCTCGGGGTCGAGGTGCCGAAGCCGCCGAAGCCGCGGCGGACCCGGCCGCCCAGGTCGCCGGCGCCGCCCGCGATGTCGCTGACGAGCTTCATCAGCGGGTCCTTGGAGGTCTTCACGTTGGTCGCGTAGCTCGCGGCGGACTCGCGGAAGGAGTCGGTGACCGAGGTGTTCTTGTCCTCGTCGCGGCGCGGGTAGTGGCCGTCCATCAGCCGCTGGAAGTCGCGGGACTCGGCCCACTTCTTCAGCTCGGCCGCGCGGACCGTGGTGAAGGGGTGGGTGCGCGGCAGCACGTTCAGGATCTTCAGCACCGAGTCGCGCAGGTCGCCGCCGGCCTCGTACTCCTCGGCCTGCTTCAGGAAGGCGTCCACGTTCATCTCGTGCAGGTGGTTGCCGCCCGCGATCTTCATCAGGCCGCGCATCGAGGCCGTCACGTCCTGGCCGACCAGCAGGCCCGCCCGGTCCGCCGACAGCTCCGACTTGCGGAACCACTCGCGCAGCGCCGTCACGATCGCCATGATCGCCACGTTGCCCAGCGGGATCCAGGCGACCCGGAGCGCCAGGTTGGTCAGGAACAGCAGGATCGTGCGGTACACCGAGTGACCGGACAGCGCGTGGCCCACCTCGTGGCCGACGACCGCCCGCATCTCCTCCTCGTCGAGCAGCTCGACCAGGCCGGTGGTGACGACGATGATCGGCTCGTCCAGACCGATGCACATCGCGTTGGGCTGCGGGTCCTGGCTGACGTACATCGGCGGGACCTTCTCCAGGTCCAGGATGTAACACGCGTCCCGCAGCATGTCGTTGAGGTGGGCGAACTGCTGGTCCGACACCCGCACGGAGTCGGACAGGAACAGCAGCCTGAGGCTGCGCTCCGGCAGCAGCCCGCTGAGTGCCTTGAAGACCGTGTCGAAACCGCTGAGCTTGCGCAGCGCCACCAGGGCGGAGCGGTCGGCCGGGTGCTCGTACGCCCGTGAGGAGATACCCGGGAAACGCCTGCGCTGCCTGCTCGGCACGTTCTCGTGTCCGTTGTGCTCGTGGCTGTCGTCGGACATGTCTTCCCCCAGCTGCCTGTGAGTGGCCCTTTGCTGACCCTTGTGCGGTCCTTTGCGCCCCCGAAGCCGGTCCCAGCCTAGGCGGAGTTACGGTGGACGGGCACTACACCGAAGGAGTCCCCGCATGCCGCACAACCCCCCGGCCGCCTGGCTCACCGACGCCGCGAGCGCGGCCGAGCAGCAAGGCGCCGGGAACCTGCTCCGGGTCGTACTGATCGTGATGATGCTGGGCTGTGTGCTGACCGCGTGGTTCCTGCTGCGTGGCTACAAGCGGAAAGACGACTGAGAGCCGTCCGAAGTTCCCTGACGGCGGAGTCGGCGTGATCGCCGCGTGGCCGCCCGCTTACCATGGGCCCGACATCTCTGTCCGCCCACACCGGATTGGTCCTGCCGAAGATGAGCTTCCACAGCACCGCAGCCCAGTTGGCCACCCTCGCAGCCGAGGGCGAGGAGCACGGCGGCAACCACGAGAGCCTCAGCCCCTACGTGACCGGCGGCGGCGCCTTCGTCCTCTTGATGCTCCTGCTGTGGATCACCACCCGCTTCAACCGTGACCGCTGAGCGGCCGGACGGGGTTCTCAGGCCGGGCCGGTAGGGTCTGCACGCATGGGAGAGCAGGACATGCCTACCGGTCCCGGCAACGCGCCGTCGACCCCCGGCAAGCGCCGTCTCGGCGTCATGGGCGGAACGTTCGACCCGATCCACCACGGGCACCTCGTGGCGGCCAGTGAGGTCGTCGCGCAGTTCGCCCTGGACCAGGTGGTGTTCGTCCCGACCGGCCAGCCGTGGCAGAAGACGCACCGCGACGTCTCGCCGGCCGAGGACCGCTATCTGATGACGGTGATCGCGACCGCGGAGAACCCCCAGTTCTCGGTGAGCCGCATCGACATCGACCGCGGTGGTCCGACCTACACCGTGGACACCCTGCGCGACCTGCGCGCGCTCAACCCGGACGCGGACCTCTTCTTCATCACCGGCGCCGACGCCCTGGGCCAGATCCTCACGTGGCGGGACTCGGAGGAGCTGTTCTCCCTCGCGCACTTCATCGGTTGCACCCGGCCCGGCCATCAACTGACCGACCGCGGACTCCCCGAGGGTGGTGTCTCTCTCGTGGAGGTTCCCGCACTCGCCATCTCCTCGACGGACTGCCGTGCGAGAGTCGCCAAGGGAGACCCCATCTGGTACATGGTGCCGGACGGTGTCGTGCGCTACATCGACAAGCGCGAGCTGTACGGCGGCGAGTGAGCGGCGAGTGAGCCGAGAGGGGCACCGGTGAACGACTCATACGACCCGGGGTACGGGGGCGACCAGTACGAACTCGTCGGCTACGACGAGTACGGACAGCCCGTGTACCGCCAGGTCCCGCCGCAGCAGCAGCCTCCGCAGCAGCCGTACGACCCGTACGCGCAGCAGCAGGGCTACGGCTACGACCCGTACGCGACGGGCCAGCAGGGTCAACAGGCCCAGCAGGGCCAGGCGGACCGGACGGGCCAGCAGCCCGCCGCGCCTGCGTACGACCCGTACGGCACCGGACAGCAGCCCGTCACGCCGTCCTACGACACCTACGGCGGCGGTGCCTCCTACGACCCCTACGGCCGGGCGGCGGCCGGCGCGCAGCAGCAGCCGCGGACCGCCGAGCAGACCGCCTACATCCCGCAGCAGGCGGGGCCGCCGGAGACGGACGAGGAGACGGAGGGCCCCGCGCGGGCCGACCGGGACTACCGCACCGAGCAGTTCGCCTTCGTGGAGGAGCCCGACGGCAACTCCGAGGACGTCATCGACTGGCTCAACTTCACCGAGAACCGCACCGAGCGCCGCGAGGAGGCCAAGCGCCGCGCCCACAGCCGGCTGGTCGCCCTGGTCGTGGTCCTCGCCCTGGTGGCGGCCGGCGGGGTCGGCTACCTCTGGTACGCCGGGAAGCTGCCGGGGCTCTCGGACTCGGACGGCACGAAGACCGGCACGGCGACGTCGGTGGCCGCCCAGAAGCGGGACGTCATCGTCGTACACCTGCACAACACCAAGAAGGGCGGCACCTCCACGGCGCTGCTCGTCGACAACACCACCACCAAGCAGGGCACCACCGTCCTGCTGCCCAACTCCCTGTCCGTGACGGACGACGACGGCAACTCGACCACGCTGGCCAAGTCCGTCGACGGCGACGGCTCCTCCGGCACCCGGGACGCGCTCGACACGGTCCTGGGCACCGACATCGAGGGCACGTGGCGGCTGGACACCCCCTATCTGCAGAACCTGGTCGACCTGGTCGGCAACATCGACGTCGACACCAATGCCGACGTCCCCGACCCGGCCGCCACCAAGAAGGGCACCGCGCCGCTCGTCCGCAAGGGCAAGGATCAGACCCTCAGCGGCGCCATGGCCATCGCCTACGCCACCTACCGCGGCCCGGGCGAGGCACAGAACGCGCAGCTGGAGCGGTTCGGGCAGGTCATGCAGGGCGTGCTGCGCAAGGTTTCCTCGGACGCGGGGGCCGCGACGACCACGGTGCAGACGCTCGCGCAGATCCTCGACCCCTCGCTCACCGACAAGGACCTCGGCACCTTCCTCGCCAAGCTCTCCGACCTCGCCAAGAGCGGCGACTACAAGACCGCGCTGCTGCCCGTCCAGAGCGACGGCACACTGAGCGCGCAGACCAGCGCCAGCGTCGTCAAGGACGTCCTCGGCGGCAGCGCCAAGAGCCCCGACCAGGGCTCCGCGGTGCGGGTGTCCGTGCAGAACGCCAGCGGCGTCAAGGACAACACCGAGAAGACCCGGGTCGTCCTCCTCAACGGCGGCTTCACCTTCCTGGAGGGCGGCACCCCGGCCACCACCCAGGCCACCACCAAGGTCGTCTACGCCGACGCCGCCGACAAGGAGAACGCCACCGAGGTCGCCAAGACCCTGGGCCTGTCCACCTCGGCGGTGAGCAAGGGCGACGCCTCCGCGAGCGCGGACGTCACGGTGATCCTGGGCCAGGACTACAAGCCCGCGTCGGCCGACGGGACGTAGTACCGGGCGTGGTGCCCCGCGTGATCCAACAATCACGTGGGGTACCCCCGGCGGTCCGTGAGACCCTTGGGGTCAAGTGCCCGCCGACCGAAAGCCATGTAGTGACCGCCACGGACCGCTCCACCGAGCTCATCACCGCCGCCGCTCAGGCGGCCGCCGACAAGCTCGCGCACGACATCATCGCCTACGACGTCAGCGACGTGCTGTCGATCACGGACGCCTTCCTGCTCGCCTCCGCGCCCAACGACCGCCAGGTCAAGTCGATCGTCGACGAGATCGAGGAGCGGCTCAACAAGCAGCTCGGCGCCAAGCCGGTGCGCCGCGAGGGGGACCGCGACGCCCGCTGGATCCTGCTCGACTACGTCGACATCGTCGTCCACGTCCAGCACAGCGAGGAGCGGGTCTTCTACGCCCTGGAGCGGCTGTGGAAGGACTGCCCCGAGCTGAAGCTGCCGGCCGACGCCGAGGCCACCCGCGGCAAGGCCGCCGAGCACGCCAAGGTGCGCGCCGCCGAGGAGGCGGCCGACCAGGGCGGTGATTGGTGATGGGCGCCACAGGTGAGGTCGCCGCGGGCCGTCCCGGCCGGGGCCGCCGCGTCATCCTGTGGCGGCACGGCCAGACCTCCTGGAACGTGGAGCGCCGCTTCCAGGGCACCACGGACGTCCCGCTCACCGAGACGGGCGTCGCCCAGGCCCGTCGCGCCGCCCGGCTGCTCGCCTCGCTGAACCCGGACGCGATCGTCGCCTCCGACCTCCAGCGCGCCGCGAACACGGCGGCCGAGCTCGCCGAGCTCACCGGCCTGGAGGTCACCCACGACGAGGGGCTGCGGGAGACCTACGCGGGCGTCTGGCAGGGGCTGACCCACGAGGAGATCATCGGGCGGCACGGTGCGGAGTACGCGGCGTGGAAGCGCGGCGAGCCGGTCCGTCGCGGTGGCGGTGAACTGGAGTCCGAGGTCGCCGACCGGGCCGCCCCCGTGGTGCTGAAGCACGCTGAGAAGCTGCCCGACGACGGCACGCTGGTCGTGGTCAGCCACGGCGGCACGATCCGCACCACCATCGGCCGGTTGCTCGGTCTGGAGTCCCACCACTGGGAGAGCCTGGGCGGTCTCTCCAACTGCTGCTGGTCCGTCCTGGGCGAGGGCGCCCGCGGCTGGCGGCTGATGGAGCACAACGCCGGCACGCTGCCGGAACCGGTGCTCGGCGACGACGACTGAAGCCCTGGTGGCCTGCCTGCCACCGGATTTCACTTTCCGGCAGGTCGCAGGCTAAAGTTCTTCTTGTTCGCCCCGCCGGTCGGGGAGGACGCGAGGGGCTATAGCTCAGTTGGTAGAGCGCCTGCATGGCATGCAGGAGGTCAGGAGTTCAATTCTCCTTAGCTCCACAGGAGACGATCGACAAGATCCCGTCCACCCACGAGGGGGGCGGGATTTTTCGTCACCGCTCTCTTGAGCGCTTCGAGGTCCGCAGGCGTATACCTCTTTGAGAGGGCGCCCCGGGTGAGCCGTGTCCGGACTGGTACTGAGGCGTCGCTGACCGTATAGGTCCGGCCGTGGCAGAATCAAACGGCCGGAAGGGGTCGCGGCCCGACGGGAGGGAGCAGTGATGCCTGCGAGCATCCTCAGGGAGGTCGGCCACCTCCCTGATGCAGCGTCGACACGGGACACGGTCACCCGGCTCAGCTGCCCTTCCTGCGGTTCCGCGCATGTCGCGCAAGTCCTCGGCGACAACGGCGGAATTTCCTACGTGTGCACGGCCTGCGGCCACAGCTGGAGCTGATCGATGGGTGCACACAGGCGAAAGTGCGACTGGTGCGGCAGTGGGACGCCGATCGTCCGCGACATGGAACCGGTCAATCCCGACTACCAGTACTGGTGCGAGGAGTGCGCGCGGGCGCTGATCATAAAGGGCGACCCGATCGAGACGTACCGCGAACTGGAGGGCGAGCCGATCTACGGCCGGCTTCTGGAGGAGCACTGCACGCTCAAGCGGTTCTACTCGTTCGTGACCGCTTGACGTGCGTGGCCGCTCGACGTCCGGTGGCGCTCGACCTCGTGGAGGACGGAAACGATTTGGTGCTCCACCGGGTCCACCGGTAATGTTGGCGTCGCCGCCGGGGGAACCCGGACGGAGCGTCACAAGGGGCTATAGCTCAGTTGGTAGAGCGCCTGCATGGCATGCAGGAGGTCAGGAGTTCAATTCTCCTTAGCTCCACAGAAGTTGGACAACTTCACAGCTGGTGAACGAAGAAGGCGGGCCATCCGATCGGATGGCCCGCCTTCTTCGTGTCCCCACTCTCAGCGGCCGAGCGCCCGCCGGCCACGGCCCTGGGAGAGGACCGGGAGGTTGCGGGCGGGTGCCTGCGGACGGGTGTCCTCCTCGATGCGCAGGGCGAGCGCCGGGCAACGGCGCACCGCGCGCAGTGCCTTGGCCTCCGCGTACTGCGGCACCTTCGCCTGGGCGACGGTGGGGAAGCCGTCGGCGCCGAGCTGGAACACCTCGGGGAGGATGTCCGCGCACAGGCCGTGGCCCCGGCACAGCGTCCAGTCGACGAAGATCTTCTGCCGGCTGCCGCCGCTGTCCTCTCCGGCGCCCTCGCCGCTCGTGATGCCCGCAGGGGTCCTGCCGCCCTCGAAGAGCGGCAGAACGCCCTCCACGGGCCGTCCGCAGCCATTCCCGAGGACGTGCGCCGCGAGGTCGTCGGTGAACGCCTTGATGGTCGACTCCAGGAACATCGCGGAGCCGTCGGGGTGGGAGCAGGCGCCGCGCCGCTTCACGTTCTTGGCGACCTGCTTGAGGGCTTCCAGGGCGGCCGGACCGCCGCCGTTGATGATGTCCTCCATGCCGCGCGCGGCGGCGGGCAGGCCGAGGTAGCAGGGACCGCACTGGCCCGCGCTCTCCTCCGCCAGCCACTGCGCCACGCGCAGCGACTCGCCCAGCGGACAGGTCTCCTGGGTGATCGGCAGGATGGCGCCGGCACCGAGCGCACCGCCCACCGCGTCCAGGGAGTTGCGGGAGACGATCGCCTCGTTGACCGTCGCCGCGTCGATCCACTTGCCGTGGTAACCGCCCGTCAGCACACCCTGGGGCACCGGCGGGGCGCCGGCCAACTGCAGGACGTAGCGCAGCGGTACGCCCGTGGGGACCTCGATCACCATGGGGCGCGCGACCGCGCCGGAGACCGTCAGCATGACGGTGCCCGGCTCGTCGTAGAGGCCGGTGTTGCCGTAGCGCTCGGGGCCGATGCGGGCGGCGATGGCGAGTTGGGCGAACGTCTCGGCGTTGGAGAGCAGGGTCGGGGCGCCGCCGACGCCGTTCTGCGAGGCGCTCACCTTGCGGCCGGGCGGGATCGCCGGGCCGCCGTCGATCGAGCGGATCAGCGACGCGGCGGCGCCGGTGACCATGCGGACCGGGTTGCGCTGGACGAACGCCTTGAGCGCGGAGCGACGGCTGTTGCTCAGGCCGCGTTCGGCGAGCGCGGCCTCCATCGAGCGCTGCGTCGACTCCCGGGTGACCCCCACCACGAGCGTGCGGGCACCCAGGGCCTCGGCGACCAACAGGGCGCCGTCCAGGATGAGATGCGGGGCACGGTTGATGAGCACCGTGTCCTTGCGGCAGGCCGGCTCGTCCTCGCTGCCGTTGACGACGACGACCGGCCGTACGCCGCGCTTGATCGCCGCTTCGGCGACCGAGCGCAGCTTCTTGTGGAAGGGGAAGCCCGCGCCGCCGCGGCCCTTCAGGTTGATGGCTTCGGACAGCTTCGCGAGCTGTTCGCCGCCCAGGGGTTCAAGCGGCCCGTGCACCTTGAGGTGCATGGGCAGGTCGAGTCGTTCGACAAGGTCGAAGCCTGACGTGAGCTGGGGAAGTCCGACCACGCGGACTTCTGGTACGTCGGGCAGGGCCTCGTTCACCTATAGCCTCCGGAAGGCGTGTTCCAAGGTTCGCCCGATCCCGGATTGTCGAAGGACGATCCGGGTGATGGTTCATTGGCGGGACCGCTGTTGTACGTGTCGTCCGGGTTGTACGTGCCATAGGCACCGGTTGACTCACCGGTGTTGTACGCATCACTTCCGCCGTACCCGGCGTTGCCCGAATTGCCATAGGTCGGGATGTTGTATCCCGTGTCCTGGAGCGGGTCGTACGCCGACGGGGGTGCCTCACTGAGCGGCGGCGGGGACGGCACGGGCCAACTGCCCGTGGCGTTGGTGCCGTTGTCGACGCGCTGGAACGACCCCGTGTCCTGGACGTCCATGGGCAGGTTCATACGGGCGGTCTGGTCGAAGGGCTGCCGGCCGTCCTGCGGGGGCGTGGCGGCCCGGTAGGCGGCCGCGAAACCGCCGGTGGACTCCGGGCTCATCGTGCGCGACGGGGCGTCGTAGTACGAGGGGGAGGGGCGGTTCATCGGGTCGCCCTGCTGCGCCCTCGCATTCTCGTAGCCCGGCAGCGCCGAGCCGGAGCGGGAGTCGGACCGGGAGTCGGAGCGAGGGCCGCCGGAGGTCTCCGCCATCCGGGCCCGGCTCGCCTCCAACTCGTCGCGGCCGGACCGCTCCTCGGTGCCGAGGACCGCCATGATCCGGTCGGTGATCTTGCGCTTGACCGGACGCGGCGCGGCGCGCAGCGCCAAGGCCACGATGACGGCGATCAGGCAGAGGCTGTACATGATCGTGAACTGGGGCTTCGCCGCGCGACCCGCGTAGAGGCCGTGCACCAGCGAGAGGCCCCAGGCCGGGTACGCCAGCATGTGCATCGCGCGCCAGCGGGCCGCGACGGGGGCGGGGGCGGCGAATTGGCTGCGCAGGGCGCCGGTGATGCCCACGAAGATCATCAGCAGGCCGGCCAGCGAGCCCATGCCGATCAGTCCGGCGCTTCCGGAGACGCCGAGCGAGAACGGGACGAGGGCGGCGATCAACTGGGTGTGGTCCAGCGCGATCTTCGTGGTGATGTGCAGCAGCAGGAACGCGATCGAGGCGACCGCGGTCGTCCGGTGCACCGCTTGCCCGATGATGCGCTGGCGCGTGTTCAGCAGGATCCGGTCCTGGGCGACCAGGCCCCAGATCACCGAACAGCTGAGGGAGACGAGGCACAGGACTCCCGCGCCGAAGTTCAGGAAGTCGCGGAACCGGTTACCTCCCACCAGCACGATCACGGGTATGAGGAGCAGGACGACAGCCGACGCCACCCCATAGGCCGAACGGCCTGTCTTGGGGAGCGAGCTGTTACTACGACGAGCGTTCATGGGGGCAACTCCGAGCAGTTCGGGAAGGCGGTCCCGCTGCCGCACTCTAAGTGGAGCCATACCGATCGGTACGAGGTTTGAGTTATTGCGTTGTTACCAAAGGGGCATGCGCTTGTTGCGATGTCCCTTTAGCGTCTGTTACGCGAAGTAACCATTGGCCATGGTTCGGTTCTCCTGCCGTGCGGCGGTCGTGTCTCACAGCCATACGGAAGCGCGTCGCGGCTTGCTCAACCGCTGCGGTACTCTGACCGCATGCGTGCCGTACGCCTTCTGCTTAGCGAGCCGCGCTGATCAGTCCCGACCGCCACTACCGGCAGGTCGGCATCGGCGCGGCATCCCCTCCTGTGCGAGGGGATTTTTCGTTTCCGAACGATACAGCCGCCGGGCAGAGACGATCGATGGAGCTTTGAGGATCATGAGCGAGATGAACCCCGCTGCCGCCGCCGAGGCGGCGGCGCCGCACCGCTACACGGCCGCCATGGCCGCTGACATCGAGGCACGCTGGCAGGACTTCTGGGGCGCCGAGGGCACCTACGCGGCGCCGAACCCCAAGGGCGACCTGGCCGGTGACCCGGCGATCGTCGCGCGGCCCAAGAAGTTCATCATGGACATGTTCCCGTACCCCTCCGGTGCGGGCCTGCACGTCGGCCACCCGCTGGGCTACATCGCGACCGACGTCTTCGCCCGCTTCCAGCGCATGACCGGGCACAACGTCCTGCACACCCTGGGCTTCGACGCCTTCGGCCTGCCCGCCGAGCAGTACGCGGTGCAGACCGGCACGCACCCGCGCGTGTCCACCGAGTCCAACATCGTGAGCATGAAGGCCCAGCTGCGCCGGCTGGGCCTGGGCCACGACCGGCGCCGGTCGTTCGCCACGATCGACCCCGAGTACTACAAGTGGACCCAGTGGATCTTCCTGCAGATCTTCAACTCCTGGTACGACATTGAGGCGGACAAGGCCCGTCCGATCGCCGAACTGATCGCCCAGTTCGAGACCGGTGAGCGCGCCGTACCGAGCGCCGACGGCACCACGCGCGCGTGGCAGGAGCTGAGCGCCGTCGAGCGCGCCGACATCCTGGGCGAGTACCGCCTGGCGTACGCCTCGGACGCGCCGGTCAACTGGTGCCCCGGTCTGGGCACCGTGCTGGCCAACGAGGAGGTCACCGCCGACGGCCGCTCCGAGCGCGGCAACTTCCCGGTCTTCAAGGCCAAGCTGCGCCAGTGGAACATGCGGATCACCGCGTACGCCGACCGGCTGCTGGACGATCTGACCGAGCTGGACTGGCCCGAGGCCATCAAGCTGCAGCAGCGCAACTGGATCGGCCGCTCCGAGGGCGCCCGCGTCGACTTCCCCGTGGACGGCGAGGACATCACCGTCTTCACCACGCGCCCCGACACCCTGTTCGGCGCGACCTACATGGTGCTGGCGCCCGAGCACCCGCTGGTCGACAAGTTCACCCCGGCCGCCTGGCCCGAGTCCACGCACGACGTGTGGACCGGCGGCCACGCCACCCCGGTGGAGGCCGTCGCCGCGTACCGCGCGCAGGCCGGCGCCAAGTCCGACGTCGAGCGGCAGGCCGAGGCCAAGGACAAGACCGGTGTCTTCACCGGCGCGTTCGCGACCAACCCGGTCAACGGCGAGCGGATCCCCGTCTTCATCGCCGACTACGTGCTGATGGGCTACGGCACCGGCGCGATCATGGCCGTCCCGGCGGGCGACCAGCGCGACTTCGACTTCGCGCGCGCCTTCGAGCTGCCGATCCACTGCATCGTGGAGCCGACCGACGGCCGCGGCACCGACACCTCGACCTGGGAGAACGCCTTCGGGTCGTACGACGCGAAGATCATCAACTCCTCGAACGACGACATCTCCCTGGACGGCCTGCCCGTCGCCGAGGCCAAGGCGCGCATCACCGAGTGGCTGGCCCGCAAGGGCATCGGCGAGGGCACCGTCAACTTCCGCCTGCGCGACTGGCTGTTCAGCCGCCAGCGCTACTGGGGCGAGCCCTTCCCGATCGTCTACGACGAGGACGGCACCGCCCGTGCCCTGCCCGAGTCGATGCTGCCGCTGGAGCTGCCCGAGGTCGAGGACTACTCCCCGCGCACCTTCGACCCGGACGACGCCGACACCCAGCCCGAGACACCGCTGTCGCGCAACGCGGACTGGGTCAACGTCACCCTGGACCTGGGCGACGGCCCCAAGAAGTACCGCCGCGAGACCAACACCATGCCCAACTGGGCCGGTTCGTGCTGGTACGAGCTGCGCTACCTGGACCCGCACAACAGCGAGCAGCTGGTCGACCCCGAGATCGAGCGCTACTGGATGGGCCCGCGCGAGGGCCAGCCGCACGGCGGCGTCGACCTGTACGTCGGCGGCGCCGAACACGCCGTACTGCACCTGCTGTACGCCCGCTTCTGGTCCAAGGTGCTGTTCGACCTGGGACACGTCTCCTCGGCCGAGCCCTTCCACAAGCTGTACAACCAGGGCATGATCCAGGCCTTCGTCTACCGCGACAGCCGCGGCTTCGCCGTACCGGCGGCCGACGTGGAGGAGCGCGACGGCGCCTACTACTACGAGGGCGAGCAGGTCTCCCGGCTGCTGGGCAAGATGGGCAAGTCCCTGAAGAACGCGGTCACTCCGGACGAGATCTGCGCCGAGTACGGCGCCGACACCCTGCGCCTGTACGAGATGGCCATGGGCCCCCTGGACGTCTCGCGGCCGTGGGACACGCGCGCGGTGGTGGGCCAGTTCCGGCTGCTGCAGCGGCTGTGGCGCAACATCGTCGACGAGGCGACCGGCGAGATCACCGTCACCGGCGCCGAGCCCGACGAGGAGGCGCTGCGCGCCCTGCACAAGGCGATCGACGGCGTGCGCCAGGACCTGGAGGGCCTGCGCTTCAACACCGCCATCGCCAAGGTCACCGAACTGAACAACCACCTGACCAAGACGCGCGGTTCACTGCCGCGGACGATCGCCGAGCCGCTGGTGCTGCTGATCGCGCCGCTGGCCCCGCACATCGCCGAGGAGCTGTGGCGCCTGCTGGGCCACACCGACTCGGTCGTCCACCAGGACTTCCCGGTCGCCGACCCGGCGTACGTCGTCGACGAGACCATCACCTGTGTCGTGCAGATCCGCGGCAAGGTCAAGGCCCGCCTGGAGGTCCCGCCGTCCATCTCCGACGAGGAGCTGGAGAAGGTCGCGCTGGCCGACGAGAAGGTCGTGGCGGCGCTGGAGGGCGCGGGCATCCGCAAGGTGATCGTGCGGGCGCCGAAGCTGGTGAACATCGTTCCGGCGTAGCGCTCCGCGGTGACGCCCGGCGCTGGACGCGATGGGCAGCGGTAGGCATGGGCACCGGAGTCGTGGGTACGGCTCCGGGTAGTCCCCTACGGGCAGGTTCGGGGTTTTTCTGGAACTCCGGGTCTGCCCTTTGCGTTTACCGTGGAAGAGCGGCGCGACGACCGTCGCGACGCCGGAGGAGGAGTGGTGGAAGCCGTGATCGCAGTGCTCGCCCTGCTCTTCGTTCTCTTCCTGGTGCTCGGCGCCTACGCGACGGTGAAGGTGATCGGCGCCGCCAAGCGCGGCGTGGACCGCACCATCGGCGAGGCCCGCCGCACGGTCGAGGACCACACCCTGCGCGCCAAGACGTTCGTCCAGCAGGGCCCGGCGGGCGAGGTCGCCCAGCTGCGCCTCAAGTTGCGTACGTCGATGCGCGCCACCCAGGACGCCCTGCGCGCGGGTGCGAGCGCGGACGAGTCCCTCAAGGAGTCCCTCGCCCTCTTCCAGCGGCTCAGCGCGCACGGCCACGAGCTGGACGGCGAGCTCAAGCGCCTGGAGTCCGACCCCGATCGCGCCACCCTCACCCAGCGGCTGCCCGATCTGCGCGCCCGCACCGCGCGCATCACGGAGTCGGCCGACTCCCTGCGCTGGGCGGTCCGCGACCGGGCCCACCGGTTCGCCGAGGACGATCTGGACTCGCTGAGCTCACAGATAGACATGGAGGCCGGCGCCCTGCGGCACTGGACGAAGGCGGAGCCGCACAGCACCCCGACGCCGTGGCCCGAGGCCCCGGCCGCCGACGCGGCGGCCTCGCAGCAGACCTGGCCGGAGACACCCGGCTCGCGCTCCGCCGAGGAACCGACCCGGACCGCGATCACCCCGCCCGGCCGGCGCCCCACCTACCCCTGGCAGAAGAAGCCCCGCCCGGAGAGCACGACTTGATCCGGTCAAAGACTGCCCAGGTGAGCGGGCCCGGGCTGCCGCCCACGCGCTACGGCAGGTAACCTCCAGCTCATGTCCCGCCATGTCGCGATCGTCACCGATTCAACGGCCTACCTGCCGCCGCGGACGATGGAGCGTCATGGCATCACAGCGGTTCCGCTGACCGTGGTCCTCGGCAATCAGGCGCTGGACGAGGGCACCGAGATCTCGACCCGCTCGCTGGCCCAGGCGCTCCAGAAGCGGCGCCCCGTCACCACCTCGCGCCCCAGCCCCCAGCTCTTCGCCGAGACCTACCGCAAGGTAGCGGAAGCGGGCGCCACCGGCATCGTCTCCCTCCATCTCTCCGCCGAACTCTCCGGCACCTACGACGCCGCCGTCCTCGCCGCGCGCGAGGCACCGGTGCCGGTGCGCGTCGTGGACACCGGGATGATCGCGATGGCCCTCGGTTTCTGCGCACTCGCCGCCGCGGAGACCGCGGAGGCGGGCGGCACGGTGGACGAGGCGGTCACGGCGGCCGAGAAGCGCGCCGCCGGCACCTCCGCCTACTTCTACGTCGACACCCTCGACTATCTGCGCCGCGGCGGCCGGATCGGCGCCGCGCAGGCCCTGCTGGGCTCGGCACTGGCCGTGAAGCCGCTGCTGAAGCTGGAGAACGGCCGGATCGAACCCCTGGAGAAGGTCCGCACGGCGTCCAGGGCGATCGCCCGCCTGGAGGAGATCGTGGCCGACCGGGCCGGCAACGCGCAGGTCGACATCGCGGTCCACCACCTTGCCGCGCCGGACCGCGCGGCGGCCTTGGCTGACCGGTTGCGGGCGCGGGTGCCGGGGCTGGCGGATCTGCATGTGAGCGAGGTGGGAGCGGTGATCGGGGCGCACACCGGGCCCGGGTTGTTGGGGGCGGTGGTCTCGCCTCGGTGAGGTGCAGTGCGGTGAGGTGGCGTGAGGTGGGGGCGGGCGCCGGTGACAGGGCGTCGGTGGTGCTGAGGCTCACCCGTGTGGGTGGTGGAGTTATCCACAACTCGGCGATCGTCCACGGGAATTGAGCAAGATCATCGCGATGCCGGCGGGTGCCCGATCCTCGTCGCATGGCACTTCGATCACGATCACGCACAGCGACGGCGACCAGCGGACCGGGGCGCGGTCCCGCCTCCGACGGCAGGAGCCGCCATCGCCGCCAACCGTCCCGGGGCAGGGGCGGGGCCCGACAGCGGCATGCGTCGGCTCAGGAACTCCGGCGTCGGGCCGAGGTGTTGTTTCCTGGGCGCGCGGGTGCGGGTGCGGGTGCGGATGCGGGTGTTGGCGTGGAGGGGTGGCGGGAGCCGGGGGTCGGGCCGCCGCTGGAGGAGGACCTGGCGGAGGACGACGCCCGCGTCGATGCCGGAGGCGCGCGGCCTGCGGATGCCTGGCGTGGGCGGCTCGGGGCGTCGGTGCGGGAACGGATGCCGCTGTGGGTGCAGACGCGGTGCGGGCTGGAGCGGCGGAGTGTGGTCGCGCTCGGGGTGCTGCTCGTGGTGGCGGCCGTGTTCGCGGTGCAGCACTTCTGGACGGGTCGGACGGAGTCCGTACGGGCGCCTGAGGTGGTGCGGGCGGGGGCGCCGTTCGGGGCGGCGGGGAGGGAGAGCGGGGCGCCGGGGTCGACGGGGTCGGGAGGCTCGGCGGGCGTTGCGGGCTCGGCGGGTGCGTCGAATGCGGTGGGCGCGGCCGGTGCGGCGGGCGTGGCCGGTGCCGAGATCGTGGTGGACGTCAGCGGCAAGGTCCGGGAGCCCGGGATCCATCGATTGCCGGCGGGTTCGCGTGTCGAGGATGCGCTGCGTGCGGCGGGCGGCGTGCGGCCCGGTACGCGTACGGACGGGCTCAATCGGGCGCGGTTCCTCGTGGACGGGGAGCAGGTGGTCGTCGGGGGCCCGGCCGGCGCCGCTGCTCCGGGCGCGGTGCCGGGGGCGGCGGGCGGGCCGGTCGGAGCGGCTGCGGGAGCGGCTCCCGCGGCCCCGGTCGCTCTGAACACGGCCACTGTGGACCAGCTCGACACCCTGCCGGGCGTCGGACCGGTGCTGGCCCAGCACATCATCGACTACCGCACCCAGCACGGCGGCTTCCGCTCGGTGGATGAGCTGCGGGAAGTGAACGGCATCGGCGACCGCCGTTTTGCCGATCTTCGGAATCTCGTACGGCCATGAGGGCGCCCGGTTCCGATGAGCGGACGGCGGTTCGCGGTGAGTTCGAGCGGTCGGCCGTTCACGCCGCCTCCGGGAAACGGCTCGGCGAGGCCCATCCCCGGCAGGAAGGCCCGACGGATCTACGGCTCGTGCCGCCCGCGCTGGCGACCTGGGCGACGGCGGCGCTGATGTTGGACGCGTCGGCGGGGTGGGTCACCGGGGTCACCGTCGGATGCCTGGTGGTGGCGGGAGTGCTGCTGCTCCTGCGCCGGCGCAGGTCGGTCGAGGGCGTGGCATGGCAGCGCGTCTCGGTCGCCGCCGTCCTGCTCTGCGTCGCCGCGGCCGCGCTCTCCGCCGGGCTGCACGGGGCCGACGTGCGACGGGGGCCGGTGCCTGGTCTGGCCGAGCAGTACGCCAGCGTCGGGGCCGAGGTCGAGGTCACCGGCGATCCACGGCTCACCCGGCCTCGGATCAACGGGGATCACGCGGCACCGGAGTCCGTGCTGATCGAGGGGGAGGTGCGACGGGTTCGGGAGACGGGCGGGACGGAGGTGAGGACGCGGGCACCGGTGTTGGTGATCGTTGATGTCGGTGCTGGTGCTGGTGCTGGTGCTGGTGCTGGTGCTGGTGGCGGTGCCAGTGCCGATGCCGGTACGACGTCCTCCGTCAGCGGCCCGGCGCAGTCGCCGTGGCTGGGTGTGCTGCCCTCCACGCGGCTGTGGGTCGTGGGGCGGTTGGTGCCGGCGTTGGTCGGTGGTGATCGGGTTGCGGGGGTGGTGCGGGTGCGTGGGCAGGCGGTGCCTCAGGTGGTGGAGGGGCCGTCGGGGGCGCAGCGGTTCGCGGGGCGGTTGCGGGGTGGACTGCGTGAGGCGACCGACGGGTTGCCGGCGGATGCCAGGGCGCTGCTGCCTGGGCTGGTCGTCGGGGACACCTCGCGGATCACGCCCGAGTTGGACGAGGCCTTCAAGGAGACGGACCTGGCGCACACGCTCGCCGTGTCCGGGAGCAACCTCACGATCATCCTCGCGCTGCTCATCGGTCCACCGGGACTGGCCCAGCGGGCGGAACGCCGGGGGCTCGCCCCGCGGCTCGGCATCTCGCTGCGCGCCACGGCGCTGTTCGGCGGAGCCCTGACGCTGGCGTTCGTCGTCGTGTGCCGGCCCGACCCGAGTGTGCTGCGGGCCGCGGCCTGCGGGGCGGTCGCGTTGCTCGCGCTGGCGACCGGGCGCCGCAGATCGCTGATCCCGGCGCTCGCGACGGCCGTACTGCTGCTGGTGCTGTACGACCCCTGGCTGGCCCGGAGTTACGGCTTCCTGCTCTCGGTGCTGGCCACCGGTGCCTTGCTCACGCTCGCGCCGCGCTGGAGCGAGGCGTTGCGGCGGCGCGGGGTGCCCGCGAGGTTGGCGGAGGGGCTGGCCGCGGCGGCCGCGGCGCAGGCGCTGTGCGCGCCGGTCGTCGCCGTGCTGTCGGCGCGGGTGAGCCTGGTGGCCGTGCCGTGCAACCTGCTCGCGGAGGTGGCGGTGGCCCCGGCGACGGTGCTGGGGTTCGCGGCGCTGGCGACGGCTCCGTCGGCGCTGCCGGTGGCCAAGGTGCTTGCCTGGTGCGCGAGTTGGCCCGCCGGGTGGATCGCGGAGGTCGCCCGCACCGGGGCCGCGCTGCCCGGCGGGGGAGTGGACTGGCCGGGGAGCTGGAGCGGGGCGGCGCTGCTCGGACTCGTCACGGTGGTCGTCCTGTTCGCCGGCCGCCGGCTGCTGCGGCATCCGTGGTGGTGCGGGCTGTGCGGGGTGCTGCTCGTCCTGGTCGTCGTCCAGCCACCGCCGTTGACCAGGGTGGTGACGGGGTGGCCGCCGCCGGGCTGGCGGTTCGCGATGTGTGACGTCGGCCAGGGCGACGCGACGGTTCTCGCGGCGGGCGAGGGCACCGGAGTCGTCGTGGACGCGGGACCCGACCCGGCGCTGGTCGACCGGTGTCTGCGCACACTCGGCATCACCCGGATCCCGCTGGTCGTGCTGACCCACTTCCACGCCGACCACGTGGCCGGGTTGCCCGGAGTGCTGCGCGGGCGTGCGGTCGGGGCGATCGAGACGACGGGGTTGGCGGAACCGGTGGACCAGGTCGAGTTCGTACGGAAGGAGGCGGTTGCTCGGCACATTCCGCTCACCCGGGCCGTCGCCGGGGAGGAGCGGCGCACCGGGCCGTTGTCCTGGCGGGTGTTGTGGCCGCCGCCGCCCGGGGCGCCGACCCCGGACGGGCCGAACGACGCCAGCGTCACCCTGCTCGTCCGGTCGGGCGGACTGCGCGTCCTGCTCCTCGGCGATCTCGAACCCCCGGCCCAGCAGGCGCTGTTGAGATCGCCCGAGGGGGCGTCGGTGGTCGGCGTGGACGTGTTGAAGGTCGCTCATCACGGGTCGGCGTACCAGGATCCGGAGTTGATACGCGCGGTGGCGCCACGGCTCGCGCTGATCTCCGTCGGCGCGGACAACACGTACGGCCACCCGGCCCCCAGCACGGTCGCGGCGTTGAACGCCCTCGGCGCGGTGGTGCTGCGGACCGACCGGGACGGGGCGTTGGCGGTCACGGGGACGGGCGAGGAGGTGCGGGTGGCGAGAGACTGAGGGCATGGACTCCGTGCAGATCGATGCCTATCTCCGCCGGCTGGGATTCGAGCGTCCGGCGGGTGCCGGCGGTTCCGCAGCCGACCTCGCCGTCGATCCCGGCGATGGACCCGCCGCGGGACCGGCCGTCGAACCCACCGTCGACCTGCTGTGCGATCTGCATCTGCGGCATCTGCGGGCCGTGCCGTTCGAGAACCTCTCGGTTCATCTCGGCGAGGAGATCGTGCTGGAGGAGGCGCGGTTGGTGGAGAAGATCGTGGGGGCTCGGCGGGGCGGGTTCTGCTACGAACTGAACGGGGCGTTCGGGGCGTTGCTCACCGCGCTCGGCTTCGAGGTCACGCTGCTGGCGGCGCGGGTGCACGGGGGCGAGGGGCGGCTCGGGATCCCGTACGACCATCTCGCGCTGAAGGTGCGGACGGTGGACGGGAGCGAGTGGCTGGCCGACGTCGGGTTCGGGGCGCACAGCCACTATCCGCTGGCGTTCGGGGAGCGGGGGGAGCAGGCGGATCCCGGGGGCGTGTTCCGGATCGTCGGGGCGGACGCGGGCGCGGGGGAAAGGAGAGATCTGGACGTCGTCCGAGGCGGCGAGGCCCAGTACCGCATCGAGGTGCGCCCGCGCGTGCTCCGGGACTTCGTGGCCGGGGCCTGGTGGCACAGCACCTCGCCGGCCTCGCACTTCACGCGGTCGCTCGTGTGCTCGCGGGTCACGGAGGACGGCGGGAGGATCACGCTCAGTGGGCGCACCTTCAAGGTGACGGGCGGGGACGGGGCTCGGGAGGAGCGGGAGTTGGGCACGGACGAGGAGGTGCTGGCGGTCTATCGGGAGCGGTTCGGGATCGAGCTCGACTGTGTGCCAACTGTACGGAAAACCGACCAGTATGGCTAATTCCCGCGATGTGGTCCTGAGTTGCCTCGAAAGCCGCATCGGTGATCGAATGCATCTTCGGCAACAGTGATGTCGAGGCGTGCAGAGGTGGCGTTGATGTTCGGCCGTGGGCGTGGAAACCGTACGAACCGGGTGCAGCGGTCGAGTCCCCTGGCGGCGGTGCAGACTCCGCCGAGTGCCGGGGTGCTGAGCTGTCGGGTGCTCGATCCGGTCAACGAGCCGGTGCAGCATGCGGAGTTCGCGGTGAGCGACGCGCACGGGCGCAAGGTGGTGTGCGGGGAGACGGATCCCTTCGGGGCGTTCGTGACCACGGTGCCGGCGGGGGAGTACCGGCTCGCGGTGTCGGCCGAGGGGTACACGCCGTACCGGGCGAGCGCGACCGTCGCGGAGAGCACGCTCGCCTCGTTCGGCGATGTGACCCTCCAGTTGGCGCAGCCCCTGGAGCTGCCGGCGGTCGGTGACTGGGACATCGAGCCGGCGCACTCCTCGATCGCCTTCACCGCACGGCACATCGGGCTCGCGCGGGTCCACGGGCGGTTCAACATCTTCGCCGGGGCGATACGGATCGCCGAGCCGGTGGGGCAGTCGGCGATGCATGTGGTGATCGACGCGTCGTCCATCGACACCAATGTGCGGATGCGCGACGACCATCTGCGGTCGGCGGACTTCCTGGATGTGGCCCGTTTCCCGACGCTGGAGTTCTACAGCGAGCGGTGTGTGCACAAGGGCGGCAACCGGTGGGCCGTCACCGGGGCGCTGACGCTGCACGGGGTCACGCGCACGGTCACCCTCGACACGGAGTATCTCGGCCTCGGCAACGGGATGGAGGGCGAGGTGCGCGGGGCCTTCCGGGCCACGACCGAGTTGCATCGCGACGACTTCACGGTGAGTTGGCAGACGATGCTGGCGCGGGGGATCGCGGTGGTGGGGCCGAGCATCCGGATCGAGCTGGACGTGCAGATCGTGCGCAAGGGCTGACGCGCGAGGGCGCACATGCGGTGGCGGGCAGAATGGGCCCGTGAGCGATGTGAGACATGTGCTGGTGCTGCCCGATCGTGATGCCGCCGAGGAGGCGGTGCGGGCGCTGGGGGAGCGGTTCGCGGTCACCGAGGAGCCGCGGTTGGTGCGGGACGCGCTGGCCGGTGAGGACGATGCCGAGGACGCGCAGTGGCTGGTGGTGCTGCGGGACGAGGCGGGACGGCTGGATCCGGCGGAGTTGGACGCGTTCGCCGGGGAGTGGGACGGCTGGCGCGAGGAGCCGTAGGCCTGCCGGCGGTGGCGGGTGGCAGCGCCAGTGACGGTGGCGGTGACTGTGGCAGTGGCAGTGGCAGTGGCAGTGGCAGTGGCAGTGGCCGTGACTGTGACTGTGGTGGAGGTCGCTGACGCGGTGCGCGGAAGGTGGTCGGCGGTCGTTGTCGGTGCCGCGTGCCATGCTTGTCGCAATGGCCAGGAAGACTGCTGAAGACGACCCTCTCGCCCCGGTGACGCTTGCCGTGGGCCAGGAGGCCCTCCTGCTCGACCGTGCCGTGCAGGAGGTGGTGACCGCCGCCAAGGCCGCCGACGCCGACACGGACGTACGTGACCTCACCTCGGACCAGGTGCAGCCCGGCACGCTCGCCGAGTTGACCAGTCCGTCGCTCTTCGCGGAGCGCAAGGTCGTGGTCGTACGCAACGCGCAGGATCTGTCCGCCGACACGATCAAGGATGTGAAGGGGTATCTCGGGGCGCCCGCCGAGGAGATCACCCTGGTGCTGCTGCACGCGGGCGGAGTCAAGGGCAAGGGGCTGCTCGATGCCGCGCGCAAGGCGGGGGCGCGGGAGGTGGCCTGTCCGAAGATGACCAAGCCGGCGGATCGCCTGGCCTTCGTGCGGAGCGAGTTCCGGGCGACGGGGCGGTCGGCCACGCCCGAGGCCTGCCAGGCGCTCGTCGACTCCATCGGGAGCGATCTGCGGGAGCTGGCGGCCGCGGTCTCTCAGTTGGTCTCCGACATCGAGGGGACGATCGACGAGGCGGTCGTCGGGCGGTACTACACGGGGCGTGCCGAGGCGTCGAGTTTCACCGTCGCCGATCGGGCGGTGGAGGGGCGGGCGGCCGAGGCGTTGGAGGCGTTGCGGTGGTCGTTGTCGACCGGGGTCGCGCCGGTGTTGATCACCAGTGCGTTGGCCCAGGGCGTGCGGGCGATCGGGAAGCTGTCGTCCGCTCGGGGTGGGCGGCCGGCCGATCTGGCGCGGGAGTTGGGGATGCCGCCGTGGAAGATCGACCGGGTCCGGCAGCAGATGCGGGGGTGGACGCCGGACGGGGTGTCCGTCGCGTTGCGGGCGGTGGCCGATGCGGATGCGGGGGTCAAGGGGGGCGGGGACGATCCTGAGTACGCGTTGGAGAAGGCGGTCGTGATCATCGCGCGGGCGGCCCGGTCGCGCGGCCGGTAGTTTTCGCCCCCGCCGCCCCTACCCGTCCCATCCCCAGGGGCGCTGCCCCTTCGACCCCGCCAGGGGGCTCCGCCCCCTGGACCCCCGATCGGCCCTGAACGGGCCTCGTCCTCAAACGCCGGACGGGCTGAAAAACCAAAGACCAAAGACCAAGACCCAAAACCAGGCGCGCGGCGCAGTCGTCGGGGCCGCCTCCGCGCATGCCGAAGGCCCCGGCCTGCCGCCCGGGGAAGGGCGGAGGTCGGGGCCTTCGGGATCAAGCTGGTGGATTCCGCGCCCGCGTGGCGAACGCAGTCGTGCGCGGTATCCGTAGGTGCCGGTCGGGGGCGGGAGAGAGGGCCCGCCCGGGTCCTTCCGGTGTTCACATCAATGTGTCAGCCCTTGAGGGCAACGACCTTCGAAGCAAGCGCCGACTTCTTGTTGGCGGCCTGGTTCTTGTGGATGACGCCCTTGGAGACGGCCTTGTCGAGCGCACGCGCGGCAGCGCGCTGCAGCTCGGTGGCCTTCTCGACGTCACCCGCGGCAGCAGCCTCACGGGCCTTGCGGACCGCGGTCTTGAGGGAGGACTTCACGGCCTTGTTGCGCAGCCGGGCCTTCTCGTTGGTCTTGATCCGCTTGATCTGGGACTTGATGTTCGCCACGAATGAGCCTTTTCAGGTTCAGGCACGGGACCGCGAGGGCCTCGTGCCAGGTGATTTCTTTGGGTGTGTCCCGTGCTGAGAGGGCATGAGACACAGCTGCCAACGTTACCAGGGGCCCACCGGATGGCCCAAACCGGTCGCAGGTCCCCGCCCGTGGGACCATGGAGCCTACGTATCGATCCGACCCGAGGCACAAGGCGCCTCAAGAGACAGGACCCTGCGTGCCCGCGACCCCTGACATTGTGCCCGCGCCGAGCCGGACCGCCCCGGCTCTGATCCGCAATTTCTGCATCATCGCGCACATCGACCACGGCAAGTCCACCTTGGCCGACCGGATGCTCCAGCTGACCGGTGTGGTCGAGCAGCGACAGATGCGCGCTCAGTACCTCGACCGTATGGACATCGAGCGCGAGCGCGGCATCACGATCAAGTCCCAGGCGGTGCGTCTGCCCTGGGCCCCCACCGAGGGGCCCGACAAGGGCACCACGCACATCCTCAACATGATCGACACCCCGGGGCACGTCGACTTCACCTACGAGGTCTCGCGGTCGCTGGCCGCGTGCGAGGGGACCGTTCTCCTCGTCGACGCCGCCCAGGGCATCGAGGCCCAGACTCTCGCCAACCTCTACCTGGCGATGGAGAACGACCTCACGATCATCCCCGTACTGAACAAGATCGACCTGCCGGCCGCCCAGCCGGAGAAGTTCGCCGAGGAGCTGGCGAACCTGGTCGGCTGCGATGCCGACGACGTGCTCAAGGTCTCCGCCAAGACCGGGCTCGGGGTCGACGCGCTGCTCAACCGGGCGGTGCGGGACATCCCGGCGCCGGTCGGTGTCGCCGACGCGCCCGCCCGGGCGATGATCTTCGACTCGGTGTACGACTCCTACCGGGGCGTCGTCACGTATGTACGTGTCATCGACGGGCAGCTCAACAAGCGTGAGCGGATCCGGATGATGTCCACCGGCGCCACCCACGAGCTGCTGGAGATCGGCACCAACTCGCCGGAGATGCTCGGCGCCGACGGGCTCGGGGTCGGCGAGGTCGGCTATCTGATCACCGGTGTGAAGGACGTCCGCCAGTCCAAGGTCGGTGACACGATCACCACCCTGCACAACGGCGCGACCGAGGCGCTGGGCGGGTACAAGGACCCCAAGCCGATGGTCTTCTCGGGCCTGTATCCGCTGGACGGGTCCGACTACCCGGAGCTGCGGGAGGCCCTCGACAAGCTCCAGCTCAACGATGCCGCGCTCGTCTACGAGCCGGAGACCTCCGCCGCCCTCGGTTTCGGCTTCCGCGTCGGCTTCCTCGGGCTGTTGCACCTGGACGTGGTCCGGGAGCGGCTGGAGCGCGAGTTCGGGCTCGACCTGATCGCGACCGCGCCCAACGTGGTGTACCGCGTCGACATGGAGGACGGCAGCGAGCACGTCGTCACCAACCCGAGCGAGTTCCCCGAGGGGAAGATCGACAAGGTCTTCGAGCCCGTCGTGCGCGCGACGATCCTGGCGCCGTCGGAGTTCATCGGCTCGATCATGGAGCTGTGCCAGACCCGGCGCGGCACCCTGCTCGGGATGGACTACCTGTCGGAGGACCGGGTCGAGATCCGGTACACGCTGCCGCTCGCGGAGATCGTCTTCGACTTCTTCGACCAGCTGAAGTCCAAGACCAGGGGGTACGCCTCGCTCGACTACGAGCCCACCGGCGAGGTGGACTCCAGTCTGGTCAAGGTGGACATCCTGCTGCACGGCGACAAGGTCGACGCGTTCTCGGCGATCACGCACAAGGACGCGGCGTACGCGTACGGCGTGCGGCTGGTCGCCAAGCTGCGCGAGCTGATCCCGCGACAGGCCTTCGAGGTGCCCATCCAGGCCGCCATCGGCTCCCGGGTGATCGCCCGCGAGACCATCCGCGCCATCCGCAAGGACGTCCTCGCCAAGTGCTACGGCGGCGACATCTCCCGTAAGCGCAAGCTGCTGGAGAAGCAGAAGGAGGGCAAGAAGCGGATGAAGATGGTGGGTTCCGTGGAAGTTCCGCAGGAGGCCTTCATCGCCGTGCTGTCCAGCGACGAGAACGCGGGATCGGGCAAGGGCAAGAAATAGTCCCGTGCCGTACCGATTTCCCGGGCCCGTCGCGCTGCCGCGCGGCGGGCCCGGTGTCGTCCGTCGGTGGACCGGGCGTCGCTCCTGGTGGGAAGTGGCTGTCCGCCGCCCCTTACGCGGTGGCCGGTCGCGCTTTACTCTGATCCCCTGCTCGATAGTTACTCGCGAGTTAAACAACAGCCGCACTTGAGCCAGCCGCCGCACTGTCGCGGGCCCGGAGGATGTCGTGAGCGACACACAGACCCTGATCGAGAACCGTCCGCCGAGCGTGGCGACCCTCTTCCTGGAGCGCGTTTCGGCCACACCGGACGCCGAGGCGTACCGCTACCCCGTACCGTCGGCCGCCGGCGAGGGCCCGGACGACTGGAAGTCGCTGACCTGGGCCCAGGCCGCCGAGCGCGTCTACGCCATCGCGGCCGGCCTGATCGAGCTGGGCGTCCAGCCGGAGCAGCGCGTCGCGCTCGCCTCCTCGACCCGCGTCGAGTGGATCCTCGCCGACCTGGGCATCCTGTGCGCGGGCGCCGCCACGACCACCGTCTATCCGCAGACCAACGAGGACGAGTCGGCGTTCATCCTCGCCGACTCCGACAGCCGGGTGCTGATCGCGGAGGACGCGGCGCAGCTGGCCAAGGCGGTCGCCAGGCGCGCCGAGCTGCCCGACCTGACGCACGTGATCGTGATCGACCCGACCGGCGTCGAGTCCGGTGACTGGGTGCTCACCCTCGCCGAGCTGGAGCAGCGCGGCGCCGAGCACCTGGAGAAGAACCCCGACCTGATCAAGGAGCGGGTCGGCGCGATCACCAAGGACCAGCTGGCCACCCTGATCTACACCTCCGGTACCACAGGCCGCCCCAAGGGCGTGCGCCTCCCGCACGACAACTGGTCGTACATGGCGAAGGCCATCGCCGCGACCGGCCTGATCAGCGGCGAGGACGTGCAGTACCTGTGGCTGCCGCTCGCGCACGTCTTCGGCAAGGTGCTCACGTCCGGGCAGATCGAGGTCGGGCACGTCACCGCCGTCGACGGCCGCGTCGACAAGATCATCGAGAATCTGCCGGTCGTGCGGCCGACGTACATGGCGGCCGTCCCACGGATCTTCGAGAAGGTCTACAACGGGGTCGCCGCGAAGGCCCGGGCGGGCGGCGGCGCCAAGTACAAGATCTTCCAGTGGGCCTCCGAGGTCGCCCGCGAGTACGCCAAGGCCGCCCAGGACAACTTCCGGCGCACCGGCACGGCCTCCGTACCCTTCGGGCTCGGCGCCAAGCACAAGGTCGCCGACGCGCTCGTCTTCGCCAAGATCCGCGAGGCCTTCGGCGGCAACCTGCGTGCCTGCGTCTCGGGTTCCGCCGCGCTCGCGCCCGACATCGGCTACTTCTTCGCCGGCGCCGGCATCCACATCCTGGAGGGCTACGGGCTCACCGAGTCCTCGGCGGCCTCCTTCGTGAACCCCGGCGAGGCGTACCGCACCGGCACGGTCGGCAAGCCGCTGCCCGGCACGGAGGTGCGCATCGCGGAGGACGGCGAGATCCTGCTGCGCGGGCCCGGCATCATGGAGGGCTACCACGGGCTGCCCGAGAAGACCGCCGAGGTGCTGGAGTCGGACGGCTGGTTCCACACCGGCGACATCGGTGAGCTCTCGCCCGACGGCTACCTGCGCATCACGGACCGCAAGAAGGACCTCATCAAGACGTCGGGCGGCAAGTACATCGCGCCCGCCGAGGTGGAGGGGCAGTTCAAGGCGGTGTGCCCGTACGTCTCCAACATCCTCGTGCACGGCGCCGACCGGAACTTCTGCACCGCGCTGATCGCCCTTGACGAGCCGTCCATTCTGGAGTGGGCCAAGGAGAACGGCCTGGAGGGCAAGTCGTACGCCGAGGTGGTGGCCGCGCCCGCGACCGTCGCCTTGATCGAGGGCTACGTCAAGGAACTGAACGAGGGTCTCCAGCGCTGGCAGACCATCAAGAAGTTCCGCCTCCTGCCGCGCGACCTCGACATCGAGCACGGGGAGATCACGCCCAGCCTGAAGCTGAAGCGGCCGGTGGTGGAGCGGGAGTACAAGGCGCTGATCGACGAGATGTATGCGGGCTCTCGCGAGGCGTAGAGGGAAGGGCACCGGGGCTGTACGGCTGCTGATGGGGCGTTGTGACTCGTCGCGCCCACGCGGCGGAGCCGCAAGTTGATACAGCCCCGCGCCCCTGGGTCAGTTGATGCGGCCTCGGCTCAGAAGCTGGCGCAGCTCCCTTACATGGGCGCGCAGCGCCGGCACGTCGAGCGGTTCGTCGCCCTCCAACTGTCGCTCCAGTTGGGCCAGTTGAGTGTTCGCTCTGTTGTAGTCGGCCTGTTCCTGGGTCAGTAACCGCTCCAGCTGCACGTTCTTGCGGTGCAGGTCCAGGAACACGTTGACCTTGGCCCTGAGGACCCATGGGTCGAAGGGCTTGGTCAAGTAGTCGGCGGCTCCCGTGGCGTAGCCGCGGAAGGCGTAGCCGGAGTCGTCGTCCGCGCCGGTCAGGAAGATGATCGGGATGTCCTTGGTCTGGTCGAGCCGCTTGATGTTCGCGGCCGTCTCGAAGCCGTCCATGCCGGGCATCCGGACGTCGAGCAGCACGAGGGCGAACTGCTGGCGCAGCAGCGCCTTCATCGCCTCCTCGCCCGAACGCGCCCGGACGATCGGCTCGTTGAGGGACCCCAGGACGGCCTCCAGCGCGATCAGGTTGTCCTCCATGTCGTCGACGAGGAGGATGCTGGCGCGCTCTTCGGTCGTTGCCTCAGCGCTCATGGTGACTGTGCCTCATTCGGTGTCCGGCGGGACCGCGGCTTCCCCTGTCGTGCCCGGTCCCGGTGCGACGGTCTCCGGGACGGCATCGGCCACTGCCTCGTCCGTGCCCTCCGGATCGAGGAGCGCGCAGACGACGGTGAGCAGTTGGTCGACGTCCACCGGCTTCGGTACGTAGTCGTTGGCGCCCCGCGCGATGGACTTCTCGCGGTCTCCGGGCATCGCCTTCGCGGTCAGCGCGACGATGGGCAGGCCGGTCCAGCGGGGAGCGCGGCGGATGGCCGCGATGGTCTCGTAGCCGTCCATCTCCGGCATCATGATGTCCATCAGGACGAGTTCGACGTCCGGGTTGCGCTCCAGCGTCTCGATGCCCTCGCGGCCGTTCTCCGCGTACAGGACCGGCATGCCGACGCGGCCCAGGACATGGGTGAGGGCGAAGACGTTGCGGATGTCGTCGTCGACGATCAGCACCCGCCTGCCGGGCAGCACTTGTCCGGCCCGGCCCGCCTTCCATGCCTCCAGTTTGGTGGGCGCCGGCCACGAGTCGTCGGGGTCGTGCGTGGCCTGGAACGGCTCGGCGGAGAGCTGTTGCGGCACCGGCACCGCCGGGTCCTCCGGGGTCGCCACGGTCGCCGGATGGCCGGGGGTGACGACGGGGACGTACAGCGTGAAGGTGGAGCCCTGGCCGGGGCGGCTCTCGGCGATGATGCGGCCGCCCAGCAGGCCCGCGATCTCGCGGCTGATGGACAGGCCCAGGCCCGTGCCGCCGTACTTGCGGTTGGTGGTGCCGTCGGCCTGCTGGAACGCCTCGAAGATCACCGGGAGTTTCTCGGCGGCGATGCCGATGCCGGTGTCGGTCACCGCGAAGGAGATGACGTCACCGCTGTCGCGGACGTAGCGGTGCTCGGGGTCCTTGATCCGGGTCACCCGCAGCTCGACCCGGCCGGTCGCGGTGAACTTGATCGCGTTGGAGAGCAGGTTGCGCAGGATCTGCTGGAGGCGCTGTTCGTCCGAGTGCATCTCGCGCGGTACGTCCTCGCCGACGGTCACCTCGAACGCGAGCCCCCGGTCGAGGGTGAGCGGGCGGAAGGTGGCGTGGACGTAGTCGAGCAGCTTGATCAGCGGCAGCTTCTTCGGGCGTACGTCCATCCGGCCGGCCTCGATCTTCGACAGGTCGAGGATGTCGTTGATCAGTTGGAGGAGGTCGGAGCCGGAGCGGTGGATGGTGGTGGCGAACTGGACCTCCTGGTCGGTGAGATGGCCGTCGGGGTTGTCGGAGAGCAGACGGGCCAGGATGAGCAGGGAGTTCAGCGGGGTGCGCAGCTCGTGCGACATGTTCGCCAGGAACTCCGACTTGTACTGGGAGCTGGTGGCCAACAGGGCTGCCTTCTCCTCCAGTTCGGCGTTCGAGCGCTGCAACTCCGCCTGCTGCTTCTGGAGTTCGTCCGAGCGTTCCTGGAGCTGCATGGCCAGGCGCTGGGACTCGCCGAGCAGGGACTCGGTGCGGGAGTTGGCGATGATGGTGTTGATCGCGACGCCGATGGTGTTCACGAACTGGTCGAAGAAGGCCAGGTGGACGTCGGAGAAGCGGGAGAAGGAGGCCAGCTCGATCACGCCGAGCAGCTTGTCCTCGAAGAGGATCGGGATGATCACGACGCTTGCGGGAGCCGCCTCGCCCAGCCCGCTGTTGATCTTGATGTAGTCCGGCGGGGCCTCCTCCACCAGGATCCGCTTCTTCTCGCGGGCCGCCTGGCGGACCAGGCCGTGCACCGGCATGCCGCCGGTGTCGACGGTCGCGCCCTGCGCCGACCCGTAACCGGCGATGAACGCCAGCCCCTTCGTGGGAACGGCGGTGTGCAGGGCCGCGCCGTCCTCGTCCGGGTCGGCGAGGAAGAACGCGCCGTACTGGGCGTTCACCAGCGGCGTCAGCTCGCGCAGGATCAGGTCGGCGACCTCCATCAGGTCGCGGTGGCCCTGCATCAGCGCGGCGAGGCGGGCCAGGTTGGACTCCAGCCAGTCCTTCGCGCGGGTCGTCTCGCGGAGGTTGGCCACCATCAGGTTGATGTTGTCCTTCAGCTCGGCGACCTCGCCCTGCGTCTCCACCGTGATCGAGCGGGACATGTCGCCCTGGGCCACCGCGGAGGCGACCTCGGCGATCGCGCGGACCTGGGTGGTCAGGTTCGACGCGAGTTCGTTCACGTTCGTCGTCAGGCGCTTCCAGGTGCCGTACACGCCCTCCACCCGTGCCTGGCCGCCGAGTTGGCCCTCGGAGCCGACCTCGCGGGCCACCCGGGTGACCTCGGAGGAGAAGGAGGACAGCGTGTCGACCATCGTGTTGATGGCGGTCTTCAGCTCCAGGATCTCGCCGCGGGCGTCCACGTCGATCTTCTTCGACAGGTCGCCGTTGGCCACGGCGGTGGTGACCTGGGCGATGTTCCGTACCTGTGACGTCAGGTTGTCGGCCATGTAGTTGACGTTGTCGGTCAGGTCCCGCCACACGCCGGAGACGCCCAACACCTGGGCCCGGCCGCCCAGTCGGCCGTCGGTACCGACCTCGCGGGCCACGCGCGTCACCTCGTCGGCGAAGGCCCGCAGCTGCTCCACCATCGTGTTGACGGTGTCCTTCAGCTCCAGGATCTCGCCGCGCGCGTCGACCGTGATCTTCTTCGAGAGGTCGCCGTTGGCCACGGCGGTCGTCACCTGGGCGATGTTCCGTACCTGCGAGGTCAGGTTCAGGGCCATGAAGTTGACGTTGTCGGTGAGGTCCTTCCAGACCCCGGAGACCCCGCGCACCTGCGCCTGTCCGCCGAGGTTGCCTTCGGTGCCGACCTCGCGGGCGACGCGGGTGACCTCGTCGGCGAACGCGGAGAGCTGGTCCACCATCGTGTTGATCGTGGACTTCAGCTCCAGGATCTCGCCCTTCGCCTCGACCGTGATCTTCTTGCCGAGGTCGCCCTGGGCCACGGCGGTGGAGACGAGGGCGATGTTGCGGACCTGCGACGTCAGGTTGTCCGCCATGAAGTTGACGTTGTCGGTGAGGTCCTTCCAGACCCCGGAGACCCCGCGCACCTGGGCCCGGCCGCCGAGGTTGCCTTCGGTGCCGACCTCGCGGGCGACCCGCGTCACCTCGTCGGCGAAGGCGGAGAGCTGGTCCACCATCGTGTTGATGGTCGACTTCAGCTCCAGGATCTCGCCCTTCGCGTCCACGGTGATCTTCTGCGACAGGTCGCCGTTGGCCACGGCGGTCGTCACCTGGGCGATGTTGCGGACCTGCGAGGTCAGGTTCGAGGCCATGAAGTTGACGTTGTCGGTGAGGTCCTTCCAGACCCCGGAGACACCCCGCACCTGGGCCCGCCCGCCCAACTGCCCCTCGGTGCCCACCTCGCGGGCCACGCGCGTCACCTCGTCGGCGAACGCGGACAGCTGGTCCACCATCGTGTTCACGGTCAGCTTCAGTTCGAGCAGCTCACCGGTGGCCTCGACGGTCACCGTCCGGGTCAGGTCGCCGCGCGCCACCGCCGTCGTCACCAGGGCGATGTCCCGCACCTGCGCGGTCAGCCGGGACGCCATCGTGTTGACCGCCTCGGTCACATCGCGCCAACTGCCGGACAGACCCGTCACCTTGGCCCGGCCGCCGAGCCGCCCCTCCGTGCCCACCTCGCGCGCGACCCGCGTCACCTCGCCGGTGAACAGCGACAGCTGGTCCACCATCTTGTTCACGGCCCGGCCCAGGCGCCGCAGATCACCGCGCAACTGCCTGCTGCCGTCGTGCAGATCGACCCGCTGGGTCAGATCGCCGCCGGCCACCGCGTCCAGCACCCGCGTGGCGTTGGCCGCCGGCGCCACCAGGGCGTCGAGGAGCTGGTTCACGTCGTTGACCCGGGAGGTCCAGGCGCCCTGCCCCGGACTGGCGCTGACCCGCTCGTCGAGCCGTCCGTGCCGCACCAGCTCCCGCTTGACCCGCTGCACCTCGGAGTTGAAGTGGGTGCTGCGGTCGATGATCTGGTTGAAGGCGGCGGTCAGTTCGGCCACCAGCCCCTGGCCGGTCTCCGGCACCTTGGTGAAGTCACCGTCCCGGGCCGCGATCATCGCGGCGAGCAGCGGGCGCAGCTCCGATGCTCGAAGTTGCTCCGGTTTGTGACCGTCTTCGAGCACACGTGTACCACTGTTCTCACTCATGGCGGCCCACTTCGGTAACTCGGCGCTTATGGGCGTGGCCAGTCTGTCACTCTGTCGGCGTCTACTGAGGTGTATTCGTGCGAACCGTTCCGGGAGCTGTCGATGGGGGCCATTCCGACGCAACGGGAGACCGCCTTCCGCGCCTCCGACGCGCCCGCGCACGGGAGCGCGGAGGGGCGCGGAAGCGTGGAGCAGCGCGGAGCAGCGCCCGGGCGGTGTGCGCCCGCGCGCGCAGAAATCCGCCGCGCTCCCCGGCAGCCCCCTCGCGCCCGGCACCGCCCGCGCGATCGTGCGCGCCGCGCTCACCGAATGGGCCGAGGTCGCCCTGCCCGGCACCGAGCACCTCACCGACCGGCTCGCCGACGACGCCGTGGTCGTGGTCAGCGAGCTGGTCACCAACGCCGTCGTGCACGCCGGCACCGACGTCGAGGTGGCCTGCCGGATGGAGGAGGCGAACGGTGACGTCGTCGTCGAGGTCTGCGACCACCACCCCTCCCGCGCGCCCCGCGACACGGACGCCTCCCACGCACCCCGCGACACGGACCAGCGGGAGTCGCACGAGACCCCGGAGCACGGCCGCGGACTGCGCCTGGTCGCCACCCTCGCCGAGTCCTGGGGCGTCACCTACCGCAGGGGCGCCAAGACGGTCTGGGCACGGCTGTCCGCCGAGGGCACCACGGCCGCGGACGGCATCGAGGAGTACACCGGCCGGCACGCCGTGACCCACGGCCTCGACGCCGCCGAGATCCTCGCCCCCGAACCGCTGCGCGCCGAGTACGACCGCGAGTGGCTGGACCGCGGCGCCCTGTCCTTCCTCGCCGAGGCCTCCGACCTGCTCGCCGGACAGCTCGACGAGAACCTGGTCGCCGCCCTCGCCGGCCAGCTGATCGTGCCGCGGCTCGCCGACTGGTGCGCGGTCTGGCTGGAGGACGAGGCCACCGGACGCGGCGGCTGGGCCGACGGCAGCGGCGGCACCGGACTGCGGCTCGCCCGCGTCTGGCACGGCAGCGAGAACCGCATCGAGGAACTGCGCCGGGCCCTGGAGAAGGACCCGCCGCACCCCGCCGACGCCTCCCGGCCGGGACCGGCCGGCTACCCCTGGCCCGAGGGCGCGCTCGGCCCGCACGGCACGGCACTCGCGTACCGCCTGATCGCCGGCGGCCGGCCGCTCGGCACGCTCGTCATCGGGCGGTCCGGACTCCTGCGCTTCCCCGACGAGGTCACCGGGCTGATCGAGGACCTCAGCCGCCGGGTCGCGCTCGCCGTCGGCGCGGCCCGCCAGTACGCCCGCCAGGCCACCATCAGCCGGGTCCTGCAACGCGGCCTGCTGCCCGTCGCCGTCGCCGAGATCCCCGGCGTGCACAGCGCCCTCGTCTACGAACCCTGCGACAAGGGCGGCCCCAGCGGCGACTTCTACGACCTCTTCCCGGCCGGCGACGGCCGCTGGTGCTTCGCCGTCGGCGACGTCCAGGGCAAGGGCCCCGAGGCCGCCGTCGTCATCGGCCTGGCCCGCCCCTGGCTGCGGCTGCTGGCCCGCGAGGGCTACCGCGTCGCCGACGTCCTGGACCGCCTCAACCGCCTCCTCCTCGACGACGCCACGGAGGCCGCCGACGCCGCCGCCCGGGCCCTCGTACGCCCGCCGGGACCCGGCGAGGGCCCGCAGACCCGCTTCCTGTCCCTCCTCTACGGCGAGCTGGCCCCCTTCGACGGCGGAGTGCGCTGCACCCTCGCCTCCGCCGGACACCCCCTCCCGCTGCTCCTCGGCCCCGACGGCACCGTGGTCACGGCCGCGCGCCCGCAGACGCTCCTCGGCGTCATCGAGGACGAGACGTACACCA
This sequence comes from Streptomyces sp. NPDC088794, assembly GCF_044750545.1. Taxonomy (NCBI): domain Bacteria; kingdom Bacillati; phylum Actinomycetota; class Actinomycetes; order Kitasatosporales; family Streptomycetaceae; genus Streptomyces; species Streptomyces sp. NPDC088794. Next base: position 116,580 of record NZ_JBIVKB010000008.1, on the reverse strand, counting down.
GCGAGACCTTCGAACTGCGCCCCGGCGACACCCTGCTCTGCGTCACCGACGGCGTGACCGAACGGCGGTCGGGACCCCGTCAGTTCGACGACGCCGACGGCCTCGCGACGGCGTTCGCCGGCTGCGCGGGCCTGAGCGCCGAGCTGATCGCGGAGCGCATCCGCCGCCTGGTCCACGAGTTCGGCGGCAAGCCACCGGAGGACGACCTGGCGCTGCTGGTGCTCCAGGCGGAACAGGCCTGAGCGACGTAGAGGAAAGTCCTGCCGGAAACGGCCGGGCGAGGACCGGGCCGCCGTGCTGGACAATGGAACGCATGCCTTCCGCACTCCCCGACGGTGAACCGGTCCCCGACGACGGCGCCCTCCCGCAGGCCGCGCTGGCCGGCGCCGCCGACCGCCCCCTCGGGTTCTATCTGCACGTCCCGTACTGCGCGACCCGCTGCGGCTACTGCGACTTCAACACCTACACCGCGACCGAGCTGCGCGGGACCGGCGGCGTCCTCGCCTCCCGCGACAACTACGCCGACACCCTGATCGACGAGGTCCGCCTCGCCCGCAAGGTGCTGGGCGACGACCCGCGCCCGGTGCGCACGGTGTTCGTCGGGGGCGGCACCCCGACCCTGCTGGCCGCCGACGATCTCGTACGGATGCTGGGCGCGGTCCGCGACGAGTTCGGCCTCGCCCCCGACGCGGAGGTCACCACGGAGGCGAACCCGGAGTCCGTCGACCCGCGATATCTGGCCACGCTCCGCGCGGGCGGCTTCAACCGGATCTCCTTCGGCATGCAGAGCGCGAAACAGCACGTACTCAGGATCCTGGACCGCACCCACACCCCCGGCCGCCCCGAGGCCTGCGTCGCGGAGGCCCGCGCGGCGGGCTTCGAGCACGTCAACCTCGACCTGATCTACGGCACCCCCGGCGAGTCCGACGACGACTGGCGGGCGTCCCTCGAGGCGGCCCTGGGCGCCGGCCCCGACCACGTCAGCGCGTACGCCCTGATCGTCGAGGAGGGCACCCAGCTGGCCCGTCGTATCCGCCGCGGCGAGGTCCCGATGACCGACGACGACGTCCACGCGGACCGGTACCTGATCGCCGAGGACATGCTCTCCGCGGCCGGATTCGACTGGTACGAGGTCTCCAACTGGGCCACCTCCGACGCCGGCCGCTGCCTCCACAACGAGCTGTACTGGCGCGGCGCCGACTGGTGGGGCGCGGGCCCCGGCGCCCACTCCCACGTGGGCGGGGTGCGCTGGTGGAACGTGAAACACCCGGGCGCGTACGCGGCGGCCCTGGCGGCGGGACGATCGCCGGGCGCGGGCCGCGAGCTCCTCTCGGACGAGGACCGGCGCGTGGAGCGCATCCTGCTGGAACTGCGCCTGCGCGAGGGCGTACCGCTGTCGCTGCTGCACGAGCAGGGCCTGAAGGCCGCACACCGGGCGCTCGCGGACGGACTGCTCCAGGAGGGCCCGTACGCGCAGGAGCGGGCGGTGCTGACGCTGCGGGGGCGGCTGTTGGCGGACGCGGTGGTGCGGGACCTGGTGGACTGAACCGTCGGGGTGCTCGGCGCTCAGTCGCCGGGTGCCGTGACGAAGTCGATCAGTTCCTCCACGCGTCCCAGCAGCTCCGGCTCCAGGTCCTTGTACGACCGCACCCGGCCCAGGATCGCCTGCCAGGCCGCACCGGTGTTTTCCGGCCAGCCGAGGGCTCGGCACACGCCCGTCTTCCAGTCCTGGCCGTGCGGGATCCGGGGCCACGCCTCGATGCCGAGGGAGGACGGTTTCACGGCCTCCCAGATGTCGATGTACGGGTGGCCGACGACCAGGGCGTGCTCGCTCGTCACCGCCTGGGCGATCCGCCACTCCTTGGTGCCGGGCACCAGGTGGTCCACCAGGATGCCGAGCCGGGCGTCGGGTCCCGGGCCGAACTCGTCCACGATGGCGGGCAGATCGTCCACGCCCTCCAGGTACTCCACGACCACGCCCTCCACGCGCAGGTCGTCGCCCCACACCCGCTCGACCAGTTCCGCGTCGTGCCGCCCCTCGACGTAGATGCGCCCGGCACGCGCCACACGCGCGCGTGCGCCCGGCACGGCGACCGAACCGGATGCCGTGCGGGAGGGACGGGCGGGGCCCGAGGCGGGGCGTACGAGGGTCACCACGCGGCCCTCCAGGAGGAACCCGCGCGGCTCCAGCGGGAAGACCCGGTGCTTGCCGAAGCGGTCCTCCAGGGTCACCGTGCCCGCCTCGCAGCGGATCACCGCGCCGCAGAAACCGGTGCCGGGCTCCTCCACGACCAGTCCGGCCTCCGCCGCGACCTCGGGGACGGGCTTCGGCTTCTTCCACGGCGGGGTCAGATCGGCGGAGTACTGGCGCATTCGGATGACGATAGGAGAAGCGCCGCGGTGACGCCGTACAGATGGCGGCGACACGCCGTGGCCGACCTCATGGTGAGACGCCGAAGCGTGCCGCCAGCTCGTCCCGCTGCCCCCGCACGAACCCCGCGTCCACCACCGCCCCGTGCCCCGGCACGTACAGCGCGTCCTCGCCGCCGAGGTCGAGGAGGCGGTCGAGGGCGGCGGGCCAGTGGGACGGTACGGCGTCGGGGCCCGCCTGGGGTTCGCCGGACTCCTCGACCAGGTCGCCGCAGAACACCACCGCGGGGGAGTCGGGCAGGGCAGGGACGAGGACCGCGAGGTCGTGGGCGGTGTGGCCCGGGCCGACGTTCGCCAGCAGGACCTGGCGGCCGTCGCCCAGGTCGAGCGTCCACTCGCCGGAGACCTGGTGGCGCGGCGCGACGAGCGTGTCCGCGGCCTCGGTCGCCGCCCGCTCGTCCAGCCCGTTGCGCACCGCGTCCGCCCGCAGCTCCTCGCGCGCGTGGACGGACATCACGTCCAGGCCCACGACGCCGAGGACCTCCGCGCCCGCGAACGCCGCCGCCCCGAAGACATGGTCGAAATGCGGGTGCGTGAGCGCGAGATGGGTCACACGGTGGCCGGCGAGCGCCTGCGCGCGCGTCCGCAGCAGCGCGCCCTCCGCCAGGCTCGACCCCGAGTCGATCACGAGCGCCGTGCCGTCCCCGACGACCAGCCCCGCCGTGCAGTCCCAGCCGGGCAGGCGGCACCGGCCGACTCCCTGCGCCAGCCGCTCCCACCCCAGCTCTTCCCAAGTCACCGTCATACGGCGACGCTAGCTCTACGGGGTCGCTCCGCAGGCCGTCCTTGCCCGGGGAGTACCCCTCCGCCGTACACTGGCCGGGGAATGCTGGCACTCGGCTGGACAGAGTGCCAGGCGAAGCGCCCAGGGGACGAGTTCGGGAGGTGTGCGCGATGTTGAGTGAACGACGGCTCCAGGTGCTGCGCGCCATCGTCCAGGACTATGTCGGCACCGAGGAGCCGGTCGGGTCGAAGGCCCTCACCGAGCGGCACAACCTCGGCGTCTCCCCGGCGACGGTGCGCAACGACATGGCGGCCCTGGAGGACGAGGGCTTCATCGCCCAGCCGCACACCAGCGCCGGGCGCATCCCCACCGACAAGGGCTACCGGCTGTTCGTCGACAAGCTCGCCGGCGTCAAGCCGATGAGCGGCCCCGAGCGGCGCGCCATCCAGAACTTCCTGGACGGCGCCGTCGACCTCGACGACGTCGTGGCCCGCACGGTACGGCTGCTCGCGCAGCTCACCCGGCAGGTCGCCGTCGTGCAGTACCCCTCGCTGACCCGCTCGACCGTGCGCCACGTGGAGCTGCTCGCACTGGCTCCGGCCCGGCTGATGCTGGTGCTGATCACGGACACGGGCCGGGTCGAGCAGCGCATGGTGGACTGCCCGGCGCCCTTCGGGGAGACCTCGCTCGCGGATCTGCGGGCGCGGCTCAACAGCACGGTCGCGGGCCGCCGGTTCTCCGACGTCCCCCGGCTCGTGGAGGACCTCCCCGACGCCTTCGACGTCGAGGACCGCGGCACGGTCTCGACGGTGCTCTCCACCCTCCTGGAGACACTCGTCGAGGAGAACGAGGAGCGGCTGGTGATCGGCGGAACGGCCAATCTCACCCGTTTCGGACATGACTTCCCCCTCACCATCCGCCCCGTTCTGGAGGCCTTGGAGGAACATGTCGTACTCCTCAAGTTGCTTGGCGAGGCAGGGGATTCGGGCATGACCGTACGCATCGGTCACGAGAACGCCTACGAGGGACTCAACTCCACTTCCGTGGTGTCGGTGGGCTACGGTTCGGGCGGCGAGGCAGTCGCCAAGCTCGGCGTGGTCGGACCGACCCGCATGGATTACCCGGGAACGATGGGAGCGGTACGCGCAGTGGCACGGTACGTCGGACAGATCCTGGCGGAGTCGTAAGTGGCCACGGACTACTACGCCGTTCTCGGCGTGCGCCGCGACGCGTCGCAGGATGAGATCAAGAAGGCGTTCCGTCGGCTCGCGCGCGAGCTGCACCCGGACGTCAACCCGGATCCGAAGACCCAGGAGCGGTTCAAGGAGATCAACGCCGCCTACGAGGTGTTGTCGGACCCGCAGAAGAAGCAGGTCTACGACCTCGGCGGCGACCCGCTCTCGCAGGCCGGCGGCGGTGCCGGCGGCTTCGGCGCGGGCGGCTTCGGGAACTTCTCGGACATCATGGACGCGTTCTTCGGCACGGCCTCGCAGCGCGGCCCGCGCTCGCGGACCCGCCGGGGCCAGGACGCCATGATCCGGCTGGACATCGAGCTGGACGAGGCGGCCTTCGGCACCACGAAGGACATCCAGGTCGACACGGCGATCGTCTGCACCACCTGCAACGGTGAGGGCGCGGCGCCGGGGACCTCGGCCCAGACCTGTGACATGTGCCGCGGTCGCGGCGAGGTGTCCCAGGTCACCCGGTCCTTCCTCGGCCAGGTCATGACCTCCCGCCCCTGCCCCCAGTGCCAGGGCTTCGGCACGGTCGTACCGACCCCCTGCCCGGAGTGCGCGGGCGACGGCCGGATCCGCTCGCGTCGCACGCTGACGGTCAAGATCCCGGCCGGCGTCGACAACGGCACCCGGATCCAGCTCGCGGGCGAGGGCGAGGTCGGCCCCGGCGGCGGCCCCGCCGGTGACCTGTACGTGGAGATCCACGAGCTGCCGCACGCGATGTTCCAGCGGCGCGGTGACGACCTGCACTGCACGGTGACCCTCCCGATGACCGCGGCCTCCCTCGGCACGAAGGTGCCGCTGGAGACGCTGGACGGTCTGGAGGAGGTCGACATCAGGCCCGGCACCCAGTCCGGCCAGTCGATCCCGCTGCACGGCCGCGGCGTCACGCATCTGCGCGGCGGCGGCCGGGGCGACCTCATCGTGCACGTCGAGGTCATGACCCCGAGCAAGCTGGACCCGGAGCAGGAACGCCTGCTGCGCGAACTGGCCCAACTGCGCGGCGAGGAGCGCCCGACGGGGCAGTTCCAGCCGGGGCAGCAAGGGTTGTTCTCTCGCCTGAAGGACGCCTTCAACGGTCGCTGACGTGACCTGCGGGCGGGCTGCCGGGGGTCCGGGGGTTGTCCCCCGGGCAGGCACAGTCAGCCGGGGCAGCAAGGGTTGTTCTCTCGCCTGAAGGACGCGTTCAACGGTCGGTGACGGGTTGCCGGGGGCTGCCGCCCCCGGACTCCGTACCGGCGGGAAATGGCCATCGACATCCCGCCGGTGCCGTGAGATGCCGTAGGCCTATGCCCTGCCGAAGGCCGATTCGGACTTGTTCGGAGGACGTGACAACATGCCGTCATGTCCTCCGCACTGACCGATCTCTTCCCTCACCCGATCGTGCAGGCGCCCATGGCGGGCGGCGTCTCCGTGCCGCGGCTCGCCGCCGCCGTGTCCGAGGCCGGCGGGCTGGGGTTCCTTGCCGCCGGGTACAAGACGGCCGACGGCATGTACCAGGAGATCAAGCAGATCCGAGGGCTCACGAACCGTCCCTTCGGCGTGAACCTGTTCATGCCGCAGCCGGACAACGCCGACCCCGGCGCCGTCGAGATCTACGCCCACCAGCTGGCCGGCGAGGCCGCCTGGTACGAGACCGAGCTGGGCGATCCTGACAGCGGCCGGGACGACGCCTACGACTCCAAGCTCGCGGTGCTGCTCGACAACCCGGTGTCGGTGGTCTCCTTCCACTTCGGCATCCCGAGCCGGGACGTGCTGGACTCGCTGCGCCGGGCCGGCACCTTCACCGTGGTCACCGTGACCACCGCCGAGGAGGCCCTCGCGGTGGAGCGGGCCGGCGCCGACGCGGTGATCGCGCAGGGCGTGGAGGCCGGCGGCCACCAGGGCACCCACCGGGACATCCCGGAGAACGACGGCTCCGGCATCGGCGTGCTCTCCCTGGTCGCCCAGGTCCGCGAGACCGTCACCCTGCCGATCCTCGCCGCCGGCGGCATCATGCGCGGCGGCCAGATCGCCTCCGTCCTCGCGGCGGGCGCGAGCGCGGCCCAGCTCGGCACGGCGTTCCTCGCCACCGCCGAGTCCGGCGCCGCCGCCGTCCACAAGCAGGCGCTGACCAACCCCCTGTTCGCCCGTACGCAACTGACCCGCGCCTTCTCCGGCCGCCCCGCCCGCGGCCTGGTCAACCGCTTCATGCGCGAGCACGGCCCGTACGCCCCCGCCGCCTACCCGCAGGTCCACCACCTCACCTCGCCGCTGCGCAAGGCCGCCGCCAAGGCCGGGGACGCGCAGGGCATGGCGCTGTGGGCGGGACAGGGCCACCGCATGGCCCGCGAACTGCCCGCAGGACAGCTGGTGGAGGTCCTCGCGGCCGAACTGGACAGTGCGCTGACAGCGTTGTCGGGCAAGGGCGGCTTCCGGTGACCGCGCCGGTGTTCGTGGTCGACTCCCTGGAGGGCGTGGGCCCCGGGTCGGTCGTCGAGGTGACAGGTCCCGAAGGACGGCACGCGGTCTCGGTACGACGGCTGCAGCCCGGCGAGGACGTGGTGCTGACCGACGGTCTGGGCCGGGGCGCGGCCGGTGCGGTCCTGCGGACCGAGGGCAAGGACCGGCTCCTCGTCGAGCCCTCCGACTTCCCGGTGGAACCCGAACCCACCCCCCGTATCACCGTCGTCCAGGCCCTGCCCAAGGGCGACCGCGGCGAGCTGGCCGTCGAGACGATGACCGAGACCGGCGTCGACGCGATCGTCCCCTGGGCCGCCGCCCGCTGCATCACCCAGTGGAGGGGCGAGCGCGGCCTCAAGGCCCTCGCCAAGTGGCGGGCCACCGCCCGCGAGGCCGGCAAGCAGTCCCGCCGGCTGCGCTTCCCGGAGGTCGCGGACGCGGCGACGACCGCCCAGGTTGTCGCACTTCTCGCCAAAGCCGACTTCGCCGCCGTCCTGCACGAGGACCGCGCCTACCCCAGCGACCCGCTGGCCACCGCCGAACTCCCCGCCACGGGCGAGATTGTGCTGGTCGTCGGCCCCGAAGGCGGCGTCTCCCCCGAGGAGTTGACGCGCTTCGAGGAGGCCGGCGCGAAGGCCTACCGCCTCGGGCGTAGCGTGCTGCGTACCTCGACCGCGGGCACCGCGGCGACGGCCCTGCTCCTCGGCCGCACCGGCCGCTGGTCCTGAACGTCCTCCCGGGGGAACCCATGGAACTCGCCCAAGTCCGCCTCCTCGTCACCGACTTCGCCGCCTGTTACCGCTTCTACGCCGAAGTCCTCGGCCTGAAGCCGCAGTCGGGCGCGACCGAGGGCCCGTACGAGAAGTTCAGCCCGGCCACCGGCTCGGCGGGCATCGCCCTCCAGGACCGCGCCATGATGGCCGAAGTCCTGGGCGAACTCGGCGACTCGGCCACCGGCCACCGCTCCCTCGTCGTCCTGCGCGTCGACAACCTCGACACCTACTGCGCCCAGATCACCGAGCGCGGCGCCACCCTCCTGCACGGCCCCGCCCCCTTCACCGACCGGATGCGCGTCGCCCATCTCAAGGACCCCGAGGGCAATCTGGTGGAACTTCAGGAGTGGTTGCTGCTGCGCGGCTGACGGCCACTGGGCGGATGTTCGGGCCCGGCAGGTTGTCGTTGTGCCTCCCAAGGTGACCACATGCGGTCTACCGTGGTGCCGTGCCAAGTGGCAGGCTGCCCTCCATGGGGGCATTGAGGCGGATTTGGCTTCGGCCGCGCGGACCGCGGGTGCTGGCCGTGGCCGGGCTCGTGGTGCTCGGTGTCGGCGGGACCGTCGGGTGCGATCCCAACGGGCTGAGCACCGCCGCGGTGGCGTACACGACCGACCAGACCGCGACCAAGGAGCTGGAGCGGAAGAACGTCGACGTCCAGTGGCTCAGCTGCACCGCCAACTACGGCAACGACAAGGCCTACACGCCCGGGAAGTCGACGCCCGAGGCGAGCGAGACGACCGTCGCCAACGTGGACTGCCAGGGCGAGACCAAGGACGGCCGGGAGATCACCGTCACCGGGACGGTCACCCGCGCGGTCAACGGCTCCTGCGTACGCGGTCAGTTGGTCGCCAAGGTGGGCGGCAAGGAGTGGTTCCGGGTGAACGGCCTCGGCAACTGCAACGCCACCCCGTCCCCGGTCAACCCGCCCGCCACCTACCAGCAACCCGGCGAACCCACGGTCACGGTGACCGTCACCCGGACGATCTACTGCCAGAGCGACCCCAGTTGCTGGCCGGTCGAGGGCAAGTGACCGGGCCGGACCGTCCGTGGCCAAGTGATCCAAACCCCTGTGCCCGGTGAGCGCGACTGCATAGAGTGATCGGGTGACACAGCCCGCGGCCCACGCCTATCTCCGGTATCCGCATCTGCACGGCGACTCGGTGGCGTTCACCGCCGAGGACGATGTGTGGCTCGCGCCCCTCGACGGTGGTCGGGCCTGGCGGGTCAGTGCCGACAACGTGCCGGTCAACCATCCGCGCATCTCGCCGGACGGGACGACCGTCGCCTGGACGTCCGGCCGGGACGGCGCGCCCGAGGTGCATGTCGCGCCGGTCGACGGCGGCCCCGCCAAACGCCTTACGCACTGGGGGAGTTCGCGTACCCAGGTGCGTGGCTGGACCCCGGACGGAGAGGTGCTCGCGATCAGCGCGCAGGGTCAGGCGAGCCTGCGCCGCAGCTGGGCGCGGGCCGTCCCGCTGGACGGCGGACCGGCCGCCACCCTGCCGTACGGGCCGGTCGGCGATGTGGCCTTCGGGCCGTCCACCGTGCTGCTGTCCGCGCCGATGGGCCGCGAGGCCGCCTGGTGGAAGCGGTACCGGGGCGGTACGGCGGGCAAGTTGTGGATCGACCCGGACGGCGACGGCGAATTCGTGCGCCTGCACGAGGAGTTGGACGGGAATCTGGAGACCCCCGTATGGGTGGGGGACCGGATCGCCTTCCTCTCCGACCACGAGGGTGTCGGTGCCGTCTACTCCTCCCTCGCCGACGGGTCCGACCTGCGCCGCCACACACCCGTCGACGGCTTCTACGCACGGCACTTGGCGGGCGACGGCGGCCGACTCGTCTACTCCAGCGTCGGCGAGCTGTGGGTCCTCGACGACCTCGACGGCGCCGAACCCCGCCGCCTCGACATCCGGCTCGGCGGCCCGCGCGTCGACCTCCAGCCCTTCCCCGTGAACGCGGCCCGCTGGTTCGGCTCCGCCCACCCCGACCACACCGCCCGCGGCAGCGCGGTCGCCGTCCGCGGCGCCGTGCACTGGGTCACCCACCGCGCGGGCCCGGCCCGCGCGCTCGCCGCCGAACCCGGCGTACGGGCCCGCCTGCCGCGCACCTTCCGCGCCGACGGCGAGGAGCACGTCGTCTGGGTGACCGACGCCGAGGGCGACGACGCCCTGGAGTTCGCCCCCGCGACCGGCAGCGCCCCCGGCGCCACCCCGCGCCGGCTCGCCGCGGGACAGCTCGGCCGGGTCCTCGACCTCGCCGTGGCGCCCGACGGCAGCCGGGTCGCCGTCGCCGCGCACGACGGACGCGTCCTGCTCGTCGAGCGGGACAGCGGCGAGGTCCGCGAGATCGACAGCAGCGCCGACGGCAACGTCTCCGGCCTGGTCTTCTCGCCCGACTCCGGCTGGCTCGCCTGGTCCCACCCCGGCCCGCGCCCGCTGCGCCAGCTCCGGCTCGCCAACACCACCGACCTCTCGGTCACCGAGGCCACCCCGCTCCGCTTCCGCGACTACTCGCCGGTCTTCACCCTCGACGGCAAGCACCTCGCGTTCCTCTCCGCGCGCTCCTTCGACCCGGTCTACGACGAGCACGTCTTCGACCTGGCCTTCGTCGGCGGCTCCCGCCCGCACCTGATCACGCTGGCCGCGACCACCCCGTCCCCCTTCGGGCCGCAGCGCCACGGCCGGCCCTTCGAGGCCCCGGACAAGGACGAGACGCCCGACAGCGAGGGCGCCCCCAGCACCCGTATCGACCTCGAAGGGCTCGCCGACCGGATCGTGCCGTTCCCGGTCGAGGCCGCCCGCTACTCCACCCTGCGCGCCGCCAAGGACGGTGTGCTGTGGTTGCGCCACCCGGTGCGCGGTGTCCTCGGCGCCTCCCGGGCCACCCCGGACGACCCCGACCCGCGGACCGCGCTGGAACGGTACGACCTGGTCCAGCAGCGCATCGAGCACCTCGCCTCGGACGCCGACCACCTCACGGTCAGCGGCGACGGCAAGCGGGTCCTGCTGTGGACCGACGGCAAGCTCAAGGTCGTCCCCAGCGACCGGCGCGCCTCCGGCGACGACGACAGCGACACGAACATCACCGTCGACCTCAGCCGCGTCCGCCAGACCGTCGACCCGGCCGCCGAGTGGCGCCAGATGTACGACGAGACCGGCCGCCTCATGCGGGACAACTTCTGGCGCCCCGACCTGGGCGGCGTCGACTGGGCCGGCGTCCTCGACCGCTACCGCCCCGTCCTGGACCGGATCGCCACCCACGACGACCTCGTCGACCTCCTCTGGGAGGTGCAGGGCGAGCTGGGCACCTCGCACGCCTACGTCACCGCGCGCGGCGGCCACGGCGACGGCGAGCGCCAGGGCCTGCTCGGTGCCGACATCTCCCGTCACGAGGACGGCAGTTGGCGCGTCGACCGGGTCCTGCCCGCCGAGACCTCCGACCCCGACGCCCGCTCCCCGCTGGCCGCCCCCGGCGTGGCGGTCCGCGCGGGCGACGCGATCGTGGCGGTAGCCGGCCGGCCGGTGGACCCGATCCCCGGCCCGGGCCCCCTCCTGGTCGGCACGGCGGGCAAACCGATCGAGCTGACGATCCTCCCGTCCGGCGGCGGCGACCAGCGCCACGCGGTCGTGGTCCCGGTCTCGGACGAGGAACCCCTCCGCTACCACGCCTGGGTCGCCGACCGCCGCGCCTACGTCCACGAACACTCCGCCGGCCGCCTCGGCTACCTCCACGTCCCCGACATGCAGGCCCCCGGCTGGGCCCAGATCCACCGCGACCTGCGGATCGAGGTGGCCCGCGAGGGCCTCGTCGTCGACATCCGCGAGAACCGCGGCGGCCACACCTCCCAACTGGTCATCGAGAAACTGGCCCGCCGCATCGTCGGCTGGGACGTCCCCCGCGGCGTCCGCCCCTACAGCTACCCCGAGGACGCCCCCCGCGGCCCCGTCGTCGCCATCGCCAACGAGTTCTCCGGCTCCGACGGCGACATCGTCAACGCCGCGATCAAGGCCCTCGGCATCGGCCCGGTCGTGGGCACCCGCACCTGGGGCGGAGTCATCGGCATCGACAACCGCTACCACCTGGTCGACGGCACCCGAGTGACCCAGCCCAAGTTCGCGTTCTGGCTTGAGGGTTACGGGTGGGGCGTGGAGAACCACGGGGTGGATCCCGATGTGGAGGTCCTGCAACGCCCTCAGGACTGGGCAGCGGGCAGGGACCCTCAGTTGGACGAGGCGATCCGCTTGGCCCTTGAGTCACTGGAGACCAGTCCGGCCAAAACCCCGCCCGCTTTGCCCACCTAAAGGGGCGCGGGGAACTGCGCGCTCAGCCACGAACCACCCGCACCCGACAACGCTACGATGCCCCATATTCGATCGATCGGTTGAGGAGCGGCGCATGCCAGGAGAGCCCCAGGACGACTGCCTGTTCTGCAAGATCGCCGCAGGACAGATCCCGGCCACCATCGTCCGTGAGACTCAGACCACCGTCGCGTTCAGGGACATCAACCCCCAGGCCCCCACCCACGTTCTGGTCATCCCCAAGGCGCACTACGCGAACGCCGCCGAACTGGCCACCGCCGCACCGGAACTCGCCGCTGACGTACTCCGCGAGACCCAGGCCGTGGCCGACGAGGACAAGCTGGACAGCTACCGCATCGTCTTCAACACCGGTGCGGGCGTGGGCCAGACCGTCTTCCACGCGCACGCCCATGTGCTCGGAGGCCGCGGCCTCACGTGGCCCCCTGGATAAACCGCCATGTCCGTACGCGAACTCGTGGTCCTGGGCACAGCCAGCCAGGTCCCCACCCGCCACCGCAACCACAACGGCTACCTCCTCCGCTGGGACGCCGAAGGCATCCTCTTCGACCCCGGCGAGGGCACCCAGCGCCAGATGCTCCGCGCGGGCGTCGCCGCGCACGACCTCAACCGGATCTGCGTGACGCACTTCCACGGCGACCACTCCCTCGGTCTCGCCGGCGTCATCCAGCGCATCAACCTGGACCGGGTCCCGCACGAGATCACCGCGCACTATCCACGCTCCGGGCAGCACTTCTTCGACCGCCTGCGCTACTCCACCGCGTACCGCGAGACGGTCGGCATCACTGAGGCTCCCGTGGACGCGGACGGCGTACTCGTCACCACGCCCTCGTACACCCTGGAAGCCCGCAAGCTGTCCCACCCGGTCGAGTCCTACGGCTACCGCCTCACGGAGCCCGACGGCCGCCGTATGCTCCCGGACCGCCTCGCCGAGCACGGCATCAAGGGCCCGGACGTGGGCCGTATCCAGCGCGAGGGATCGGTCGGCGGCGTCTCCCTCGCCGAGGTCAGCGAGACGCGCCACGGCCAGCGCTTCGCGTTCGTCATGGACACCCGTCTCTGCGACGGCGTCCACGCCCTCGCGGAGGGCTGCGACATGCTGGTCATCGAGTCGACGTTCCTCGACGCGGACGAGCAACTCGCCGTGGACCACGGTCACTTGACCGCGGGGCAGGCGGCGGAGGTGGCGCGCGAGGCGGGCGTACGGCATCTGGTCCTCACCCACTTCAGCCAGCGCTACTCCGACCCCGACGAGTTCGAGCGGCAGGCGCGGGCGGCGGGCTACGAGGGGGAGCTGACCGTGGCGCACGATCTGCTGCGGGTGCCGGTTCCGAAACGTCGATAAAACACCCGTACGATACTTCGATGCCTCTCCCCAAAGCCGAACTGCACCTGCACATCGAAGGCACCCTGGAGCCGGAGCTCGCCTTCGCGCTCGCCGCCCGCAACGGTGTCGCGCTGCCCTACGCGGACACCGAGGAACTGTGCAAGGCGTATCTCTTCGACGACCTCCAGACCTTCCTGGACCTCTACTACGAGCTGATGGCCGTCCTGCGCACCGAGCGGGACTTCGAGGACCTGGCGAACGCCTATCTCGCCCGCGCCGCCGCGCAGGGCGTACGGCACGCGGAGATCTTCTTCGACCCGCAGGCGCACCTCGCGCGGGGCGTGGACATGGGCACGGTGGTGAACGGCCTGTGGCGGGCGCTGGGGAGCAGCGAGACGCACCACGGCGTCTCCACCCGCCTCATCCTCTGCTTCCTGCGCGACCGGTCCGCCGAGTCGGCCATGGAGACGCTGGAGGCCGCGAAGCCGTACCTCGACCGGATCGTCGGCATCGGCCTCGACTCGGCGGAGGTCGGCCACCCGCCGGTGAAGTTCCGCGAGGTCTACGAGGCCGCCGCGGCCCTCGGTCTCCGACGGGTCGCGCACGCCGGTGAGGAGGGTCCGCCGGAGTACATCACCGAGGCCCTGGACGTCCTCGGCGTCGAGCGGATCGACCACGGGCTGCGCTGCATGGAGGACGAGACACTCGTCGCCCGTCTGGTCCGGGACCGGGTCCCGCTGACCCTGTGCCCGCTGTCCAACGTCCGGTTGCGCGCGGTGGACGTCCTGGCCGAGCACCCGCTGCCCGCCATGCTGGACGCCGGTCTGCTCTGCACGGTCAACTCCGACGACCCCGCCTACTTCGGCGGTTACGCGGGCGACACCTTCGATGCCGTTCACTCGGCGTTGGGCCTGAGCGAGGACCGGTTGCGCGAACTGGCCCGCAACTCGTTCGTCGCGTCCTTCCTGGAGGACGACGAGGAGCTGCGGGCGCGGTACCTGGCCGAGGTCGACGCGTACGAGTTCTAGACCTATGTGTTCTAGGCCGCCGGTGTCGTGTCGTACGCGTGCGGGACGGGCGTGTCCACGGAGATCGTCTCCACCGGGATCTCCACGACCGGCAGTTGACGCCTGCCGAAGCCCAGCGCGACCGTGGTCATCGGTACGGCGATCACCAGCAGCCCGACCGCCAGGATTGCCCCCATCGCAGGGAACCCGGCCCGCGCGGCCAGCACGCTCCCCGTCAGCGGTCCCGCCGCCGTGCCCAGTGAGGACGCCGAGCCGACCAGGACGGCCCAGCGGCCGCGTGGGTCGAGGGAGGCGGCGAGGCCGATGACGTACGACAGGACGACCGGGTAGAGCAGGTTCCAGGCGATCTCGCCGGTCGCGAAGGTCGTCAGGTCGGTCGCGGACGCGCTCAGCAGGATGCAGAGCGCGATGACGGCCGTACCGGCGCCGATGGGCAGCGCGCGGCCCAGGCGGGGGCCGAGGGCGCCCGCGACCGTCACGCCGAACAGGCCCGCGCCGAGCGCCACCGCGAAGACCGCGCCGACGGTGGTCTCCGCCAACCGCGCCTGGTCCAGGCCGATCCGGCCGCTGACGCCCCACAGGGAGTTCTGCACGAGGGACCAGCAGGGCATGGTGACGGCGAGGAGCAGTCCGGCGCGGAAGTGCGGGAGGCGGCTGCCGTCGAGCACGGCGTGGGTGGTCGCCGTGCGGAGCGGGAGGCGGCCGGTGAGCGGCCAGACGAGCAGTGCGGTGAGGGCGATCGCGGCGAGTGGCTGGCCGTGGCCCGGCCCGAGGTGCGGGACCGTCAGATAGACCGCGCCGGCGAGCGCGGAGACGCCGAGCAGGCCGACCGTGGTGGTGCGATGCGGGTCGGGTTGGGCGGCGATGCCGGTGGCGGCGACCGTGGTGGCCGTACCGGAGCCGAAACCGCCGACCAGCGCGCCCACGACGACCGCGGGGACGGCGGTGGTGAGGGCGGCGGTGCCGTAGCCGAGGACGGCGAGGGCGAGGCCGATGCGGGCGAGGGTGCGGGGGCCCACGCGGTCGACGCGGGAGGCGAGGACGAAGCCGGCGGCGGCCGAGCTCAGCAGCAGGGCGCTGCCGAGGGCGCCGGCCTGAGTGGCGCTCAGCGGCAGCCCGGAGTCCAGGCGGCCGACGGTGGTCGGGAGGAGGTAGGGAGCGAGGTACCCGGCCGTGAAAAGGGCGACGAGGGGCCAGGCGATGGTGCGGGGGGCGAACACGGGCGTTCCCAGGGCATGCGAAAGAAGCGGCTCATGAAGGGGGTTGGGCGCAGGCCGTCGACGGACAGGAACGCGCGAGGAATTTGTATCAAGCACGCGGTTCCGGAAAGAAGCCCGGGATGTGTGATGTGGCGCACGTTGTGTTTGGGGTGGGAGAGGTCGGGTAGCGGAGAGCGACTTCGAGGTGAACCCGGCCTGTCCGACCAGGGCTAACGCCAGTGCACCGCGCCTGCCGCGCCCGGGGTCGCCGACTCGATCTTCTCCCTGATCTCCCGCATGACCGTCACGATCCGCTCCTCGTGCTCGGTCGTCAGCCGGGCCACCGGCACCGCGCAGCTGATCGCGTCCTGGGCCGGGGTGTCGTAGCGCAGCGCGAAGCCGAAGCCGACGATGCCGAGGACGCCCTCCTCGCGGTCGATCGAGTAGCCGCGGGCGCGGATCAGGGCGAGGTCGGAGGCCAGGGACTCACGGGTGGTGCGGGTGTTGGGCGTGAGGGCCTCGTACGGGCCCTCGGGCAGGTCCTCGTCCGGGCGCTGGGCCAGCAGCGCCTTGCCCAGCGCGCCCACGTGCGCCGGCAGCCGCCGCCCGACCCGCAGGATCGTGCGCAGGTACTCGTGCGACTCCCGGGTCGCGAGATACGCCACGTCCCACCCGTCGAGGCGCCCCATGTGGATCGTCTCGCCGAGCGCCACGGAGGCCTCGTCGAGATACGGGCGTACGGCACGCACGCGCGGGTCGGAGTCGAGGTAGGTGGTGCCGGTGAGCAGCGCGTGGATGCCGATGCCGTAGAGCGAACCGGTGACGTCGGTGCGCACCCAGCCGCGGCTGATCAGGGTCTGGAGCAGCGCGTACATCGAGCTGCGCGGCACGCCCAGCTCGTCGGCGAGCTCCTGGAGGCGCGCGGGACGGTCGCCGCGCGCGGCGAGCAGTTCGAGCAGCTCGACCGTGCGGGCGGCGGACTTCACCTCGCGGACGCCACCGGGCTCTGACATGCGCCGATGGTAGCGAGCGTGAGCGCCCCATTGACGGTCGTGGTTCGCGTATCTAATCTCTGTCTTCATACGTGGATAACGTCTACATGGGGAGATGGCCTCAGGTGCCTAAGGTGAACGGCGCAACGGAGACCGTGGTGCGCAGGCTGCGGGACGGGATGACGGGCGGTGTGCTCTCCTTCCCGCTCACCTCCTTCCACGAGGACGGCTCGCTCGACCCGGACGGCTTCCGCGCCCATGTGGCGGCGCAGATCGCCGCCGCACCCGGCGCCGTCTTCCCGGCCTGCGGCACCGGCGAGTTCTTCTCGCTGGACGAGGACGAGTACCGCACGGTCGTCGCCGTCACCGTCGAGGAGGCGGCCGGCCGGCTGCCCGTGGTCGCCGGCGTCGGCTACGGCTGGGCGCAGGCCGTACGGTTCGCGCGCATCGCCGAGGAGGCCGGCGCCGACGCCCTCCTGGTCCTGCCGCACTACCTCGTCGCCGCCCCGCAGGACGGACTGGTCGCGCAACTGGAGCAGATCGCCGCCCGCACCTCGCTGCCGCTCATCGCCTACCAGCGCGGCCAGGTCGCCTTCGGGATGGACGCGTTCCGGCGGATCACGCGGATCCCCGGCGTCATCGGCCTCAAGGACGGCCACAGCGACCTCGACCGCCTCCAGCGCCTCACCCTGGCCGCCCCCGAGGACTTCCTCTTCTTCAACGGCGCCTCCACCGCCGAGATCCAGGCCCGCGCCTACGCCACCGTCGGCGTCCCCGCCTACTCCTCCGCCGTGCACGCCTTCGCCCCCGAGATCGCGAACGCCTTCTTCGCCGCCCTGAGCGCCGGCGACGACGGCACCGTCGACAAGCTGCTGCGCGACTTCTACGTCCCGCTCGTCGAACTCCGCGACCGGGTACCGGGATACGCGGTCTCGCTGGTCAAGGCGGCGGCCCGACTGCGCGGCCGGCCCGTCGGTCCCGTCCGCGCCCCGCTCACCGACCCCTCGGCCGCCGACCTGGCCGACCTCAAGGCCCTCCTCGCCGCCGGCCTCGACCTCGTAGGAGCCGCCCTGTGAACCTCACCATCACCGACGTACGGCTCACGCCGATCCTGATCGCCGACCCGCCCCTGCTCAACACGCAGGGCGTGCACCAGCCGTACACCCCCCGGCTGATCGTCGAGGTGGAGACGGCCGACGGGGTCACCGGCGTCGGCGAGACGTACGGCGACACCAAGTACCTGGAACTGGCCCGGCCGTTCGCCCAGAAACTGAAAGGCCGTCAGGTCACGGATCTGAACGGGCTGTTCACGATCGCCGACGAGGTGTCCGTGGACGACTCACGGGTCTCCGCTCAGGTCGACGTCGGCGGGCTGCGCGGGGTCCAGACCGCCGACAAGCTGCGCCTGTCCGTCGTCTCCGGCTTCGAGGTCGCCTGCCTCGACGCCCTCGGCAAGACCCTCGGCCTGCCCGTGCACGCGCTGCTCGGGGGCAAGGTGCGGGACGCCGTCGAGTACAGCGCGTACCTGTTCTACAAGTGGGCCGACCATCCGGCGGGCGTGGCCTGCGAGAAGGACGACTGGGGCGCCGCGGTCGATCCGGCGGGGGTCGTCGAGCAGGCGCGGAAGTTCAAGGAGCGGTACGGGTTCACCTCGTTCAAGCTCAAGGGCGGGGTCTTCCCGCCGGACGAGGAGATCGCCGCCGTACGGGCGTTGGCCGAGGCCTTCCCCGGGCACCCGCTGCGGCTCGACCCCAACGGCGCCTGGTCCGTGGCGACTTCGCTCAAGGTGGCGCAGGAGGTGGGCGGCCTTCTGGAGTACTTGGAGGACCCGGCCCTCGGTACGCCCGCCATGGCCGAGGTGTCCGCCGGGACCGACGTGCCGCTCGCCACCAACATGTGCGTGACGACCTTCGCCGAGATCAGGGAGGCGTTCTCGCGGGACGCCGTCCAGGTCGTCCTCTCCGACCACCACTACTGGGGCGGACTGCGCAACACCCAGCAACTCGCCGCCGTCTGCGCGACGTTCGGCGTCGGGGTGTCCATGCACTCCAACACGCACCTGGGGATCAGCCTGGCCGCGATGACGCATGTCGCGTCCACCGTCCCCAACCTCCACCACGCCTGCGACTCCCACTACCCCTGGCAGTCCGAGGACGTCCTCACCGAGCGCCTCACCTTCGCGGGCGGCAAGGTCGCCGTCTCCGACGCGCCCGGCCTCGGCGTCCAACTCGACCGCGGCAGGCTGGAGTTGCTGCATCGGCGGTGGCTCGACGACGACGGGTCGCTGCGCGAGCGGGACGACGCGGCGGCGATGCGGGTCGCGGAACCGGGGTGGGAGACGCCGAGCGTGCCTCGCTGGTAGGCACGGGCAGCGGTCGGGGCCGGGGCGGCCGGATCCGGTCGCGGGCGGCGGCCGGGGCGCGAACGCGGTGACGGCGCGGCGGCACGCGGTGGACCTGCGGCTCCCCTCCCCGGCGCGACCCACGGGCGGGCCTGCTGCGACGGCCGGTTGTCGGTGGTGTGGTGCACACTGGCCTGATCCGCACCATGTCAGGGAGTGCACCGTGATCGCGCCCAATGGGAAGGGACCCTCGCCCGTCACCTCGGGACCGCAGTGTCAGGCCGAGGTCGACCCGCTGGCCGCCGTGCGCGCACCGGACGATCCCCCCTGGGACGTGTACCTCACGGGCACGGTCTTCCTCGACATCGTCTTCACGGGTCTGGAGACCGCCCCGGTGCGCGGGACCGAGTCCTGGGCGCGCGGGATGGGGTCGAGCCCCGGCGGTGTCGCCAACATGGCCACCGCGCTGGCCCGTCTGGGCCTGCGCACGTCCCTCGCCGCGGCCTTCGGCGACGACCACTACGGGGAGTACTGCTGGGACGCCCTGGAGCAGGGCGAGCACATCGACCTCTCCACCTCCCGCACGGTTCCCGGCTGGCACTCCCCGGTCACCGTGTCCATGGCCTACGAGGGCGAGCGCACGATGGTCTCCCACGGCCACGAGCCGCCCTCCGAGGCCGTGGCCGTCGCCAAGACCGGCGTCCTGGACAACCCGCCCCGCGCGCGTGCCGCCGTCGCCTCCCTCACGCCCGGCGAGCCCGCCCCCTGGATCGCCGAGGCCGCGCGCCGGGGCACCCGCGTCTTCGCCGACGTCGGCTGGGACGAGACCGGCGCCTGGGACCTGGCGGGCCTGCCCGACCTCGAACACTGCGAGGCCTTCCTGCCGAACGCGGAGGAGGCCATGCGCTACACGGGCGCCAAGTCCCCGCGCGCCGCCGCCCACGCCCTCACCGAACACGTGCCGCTCGCGGTGGTGACCCTCGGCGCGGAGGGCGCCTACGCGGTCGACCGGCGGACCGGCGAGACCGCCGAGGTGCCCGCCATCGCCGTGGAGGCCCTCGACCCCACCGGCGCCGGTGACGTCTTCGTGGCCGGCTTCGTCACCGGCACCCTGGCCGACTGGCCGCTCGCGGACCGCCTCGCCTTCGCGGGCCTCACGGCGGCGCTGTCCGTCCAGGAGTTCGGCGGCTCGCTCTCGGCGCCCGGCTGGTCCGAGATCGCGGCCTGGTGGCGCAAGGTCCAGTCCGTCGAGGCCCAGGACCCGACGGCCCTCCAGCGGTACGCCTTCCTGGAGACCCTCCTCCCGGAGGCGGCGGCGAGACCGTGGCCGCTGCGCCGGGCGGTGCCGACGATCGGCTTCGGCAGATCGACCTGACCGTTCAGGACTCGGAGGATCGGCCCCTCAGCGCTCCCCGGCCCGCCCCAGTACCTCGCTGACCTGCTCATGGACCACCTCGCGCACCTGCGCCGGCAGTGACCCCAGTGCCGTACCGTCCAGCGCCTCCAGCACCGCCTCCGTGCCGGTGTCGCACGGAACGGACTCGCTGATCACCTCGTACCCCTCCCGCACGGCGACCCGTAGCAGGGGGCGCGTGCCCGTGGGGGCGTGGACCGCGGAGGCGACCACGTAGGGCGGGGGGCCGCCCGCCGCCTCGGGGAGCTTGCGGTAGCCGCTGGCGACCGGGGCGCGCCAGTGCAGGCTCAGGAGGAGGGGCTGCTTGGCCAGGAGCTCGGCCAGGTCCGTGCGGATCGGACCCTCCGGTGTCAGCACCAGGGCGCGGGCGCCCAGCACCAGGGCCGCGGGCAGCAGACACCGCAGCGTGCTGCCGACGATGTTCCCGCCCACCGTCGCGGTCCGCCGCACGGCACCCGTGCCTATCCCGGCCGCCGCCCGCCGCAGCACCTCCGGCACCCGCTCGTCGACCTGGTGCAGCAGCACCGCCGCCCCCAGCTCCTCGGCGCCGAGGACGTTCGCCTCCGGCACCTCGCGCAGGGACACGGCCTGTTCCGGGAAGCCGTCCCGTTGCCAGCCCGCCCACACGAGGGTGGCACCACCGACGGGTATCGCCCCCTCGGTCAGGCACCGCTGTGCCTCGGACACGGACGTGGGCAGACGCAGGAGCACGGCCTACCTTCTTTCTCCGGCAGATGATCCGGGCGGACGATCCGGAAGGGCGATCCGGAAGGGCGATCCGGACGGACGGGATGAGCGCCGCCGTCTTCGAACGCGTGTAGCGGCGCACGAATAGTGGTGACGGAGCGCATTCTTCCCACGCGCGGGGGGAGCATGCAGGGCTCATCGCTTCACACAGGGCGCCCACACCCGCGAAAAGCCCTACGGCGTTGTCAGTGCACCGACGTACTCTTGGAACCGCGAGGCCGCCCTCAGCTACGCGGCCGTGACGAGGAGGAATCGCAGGCCTACAGAGCCGGCCCATGACTCAGACACCCACAGCTCCCACCCCCGCGCAGGGGCAGGCCAGAGCACAGTTCACGGTCCCTGCCCAGCACCCGATGGTCACCGTGCTGGGTTCCGGCGACGCCCTCCTGCGCGTGATCGAGAAGGCCTTCCCGGCGGCCGACATCCACGTCCGGGGCAATGAGATCAACGCGGTCGGCGACGCCGGTGAAGTCGCCCTCGTCCAGCGCCTGTTCGACGAGATGATGCTGGTGCTCCGCACGGGCCAGCCGATGACGGAGGACGCAGTGGAACGCTCGATCGCCATGCTGAGGGCGAGCGAGAACGGGAAGGGCGACGGCCAGGAGACCCCGGCCGAGGTCCTGACGCAGAACATCCTGTCCTCGCGCGGCCGCACCATCCGCCCCAAGACCCTGAACCAGAAGCGGTACGTCGACGCGATCGACAAGCACACGATCGTCTTCGGCATCGGTCCGGCCGGCACCGGCAAGACCTACCTCGCCATGGCCAAGGCGGTGCAGGCCCTGCAGGCCAAGCAGGTCACCCGCATCATCCTCACCCGCCCCGCGGTCGAGGCGGGCGAGCGGCTCGGCTTCCTGCCGGGCACGCTCTACGAGAAGATCGACCCCTACCTGCGCCCGCTGTACGACGCGCTGCACGACATGCTGGACCCGGAGTCGATCCCGAAGCTGATGGCGGCGGGAACGATCGAGGTGGCGCCGCTGGCGTACATGCGTGGCAGAAGTCAGCCGGTGTTCACCAACGTCCTGACGCCGGAGGGCTGGCGCCCTATCGGCAGCCTTGAGGTCGGTGACCTGGTCATCGGCTCGAACGGTGAGCCGACCCCGGTACTCGGCGTCTACCCGCAGGGTGAGCGCGACATCTACCGTGTCACTGCCCAGGACGGTTCCTGGACCTTGGCCTGCGGCGAGCACCTGTGGACGGTCAGGACACGCGACGACAAGCGCCGCGACAAGCCGTGGCGGGTCCTGGAGACCCAGGAGATGATCGGCAACCTGCGTGCGGCACACGCTCGCCGGTACGAGCTGCCGATGCTCACGGCTCCCGTCTCCTTCCCGGGGCGTGACGTCCCCATGGACCCGTACGCGCTGGGCCTACTGCTCGGTGACGGATGCCTCACCGGCTCCGCGACCCCGTCCTTCGCGACGGAGGATGCGGAACTGGCCGAGGCACTGGAAGGCGCGCTGCCTGGTGTCGTCGTACGGCACAAGGGCGGACCCGACTACATCCTCAACCGGATCAAGGCACCCGGCGACGTGGTCACCCTGGAAAACCCCGTCACGCGGGTTCTGCGCGAGTTGGATCTGCTGCGCACCCGCTCGCACACCAAGTTCGTCCCGGACGACTACCTGCACAACACCGCCGAAGTACGACTGGCCGTTCTCCAGGGCCTGCTCGACTCCGACGGCGGACCGGTCACGCAGTCCGACCGGACCTGCAGAATCCAGTTCTCCACCACGTCGATCCTGCTGCGTGACGACATCATCGCCCTGGTCCAGTCGCTCGGCGGTGTCGCGTACACACGGCGTCGTCCGGCCGAAGGCCGGGAGCAGGGCACGGCTCTGGCGGCCCACGTCCATGACAGTCATGTCGTGGACATCCGCCTCCCCGAAGGCATCGAACCCTTCCGCCTCGCCCGCAAGCGCGACAAGTACCACGCGGCCGGAGGCGGCGGACGCCCGATGCGGTTCATCGACAGCATCGAGCCCGCGGGGAGGGAGGAGACGGTCTGCATCCAGGTGGCGGCCGAGGACTCGCTGTACGTCACCACGGACTACCTGCTGACGCACAACACGCTCAACGACGCCTTCATCATCCTGGACGAGGCCCAGAACACGAGCCCCGAGCAGATGAAGATGTTCCTCACCCGGCTCGGCTTCGAGTCGAAGATCGTGATCACCGGTGACGTGACGCAGGTCGACCTGCCGAGCGGCACCAAGAGCGGTCTGCGCCAGGTGCAGGACATCCTCGAAGGGGTCGACGACGTCCACTTCTCGCGGCTGTCGTCGCAGGATGTCGTACGGCACAAGCTGGTCGGCCGTATCGTCGACGCGTACGAGAAGTACGACAGCGAGAACGGTACGGAGAACGGCACCCACAAGGGCGCCCGTAACAAGCGGAAGTAGACCAGCACGACCATGTCGATCGACGTCAACAACGAGTCCGGAACCGAGGTCGACGAGCAGGCGATCCTCGACATCGCCCGCTACGCGCTCGCGCGGATGCGTATCCACCCGCTCTCCGAGCTCTCGGTGATCGTCGTGGACGACGACGCCATGGAGCAGCTGCACATCCAGTGGATGGACCTGCCGGGGCCGACCGACGTGATGTCGTTCCCGATGGACGAGCTGCGTCCGCCGGCGAAGGACGACGAGGAGCCGGTGGCGGGGCTGCTCGGGGACATCGTGCTGTGTCCCGAGGTCGCCAAGAAGCAGGGCGAGGAAGCGCCGACGCAGCACTCCATGGACGAGGAGCTCCAACTGCTCACCGTCCATGGGGTGTTGCACCTGCTGGGTTACGACCACGAGGAGCCGGACGAGAAGGCCGAGATGTTCGGTCTGCAGGCCGCCATCGTGGACGGCTGGCGTGCGGAGAAGGGCATGACCGGCCCCTCTCCGGCTCCGACCGTCTCATGAGCCCGCAGATCGTCGCGGGCGCCGTCGCGCTGGTCGTCGTCGCCTGGCTCGCCGCCTGCGCGGAGGCGGGCCTCGCGCGCGTGTCCAGCTTCCGTGCCGAGGAGGCCGTCAAGTCCGGCCGCCGGGGCAGCGCGAAGCTGGCGCAGGTCGCGGCCGACCCGACCCGCTATCTGAACGTCGCCCTGCTGGTCCGCGTGGCCTGCGAGATGGCGGCCGCCGCGCTGGTGACGTACGCCTGTCTCCAGGAGTTCTCCGGCACCACCGAGGCCCTCCTGGTCGCGATCGGCGTGATGGTCCTGGTGTCGTACGTGGCCGTCGGGGTCTCCCCGCGCACCATCGGCCGCCAGCATCCGCTGAACACGGCGACCGCGGCCGCGTACGTGCTGGTGCCGCTCGCCCGGATCATGGGGCCGGTCCCGTATCTGCTGATCCTCATCGGCAACGCGCTCACCCCCGGCAAGGGGTTCCGCCGCGGTCCCTTCGCCTCCGAGGCGGAGCTGCGCGCGCTGGTCGACCTCGCCGAGAAGGAGTCGCTGATCGAGGACGACGAGCGCCGCATGGTGCACTCGGTCTTCGAGCTGGGCGACACGCTCGTACGGGAGGTCATGGTCCCGCGGACCGACCTCGTCGTCATCGAGCGCTACAAGACGATCCGTCAGGCCCTCACCCTCGCCCTGCGGTCGGGTTTCTCGCGCATCCCGGTGACCGGGGAGAGCGAGGACGACATCGTCGGGATCGTGTATCTGAAGGACCTGGCCCGCAAGACGCACATCAGCCGGGACGCGGAGAGCGAGCTGGTGTCGACGGCCATGCGCCCCGCCGCCTTCGTGCCCGACACGAAGAACGCGGGCGATCTGCTGCGCGAGATGCAGCAGGACCGCAATCACGTCGCCGTCGTCATCGACGAGTACGGCGGCACGGCCGGCATCGTCACCATCGAGGACATCCTGGAGGAGATCGTCGGCGAGATCACGGACGAGTACGACCGTGAACTCCCGCCGGTCGAGGAGCTCGGCGACGACCGCTACCGCGTCACGGCCCGCCTCGACATCACCGACCTGGGCGAGCTGTACGGCCTGGAGGAGTACGACGACGAGGACGTGGAGACCGTCGGCGGCCTCCTCGCCAAGGCCCTGGGCCGGGTGCCCATCGCGGGCGCGTCCAGCGTCGTCGAACTGCCGGACGGACGTGAACTGCGCCTGACCGCCGAGGACTCGGCCGGCCGCCGCAACAAGATCGTCACGGTCCTGGTGGAGCCGGTGGACCCGGCCGACACCGAGGCGAAGCCGAAGGAGTGACGGGGGAGTGGGACGGGAGTGACGGAGGCCGACGACGGACCGGTGGCCCGGATGCGGGTGACCAACAGCGGTACGGCGATGCTGGAGCTGATCCTGGAGCCGTACGGCAGCGACCACTGGCTGCGGCCGGAGGAGACGTTCGTGGTGGAGACGTACGGCTTCGGGGACGGCGATCCCTTCGAGGTCGTGCACGAGCCGGCACGGGTGACGGTGTACCTCGACGGGCACGGGGATGTGGTGGACGTCCACGGTGGCGTGATCGACTGCGGTCACGGCCGTCCGGCGACCGGTGAGGAGACGACCGTATGACCCCTGACGAACTGCGTGGCCTCTGCCTCTCGTTCAACGCCGCCGTCGAGGACTTCCCCTTCACCCCCGAGACCTCCGTCTTCAAGGTGCTCGGGAAGCTGTTCGCGCTGACCCGCCTCGACGGCAGCCCGCTCACCGTGAACCTCAAGTGCGACCCCGAGGACGCGGTGCGGCTGCGGGAGGAGTACCCCGGGCTGATCATCCCCGGGTATCACATGAACAAGCGGCACTGGAACACGGTCACGGTCGACGGCGAGCTCCCGGACCGGGTGGTCCGGGAGCTGGTGGAGGACTCGTACGACCTGGTGGTGGCCGGTCTACCGCGCGCCGAGCGGCTCCGCCTCGACCGCCCCTGAGCGCACCCGCAGGCCCACCGCGACCAGTGCGGCGGCGGCCAGCACGATCACCGAGTCGATCGCCAGGACCGTGTGCACGCCGGACAGCAGGTCGTCCGAGGTGGTGGCGAGGACGCCCAGGAGCGGGATGCCGACGGTGAGGCCGATCTGCTGGGTGGAGGTGACCAGCCCGGTGGCCAGGCCCTGTTCCTCGTCCGGGACGCCCGAGGTGACGGTGACGCCGTAGGAGATGATCGCGCCCAGGTGGCACATGCTCGCCAGCGAGACGGCGGTCGTGGCGAGCCAGACCGACCAGGTGTGGGCGTTCAGGCCCAGCAGGGCGGCGACCAGCGCGCCCTGGCCGGCCAGCGAGAGGGCGAGGGTGCGGCGGGCGCCGAGCCGGCCGATGACCTTCGGGGCGTACGCGCCCGCCACCGCCGACAGGACGCCCTGGACGCCGAAGACCAGGCCCGTCTCGAAGGCGGACAGGCCGAGGACCTCCTGGAAGTACAGGGTCAGCACGAAGACGACCGTCGACATCATCGAGAAGGTGACCAGGCCGCCGATGTTGCCCCACGCCACCGTGCGGCGGCGCAGCATCGGAAGCGAGACCAGGGGCTGGGCGGTACGGGACTCGACGGCCACGAACGTGGTCAGCAGCAGAACGCCCGCGACGAGGGTGACGATGACGTCCGCGCCGCCGAAGCCGCGGTCGGCGGCGGTGGACAGGGCGTAGATCAGGGCGAGCAGGCCCGCGGTGACGGTGATCGCGCCGGGGATGTCCAGACGCGGACGGTCGGGGGTGCGGGACTCGGGGAGCAGGCCGGGGGCCAGCGGCAGGACGATCAGGGCGAAGAGGGAGAGCAGGCCCATCGTCGAGCGCCAGCCGAGCGCGTCGGTCAGCACACCGCCGGCCACCATGCCGACGGTGAAGCCCAGCGAGAGCAGGGTGCCGGAGATGCCCAGGGCGCGGTCGCGGGCCGGGCCCTCCGGGAAGGTCGTCGTCAGCAGGGACATGCCGGTCGGCACGATCGCCGCCGCGCCCAGGCCCTGAAGCGCCCGCCCGGCCAGGAAGGACGCCGGGTCCCAGGCGAAGGTGGCGAGCACCGAGGCGGCGCCGAACAGCGCGAGCCCGGTCAGGAACAGTCTGCGGCGGCCGTAGAGGTCGCCGATGCGGCCGAAGAGCAGCAGGAACCCGCCCGACGGGAGCGCGAACGCCGTCACCGCCCACTGCAGGGCCGAGGTGCTCATGCCCAGGTCCGGGCCGAGGACCGGCAGGGCGACGTTGAGGACGGAGAAGTCGAGGGCGACCATGAACTGGGCCGCGCACAGGACGAACAGAACGAGCTTGTCCCGCGTGGACAGCCGGGGAGTGCCGTGCGAAGGGGTGGACGGAGTGGTCGGGGTCGTGGTCTCGATCGCCATGGCAAGAGCATCGGGCGGCCGGAATAAGCGTGGGGAGTCGGAACTTATCGTGGTGGTGGCACCACCAGACAGAGGGGGATCTGTACGTGGCTGAGGACGTGGGCAGGAGCCATCGGCGGACCGAGTTGCGCGAGTTCCTGATGAGCAGGCGGGCCCGGGTGAGTCCGGCCGAGGCGGGACTGCCCGACGGCGGCGCCCGGCGCCGTACCCCGGGGCTGCGCCGCGAGGAGGTCGCGGTGCTCGCCGGCGTGGGCGCCTCCTGGTACCAGTGGCTGGAGCAGGGCCGGGACATCTCGGTCTCCCCGCAGGTCCTGGACGCGGTGGCCCGGGTGCTGCGGCTGAGCGGCACCGAGCGCCGGCATCTGTACGTGCTGGCCGGACTGAACCCGCCGGTGCCCGAAGTGGCCCCGGAGAAGCGGGACATGTGCGAGGGGCTGCGCCGGCTGATCGACACGTGGATGCCGTATCCGGCGCACATCATGGACGCGTACTACAACTGCGTGCAGTACAACGCGGCCGCCGCGATCGTGCTCGGCATGCGGCAGGAGGGCACGCAGAACTGCCTGGTCGACTTCTTCACCGACCCGCTCTACCGGTCCCGTTCCAAGAGCTGGGAGAAGAACGCGCGGACGGTCGTCGCGCAGTTCCGGGCGGCCTCCTCCGCGCGGCCCGACGACGAGGGGTACCAGGAGCTGCTGGACCGGCTGCACGCGGACAGCCCGGAGTTCGCCGCACTGTGGGCGGAGCGGGACATCGAGGACGCCGGGCAGATCCGCAAGGAACTGGACCATCCGCTGGCCGGACTGCTGGTCGTGGAGTCCACGGCGATGCGGGTGCCGGCCCGCCCCGACCTGACGATCGTGCTGCACACCCCGCTGGACGAGGCGAACACCGCGGCCAAGCTGGAGTGGCTGGCCTCCCCGCAGGCGCGGCGCGGGGCGATGTACCCCGTGGCGGGCTGACGCGAGCCGCCCCGGGTGACGCGGGTACCCCGTGGCCGGGTGGCGAGGGCGGCTCTTCGTATGCTCTGGGCATGACCGACAGCAACGCGCTCGACCCCGAGGACCGCAAGATCGTCACCCTGGCCCGCTCCGCGCGGGCCCGCAACGGTGTGCCCGAGGGGGCGGCCGTACGGGACGACACCGGCCGTACGTATGTCGCCGGGACCGTCGAGCTTCGGTCACTGAAGCTGAGCGCGCTGCGCACCGCGGTGGCGATGGCGGTGGCTTCCGGGGCGAAGTCGCTGGAGGCGGCGGCGGTCGTCACGGAGGCCGACGCGGTGCCGGACGGGGATCTCGCGGCCGTGGCTGACCTGGGCGGAGCCGGGACGCCCGTGCTGCTGGCCGGACCCGACGGCACCGTGCGGAGCACCGCGACCGCAGGCTGAAAATCGCTCTTTTCAGAGTCGGCCGGAATTCAACCTTGCCGCCTCCGTGTCTCTCACGCATCAATGGAACCGTTAGTTCCGACGGACCGTCAGATTCCGGCGACAGCTCCACCACCCCCCACTCGGCGCCCCGCACCGCGCCCCGCCGACGGCCCGTTCGGACCTCTCCCATCCATCCCCACATGGCAATTCCCGCACGGGAAGGGAGCCGGATCCCCATGAACGGCAAACGAATCAGTACAGGTGCGGCGATGGCGGTAGGGGCCCTCGCGGCCGCTTCGCTCGCGTTCGCGCCCAGCGCCCTCGCCGTCACCCCGCAGGAGGCGACGATCAACGCCGACTGCGGCATCTTCGGCGGTGGCCAGGCCACGCTCACAGCCACCCAGGACGGCACGGCGGCCACCATCACCGTCACGTCCGCGATCACCGCTCCGATCGCCCTGTCGGAGGACTCCATCTCCTCCACGCTCACCCTGGTGAACGCGAGCGGCGGCACCACCGCCTTCACCGGTACGGAGAACCCGGCGATGGCCACCGGCGACCCCGTCACCGTCGGCCCGCTCAACGGCACCGTGGCCTCCGGCGACAGCCTGGAGGCGTTCGGCGGCTCGCTGCAGATGACCATCTTCGGCATCAACGTCACGTGTACGGCGACCGCGGCGCAGTCGCCGGGGCCGTTCGTGTTCGACTGATGTAGTTCATTGATGAGCCGTCAGTTCCTCTGCTCCATACAGGAACTGACGGCTCATCAGTTCGTTTCGGCGTCTCCATTGACTTCTCACGCGATCCGCACATCAATGCCCCCAGCGAGCACAGAGAAGAGGGGGCACACCCATGGGTTCGCACAACCGAAGACGCCGCTGGGCGTCACTGCTCGCGGGAACCGCACTCGCGGTGACCGCGGGCGGCGCGCTGGCCTGTCCGGCCGGCGCAGCGGGTACGAACGTGGACTTCGGCACGCACTGCATCCCGCCCGCCATCGCCGGCATCCCGCCGATCGACGGCACCACCACCGCCAACGTCTCGGTGGACAACACCAGCCCGAAGGTCGGCGACACCCTCACGGTGACCTACACCGTGGTCAAGCCGGCCGCCAACAACCCGACGGCCATCGCCCTGCCGGCCGACATCATGACGCCCACCGGAAAGGTCACCCTGGGCGGCGCGCAGACCGGTTCCGTGACCGTCACCGGGCCCAAGAAGAACGACCCGGTGCCCGGCAACGGCGCCTTCCCGTCGTTCTCCATGACCGGCACCTTCACGGTCACCGCGCCCGGCGCGATCACCCTCTCGCCCGGCGACTACAACATCCACACCAGCTACATCCTGGAGCTGGACACCCCCTGCACGGTGATCACCCCGCCCGCGCCGGTCTCCCAGACCGTCACCGCGACGGACGCCAATCCCACCAACAACCGTGCCATCTCGCTGGGTTCGGCCTCCGGGAACCCCGGTGACAGTGTCACCGTGAGCGGCACCGACTTCACGCCGGGCGCGACCGTCACCCTGGCCGGGCGCTCCGGGTCCACCCAGACCGCGGACACCGCGACCGTCACCGCCGGCAGCAACGGCGCCTTCAGCGGCTCGCTCGTCGTCAACGACAAGACGACGACCGGGATCGTGGCCTACGAGGGCAGCGCGTGGAACGCCGAGAAGGGCGCGGGACCCGCGGCCTACCTCGTCAACGACACGACACCCGTGCCGGACGGCAGCCAGAAGCTGACCACGACCGTGAAGGCGGGGACGCTGTCGATGTCCCAGGCCGGCGACTCCGTGGCACTCTCGGCGGTCGACTTCGGTCAGGGCGGGGCCTCCACCGGGGCCCTGAACGCCGTCACCGTCAAGGACTACCGCGGCGGCCCCGCGGGCTGGTCCCTGACCGGCAAGGTCACCGACTTCACCGGTCCCGGCGCCAAGATCGATGCCGGGAAGCTGAGTTGGAGCCCTGCCTGCGCCACCAAGGCGGGCAGTCCCAGCACCTGCCAGGCCGGTTCCGCCGGCTCGGTGGGCCTCTCGGGCGCGACCCTCGCGGCGGCCCCCGACGGGACGGTCACCGGCGGTGAGTTCACCGTCGACGCCGGACTGTCGCTGGACGTACCGGCGTTCACGCCTCCGGGCTCGTACTCCGGAGTCCTGACGCTCACGCTCAGCTGACGGCAAGGGCGTCCGCACCCGCCCGCCCCACTCCCTCCCGTCCTTCTTCTCGTCCTTCTCCTTGTCCTTCTTCTTGTCCATGGTCTCGTCCGTGGGGGTCCGCACCCATGCGCAAGCTGTACGTCCTCCTCCTGGGCCTCCTGCTCGCCTGGCAGGCCGCGCCCGCGCACGCCGCCGACAACGGCAGCTGGTCCGTCTATCCCGTCTCCTCGGCCGTCGCCGCGCGGCCCTACTTCTATCTCTCCGCCGATCCCGGGCAGACCATCGACGACAAGGTGGTCGTCGCCAACAAGACGGGGAAGCCGCTGACCTTCCGGCTGTACGCGGCCGACGCCTACAACACCGCCCGCGACGGCGGGTTCGCGGTGCGCACGGTCGACGAGAAGCAGCGGGGCGTGGGGGCCTGGGCGAAGCCCGCGAAGACCCGGGTCACCGTGCCGGCCCACAAGACGGTCACCGTCCCCTTCACCCTGACGGTGCCCGAGGGTGCCGAACCGGGCGACCACCCGGGCGCGTTGGTCGCGCTGGACGAGCGGATCGACAAGGGCGACGGATCACTGGCCCTGGGTGTGCAACGCGCCGTCGCCGCCCGGGTGTACCTCCGGGTGGGCGGGCCGACCCTCCCCGCGCTCGCCGTCGAGAACGTCCACATCACCCACCACCAGCCACTGGTACCGGGGTTGGGGGACAGCGACGCGACGATCTCCTACACCCTCCGCAACACCGGCAACGTCACCCTCGATCCGAAGGTGACGCTCAAGGCGCAGGGCCTGTTCGGCCGTACGCTCCTGTCCCGCGGTCTGACCCGGATCCCCGCCGAACTGCTGCCAGGGCAGAGCGTGAAGCTCAGCGAGCCGTGGAAGGGCGCGCCCCAACTCGACTGGGGGGACGTCACGTTGACCGCCAGCGCGCCGGGCACGCGGCAGTCGGAGAGCGCCTCGTTCTTCGCGCTGCCCTGGCTCGCGGCGGCGCTGCTGCTGGCCGTGGGGTTCGTGGGCGGAGTACTGGCGGTCAGAGCGCGTCGGGACCGCGCTCACCCGTCCGCACGCGTACGACCGTCTCGACCGGCATCGCCCACACCTTCCCGTCCCCGATCTTCCCCGTCCGCGCGGCTTTGACGATCGCCTCCAGAACGGGCTCCGCGTCGGCGTCCTCGACGACGACCTCGATCCGGACCTTCGGCACGAGGTCGACCTGGTACTCGGCGCCCCGGTAGACCTCGGTGTGGCCGCGCTGACGGCCGTACCCGCTGGCCTCGGTCACGGTCAGACCGTGCACGCCGAGCTCCCGCAGGACGGTCTTCACCTCGTCGAGGCGGTGCGGCTTCACGATCGCGGTGATGAGCTTCATGCCGCGCACCATACGGCCCGGGCCGGTCCGTCCCGGGCCCCGGGTGCACGCTTGTACGGCGTGGGCTCGTGGATCAGGGAGAATGGGCGCCATGAGCGTTCGCACCCAGTCATCCGAGCAGCCGGCCGAGTCCGCCCACCGCGCCGGCTTCGCCTGCTTCGTGGGCCGCCCCAACGCGGGCAAGTCCACCCTTACGAACGCTCTGGTCGGCCAGAAGGTCGCGATCACCGCGAACCAGCCGCAGACCACGCGGCACACGGTACGCGGGATCGTGCACCGGCCCGACGCCCAGCTGATCCTGGTCGACACCCCGGGGCTGCACAAGCCGCGCACGCTGCTGGGCCAGCGGCTCAACGACGTCGTGCGCACCACCTGGGCCGAGGTCGACGTGATCGGCTTCTGCCTGCCGGCGAACGAGAAGCTCGGCCCCGGTGACCGCTTCATCGCGAAGGAACTGGCGGGGATCAAGAAGACCCCGAAGGTCGCCATCGTCACGAAGACGGACCTCGTCGACTCCAAGACCCTCGCCGAGCAGCTCATCGCCATCGACCAGCTCGGCAAGGAGCTGGGCTTCGAGTGGGCGGAGATCGTGCCGGTCTCGGCGGTCGCGGACCAGCAGGTCGACCTGCTCGCCGACCTCCTCGTCCCCCTCCTCCCGGAGGGTCCGGCCCTCTACCCCGAGGGCGACCTCACCGACGAGCCCGAGCAGGTCATGATCGCGGAGCTGATCCGTGAGGCCGCGCTGGAGGGCGTCCGCGACGAGCTGCCGCACTCCATCGCCGTCGTCGTCGAGGAGATGCTCCCCCGCGAGGACCGCCCCGCCGACAAGCCCCTCCTCGACATCCACGCCTTCGTCTACATCGAGCGCCCCAGCCAGAAGGGCATCATCATCGGCCCCAAGGGCGCCCGCCTGAAGCAGGTGGGCATCAAGTCCCGCAAGCAGATCGAGGCACTCCTGGGCACGCCGGTCTTCCTGGACCTGCACGTAAAGGTGGCGAAGGACTGGCAACGCGACCCTCGCCAGCTGCGCAAGCTGGGCTTCTAGCGCGCTGTGCCCTGCGGCGTCATGTCCTGAAGGCCGACCACCCTCAGCAGGCGCAGGCGTTCGTACGACTCCGTTCCCGGGCGGGCCGTGTGGATGATGAGTCGGTGGCGGTGGTCGGGGGCCAGGAGGATCTCGCAGTCGAGTTCCAGGAGGCCCACCAGCGGGTGTTGGAAGCGTTTGGTCGTGGACCGGCGTACCGCCACCTCGTGTTCGTCCCACAAGGTGGCGAACTCCTCGCTGGACGCCCGTAGTTCGGCTACCAGCGCGGCCGGTTCCGGGTCGTCGGGACGGGCCGCGGCGACCGCGCGGAGGTCGGCCACGTGGGCGCGGGCGTGATCGGGGCGGTCCTCCGGAGGGAAGAGCGTGCCGCCGTCCGCGTACAGGAAGAAGCGGCGCAGCATGTTGCGCTCCCGGGGCGGACGGGCGAGCGCGTCTCCCGACAGCGCCCTCGACATCGCGTTCTGCGCCAGCAGCTCACCGCAGTCCGTCACCACCATCGCGGGGGTGTCGTGCAGGCGGTCCAGGACCAGGAGGAGGCCCGGGCGGACGTGCGTCGACGGGCTGTCGCGGCGCGGAGGCTCCTCGCCCGCCAGGTGGAACAGGTGGTCGCGTTCGTCGTCCGTCAGGCGCAGGCCGCGTGCCAGGGCCGTCAGCATCTGGCGGGACGGGTGCGGGCCCCGGGACTGTTCCAGGCGGGTGTAGTAGTCCACCGACATGCCCGCCAGCTGCGCCACCTCCTCGCGGCGCAGCCCCGGCGTACGGCGGCGCGGGCCGGCCGTGAGGCCCACGTCCGACGGGTCCAGCCGGGCCCGGCCGCGGCGCAGGAAGTCGGCGAGTTCGGTTCGGTCCACCCCTCCAGCGTGCGGCATGCGGTCCGGCTTATCCAGGGACCGCCGATCCCCCGATCAGCAGGTCTCTCCCGGTCCCGGCCCCGGCGCCGGAGGGTGGTCGGTGACGAGAGGAGCACATCATGCTGACGTTGGTGACAGGCACGACCGGTCAGGTGGGCCGGCGGTTGGTCCCGAGGCTGCTGGCCCAGGCCCGGCCGGGGGAGGTGGTACGGGTCCTCGTGCGGGACGCGGCCAGGGGCGAGCGGTTCGCCGAACTGGGCGCCGAGGTCGTGGTCGGCGACCTGCGCGACGAGGAATCGCTCGGCAAGGCGGTGGCCGGAGCGGACGCGGTACTGAATGTCGCCGCCTCCTTCCGCGGGGTGCCGGACGAGGAGGCGTGGGCCGTCAATCGGGACGCTGCGGTCGCCCTGGGGCGTGCCGCGCTGGCCTCCGGAGTCGAGCGGTTCGTGCAGGTCAGCACCGGGATGGTGTACGGCGTCGGGCGGGGCCGCCCGCTCGTCGAGGAGGACGAGAGCCGGCCCGGCGGCCAGATGTGGGGCGCCTACAACGAGTCGAAGGTGGCGGCGGAGCGGGAACTGCTCGCCCTGGAGGGCATGGACGTGCGCGTCGGCCGACTCCCCTTCGTCTACGGCGAGGGGGACCCGCATCTGGCCAACGCCCTGATGTGGGCCAGGAACTGGGCGCCCGCCCAGCGACTGCACATGGGTCATCACGCGGACGTCGCCCAGGGCCTGCTGCGGCTGCTGTACGCGCCGGGAGTCGCCGGGCGGATCTACAACATCGCCGACGACGCCCCCGTCACGACGGTCGAGCTGTACCAGCTCAACGGCGTCGACGTACCCGCCGGACTACAGGACAACCCGGACCCCGACCCGTGGTTCGGCATCATGTCCACCCAGCGGATCCGCCGGGATCTGGGATTCCGGCCCATCCATCCGAGCGTGTGGGCCGCCCGGGACGCCGGAGCCCTCTGAAGCCGGACCGCGTCGGGGCCCTCAGTCCACGCCCCTGATCCGCCGCACCAGCACCGCCCCCGCCAGCCCGACCACCGCCGCCACCAGGTACAGCATCCGGTAGCCGCCCAGGTACGTCACGATCGGCGCGGCGAGGGCGGGGGCCGCGACCTGGGGCAGGGCGTTCGCCACGTTGATCACGCCGAGGTCCTTGCCCCGGTCCCCGGCCTTCGGCAGGACGTCCGTCATCAGGGCGAAGTCGACCGAGGTGAAGACGCCGAAGCCGATACCGAGGACCGCCGCCGCGACGATCGCGCCGGGCCAGGTCTGCCAGACCGCGAGCCCGGCCGTCGCCACCGCCATCAGGATCCCGGACCAGATCACGAACGGCTTGCGCCGGCCCAGCCGGTCCGACCACACCCCGCCGACGACGACCGTGGCGAGCAGCGTCAGCCCGTTCACCGCGGTCAGGATCAGCACGCCCTGGTCGGGGTCGTCGTAGTGCAGGCGGTCGCGCAGGTAGTACAGGAGGTAGAGCAGCACCAGCGCGTTGCTGAGGTTGATCAGGAACCGGGTCAGCCAGGCCCAGCCCAGATCCGGATACCGGCGCGGGCTCAGCCAGAAGCCCGCGAGGAACGACCGCCACGACCACGGCGGCCGGTCCGACACCGGCAGCCGCAGATCCGGGTACTTCAGGACGTACGGCAGCACACCCACGACCGTGAACACCGCGCAGGCCGCGTACCCGGCCCCGATGCCCCCGACCACCGTCGCCAGGCCCGTCCCGCCGACCACGCCGAGGATCTGCGCGGCCCCCAACCACCCGCCCACCGAGCCGCGTTGGAGCCGGGGCACCCGGTCCGGCACCGCCGCCGTGACCGCCGCGAAGGCCGCGTTCAGGGTCAGCTGGACCAGGCACCAGCCCAGCGCCATCGTCCACACCCCGCCCGCCCCCGCGAGCAGCAGCAGGGACAGCGCGCCGCCCGCCGCCCCGGCCACGATCCACGGCGTACGGCGGCCCCAGCGCCCCGTCGTCCGGTCCGACAGGGCGCCGAAGAACGGGTTGGCGGCGAGCGAGACCAGCGCGCCCGCGCCGGTCACCCAGGCCAGCATCGCCTCCTTGGACATGCCGGAGCCCGGCGCGAAGTCCTTCGCCTGCGAGGCCAGCAGGATCTGCAGCGGGCCGTACCAGCCCACCCAGATCGCCCCGTTGGCGAGCGAGAGGGACACCGTCCAGCCGCGCCCGACCCGTTCGACGGGCTCGGCGAGCGCGGCCGGGGAGCCTTGGGAGTCCTGCGAACGGGAGTTCTGGGAGTCCTCCAAGGGGGCTGTCATCTCTGCGCCTTTTGCGCCCGGAGCAGGTCCTGGAACCACGTGTACGAGGCCTTCGGCGTGCGCACCTGCGTCTCGTAGTCGACGTGCACCAGACCGAAGCGGCGCTGATAGCCCTCCGCCCACTCGAAGTTGTCGAGCAGCGACCAGGCGAAGTAGCCGCGCACGTCCACGCCGGCCGCCACCGCGTCGTGCAGGGCCCGGACATGGCCGTCCAGGTAGGCGATCCGGTCCTGGTCGTCGATGCCCTCGTAGGAGCAGCCGTTCTCGGTGATGACGACCGGCGGGAGGCGGTCGCCGTAGCGCTCGCGGAAGCCGGTGAGGAGTTCCGTCAGGCCCCCGGGGACCACGGGCCAGCCGAAGTCGGTCCGCGGGACACCCTCGATCTCCCTTACGGAGAAGGGGAGTTCGGCGGGCATGGTGAGGCCGCCGAACTCGATCTCCGCGCCCTGCGGGGCGCCCACCCGGGTCGGCGCGTAGTAGTTGATGCCGTACCAGTCGAGGGGTTCCGCGATCACCTTCAGGTCCGACTCGACGTCGCCGGGCATCAAGTCGCCGATGCCGTCCGGGTACCGGCCGAGCAGGAGCGGGTCGGAGAAGAGGCGGTTGAGCAGGAGGTCGTAGAACTCCGCCGCCTCCACGTCGGCCGCCTCCTCCGAGGCCGGCCAGGTCGGGCCGTGCGAGTTGGCGATGCCGATGTCGTTCGCACCGGCCGCGCGCAGGGCGCGTACCGCCAGGCCGTGCGCGAGGAGTTGGTGGTGGGCGACCGGGAGCGCGTCGAAGAGCAGCTTCTTCCCGGGTGCGTGGGCGCCCAACGCATGGCCCAGCAGGGTGTGTTCGGCGGGTTCGTTGAGGGTGATCCACTTCTTCACCCGGTCACCGAGCCGCTCCGCGACGACCGACACGTACTCCGCGAAGTGCGGGGCGGTGTCCCGCTCCAGCCAGTCCCGGGTCACCGGCAGGTCCCAGTGGAAGAGGGTGGGGACCGGGCGTACGCCGGCCGCGCACAGCTCGTCCACGAGACGGTCGTAGAAGTCCAGTCCGCCCGGCGAGTTCACCCTCGGCCAGGAGATGGAGAAGCGGTACGCGTCCACGCCCAGGCCGGCCAGCAGGGCCACGTCCTCGCGGTAGCGGTGGTAGTGGTCGCAGGCCACGGCCGCGGTCGAGCCGTCCTTGATGTGCCCCGGTTCGGCCGTGAAGACATCCCACACCGACGGTTCGCGCTCGTCCACGGCCCCCTCGATCTGGTGCGCCGAAGTCGACACACCCCACAGGAAACCGTCAGGGAACCGAGGGATCGGATGCGCCGCTGCACGCGGATCAGTCGCCATGGGCGGGATCATCCTTACCCCTCGGTAGGGAAGTCAACGCCCCCGCGTGAACTGCCGGTTACGCCCCTCCCCGGGGCCCTCCCTAGGCCCCTTCCTTCAACACCCTGGAGATCAGCTCGCGTTGCTCGTGGGTGAGTCGGGGATCGGCCGCGTACACCGTCTTCCCGTCCACGGTGATCTCGTAGCTGAAGCCGTCCGGCACCCCCGGCGGCCGGCTGCCCCGGCCGCCGGACAACGCCTGTTGAGCCAGGGCCTGCCATTCGAGGGCATCGGGCCGCCCCGAGGTGTCCACCTCCGCGTGCCGCTCGATGCCCGCGAACCCGCCCGTGCGCCGTACCTGAATACGCATGGGCCCTGTCTAGTACGGACTCACGAAATCCGCACCCCGACCTGCTCCCACGCCTTCGACACGGCCTGGAGCTCCTCGCCCCCGTCGCCGTAACGCTCGCGCGCGGCCTTCGCCGTCAGCTTGGCGAAGTCGGCGAACAGGGCGCTGCTGGTGAGCTCGCCGCCGGTCAGGACGTCGTACCAGACCTGACCCGCCTTCTCCCAGGCGTTGCCGCCGAGCGCGTTCGCCACCAGGTAGAACGCGTGGTTGGGGATACCGGAGTTGATGTGCACGCCGCCGTTGTCGCGCCCGGTGCGGACGTAGTCGTCCATGGTCGCGGGCTGCGGGTCCTTGCCGAGCACGTCGTCGTCGTACGCGCTGCCCGGTTCCTTCATGGAGCGCAGCGCCTTGCCGGTGACGCTCGGGGCGAGCAGGCCCGCGCCGATCAGCCAGTCGGCCTCGGCGGCGGTCTGGCCCAGCGTGTACTGCTTGATGAGCGAGCCGAAGACGTCGGACATCGACTCGTTCAGGGCGCCGGGCTGGCCGTAGTACGTGAGGTTGGCCGTGTACTGGGTGACGCCGTGGGTCAGTTCGTGGCCGATGACGTCGATCGGGATGGTGAAGTCGACGAAGATCTCGCCGTCGCCGTCGCCGAACACCATCTGCTCGCCGTTCCAGAAGGCGTTGTTGTACCGCTCGTCGAAGTGGACGGTCGCGTCCAGCGGGAGGCCTTCGGCGTCGATCGAGTGGCGTCCGTAGGCCTTGAGGTAGAGCTCGAAGGTGGCGCCGAGGCCGGCGTATGCGCGGTTGACCGTGGCGTCCTGGCCCGGGTCGGCGCCCTCGGCGCGGACTTTGGTGCCGGGGAGGTCGGTGCCGTGTTCGGCGTCGTAGATGGTGCGGAGTGGCTGGTCCGACGCCGCTTTTTCCTGCGGTGTCGGGGCCAGGGAGAACTCGGTGGTGACCCTTCGCCTGCCTCGTAGTTCGCTGTCGCGGACCAAGGTCTGTTGCGCTGGGCCGGAGAGGTTCGGGTCGTCGTTCCTGGCCAGGTGGTCGAGGATGTGTGGCGGAACGACCGTGCAGAAGACGGGCGTGAAGCCCCCGTTTGTCGTCATGTGCGGCACCTTGGCACTGCGTTATGCCGGTGTCACTAGCTGCAACCATGATTGGTGAAATATGGGGATGATCCCGCCGTGGCTGGTTGCGCTGTGTTAGACGCTGCGGCCCGGTGGGGGGCTGGTCGCGCAGTTCCTCGCGCCCCTTAACGGCATCACGGTCCCGCATGTTGATACGGGGCCGCCTGTTGCGGATGCCTCGGATAACATACGTGCATCATGCGTTTCGGGCTGCTCCTTCTTAGCTGCCGCGGCGAGGGCCTGTAAGACAGGTCGACTCCCTCCCCGCGGAGCTTGGCGTTGCGTCGTCGGCCGTCCTTCCGGACATCCTGAGGAGCTCCCCGATCATGGTGAATCGCCAGCAGCCCAGCCGTATGCCGATCCACAAGTACGGCCAGTACGAGCAGGTCGACATTCCGGACCGCACGTGGCCCGGCAAGCGCATCACCGCCGCCCCCCGCTGGCTCTCCACCGACCTGCGTGACGGCAACCAGGCCCTGATCGACCCGATGTCGCCCGAGCGCAAGCGCCGGATGTTCGACCAGCTGGTGTCGATGGGCTACAAGGAGATCGAGGTCGGGTTCCCGGCCTCCGGTCAGACCGACTTCGACTTCGTGCGCTCGATCATCGAGGAAGAGGGCGCGATTCCGGACGACGTGACGATCTCCGTGCTGACCCAGGCCCGTGAGGATCTGATCGAGCGGACCGTGGAGTCGCTGAAGGGTGCCAAGCGGGCGACCGTGCATCTGTACAACGCGACCGCGCCCGTCTTCCGGCGCGTGGTCTTCCGTGGGTCCAAGGACGACATCAAGCAGATCGCCGTCGACGGGACGCGGCTGGTGATGGAGTACGCCGAGAAGCTGCTGGGCCCCGAGACCGAGTTCGGGTACCAGTACTCGCCGGAGATCTTCACCGACACCGAGCTGGACTTCGCACTGGAGGTCTGCGAGGCGGTGATGGACGTCTACCAGCCGGGTCCGGGGCGCGAGATCATCCTCAACCTGCCTGCCACGGTGGAGCGTTCGACGCCGTCCACGCACGCGGACCGCTTCGAGTGGATGGGCCGCAACCTGTCCCGCCGCGAGCACGTCTGCATCTCCATCCACCCGCACAACGACCGCGGTACGGCGGTGGCGGCGGCCGAGCTGGCGCTGATGGCCGGCGCCGACCGCGTCGAGGGCTGTCTGTTCGGCCAGGGCGAGCGGACCGGCAACGTCGACCTGGTCACCCTGGGCATGAACCTGTTCTCGCAGGGCGTCGACCCGCAGATCGACTTCTCCGACATCGACGAGATCCGTCGTACGTGGGAGTACTGCAACCAGATGGAGGTCCACCCGCGCCACCCGTACGTGGGCGACCTGGTCTACACGTCCTTCTCCGGCTCCCACCAGGACGCCATCAAGAAGGGCTTCGACGCCATGGAGGCCGACGCGGCCGCGAAGGGCGTCACGGTCGACGACATCGAGTGGGCCGTGCCCTATCTGCCGATCGACCCGAAGGATGTGGGGCGCTCCTACGAGGCCGTCATCCGGGTCAACTCGCAGTCGGGCAAGGGCGGGATCGCGTACGTCCTGAAGAACGACCACAAGCTGGACCTGCCGCGCCGTATGCAGATCGAGTTCTCGAAGCTCATCCAGGCCAAGACGGACGCCGAGGGCGGCGAGGTCACCGGCGGTGCCATCTGGGCGGTGTTCCAGGACGAGTACCTGCCGAACCCGGAGAACCCCTGGGGCCGCATCCAGGTCCGCACCGGCCAGTCGACGACGGACACGGACGGGGTGGACACGCTCACCGTCGAGGCGACCGTCGACGGCGAGGACACCGTCCTGACCGGTAGCGGCAACGGCCCGATCTCGGCCTTCTTCGACGCCCTGCAGTCCGTCGGCGTCGACGTACGCCTGCTGGACTACCAGGAGCACACGCTGGCCGAGGGCGCCTCCGCGCAGGCCGCCTCCTACATCGAGTGCGCGATCGGCGACAAGGTTCTGTGGGGAATCGGGATCGACGCGAACACGACGCGTGCGTCACTGAAGGCCGTCGTGTCCGCCGTCAACCGCGCGACCCGATAGTCACTCTGACCGGCGGTTTCGGGGCCTTGGTCGTCGTATACGGCGATCAAGGCCCCGCATTTTTCGGCCACCCGGACGTGGAGGTCACGGAAAGGTCTCTTCCGGGGTGATGACTACGCCTCATCTATGTGGCTAACATCACGCAGGTGCGGCGATGTTGCCGCGGCATTACGGAGGTGCGACGTGCTGCCAGTACGGGGACGAGACGGCCGTGCTTCCCGGCTTGCCCGGATCCTGGGCACGCGCACCGCGTGGACACCCGTCGGCGACGGGGAGTTCTTCTGCCCCGGCTGCGGGGGCGACCGCAACTACCAGCGGCTGACCGGCCGCCGCCGCTTCATCCTGCTGGGTGTGCCGGTGCTGCCGCGCGGCGAGACCGGGCCGGTCGTGGAGTGCGGCGCCTGCCGCCGCCACTTCGGCACCGACGCCCTCGACCACCCGACCACCACCCGCTTCTCCGCGATGCTCCGCGACGCCGTGCACACCGTCGCCCTGGCGGTCCTCGCCGCGAGCGGCAGCTGCTCCCGTACGGCCCTGGAGGCCGCCGCCGGGACGGTCCGCGCGGCCGGCTTCGACGACTGCACGCAGGAGCAGCTGAACGCGCTCGTGGAGGCGCTGGCCGCCGACACCGGCCGGGTCTACGGCCAGCCGTGCGGTGCCGGACTCGCCATAGAGCTGCACGAGGCCCTCGACCCGCTCGCCCCGCACCTCGCTCCGGTGGGCCGCGAATCGATCCTGCTGCAGGGTGCCCGCATCGCCCTCGCGGACGGTCCCTACACCCCGGCCGAGCGCGAGGTCCTCACGACGGTGGGCGGGGCCCTGACGATCTGCGCGGACGACGTGACCCGGCTCCTGGAGTCGGCGCGTACGCCGTCCTGACGCATTCCGGGGGAGTGGGGGACACCCGTCCGGGCGAACCGCCCGACGCCGTTCGTACGGTCGTCGAGGGCGTCGCCCCGCCGTTCCCAGGGCGGACCGTGGGGATTCCGCAGGCATCGACGCGGGTGTAGCCGCGCGAGCGCGCGCAGGTCGAGATCGCCGACACCGGGGAGCATGTGACGGAAGGTCAGAGTCGCACGGCCCTAGGGAGATCGATGACCATCCTGAGCCGCACCCTTGTCGTCGCCGCGGTCCTCGCGGCCCCCCTCACCGCGACCCCGCACGCCTCCGCGGCCGGCTGTACGTCCTCCGTGCCGTACGTCTCGGGGCAGGGTGGCTACGACACGTACCGGATCCCGGCGGCGGTCACCACCGGGCGGGGCACGGTGCTCGCCTTCGCCGAGGGCCGGCGCACCGGCGCGTCCGACACCGGCAACATCGACGTCGTGCTCAAGCGCTCCGCCGACGGCGGGTGCACCTGGGGCTCGCTCCAGGTCGTCACCGAGGGGGACGGGGACACCCGCGGCAACCCGGCGCCGGTGCTCGACCCGCTCACCGGCGCCGTCGTCCTGGTGACGTCCTACAACAGCGGCCTGGTCACCGAGCCGCAGATCATGCGGGGCGAGGTGACGCCCGAGCAGAGCCGCCGGGTGTTCGTGCAGCGCAGCTGGGACGACGGCCGCACCTTCTCCGCGCCGGTCGACATCACGGCC
Source organism: Streptomyces sp. NPDC088794 (assembly GCF_044750545.1). Taxonomy (NCBI): domain Bacteria; kingdom Bacillati; phylum Actinomycetota; class Actinomycetes; order Kitasatosporales; family Streptomycetaceae; genus Streptomyces; species Streptomyces sp. NPDC088794. The sequence goes on along the minus strand of NZ_JBIVKB010000008.1, from coordinate 73,820 downwards.
CAGGTCAAGGAGCCGAACTGGCGCTGGTACGCCACCGGGCCCGGCCACGCCGTCGCCCTCGCGAGCGGCCCGCACGCCGGCCGCCTCGTCGTCCCCGCCAACCACTCCGCCGCCCCGCCCGAGGGCTCCACGGACACCGGCCAGGAGCGCAAGTACTACGGCGGCCACGCGATCTACAGCGACGACGGCGGCACCACCTGGCACATCGGCTTCGTCGACTCCTCGTACGAGGGCTACGACAACGCCAACGAGACCAGCGTCACCGAACTCCCGGACGGCAGGCTCTACTTCAGCTCCCGCGACGAGGGCGGCAGCAGCAAGGGCAACCGGCTCGACAGCTACTCCTCCGACGCCGGCCAGACCCTCGACCGCCCCTACCGTCAGCAGCCCACCCTCGGCGATGTGCCGGCCGTCCAGGGCAGCGTCCTGCAACTCCCCGAGCCGGGCGCTCCGTTGCTCTTCTCCGGCCCGTCCGTGCCCACCGCCCGCCAGGCGATGGCGATCTGGCGCAGCACGGACGGCGGCGCGACCTTCACCAAGGCGCTGACCCTGTCGACTCAGCGGGCCGCCTACTCCGACCTGGTGCGGCTCGGCTGGGAGACGGTCGGGCTGCTGTACGAGACGGGTGTGGCGGGTACGTACGAGACGATCGAGTTCCGCCGGCTGCCGACCGACAGCCTCTGAGTGACCCGGGACCTCTCGGCCGCAGGGCGCTACAGCAGTCCGGCCGCCGCCAGGAACTTGCCCACCCGGCGTACCTCCTCCGGCGACAGCGGTACCTGGGGCTCCGCCGTCGCCGGGCAGTCGATGATCCCGCGCAGGTGCAGCGCCGCCTTGAAGGCGCCGAGCGCCGAGGAGCTGCCGCCCATCCGGGCCCGGTCGCCGGCGCCGACCAGGTGGAACAGGGCGCACAGGCGTTCCTGTTCGGCGCGGGCGCGGTCCCAGTCGCGGGCCTGGCAGGCCCGGTGGAGGCGGACGTAGCCGTGCGGGTCCACGTTGGCGAGGCCGGGGACGGCGCCGTGGGCGCCGAGTGCGAGGGCGGAGTCGACGAACAGTTCGGAACCGGTCAGGACGCTGAAACCGGTGAGGGCGCGGGCGCCGGTGACGACCTCGCGGAAGCCGGCCAGGTCGCCGCTGGAGTCCTTGAGCCCGGCCAGCGTGCCGTCGGCGGCCAGCTCCAGGACCAGCTCCGCGGGCAGCTTGCTGTGGACGGCGACGGGGATGTCGTAGGCGACGACCGGGACCGGACTCGCGGCGGCGATCAGCCGGAAGTGGCGGGCGATCTCGGCGGGGTGGGTGCTCGTGTAGTACGGCGCCGTCACGACCACGGCGTCCGCGCCGGCCGCGGTGACGGACTCGACGTGGTCCAGGACCCTCGGGGTGGTCATGTCGATGACGCCCGCGAGGACCGGGAGCTGCCCGCCCACGTGGCCCACCACCGACTCGACGACCTGTCTGCGCCGCCGGTCGGTCAGGTAGGCCGCCTCGGAGGAGGAGCCGAGCACGAAGAGCGCGTCCACCCCGCCACCGACCAGATGGTCGACCAGCCTGAGCAGGGAGGGGACGTCCACCTCGCCGTCCGGTGTCAGGGGGGTGCAGACGGGCGGGACGACACCGGTGAGCGGGGTGGGGAAGGTCATCAAGGCTCCCTGGGGTGGTTCTGCCGCACGAGATCGCGGGTCGACTGGTCCTCCTCCACAGGATGGTGGCAGCGGTAGCGGTGTCCGGCCTCCGACGCGGCCGAGAATTCCGGCATTTTGGACACGCACTCCTCGTCGGCCTTCCAGCAGCGGGTGCGGAAGGGGCAGCCGCTCGGCGGCCGGGTGGCCGAGGGGACCGGGCCGGTCAGCGGGATCGGGTCGACGGGGTCGAGCAGTCCGGGCGTGGCCGAGAAGAGAGCGCGGGTGTACGGGTGCCGGGCGCGGTCGGTGACGTCGGCGGCCGGGGCCTCCTCGACGATCCGGCCGAGGTACATGGTGATCACGCGGTCGCTCATCCGCCGTACCGTCTGGATGTCGTGCGAGACGAACACCAGGGCCAGGCCCAGGCGTTCACGCAGGTCGAGCAGGAGGTTGAGGATCTGGGCGCGCACCGACACGTCCAGGGCGCTGGTCGGCTCGTCGGCCACCACCAGGTCGGGGTCCAGGGCCAACGCCCGGGCGATCGCGACGCGTTGGCGCTGGCCGCCGGAGAGCCGGCCGGGCAGCGCGTCGGCGACGGATCGGGGCAGACCGACCAGGCCCATCAACTCCCGTACCCGCTCCTCCCGTTGGGCCTTCGTGCCGCGCTCGTGCACGTCCAGCGGGTCGCGCAGGATCTGCCGGATCGGCAGCCGGCGGTTCAGGGCGGTCGAGGGGTCCTGGAAGATCATGCCGACGCCGGACCCGATCGCCGCCCGGCGCTCACCGTCCGGCATCGACCACAGGTCCCGTCCCCGGAAGACCACCGACCCGGCCGTCGGCTGCTCCACGCCCACCAGCACCTTGGCCAGCGTCGACTTCCCGCACCCGGACTCCCCGACCACGCCGACCGTCTCCCCGGGTGCGACGGAGAGATCGGCACCGGTCAGGGCGTACACCCGGTCCCGGCTGAAGAGTCCGCCGCTGCGGGCCTTGTGCACCACGTGGGCGTCGGACAGCTCGACGATCGCGTTCACTGGGGGCCTCCGGCGTCGTGCGTCTGATCGGCGGGGGTGGGGTTCACGCCAGAGCCTCCGCCGGGGTCGGTTCGGGTGCCGGGTGGTGGCAGGCCGTGGTGTGGGTCGGGGGGCCCAGCAGGTCGGGGCGGGTGGTGCGGCACAGGTCGCTCGCCAGGGGGCAGCGGTCGGCGAAGCGGCAGCCGGCGGGGAAGTCGGCGGGGGAGGGGACCACGCCCTTGATCTGGGTGAGGCGTTCGGCCGCCGACTCCAGCGAGAGCACGCTGCCGAGCAGGCCGCGCGTGTAGTGGTGGGCCGGCGCCTCCACCAGGTCGGCGGTCACGCCCGTCTCCACGATCTGTCCGCCGTACATCACCACCACCCGGTCGGTGACGTCCGCGACGAGCGCGAGGTCGTGCGAGACGAGGATCAGCGCGAAGCCCAACTCCTCGCGCAGGCGCAGCAGCAGCTGCATCACCTGCGCCTGCACGGTGACGTCGAGCGCGGTGGTCGGCTCGTCGGCGACGATGAGTTTCGGATCGCGGGACAGGGCCATGGCGATCAGGACGCGCTGGCGCTGGCCGCCGGAGAGTTCGTGCGGGTAGCTGCGCAGGGTGCGGTCGGGGTCGAGGCCGACCAGGCCGAGGAGTTCGGCGGGGCTGCGGTGACCGCCGCGGCGGACGACCTGCTTGAGCTGGGCGCGGATCGTCATCGCCGGGTTGAGGGAGGAGAGGGCGTCCTGGTAGACCATCGCCATCTCGTGGCCGAGCAGGCGGCGGCGTACGCGCATCGGCTCGGCCAGCAGGTCCCGCTGCTCGAAGCGGACTTGGCCGCGGACGCGGGCGCCCTTGGGCTCCAGGCCCATGATGGTGAGCGCGGTGAGCGACTTGCCGCAGCCCGACTCGCCGACCAGGCCCAGGACTTCGCCGGGCTGCACCTCGAAGCTGATGCCGTCGACGATGTCCACGCCCTGGTGCCGGCCCTCGAAGCCGACGGCGAGGTTCTCGACGGCCAGTATCGGCAGCTGCCCCTGGGGGAGCGGCCGGGCGCGGGCGCGCAGGCGCCGGGCCGCCGCGGCCAGACCGGGTAGCTCCAGCACCTCGCCGGTGCCGGGCTCGGCGGTCTCGAGGCGGTCCTTGTCCGAGTCCTCGCCCGGGTCCGCGTTCCCGCCCGGGTCACGGGTCGTCGCCTCGCGCGCCGAGGGCGCCGCCCACGCGTCGGACACGCCCTCGGACAGGACGTTCAGCGACAGGACGGTGATCAGCATCAGCAGCCCGGGGAAGACCGTCGCCCACCAACCGCCGGTCAGCACCATGTTCTTGCCGTCCGCGATGACGCTGCCCCAGGACGGGTCCGGGGGCCGGACGCCCGCGCCGATGAAGGACAGCGACGCCTCGAAGACGATCGCCTCGGCGACCTGGACCGTGCAGAACACCAGCACGGGGGCGGCGCAGTTGACCGCCACGTGCCGCAGCACGATGTGCGGGGTCCGCGCGCCGATCACCCGCTCCGCGGTCACGTAGTCCTCGCCGTACTGGTCCAGCACGTTCGCCCGCACCACCCTGGCCACCGGCGGGGTGAACAGGAACGCGATCGCGCAGATCAGTACGGTGATGCCGCCGCCGAACACGGCCACCAGGACGGCCGCCAGCGCGATGCCCGGGAACGCCATCACCACGTCCAGACAGCGCATCAGCGTCTCGTCGACGCCCCGGCGCGAGGTCGCCGCGACCGCGCCGAGCACGGCGCCCACGACGAGGGCGAGCGCGGTGGCGCCCAGGCCGATCGCGAGCGACCAGCGGGCCCCGTACATCAGCCGGCTCAGCAGGTCCCGGCCGAGGCTGTCCTGGCCCAGCCAGTGTGCGGCGGACGGGTGTCCGGTGCCGTCGACCGGGGGCTGCTGGGCGAGCGGGTCGTCGGGCGCGAGCAGCGGGGCGAGCAGCGCCACCAGGACGACGACCGCCAGGAAGCAGACGGCGACCTTCGACAGCGGCGGCAGCCGGCGCCAGCCGCGCAGCCGGATGCCGGGCCGGGAGAGCGCGTCGGCCAGGCCCTTGCGCGTGAACGGGGTGTTCATGTGGCCGCATCCCTCAGTCGCGGGTTGACCAGCAGATACAGGACGTCGATGACGAGGTTCACGACGACGAAGCCGATCGCGGTCGTGATCACCACGCCCTGCACGACGGCCGGGTCGCCGTTCTGGACGGCGTCGATCATCAGCTTGCCCATGCCGGGCAGCGCGAAGATCGTCTCGATGACGACCGCGCCGCCCAGCAGATAGCCGACCCGCAGACCGAGCACCGTCAGCGGGTTCATCAGGGCGTTGCGCAGCACGTTGCGGCCGACCACCACGTGCGGCGGCAGCCCGCTGCCGATCGCCGTGCGGACGTAGTCCTTGTCCAGCTCCTCCACCACCGACGTCCGTACGATCCGGGTGAGTTGGGCCGCCACCGGCAGCGAGAGAGCCAGTGCGGGCAGTGCCATGGTCTTGAGCCAGCCGGTGACGGAGTCCGCGGGGTTGATGTAGCCGCCGGCCGGGAACCAGCCCCGGTCCACGGCCAGGTACTGGATCATCAGCAACGCCAGCAGGAAGCCGGGGGCCGCGACCCCGGTCAGCGACACGACGCGGACGATCTGGTCCGGCAGCCGGTCGCGGTAGATCGCCGCGGTCACCCCGCCCAGGAGCGACAGCACGACCGCGATACCCAGGCCCAGGAAGGTCAGTTGGAGGGTGAGCGGCAGCGCGGTGGTGACCTGGTCGAGGACCGGCGCCCGGGTCAGGGTGCTGGTGCCCAGGTCGCCGTGGATCAGGTCGCCCACGAAGTCGACGTAGCGCACGGGCAGCGGGTCGAGCAGGCCGCTGCGCTCGCGGAAGTCGTGCAGCTGCTGCGGGGTGGGGTTCGCGCCCTGGAAGAACGCGGAGGCCGGGTCGACGTCCGAGAAGCGCATCACCAGGAACACGAACAGGACGATGCCGAGCATCAGCGGCACGAGCAGCGCGATGCGCCGGACCAGGATCCGTACGACAGCTGTCATGGCGTCAGACCCACTTCGCCTGGAGGAAGTTGACGCCCGGGTAGGGCTGCGGCTTTATGCCGGTGAGCTCGTGCGGGTCCCAGGCGGTCATCAACTCGTTGTGGACGACCGGGTAGAGCACGGCCTGTTCGGCGACGACGTCGACGTAGTCCTGGATCATCGTCTTCCTCCGCGCCGGGTCGGATTCCCGGGTGGCCAGGTCCATGTCCCTGAACAGCCGCTTGGCGACCGGGTGTTCGGCCCAGCGGGCGTAGCCCATCCAGAGGTTCTGCGGGCCGTAGTTGTAGTGCATGATCAGGTCGGCGTCGAGGCCGAACTGGTTGGGGTTCGAGGCGGCGGCCACGACCTGGTAGTCCTGCTTCTGGTCCAGCTTGGTGAAGACGGCGGTGGTCTCCTGCGGGGACAGGGTCGTCTGCACACCGATCGCGTCCCAGGACGCCTTGATGGTCGGCAGACAGTCGACGATCCAACTCAGGTTCACCGCGAGGATGTCGACCTTCAGCCCGCTGACCCCGGCGGCCTTCAGCAGCGCCTTCGCCTTCGCGGGATCGTGGCGGTAGACGGTCTTCGCCGGCCGGTAGGCGGGGTTGCCCTCGTTCAGGAAGGACGAGGACGGCTTCCCGTGTCCCTTCAGCGCCACCTGGACGATCGTGTCGGTGTCGATCGCGTAGCGCAGCGCCTGCCGCACCCGCACGTCGTCGAAGGGCTTGTGCCGGGTGTTGAACATCAGGAACAGGTTGTTCATCCCGGCCCCGCCCGCGACCGTCATCCCGCCGTCGCGGAGCCGGGCGATGTTGGCGTACGGGATGTTGTCGGAGATCTGCGCGCCCGCGCTCGCACCCGAGACCCGGGCCACGCGGGAGGCCGCGTCGACGATCGTCAGCCAGTTCATCTTGTGAAAGGCCGGCCGGCGCGGGCCGTTGTAGGCCTCGAAGGCGGCGAAGGTGGTGTTGGCCTTCGGATGGTGCGCGGTCTGCCGGTACGGTCCCGAGCCGACCGCCAGACCCCGGATCGCGTCGTCCCAGCCGCCGGGCCGCGAGAACACGTGCCTGGGCATGACCTTGGCCAGCGTGAGCCGCGAAAGCCCGTCCGGGAAAGGGAACTTGAGCACCAGCTCGACCGTGCGTGCGTCGACCTTCCGGACCTCCTTCAGCCAGCTCGCGAAGAAGCCCTTGGCCAGGGTCTGCGTCCCGGGGTCGAGGATCCGGTCGAACACGAACACCACGTCGTCGGCGGTGACCGGCTCGCCGTCGTGGAAGGTGGCGCCCTCGCGCAGCGCGAACCGCCAGGAGGTGGCGTCCGGGTCGCCCGGCACCTCGGTGCCGAGCGCCGGATAGGGCACCCGGGTGATCGGGTCGGTGTCGAGGAGCCCTTCGTAGATGTGGTTGTTGGCGGCCATGGAGAATGCCGACGCCGTCTGCGTGGGATCCCAGCTGCCGTCGTTCCCGTACCCGATCACCGCGGTCAGTGCCCGGTCCCTGCCGCCGCCCCCGGTGTCATTGGTCGACTCCGGCCCGCAGGCCGCCAGGGACGACGACAGGGCAGCGGCCGCGCCCACCGCGCCGGTGTGCTTCAGGAAGGTCCGGCGGTGCACGGTTCCTCCAGCCGAGGATGAGGAGATACGACGTCCTACGTCCTGACGTCAGCGCGACCATAGGTGGGGTCCTGGGGACGGTCAAGACATCGCACACTAATGGGCGTATCCGTCACAGGTCGGACCAATGGCGCTGTGAAATGGCTGGAGTTGATGACCGGTCAGGTCGGGGCGATACCTACCGGGGTGCCTGCTCGGACGCCTGCTCGGGTGCGGTGAGCTGGGCGGCGATCGCCGCCCCGTCCAGCCACACGTTCTCGCGGGCGATCTTTCCGTCCTTGAACTCGAAGACGTGCAGCATCCGGAAGGTCACGCGCCGGTTGTTGCCGGGGATCCCCAGCAGGGAGCCGGGGACCACGCCGGTGATCAGGTCCTCGACGGTCGCGCCGTTCTCCGAGTAGTACGTGTGGGTGCGCTCGTCCTTCTCGGAGCGGAAGTCCTTCAGCAGCTGCAGATAACGCTCCCGGGCCGCCGGGATCCCGTAGGCCGGACCGCCCGGCCAGCCGACCGCGTCGTGCTCGATGTCCTCGCTGTACATGGAGACCGCGAGCTCCGCGTCCCCGATCCGCTCGGCCTCCATGTGGGTCTCGATCAGCGCTTCCATTTCGGCGGGTGTCATGGCGCCCATGGGGCACCCCCTCTCGTTCGTGCCGCGCACTCTGGGGTGCGCGGCCCCCGTTGGTGAGACGCTGCTACCATAATGAGAATACATTCTCATGACAAGAGGGACATCTCATGACCGATGAGGGCGCGGAGGTGCGCGGGCTCGACGGGCGCCGCAACCAGAAGCTGCGCACCCGGCGCGCGCTGGTCGACGCCGCGGTCGAGCTGGTGCGCGAGGGCAGACCGGTCACGGTCGCCGACGCCGCGCACAAGGCCCAGGTCTCGGTGGCCACGGCCTACCGCTACTTCTCCAACCCGCAGGATCTGCTGCGCGAGACGCAGACCGTCGCCCGCGGCTTCGAGGCCCTCGCCGATCTGCCGGACGACCCGGCCGAACGTCTCGACCTGGTCGTCTCCCGCACCGCCGATCTGCAACTGGGCGACGAAGCGGTGTGGCGGGCGGTGCTGCGGGCCGCCCTGGAGCGCTGGACGGACCCCGCCGCCGACCCGGGTACGGGCGCCGGCCCGAACACCGACACCGAGGCGGTCCCCACCCGCAACCGCCTCCGCTTCGACCTCACCCGCGCCGCCCTGGAACCCCTCGCCGACACCCTCCCGCCCGACCTGCACCGCCGCCTGACCATGGCCGCGACGATGGTCTACGGCGTCGAGGCGCTCGTCTCCACCCGCGATGTCTGCGGACTGGACCCCGAGGAGTCCAAGGACGTGATGCGATGGGCGGCCCGGGCCCTGCTGGAGGCGGTTCAGCGGGAGGCCGCGGAGCGGTGAGGCGGCTCGCGCGGGCGAGCGCCGGGACGGGAACCGAGGGGGTCCGCATGGGTGAGCTGTGGGACGAGCACGACGCCGGGGTGCTCCGGCTGCCGTCGGGGCGACTGATCAGGGGCCGAGGTCTGCGGCACCCGCTGGATCCGGCGGCGCCGACACCCTCGTACGCCCTCTATCTGCTCGGTCGGCGGCCGGCGGTCGTCCCCTGGGAGTCACGGTGGCTGCGCTGGCCCGATTTTCGGCTGCCCGTCGACCGGGTGGACGCCCGCGCGGCGCTGGTCGAGGTCTGGGAGCGGGCGGGGGACGAGCGGGTCGAGGTCGCCTGCGGTGGTGGGCGGGGGCGTACGGGGACGGCGCTGGCCTGTCTGGCGGTGCTGGACGGCGTACCGGCCGGGGAGGCGGTCGCGTACGTGCGGGCGCACTACGACCGGCGGGCGGTGGAGACGCCCTGGCAGAAGCGGTACGTGCGGGGGTTCGCGGGGCCCGTCACAGGGTCAGGCGCATGATCACGCGGTCGGCCCCCGGTCCGAAGTAGTCGACGCGGACGTCCTGTTCGGCGGTGAAGCCCAGGGACGCGTAGAGGTCGATCGCCGCGAGGTTGGCGGGGTCCACGGTGAGGCACACCTCCCGCACCCGGTCGGCCCGTAATCGGCGCAGCACCTCCAGCATTAGCCGCCGGCCGTGACCGCGGCCGCGCTCGTCCCGGGTGATGCCGAGCCCCAGGATCCAGCTCCGGGTGGCGTCCGGGGGCGTGCCCACGAGGACGTACCCCTTCAGCTCGGTGCCGTCGTCGAGGACCAGCAGGTGCCTCGGGTACACGTCGTACAGCTGGCGCAGCACGAAGTAGGGGTAGGGCTCGTCGGGGAAGGCCTCCCGGTCCAGATGGGCCAGCGCGGCGAGGTCCGCCTCGTCGACTCCGCGCAGTCGCAGCTGTCGGGTCGAGGGGCGTGCGGGCAGAGCAGTCATGCCACCTCCTGGTGAAGGTCCGGGGCACGTTGACCACTTACGAGTGAATTACGACCTGGGTTCCGATCAGCATGGCTGTGAATCTTCGGCGTGCTCAAGTGCTGTTCAGGACCAAATCCCTTTGTCGATCTGACCACTCAAGAGTTCTTGTAGTACGTCGTCGATTTGGCGTAACGTCCTTGTAGTTGCCGCGAGTTGTGCCCGGCGAGGTATCCTCAGGCATGACCTCCAGAGTTCAGACGGACTCCGACGTGCTCAATGACGACGCGCCATGGGACGAATTCGATCCCGGGGCCTATGTCGATCAGAACTACCGCGATCTTCTGGACGCGGACGCGGAGATCCTCACTTTCGTACGGGAGCACTTCAGTAACCACTTCCGTGAACATTTCGATCGGCCGATTCGCGGTATTGACATCGGTGCGGGAGCCAATCTCTATCCGGCGCTGTCCATGCTCCCGTGGTGCACGGAGATCACTCTGCTGGAGAGGGCGCGGAAGAACGTCAACTATCTGCTTGGCCAGAAGCCGCACTACGACCCGAGCTGGGACAGCTTCTGGAAAGTGCTGTGCGGGAACACCGGGTACGAAGCGATGGACGGCGACCCGAGGGACAGATTCCGCACCACGGTCCAGGTCGAGAAGGGCAATCTGTTCGCCATGGAGCGACGAAAACTTTTCGGTCTGCGTCGTGATCCACGCCGCTGGCAGATCGGAACGATGTTCTTCGTGGCCGAATCCATCTCCACCTCGCACGAGGAGTTCCGGCGGGGCGTCGCGTGCTTCATGGAGGCGCTGGAGCCCGGGGCGCCTTTCGCGGCCGCGTTCATGGAGGGATCGAAGGGGTATGACGTGGGCGACCGGCATTACCCGGCGTGCAACGTGAACGAGACAGAAGTGAAGGAAAGCTTCCAGAAGTTCGCGCAGAAAGTCGATACACGGCGCCTGGGTGAATCGAGTCATCTGGTGCGTCCGGGACACACGGGAATCATTCTGGCCTGCGGTTGGCGGGGCGGTAATTCCTGAATTCCGGATTCGCGGATTCCGATCGGGCGGCGGACGGTACGACCTGGGCGAGGGGGACGGCGGATGCAGATCAAGCCGCGTGTACATCTGCTTCAGATCTGGCAGGCGATTGCCCGCCATTCCTTCGCCGACGGCCGGTGGGACTGGGGGGACTGGGGACGGCTCAGCAGTGTCGCCGACGCCGAGCGCCTGCTGTGCCTGATGTACCCCGCCACGGAGATCCCCGAATTCCGGCTCGACGAGCCCGACACCACGCAGAAGGACGTCCTGCGCGACCTCAGACCGGCCGGCGGCCGGATGGAGATCCCCGCCGCCCTGGTCCGGGCCCTCAGCGAGTTCATGCACCGGCACTCCACCGCCGACGGCAGCCCCACCTTCGCCGGCGACTACTACTTCTCCGCCGAGGATCCGCTCCAGGAGGTCACGCCGGAGCAGCGGGAACTCGGTGTCGTCGACTCCTTCAGCATGTCCGTGACGCTGTGCCTGGCCACCCTCGGCTTCCTCGACAAGTTCGCCCGCACCACGCTCCGTTCCGACCTGCGCGCCGAGGTCGTCGCGCTCAGGGCGGCCACGAGCGAGCGGCTCACCGCCGCCATGGTCGGCCTGCTGCGGTCCTTCACCGTCAACGTCTTCGACGCCGACACCACCCAGGGCCGGCGGCTGTGCCGCAACCTCGGCCAGCCGCGGCTGACCGAGCGGGCCGTGCTCCAGCAGTTCCGGGAGCGCTTCAAGCCGCTGCGCGCCACCATCGCCAACCGCATCACGCTGGGCATCAGCGACACCGAGGACGCCCTCAAGAACGAGAGCATGCTCTTCGAATGCGGCTGGGCGTGGGGCGTGGTGAAGAGCGCGCCGGAGGTCCCCCTGAGCGGCGGGACCGGCACCGAGAGGACCAGCACCGGGACCGCTGCCGACGCCGGTGCCGATCCCGGCCCCGCCAAGCTGGTCGGGGCCCAGGCCGACGGTGTCGCCGACCCCGTCCCGTACCTCTACTTCACCGTCGTCGCCCTCGACGGCATCCAGGACCTCTCCTCGGACCGCACCCTCACCCTCGGTCTGCTCAACGAGGAGCAGCAGACGCTCGCCGAGGCGCTGCGCCTGCGCTGGACGGTGACCCAGCAGTACTGGTCGGAGATCGCCCGGTTCAGCGACGAGCGCTGGCCGCTGGAGGACATCCCCTGGCGGGTCACCGGCCAGCGGCTGGAGTCCGAGTACTTCTCGCTCTCCGTCGCCGCGATCGTCGTCCACGACCTGGTGCGCCGCCGCGCGGGCGACGAGGACCTCGCCCGCACCGTCGACGTCATGGAACGCCTCGCCGAACGCGGCCGCATCACCAGCCCGTTGACCCGCGACGACCAGGCCCTGCGCCTGCACAGTCCCGGCGTCACCCTGCCCCTCCAGGGCAGCGAGCGGCTCGGCCCGCCCCTGCAGTGGACGGTCACCGATTTCTCCGCCCAACTCCTCAAACGGACCGTCCAGTTGGCCGGACTCTCCCGCAGTACCGCCACCCAGGACCGGCTGTTGCGCCTCGCCGACGAGACCTTCGACCACCTGTGGCAGCGGCGCATCGAGGACGGCGAGGGCGTCGACCTCTGGGACGACGTGAACGCCGTCTACTCGACCGCGCCCAAACGCGAGGGCCCGCTGTCCTGGAGCATCACCGAACGCCTCACCGAGTGCATGGTCGTCGCGTACAACTTCTACACCCGCGAACCGATCCGCAGCCCCCAACTCGCGCTCCTGGCGACCGACTTGCTCAGCGAGGCCAACCACCGCTTCGGCAAGGAGGAGATGCAGTCGGCGGTCGGCTCCGCCGGGCCCACCGAGAGCGACTGGGCGAAGTCGCTGCGGACCGTCGAACTGCGGCTGCGCCGCGCGGGCGAACTCGTCGCCACCCAGCCCGGCACCGCGAGCGCCATCGCGCTGGCCGTGCTCGGCGAACTCGACACCCTCGCGCGGGCCCGCGGCGCGGCAGCGGGAGAGGGGTGACCGTGCTCGTCCTCGCCGCCTCCGACAAGGGAGGCACCGGCCGCTCCGTCACCAGCGCCAACCTCGCCTACCACCGCGCGCTGGCCGGGGACGACGTGGTCTACGTCGACTTCGACTTCGGCTCGCCCACCGCCGCGGCCGTCTTCGACGTACCCGACGTCCTGCGCGGCGCCCGCGACGGCGGACTGCACTCCTATCTGGAGGGCCGGGCCGCCGAGCCGGTCCGGATCGACATCTGGCGCCGCACCGAGCACCCCGTCCTGCGCCGCAGGCCCAACGGCTCGGGCCGGCTCGTGCTGCTGCCCGGCGACGCCGGCGGCGGCGAGTTCGCCACCGACGAGGACGCCCTGCGCCGGTGCGTGGACCTGCTGCTGCGCCTGCACACCGAGTTCGACGTGATCATCGTGGACCTCAGCGCGGGCCGCAGCTACGCCATGGACATGGTCCTGGAGGCCACGGCACAGCGCGAGTTGCGCGACCTGCCCGCCCGCTGGGTCGTCTTCCACCGCTGGACCCGCCAGCACGTCATCGCCGCGTCCGGCCTGGTCTTCGCGGAGCGCGGCATCATCGAGGGCGGCGCGGAACGCGGCCACGACAAGGACGCGCTCCAGGGCTCCATCCGCTTCGTGCGGGCCGCCGTACCCGACCCCGACTCGGCGCTCTGGTCCCATGTACCGCCCGCCCAGTCCGCCTGGATGCAGATGTACGACGAGAAGCTGCGGCGGCTGGCCGCCGACCTCGGCATCGGGGACAGCGTGGTGCTCGGGACCGTACCGCTGGAGCCGATACTCCTGCTGCGCGAGCAACTGATCACCGAGGAAGAGGTCGTCTCCACCCAGATCGCCACCGCGGACACCCTGGAGGTGCTGGAGGAGATCGCCCGCCGCCTGACCGACGACACCCACTGGGGGCAGCCGTGACGGAGGCCGTCTTCCGGGAGACCGCGGCCGAACCCCGCACCCAGTCGGTGCCGCTGGCCCATCTCTCCCTGGAACTCGGGCACTTGTACCTGGAGGACCTGGAAGGAGGCCCCGCGCGGCTGCGCGAGCACTTCCAGCGGGTACGGCCCTGGGCGGACGCGGCACGCGCCGACACCGCCGCCCGGACCGCGGGCCGCACCCCGCGGATCAGCACGTGCTTCCTGATAGACGACTACTTCACCCGCTTCTCCACCCCGGCCGACCTGCTCCCGATGATCCTCGAGGAGGCCGGACGGGCCGGGCTCGTCATCGACTACCTGGCCCGCGAGTCCGCCTGTGCCGTCGCCGACAAGGTGCCCGTCGCCCAGGCCGTCGCGGACCGCCTGGTCGAGTCACCGCCCCCGGGCAGCTACGGCGCCCGGCCTCCGGTCAGCCAGTCGGGATGGCTCGCCAACGGACAGCGCACCCCAGTCGCCCGCCCCGCCCAGGCCATGCGCAGGGCCGCCCCCTGGCAGCCGCCCAGCGAGACCGCCGCCCGCCGCCACTCCGTCTTCGTCGACGTCGAGTTGTGGGACCAGGACCGCGACGGCAACCGCGTCTGGTCCTGCGCCTTCCTCGCCGCGGTCTGGCAGCTGGCCCGCCTCGGCCTGCTCCGCAACGAGGGCGAACCCGTCCTGACCGCACGCGACGTGACCACGCGGGACGGACGCCCGCCCGAATTCCCGGGCGCCTGGGACGAGTTACCGCCGCTGCTCCGACTCGACCCGGCCGCCGCCCCGTTCAGCGCCTACCGCACCTGGTCCGTGCTGCCCTCTCGGTTCCTGTCCGTCGAACACGCGGTGCGGGTCGTCCTCGACCAGACCGACGTGGACGCCGGAGCCCTGCGCCAGGCGACCGAACGCGCCGGCCGCGAGGGCCTGTCGACCCCCGACTCCGTCGCCGAGCGCGTCTCGTACGTGTTCTACGCGGGGCCCTGAGATGACGGCCCCGCCCGGCGCGGCGAGCGCGGTCCTGAGCTGCGGCGAGGTGCTCACCTGCATCCTGCCGTCCCAGCAGCCCCTCGACGCCGAGTCGGCCGCGGCACTGCTGAGCCTGCGCACCGACGAACGCGTCCTCGTCTCCGAGCGCCCCAACCTCTACGCGCTCTCGCCCGAGACCCTCACGGGCGTGGACTGCGCGCTGCCCACGGCCAACGGGGCGAAGGTGCGCGTGGTCGGCACGGTCGCGGTCCGCGCGACCCTCACCGAGGGCCGCGTGCTCCAGACCACCGCCTACTTCCGGGCACCGGCCGACGGCCCCGAACGGCGCCGCGCCTGGGGCCACTACCTGATGCGGCCCGGCTGGGTGGAACCGCTCGGCCGACTGCCCGAACAGGAGGCGGCCGACGGCATCCTGAACGGCGGACGCCCGGGCGAACTCGACCTCGGCCTGATCGCCGACGGCCTGCTCCGCGAACTCCTGCGACACCCGCTGCTGGACCAAGCCGTGCCGTTCAAGAAGTCCCGGCGCACGCGCCTCCGTTGGGCCGCGCTGTCCGCCCCGGCCGGCCTCGAACCCGGTGTCGACCCCGGCCCCTCGATCCAGCGCTTCACCCTCGGCGAGGGCGACCTGCGCACCATCCGGCTGTCCGTGCCCGACGGGACGAAGCCGGTGGCCGTGGCCGGGCTGTGCGAGGACTTCGCGCTGCACGACTGGCTGCTCACCACCGTGGTCCGCCTGCTCGACGGCCGGCTCGGATCGGTCGAGGCGCCCACCGCGCTGACGGCACTGCGCCCGGCCGTCGAGCACCTGATGCACCTGTGGATGCCCCGCGCCCGCGGGGACCGCACCCTGAGCACGTTGTGGGACGTACTGGAACAGGAGCCCGGATTCACCCGGCAGTGGCAGAGCATCTCGCAGCGGATCCGGGATCAGCTCGCCCTGCTGAACACCCTTGCACCGCGCCGAGTCCCGACGGGGGAGACACCATGAACGGAGTACCGGTGACCACGACCACGACGACCACCACCGTCGCCCCACCGCACCGGACCAGCCTGCCGGCCCGGCCGGAACCGAGGGGATTACGTTTCCCGCCGGTCCTGGTGAAGATCCTCGTGACCGCCCTGGTCTTCCTCGTCGCCTACCTGGTCACCAACACGCTCGACCAGGACCAGGGCGACGTCTGGAACCTGACCGCGTCCATCGTCATCGGCGGGGCGGCCCTGATCGTCCAGTACCTGGTCGACTTCGAACGCCGCCTCGAACAGATCGAGGCCGGCCAGGCCCAGTTGATCAGGGACGTGCAGGACAACCTGACCAGTCACCACGTCGGCCTGACCGAACTGGTCGACGACCGCTTCGCCCGGATCAGCGAGGCGACCGAACTCTTCAGCAACGTGGACCGTTCGGTGCTGCGCTCGGACGGGGTGGTCAAGCTGGCCCGCAGCGCGACGGAGTGCGGCCAGTTGAACAACGAGACCGTGAAGACCTTCGCCAGCGAGGAGATCGAACGGCTCGCGGGCCTCCTGGAGAACCTGAGCAACCGCAGCACGGACTGCCTCGGCGAGAACCAGGACTGGCTCATCGGCCTCACCCACTGCATCAAGCACAGCCTCGACGCCACCAGCACCTCGGTGGACCGCGACTTCTGGGGCAGCGAGCCCGCCGCCCGCTATCTGGAGGCCCAGAGCGACGCGGTCCAACGCGAGGTGGAGATACGCCGGTTGTTCCTCGTCAACGTCCCCGAGGAGATAGACGACGAACTCAGGGAACTCTGCAACAACCAGCGCGCCCTGGAGATCGACGCCCGCGTGGTGGCCTTCTCCGAGCTGCCGCCCTGGGCCCAACTGGGCACCAAGAGCGACTTCATCGTCTTCGACCGCGAACTGTCCTACGAGATCGACCAGGACACCAAGGACGTCAACGCCAAGACCACGCTCAACGCCCGCCCCTCCCATGTGGAGCACCGCATGCGGCAGTTCACGCGCCTGTGGGAGGCGACGACGAACCTGCCGCACCACGGCATTCCGTCGACGGACGAGTGACGCTGCCGGGTCGCCGGGGCGCTACGAGGTCTCGCCCAGTACGTCGGCCACCAGCGCCGCCGCCTCGGCGATCAGGGCGTCGTCCCAGGGGCGGTCCTGGTCGGGGGTGGTCGACAGGATCGCCAGCACGATCGGGGCGCCCTCGGGCGTCCAGGCGATGCCGACGTCGTTGGTGGTGCCGTACGAGCCGGAACCCGTCTTGTCGCCGACCGTCCAGGTGTCGGGCAGACCGCGACGGATGCGGTTGGCGCCGGTCGTGTTGTTCAGGAGCCAGTGGGTGAGCAGGTCGCGGTCCCGGCGGTTCAGGGCCTCGCCGAGGATCAGCCGGCCGTAGTCGCCGCCGATCGCGCGCGGGCTCGTGGTGTCCGTGATCCGCCCCGGCTCGGCCGAGTTGAGCTCCGGCTCCCACCGGTCCAGGCGGGTGACGCGGTCGCCGAGCGAGCGGGCGAAGCGGGTGATCGCGGTGGGGCCGCCGAGCAGGCGCAGCAGGAGGTTGGCCGCCGAGTTGTCGCTGTAGCGGACGGCCGCGTCGCAGAGTTCGGCGACCGTCATGCCGTTGGCGAGGTGTTCGGCCGTGCCGGTGATCGGGGCGCCGTCCACCAGGTCGGCACGCGTGTAGTGGATCCGGCGGGCGAGGACCTCGCCGTCACGGTCCAGGTCGCGCAGGACGGCCCCGGCGGTGAGGGTCTTGAAGACCGAGCAGATCGGGAAGCGCTCGTCGGCGCGGTGGGTCACGGTCCTCCGCGTACGGACGTTGTGCGCGAACACGCCCAGCCGGGCGCCGTGTTGTCGCTCCAGCCGGTGCAACTGGTGCAGTCGGTACGGCCGGTCGTCCGTGGCCGCCCGTGCCGGAGCGCCGGCGAGGAGGACGGCGGAGGCGGCGGTGCCGGCGGTGCCGGCGGCGAGCAGGGTGCGCCGGGTCAGCGGGGACTTCTGGTGCTTCGAGGACATCGGGGACTTCGGGGGCTTCGGAGACTGGTACGAGCCTTGGATCGTGCTCTCCTTCGGTCGATGGCTGTCGACGATCTCTCCATTGTTCGACGCCGTGACTCATTCCTTGGTTGCCCGGCCGTAGACCATCGGCGGACGGCGGGGCGGGCCCGCGGGCGCCACAGTGAAGGGCATGGAGAAGACGAAGGGGATCAGTCGGGCACAGTTCCTGGCGGGGGCGGCGGCCCTCGGGGCGACGGCGGCGGTGCTGTCGTCGGGGGTGGCCGAGGCCGCGGCCGGGAGTGGGGCCGGGGCCGCCGGGACAGGGGGCGCCGGACGGCGTGGGCTCCGGCACAGAGGTGTCGTCTACACCGTCGGCGCGGGCGAGACGCCGGGGACCGCGTGGAGCGCCGCCCGGATGCGCCGGGACATCCGCGTCATCCGCGACGAGCTGCACGCCGACACGGTCGACGTCACCGGCGACGGTGTCGAGCGGCTCACGAAAACCGCCGCCGAGGCCGCCGAGCGCGGGCTGCACGTCTGGCTGCAGCCGACCCTCGGGGACGTCCCGGAGCGGGACATCCTGGAGCACCTGGCCGAGTGCGGCCGGTTCGCGGAGCGGCTGCGCAGGCAGGGCGCGAGCGTGGACTTCAGCGTGGGCTGCGAGTTCTGGCTGTTCGTGCCCGGGATCGTGCCGGGGGACACGGTTCTGGACCGGGTGGAGAACCTGCTGAACGGCACCTTCGACCCGGTGAAGATGCAGCGCGGGCTCGACCGCTTCACCGCCAAGGCGGCGGCGCTCGGCCGGTCCGTCTTCCACGGCCGGCTCAGCTACGCCGCCGCCCAGGACGACCAGGTCGACTGGCGCCTCTTCGACGTCGTCGGCATCGACTACTACTCGTACTTCCGCCAACCCGCCGACTACGTAAGGGAGTTGCGCAAGTACCGGCGCTGGGGCAAGCCCGTCGCCATCACCGAGTTCGGCACCTGCGCCTACGTCGGCGCCCCCGAGACAGCCGGCATGGGCTGGAACATCGTCGACTACGACAAGGGGCAGATCAAAGGCCACCACGTCCGCAGCGAACACACCCAGGCCGCCTATCTCGTCGACCTCGTCCGGGTCTTCGAGTCGATGGGCCTGTACGCGGCGATGGCGTTCGAGTTCGTCACCCCGGACGCCCCGCACCGCGCCGACAACCCGCGCTACGACCTCGACCTGGCGAGCTACAGCATCACCAAGACCATCAAGGACCGCCCGAACGACCCGCGTTCGGACTGGCACTGGGAGCCGAAGGAGGCGTTCCACGCACTGGCACGGCAGTACGGGAAGGCCTGCGTGGCGGCGGCTCGCTAGGACAGGGGGCGAGGGGCGAGGGGCGCCCGACCGAACAGGCGCCCCTCGCCCGGCCGCTCAGCCGCAGTGGACGTCCCGGCTCGGCCGCTCTCCCGTCGCCAGAAAGCGGGAGACCGTCCGGTCGCCGCACGCGTTGCCGTTGTCCAGATAGGCGTCGTGGCCGGTGGAGTCGACGGTGACCATGACGGCCCGCTCACCGAGGGCCGAGCGCAGCTTCAGCGCACCGCTGAGCGGGGTCGCCACGTCGTGCTCGTTCTGCACGAGCAGGACGTTCGACGGCCCCCGGTCGGTGATCCGCACCGGCGGCTGAGCGGGCGGGAAGGGCCAGGCGGCACACAGCATCGCGTTGGCGGGCATGCCCGCGGTCAGCGGGTACTTGGCCCGGCTCTCCGCAACACCCTTCTCGTACACGGCCGTCGACGTCGGCCACGCGCTGTCGTTGCAGAGGGTGGCGGCGCCGACCGCGGCCACGTTCTGCAGCACCGCTTCCGGGGGTGCCTCGGGGGCGGGCGGTACGGTGCCCTGCCGGGCGGCGAGGATCAGTTCGGCCAGGGCGGGGAAGTCGTCCGGGTCGTAGAGGTCGTTCAGCATGGCCTGGCGCAGCGCGTTGCCGTCCAGGACCTCCGGGTTGGCGCCGGGCCAGGGCAGCGGCGCGCGGTCGAGGCGGTCGGCGAGGCGCAGGAAGTCCGACCGCACGGCCGCGGGCGTCCTGGCCAGCCGGTGCGGGTTGTCCGGCGCGGCGGCCCACTTCGCGAACTGGGTGAACAGGTCCTCCACGCCCGGCGCGAACCCGGCGAGCCAGGCGCGGGAGAGCTGGGTCCGCCCGAAGTCACCGGTCGGGTCGAGGTTGGAGTCCAGGACGATCCGGTCGGTGCGCTGCGGGAACAACTGGGCGTAGACCGCGCCGATGTACGTGCCGTACGAGACGCCCCACGCGGAGATCCGGCGTTCGCCGAGCGCGGCCCGGATGTGGTCGATGTCGCGGGCGTTGTCCGCCGTGCTGATGTGGCGGATCAACTCCCCGCCGTTGCGCGCGCAGGCCTGCGACATGCGCCGCGCGGCGGCCATGTTCTCGGTGACGGATCCGTCGGCGGCGGGCCAGGGCCGCAGCGTCGTCAGGGCGAGGTCGCCGTGTTCGAGGCCGCAGTCGGCGGCGGTGGACGGCGCGTTCCCGCGCGGGGCGAAGCCGATCAGGTCGTAGCTGTCGCGTACCTTCTGCGGCATCTTCCGCCCCTTCTCGGCGGGGTCGTCGAGGCTGCTGCCGCCCGGGCCGCCGGGGATGATCAGCAGGGCGCCCCGGCGGGCGGACGGCTTCTCGGCGGCGATCCGGGAGACGGCGATGTCGATGTGCCGGCCGTCGGGATCGGCGTAGTCCAGGGGGACTTGGAGGGTCGCGCACTCCTGGCGCGGGTCGGAACCGGAGCCGCACGCCGACCAGTCGAGCGCCTCGGCCTTCGCCGGCGTCGAGGCGTGCGCCGCGAGGGGTGCGGTGAGGCCGAGGAGCAGGGTGGAGACGGCGATCAGGGAGCCGTTGCGGAGGGTCTGCTTCATACGGACGAGCCTCGCGGATCCTGCCGAACCCGCACATCCGGGCAACTCGCCTGTTTCCACGGGGGGTTACCCCAGTAGCCGTCTCGGGGTCACCCCCGCCCTCAGACATCCCGCCGGTCCACCGCCACCACCGCCACGACGGCCCCCGCCACCGCCCACACCGCGAACACGACCCACCCGCCCGCGACCGACGTCGGATACCGCGCGGCCAGCGTGTACGGCTCGCGTCCGTATCCGATGTCGACGAGCCGCATCCATGCGTTGTACGGCAGGGCGTTCCGGACGCACGCGGTCCAGTGGTAGCGCTCGGTCACGAAGGCCGGTGCGAGCAGCAGGACGCCGGTCGTCAGGACCATCGTCGTCGCGCCGTGCCGGATCAGCGCGCCCAGCCCCATGCCGACCAGCGCGCACACCGGGGCGAGCAGCGCCGAGGCCGCGATCACGCGTACCGCGCCGGGCTCGTCGAGGGACACGCCCGCGTCCCTCCCGGCCAGGATCGCCTGCGTCACGGCGAAGGAGACGCCCGCGACGAGCGCGCCGAACACCGACATCACCGTCGTCACCACGGCGACCTTCGCCGCCATCAGCGCCCGCCGGTCGGGGACGGCCGTGAACGTCGTACGGATCAGGCCCGTCGCGTACTCGCCGACCACCGTGATCGCGCCGATGCTCGCGCACGCCAGGATCGTGATCATGGCCGCGCCCAGGGTGAAGGCGTCCCGCAGCGCCCAGAAGACGAAGTCGTCGTGGATCGGCTTGCCGTAGTGCGGGTAGTTGACGAAGTCGGCGCGGGCCGCGTTCGCGTTGAAGGCGATCACGACCTGGGCGCCGGCGCCCAGGGCCCAGTAAGTGGAGCGCAGGGAACGGAGTTTGAGCCACTCGGAGGCGAAGAGGTCGAGGAAGGAGGAGGTGGGGTGGGACGTGGTTCGAACGGTCGCCGATGTCGTCATCGTCGGGCCTCTCCCATGCCCGCGCCCGCTTCTCGGGTCTCCCACGGTTCCGCGCCCGCTTCCGCCTCCGCCAGGTACTCCACACTGTCCGCCGTCAGCTCCATGAACGCCCGCTCCAGCGACGCTGCCTGAGTCGTCAACTCCCGCAAGAGGAAACGGTGTTCAAAGGCCAGCTCGCCCACCCGCCCGGCGCTCGCCCCGCCGACACGAAGAGTTTCCTCGTCGTACGGCGTCACCTCGGCCCCCTCTGCCGCCAACACCATGGCCAATGGCCCCGCGTCCGGCGTCCGGACGGTCACCGTCGGTGCGGTGCCGCGGGCGGCGAACTCGGTGAGGCTCTCGGCGGCGATCAGCTCACCACGTCCGATGACGACCAACTCGTCGGCGGTGTGCTCCATCTCGGACATGAGGTGGCTGGAGACGAAGACGGTCCGTCCTTCCCGGGCCAGTCGCCGAAACAGCTTCCGCACCCACAACACTCCTTCCGGATCGAGCCCGTTGAGCGGCTCGTCGAAGAGCAGCACCGGCGGCTCGCCGAGCAACGCGCCCGCGATGCCGAGCCGTTGCCGCATGCCGAGCGAGAACGTGCCGACCCGGCGCCGGGCCGCCGCGCCGCTGAGCCCCACCTCGGCGAGCACCTCGTCCACCCGGCCGGGTGGGATGCGGTTGCTCCGTGCCAGTGCCCGCAGATGCGCCCACGCGCTGCGTCCGCCGTGCACGTCGTGGGCGTCGAGCAGGGCGCCGACGTGGCGCAGGCCGCGCGGGTGGTCGCGGAAGGCGTGGCCGTCGACCGTGGCGGTGCCGCCGCTCGGCTCGACGAGCCCGAGCAGCATCCGCAGGGTCGTGGTCTTGCCGGCGCCGTTCGGGCCGAGGAAGCCGGTGACATGGCCGGGGCGGACGGTGAAGGACAGATCGCGTACGGCGGTGGTGGGGCCGTACCGCTTGGTGAGGTGCTCGACTTCGATCATGCCCACCACGGTCCCGCGCGCCGCCGGTACCGGTCATCGCCCGGCGGCTGACAGTCGTACGCCTCCGCTGTCGACCCCAGTCGTACGTCCCCGGGCCGATGACCGCACCCATGGCGCGTGTCTACGATCGCCGCATGTCCGCCGTCGAACCGTCGCCGCCCCTGCACAAGCGCGTGCCCCCGGGTGCCTGGACGGCGCTCGCGTGGTGCGCGGGGGAGTTGTTCACCCTGCTCTCCCGTGTCCAGTTGCCCGGCGAGGCCGAGCCGGACGAGTGGGCGGCGGTCCAGCTCTACCGCTGGGACGGCCTGACCACCCTCGCCCTGTCCACCGCCCTCGCCCTGTACGGCGGTCGGCTGCTGGCGCGCCGGCCGCTCAGCGCTCTCACGGCCCTGCTGCTCGCGTCCGTCCTCGCGACGACCCCGCTGGGTGTGGGCGCGATACCGATGGCGCTGTTCGTCGGCCCCATGGTCGCCCTGTACTTCGTCGCGGCGGCCCGCCCGCGCCGCACCGCGACCGCCGCCCTCGCCCTGGCCCTCGGCACCCTCGCCGCCTACCTCGCCGTCCGCCTGTTCAACGGCTGGACCGTCGGCACCTCGGCGGAGCTGGCCGTGACCCTCGTCGCCGTCATCGCCTGGCTGCTCGGCACCTCCTCCCACCAGGCCCGCGTCCACGCCGAACGGCTCAGCGCCGAGCACGCGGACCGGGCCGTGACCGCCGAACGGCTGCGGATCGCACGGGAGATGCACGACACCGTCGCCCACAGCATCGGCATCATCGCCCTCCAGGCGGGCGCGGCGGCCCGCGTGGCGACCACCCGCCCGGAGGCGGCCCTGACCGCGATGCGGGCCGTGGAGAACGAGGGGCGCGAGACGCTGGCCGGGCTGCGCCGGATGCTGGTGGCGCTGCGGGCGGCGGACCTGGCCGCCGACGGCTCCGCACGTGCCGCCGCCCTCCCCGCGGGCCTGTCGGACGTGGACCGGCTGGCGGTCACGACCACCGCCGCCGGCGTCCGCGTCGAGGTGACCCGGCTCGGTGAGGCACGGCAACTCCCGCCGGACATCGACCTGTCAGCGTTCCGGATCGTCCAGGAGTCCGTCACCAACGTCGTACGGCACGCGGACACGCACGCGTGCCGGGTCACCCTCGACTACCGCGACGACGAACTCGCCCTGGAGATCACGGACGAGGGACGGGGCCGGGGAAGCGCGACCGACACCGGATTCGGTCTGGCCGGCATGCGGGAGCGAGTCGCCCTGCTGCACGGCGAGTTCACCGCCAGCCCGCGTCCCGGGGGCGGCTTCCGGGTCGCCGCCCGGCTGCCCGTCCCGGCGCCCGTCCGATGACGGACCGGGCCGTGCGGGTCCTCCTCGCCGACGACCAGGAGCTCATCCGTACCGCGCTGAGCATGGTGATGGCCGACCTCGACGACGTGGAGGTGGTCGGCGAGGCCGCCACCGGCGGGGAGGCGGTGCGGCTGACCGCCGAACTCGCCCCGGACGTCGTGGTGATGGACATCCGGATGCCGGAGATGGACGGCATCGAGGCGACCCGCAGGATCGGCGCCACGGGCTCGGCCGCCCGGGTCGTCGTCCTGACCACCTTCGACGACGACGAGTACGTCTACGGGGCGCTGCGGGCCGGCGCGTCCGGCTTCCTGGTCAAGGACATGGCCCTCGACGACATCATCGGCGCCGTGCGGATCGTCGCCGCCGGAGACGCGCTCATCGCGCCCGCCGTCACCCGCCGCCTGATCCACGACTTCGCGAGCCGGCCCGAACCGGCGCGCCCGCGCCGCGAGTTGAAGGGCATCACCGACCGCGAACGCGAGGTGCTGACCCTGGTCGGCGGCGGCCTGTCCAACACGGAGATCGCCGCCGAACTGTGCATCACCGTGGCCACCGCGAAGACGTACCTGACCCGCCTGTTCACCAAGCTCGACGCCAGGGACCGGGTCCAGCTGGTGATCACCGCCTACGAGGCGGGACTGGTGTCGGTCGGGCAGCTGCACTCCGGGCCGCGCCCCTGAGGCAACCCGCACGCCCTCTGGAGAGACTCCCGCCAAGTGTAGGTGCGTGATGTCACCACCGGGACACGAAGCGTGAAACTCGGGCGCGCGGGGGAGCACCGTGGAGGCACGCCCGTCGGAGTGCGGTGCCATCGGTGAAGGAAGTGCGCAGATGAAGCCCCCCGTAGGCAGCCACGTCATGGACACGCGCACCGGAAGGATCGGCATAGTCATGGGACACGAAGGACCGTACATCCAGCTCAGGCCGTACGGCGGCGGCCGCGAGTGGGACGCCGAACCGGACGCCGTGCGCGGCGCCACCGCCGCCGAGCGGCGCGGCGCGGCGTCCGGGGGCGCCGACGCCCGCGGTCGCGGTGAGGTCCCTTGAAGGGCAGGGCCCGTAGCACGGTCCCCGTAGGCGAGAATGGACCCCATGAGCCTGTTCCGCGACGACGGCATCGTGCTGCGCACCCAGAAGCTGGGTGAGGCGGACCGGATCATCACCCTGCTCACCCGCGGACACGGACGCGTGCGGGCCGTGGCGCGCGGAGTGCGGCGCACCAAGTCGAAGTTCGGGGCTCGGCTCGAGCCGTTCTCCCATGTCGACGTGCAGTTCTTCGCGCGCGGCAGCGAGCTGGTCGGGCGCGGGCTGCCGCTGTGCACGCAGAGCGAGACCATCGCTCCCTACGGCGGCGGGATCGTGACCGACTACTCCCGCTACACCGCCGGGACGGTCATGCTGGAGACCGCCGAGCGGTTCACCGACCACGAGGGCGAGCCGGCGGTGCAGCAGTACCTGCTCCTCGTCGGAGCCCTGCGCACGCTGGCCAACGGCGAGCACGCGCCGCACCTCGTGCTCGACGCCTTCCTGCTGCGCTCCCTCGCCGTCAACGGCTACGCCCCCAGCTTCGGCGACTGCGCGAAGTGCGGAATGCCGGGTCCCAACCGGTTCTTCTCGGTCGCCTCCGGAGGTTCGGTCTGCGTCGACTGCCGGGTGGCCGGCAGCGTCGTACCCTCGCCGCAGACCCTGGAACTGCTGGGCGCGCTGCTCACGGGAGACTGGGAGACCGCGGACGCGTGCGAGCCACGGCACGTCCGGGAAGGGAGCGGGCTGGTGTCGGCCTACCTCCACTGGCATCTGGAACGCGGGCTGCGCTCGCTGCGTTACGTAGAGAAGTAAGCCGCAAGAGGAGACGAGAAGGTCATGGTCGTACGCGGGATCCTGGGGCGTCAGCGCCGTGAGTACAGGGCGCCGGAGCCGCACCCGTCGGGCGCCCGGGCGCCGAAGCTGCCGGGTGAGCTGGTGCCGAAGCATGTGGCGATCGTGATGGACGGCAACGGGCGGTGGGCCAAGGAGCGCGGTCTGCCGCGTACCGAGGGCCACAAGGTGGGCGCCGAGCGGGTGTTGGACGTGTTGCAGGGCGGGATCGAGGCGGGTGTCGGCGCGATCTCGCTGTACGCGTTCTCGACGGAGAACTGGAAGCGGTCGCCGGACGAGGTGCGCTTCCTGATGAACTTCAACCGTGACTTCATCCGCAAGACCCGGGACACCCTGGACGAGTTGGGGATCCGGGTGCGCTGGGTGGGCCGCATGCCCAGGCTGTGGAAGTCGGTGGCCAAGGAGCTGCTGATCGCACAGGAGCAGACCAAGGACAACGACAGACTGACCCTGTACTTCTGCATGAACTACGGCGGCCAGGCCGAGATCGGGGACGCGGCCAAGGCGTTGGCGGAGGACGTGAAGGCCGGCCGCCTGGACCCGTCCAAGGTCAACGAGAAGACCCTGGCGAAGTACCTGTACTACCCGGACATGCCGGACGTGGACCTGTTCCTGCGGCCGAGTGGTGAGCAGCGCACGTCCAACTTCCTTCTGTGGCAGAGCGCGTACGCCGAGCTGGTCTTCCAGGACGTCCTGTGGCCGGATTTCGACCGTCGTGATCTGTGGCGGGCCTGCGTCGAGTTCGCCTCCCGCGACCGGCGGTTCGGCGGCGCGGTCCCGAATGAGGATCTTTTGGCCATGGAGCGGGACATCGCGGGGAATCCGGCCATCTCGTAGCCACCCGGGATTCATGGGGATCGTCGACGATCCGGCCATGAAACGCGTCACCCCCGTCCTCGCCCTGTGCGCCCTGCTGGCCGCGGCCGTTCCCTCCCAGGCCGCGGACCAGCCCGCACACCGCGACAGCTACGGCACGAAGGCCGTCTACGCCCCCGAGCAGAGCGCGCGCCGCTACGAGCGCGTGCCCGCTGGCTTCACCCCCGTCTTCACGGAGAACGTCTCCCGGCACGGCTCCCGCTCCGCCACCGACAGCGAGGACGGCGACCTGATCCTCGCCCTGTGGGACAAGGCGCAGGCCGCCGGTCAACTCACCGGCAAGGGCGAGGAGTTCGGCCCGAAGGTCGAGGCCCTGCTGGCCGAGATGGCGAAGATCGGGTACGGCAACCTGAGCGCCCGCGGCAAGGAGGAGATCCAGGACACGGCCGTCCGCATGGCCGACCGGCTGCCCTCCCTGTTCAAGTCGATCGCCGCCAAGGGCGAGAAGATCGACGTGGTCAGCTCCGGACAGGGCCGCGCGGTCGACAGCGGCAACCTGTTCGCCGCGGCCCTCGGTGACACGGACCCGGACCTGAAGCCGCTGATCGGCGCGACCCGCACCGACAAGGACCTGCTCTACTTCCACAAGGCGGACGGCGGCGCGGCCTACCGCGACTACGTAGCCAACGACCAGCGCCTCGCGGCCACTCTGAAGTCGATCACCGACCAGCCCAGGACGCACCGGGCGGCCCGCGGCGTCCTGCTCCGCCTCTTCGCGCCGGCCTTCGTGAACGCCCTCAGCGGCGCCGACCAGGTCGCCGCCGCGCAGGCCGTCTACAACCTGTACGCCATCGCCCCCGCGATGAGCGAGGAGAGCCCCGGCGGCAAGGGCTGGGGGATGCGGCGGTACATCTCCACGTCCGACGCGGCCTGGTTCGGCTACCTCTCCGACGCCGAGGACTTCTACGAGAAGGGTCCCGGCTTCTCGGACAGCGACATCACGTACAAGATGGCCGGCGTCCTCCTCGACGACTTCTTCACGCAGATCGAGGCGGAGAAGGCCGGCACCAGCACCCTCGGCGCCGAACTCCGCTTCACCCACGCCGAGGAGATCATCCCGCTGGCCGCCCTGATGGGCCTGCCGGGCAGCACGAAGCCCGCGAAGCCGGGACAGCCGTACACGTACGCCGACAACCCCTGGCGCGGCGCGAATGTCGCCCCCCTCGGCTCCAACATCCAGTGGGACGTCTTCAAGAAGGGCGGCCAGTACCTGGTCCGCATGCTCTACAACGAGAAGGAGACGGCGTTCAAGGCCGCCTGCCACCCGATCAAGAAGGGCAGCACGTTCTACGACTTCGCAGAACTGGAACGCTGCTTCGGGCGGAGCTGAGCCTCACGGGCGACGGGCGCCGCAACCCCGCAGGGGCGCGGGGAACTGCGCGACAAGCCACGACGCGTCCGCAGCCGACAACCGTCCCGCACTCCCACGGCGCCCAACCGCTCAACCCGCGGCGCGCTCCGCGCAGTCGGAACACGTGCCGAAGATCTCCACCGTGTGTGCCACGTTGACGTACCCGTGCTCCGCCGCGATCGCCTCCGCCCACTTCTCCACCGCGGGGCCCTCGACCTCCACGGCCTTGCCGCAGACGCGGCAGACCAGGTGGTGGTGGTGATCGCCGGTGGAGCAGCGGCGGTACACGGACTCGCCGTCGGACGTGCGCAGGACGTCGACCTCGCCGGCGTCCGCGAGGTTCTGGAGGGTGCGGTAGACCGTGGTCAGACCGACCGAGTCGCCCTTGTGCTTGAGCATGTCGTGCAGTTCCTGCGCGCTGCGGAACTCGTCCACCTCGTTGAGCGCCGCCGACACGGCGGCACGTTGCCGGGTGGAGCGGCCCTTCACGGGCGGTCCTACGGTGGTCACCGGTTGCCTCCTCCACGTCTGAGCGCCTGTCGGGCCATTGTGCCAGCCCGCGCTGTGCCCGGTCAGACGCCGACCCCGTCCCCGGCCCCCCGGGTGGCCGGAATCGCGCACTCCGCCGGATCCCCGGCGGGCCGCGCGGCCGCCGCAGCCCGGGCCCGTCGCCGGGCCACCGGGGCGGCCACCGCGGTCAGCACCAGGAACGCCCCGATGGTCAGCAGCACGATCGTCGCGCCGGGCGGCACGTCCTGGTAGTACGAGGTGACCGTGCCGCCGATGGTCACGGTGACGCCGATCGCCACCGCGATCGCGAAGGTCGCCACGAAACTACGGCTGAGCTGTTGCGCCGCCGCGACCGGCACCACCATGAGCGCGCTCACCAGCAGCAGCCCGACCACACGCATCGCGACCGTCACCGTCACCGCCGCCGTGATCGCCGTCAGCAGGTTCAGGACGCGCACCGGCAGCCCGGTGACCCGCGCGAACTCCTCGTCCTGGCTGACCGCGAACAGCTGCCGCCGCAGCCCCACGGTGACCAGCACCACGAACCCCGCGAGCAGACAGATCGCCGTCACGTCCGACTCCGAGACGGTCGACAGGGACCCGAAGAGGTACGAGGTCAGGTTGGCGTTGGAGCCGCCGGGCGCGAGGTTGATGAACATCACGCCGCCGGCCATACCGCCGTAGAAGAGCATCGCGAGGGCGATGTCGCCGCGGGTGCGGCCGTACCAGCGGATCAGTTCCATCAGGATCGCGCCGAGCACCGAGATCAGCGTCGCCATCCACACCGGCGAGGTGTTCAGCAGGAAGCCGAGGCCGACGCCGGTCATCGCCACATGGCCGATGCCGTCGCCCAGCAGCGCCTGGCGGCGCTGGACGAGGTAGATGCCGATCGCGGGGGCGGTGATGCCGACCAGGACGGCGGCGAGCAGGGCCCGCTGCATGAAGGCGTAGTCGAGGAAGTCCATCAGCTCAGCAGTCCCGTGTGTACCGACGCGTGCGGGTGTACGTGGTCGTGGCCCGGCAGGGCGTGCTGGCCGAGCGCCTTCGGGGGCGGTCCGTCGTGCAGCACGCAGCCGTCGCGCAGGACGACCGCCCGGTCGATCAGGGGCTCCAGGGGGCCCAGTTCGTGCAGGACCAGCAGCACGGTGGCGCCGGCGGCGACCTGTTCGCGCAGGGTGCGGGCCAGCACCTCCTGACTCGCGAGGTCGACGCCCGCCATCGGCTCGTCCATGATCAGCAGTTCGGGTTCGGGGGCGAGCGCGCGGGCGATCAGCACCCGCTGGTGCTGGCCGCCGGAGAGCTCGTTGACCGAGTCCTTGGCCCGGTCCGCCATGCCGACCAGGTCGAGGGCCCGGCGCACCGCCGCGTGATCGGCCTTGCGCAGCACCCCGAAGCGGGCCCGCGACAGCCGCCCGGACGCGACGATCTCCGTGACGGTGGCCGGCACCCCGCCCGCCGCAGTGGTGCGCTGCGGTACGTACCCCACGCGCCCCCAGTCGCGGAAGCGCGCCCGCTCGGTGCCGAACAGCTCGATCTCCCCGGCGCTGACCGGGACTTGGCCGATGACCGTGCGGATCGCGGTCGACTTGCCGGAGCCGTTCGCGCCGAGCAGCGCGACGACCTCACCGCGGCGCACGGTGAGGTCGATGCCGCGCAGGACGGGGCGCGAACCCAGCTCGGCGCGGACACCGCGCAGCGATATGACGGGCTCGGCCATGTCGTCCTCCGTGCTGATCATGGGGTTGATCACTTGCTTCCCAGGGCCGTCCGCAGCGCCTTGAGGTTGGCTTCCTGGACCGAGAAGTAGTCCTTGCCGCGGGACTTGGAGGTGATGCCCTCGATCGGGTCGAGGACGTCGGTCTTCAGGTTCGCGTCGGCGGCGATGGTCTTCGCGGTCTTGTCGCTGACGAGCGTCTCGTAGAACACCGTGGTGACGCCGTCGGCCTTGGCCATCTTCTCAAGGTCCTTCACGCGGGCCGCGCTGGGCTCCGACTCGGGGTCGAGGCCGTTGATGGCCTCCTCGGTCAGGCCGTAGCGCTCGGCGAGGTAGCCGAAGGCGGCGTGGGTGGTGATGAAGACCTTGGTCCCGGTGTTCGCGAGCCCGTCCTTGAACTTGACGTTGAGCGCGTCCAGCTTCTTCACCAGGGACGCGGTGTTGGCCTTGTAGTCGGCCGCGTGGTCCGGGTCGGCCTTCTCGAAGGCCTTGCCGACGCCCTCGGCGATCTGGGCGTAGCGCACCGGATCCAGCCAGACGTGCGGGTCGAGGCCGGCCAGGTCCTCGTTCTCGGAGCTGTCGTGCTCGGCCGCGTGGCCGCCGACCTCGTTGCCGTGCTTCTCCAGCGTGGTCAGGGAGGCGGCGTCGATCTTGGTCTTGACCTCGGACTGGGAAACCGCGTCGTCGACGGAGGGCTGGAGGTTCTTGAGGTAGAGCACCGCGTCGGTCTCCTGGAGCCGCGCGGTCTGCTGGGCGCTGATCTCCAGGTCGTGCGGCTCCTGGCCGGGCTGGGTCAGGCTGGTGACGCTCACCCGGTCCCCGCCTATCTGCTCGGCGAGGTAGGCCATCGGGTAGAACGACGCGACGACGTCGAACTTGTCCGTGTTGGCGGCGGCCGCGCTCTCGCCGGAGCAGGCGGAGAGGGTGCCGAGGCCGAGTGCGGTGACGGCGGCGACCGCGATCCCGGATATGTGGTGTCGTCGTACGTTCATGACAGTCATTTTCAACAAATATGGAAACCGTTGTCAACAAGCCGTGGTGAGAGCCCGGTGAGAGTGAGCGGCGGGGGTCCTGACTCCCGGACCGATTTGGTTAGGGGGGAGGCCCCGCCGGTACGCTGAAGCATTCGCTCTGAAGCGTCTCGCTTCCTCGTCCGTCGTCGTAATGAAGAGAGCACCGTGGCCGCCGACAAGATCGACACCATCGTCAGCCTGAGCAAGCGCCGTGGCTTCGTATTCCCCTGCAGTGAGATCTACGGCGGCCAGAAGGCCGCCTGGGACTACGGGCCGCTGGGTGTCGAGCTCAAGGAGAACCTGAAGCGTCAGTGGTGGCGCTACATGGTGACGTCGCGCGAGGACGTGGTCGGTATCGACTCGTCCGTCATCCTGGCCCCCGAGGTCTGGGTCGCCTCCGGTCACGTCGCCACCTTCTCGGACCCGCTGACCGAGTGCACCGCGTGTCACAAGCGGTTCCGCGCGGACCACCTCGAAGAGGCCTACGAGGCCAAGCACGGCCGTCCGCCGGAGAACCACCTCGCGGACATCAACTGCCCCAACTGCGGCAACAAGGGCCAGTTCACCGAGCCCAAGCAGTTCTCCGGCCTGCTCTCCACCCACCTGGGCCCGACGCAGGACACCGGCTCCATCGCCTACCTGCGCCCCGAGACCGCCCAGGGCATCTTCACCAACTTCGCCCAGGTGCAGACCACTTCGCGGCGCAAGCCGCCGTTCGGCATCGCGCAGATGGGCAAGTCCTTCCGCAACGAGATCACGCCCGGCAACTTCATCTTCCGGACCCGCGAGTTCGAGCAGATGGAGATGGAGTTCTTCGTCAAGCCGGGCGAGGACGAGAAGTGGCAGGAGTACTGGATGGAGCAGCGCTGGAACTGGTACACCGGCCTGGGCCTGCGCGAGGAGAACATGCGGTGGTACGACCACCCCAAGGAGAAGCTCTCCCACTACTCCAAGCGCACCGCTGACATCGAGTACCGCTTCCAGTTCGGCGGCAACGAGTGGGGCGAGTTGGAAGGCGTCGCCAACCGCACCGACTTCGACCTCAGCGCCCACTCCAAGGCCTCCGGCCAGGACCTCTCCTACTTCGACCAGGAGGCCGGGGAGCGCTGGACGCCGTACGTCATCGAGCCGGCGGCCGGTGTCGGCCGCGCGATGCTCGCCTTCCTGCTCGACGCGTACGTCGAGGACGAGGCGCCCAACGCCAAGGGCAAGCTGGAGAAGCGCACGGTGCTGCGCCTGGACCACCGCCTGGCCCCGGTGAAGGTGGCGGTGCTCCCGCTGTCCCGCAATCCGGAGCTGTCCCCGAAGGCCAAGGGCCTGGCCACCGCGCTCCGGCAGAACTGGAACATCGAGTTCGACGACGCGGGCGCGATCGGCCGCCGCTACCGGCGCCAGGACGAGATCGGCACGCCGTACTGCGTGACGGTCGACTTCGACACGCTGGACGACAACGCGGTGACGGTCCGCGAGCGCGACTCGATGAAGCAGGAACGGGTGTCTCTCGACCAGATCGAGGGGTACCTGGCCGGGCGTCTCGTCGGCGCGTAGGTCTGTCGGGGTGCTGTCCCTGGGGGCTGCCGCCCCCAGACCCCCGCGTCGGCCCTGAAAGGGCCTCGTCCTCAAACGCCGGACGGGCTGGAATGCCCGTCCGGCGTTGGTGATTGGTCCCCGATACACGCGGCCCATTGGCCCTGCCACGAGGTCCGCGGCGCCGTCAGGCTGGCCCCATGAGCCTCGCCTTCCTTCTCACGACCCTCGTCGTGGTCGCCACCCCCGGCACCGGTGTCGTCTACACCCTGGCCGCCGGTCTCTCCCGCGGGCGCCGCGCGAGCGTCCTCGCGGCGTTCGCCTGCACGCTCGGGATCGTGCCGCACGTGCTGGCCACCGTCGTCGGGCTGGCCGCGCTGCTGAACGCCAGTGCCGCCGCCTTCCAGGTCCTCAAGTACGCCGGTGTCGCCTATCTGCTCTACATGGCGTGGGTGACGGTGAAGGACAAGGCGGTGATCGACGTCGACCAGGACAGCGCGCCCCGGTCCGCCGGCCGTGTGATCGTCCGGGGCGTTCTGATCAACATCCTCAACCCGAAGCTGACGATCTTCTTCTTCGCGTTCCTGCCCCAGTTCGTGAGCCCCGGCCAACCCCACTCCGTCGTGCGGATGTTGGCGCTCAGCGGGGTCTTCATGCTGGCGACCTTCGTGGTCTTCGCCGCGTACGGCGTGCTGGCCGCGTCGGTCCGCAGCCACGTCACCTCCCGGCCGAGGGTGATGACATGGCTGCGGCGGAGCTTCGCGGGGTCGTTCGTGGCGTTGGGGGCGAAGCTGGCGTTCACCGCCCGCTAGACATCAACGTCCTTGCAGGGACTTCACGTTGTTGCCGAACGTCCAGTTCTTCGAGCCGTCCCAGTTGATCGACCAGGTCATCAGGCCCTTGAGCGAGGTGCCGTAGTGGCGCCAGGCCTGGGAGACCAGGGTCGGTGACATGTAGCCGCCGCCCGCGCCGGACTGGGCCGGCAGACCCGGGACCTGCTTGTCGTACGGGACCTTGATCGTCGTACCCTGCACGACCAGGCCCTTGTTGAGGCAGTCGGTCTGGGCGGTGAAGCCCGCGACGGTGCCGGCCGAGTAGGAGTCGCCGGAGCAGCCGTACATGCTGCCGTTGTAGTACTGCATGTTGAGCCACCACAGGCGGCCGTTGTCGGCGTACTTCTTGACGATCGGCAGGTACGCGCCCCAGATCGAGCCGTACGTGATGCTGCCGCCGGTGACGTACGCGGTCTCGGGGGCCATCGTCAGGCCGAAGTTGGAGGGCATCTGGGCCAGGATGCCGTCGATGATGCGGATCAAGTTGGCCTGGGACGTGGAGAGTTGGCTGATGTTTCCGCTGCCGACCAGGCCCGTCTCGATGTCGATGTCGATGCCGTCGAAGTTGTACTTCTTCAGGATCGGCACGATCGTCGAGACGAACTTGTTGGCCACGGTGGTCGAGCTGAGGTCGATGCCCGCCGCGGCGCCGCCGATCGACATCAGGATCGTCTGGCCGGAGGCCTTCGCCGCGCACATCTCCGCCGGGGTCGCCACCTTCACGCCCGCGTCCATGCCGTCCTCCCACAGGGCCGTTCCGTCGGAACGGATGACCGGGAAGGCCGCGTTGATCACGTTGTAACCGTGGCTTGCGATCGCGGAGTTGGTGATCGGGGTCCAGCCGAAGGGCGGGTGGACGCCGTTGGCGGAGCCGTCCCAGTTCTCCCAGTAGCCCTGGAGGACCTTGCCGGCCGGGCGGGACTTCACGGCGCAGGTGTCGGCCGCCGAGGCGGCGGGCGCGGTGGCGATCGAGAGGGGGACGAGGAGAGCGGCCGTGGTGAGGCCGGCGGCGAGCAGGCGCAGCGTGCGGCGGAGCATGCGGATCCTCCCGGTGGGGGTGCGGCGAGGTGTCGTAGGCATGACAGTGCTTGGCATGACAGTGCGCGTGGTCCAGACCTCCCGTCAATAGGTATGGACCAATCCGTGGGGTGATCCGGGGGCGATCCAGGGGTGATCTGACAGATGTTGGAATGACAGATATTGAAATCTGTCAGCTGTCATGCCATGGTGGAGGGCATGACGACGACCCCCACCCGAAACCTCGGCACCACCGGTTCCCGCGTCTCCGCCCTCGGCCTCGGCTGCATGGGCATGTCCGCGCTGTACGGCGAAGCGGACCGGAGCGAGTCCATCGCCACCATCCACGCGGCCCTCGAAGCGGGCGTGACGCTCCTCGACACCGGCGACTTCTACGCCATGGGCCACAACGAGATGCTGATCGGCGAGGCCCTGCGCGCCGCCCCCGCCGCGCTGCGCGAACAGGCGCTCACCAGCGTGAAGTTCGGCGGACTGCGCGACCCGGACGGCGGCTGGACCGGCTACGACGGCCGGCCCGCCGCGGTCAAGAACTTCGCGGCGTACTCCCTCCAGCGCCTCGGCGTCGACCACATCGACGTCTACCGCATCGCCCGGGTCGACCCGGACGTGCCGATCGAGGAGACGGTCGGCGCGATCGCGGAACTGGTCGAGAAGGGCCACGTACGCCACATCGGCCTCAGCGAGGCGAGCCCGGACGCCATCCGGCGGGCCGCGGCCACCGCGCCCATCTCCGACCTCCAGATCGAGTACGCGATCATCACCCGCGACATCGAGCGGGAGATCCTGCCGACCACCCGCGAACTGGGCATCGGCATCACCGCGTACGGCGTGCTCTCCCGCGGGCTGATCTCCGGCCACTTCACCCGGGACCGGCAGCTCGGCGCGCAGGACTTCCGCTCCTTCTCGCCCCGCTTCCAGGGCGACAACCTCCGGCACAACCTCGAACTCGTCGAGGCGCTGCGCAAGATCGCCGAGCAGAAGGGCGTGACGGTCGCGCAGATCGCCATCGCCTGGGTCCTCTCGCGCGGCGAGGACATCGTGCCGCTGGTCGGCGCCCGCACCCGCGAGCGGCTCACCGAGTCGCTGGGCGCGCTGGACGTCACACTGGAGGCGGCCGACCTGGCGGCGATCGAGGAGGCCGTGCCCGCGGACGCGGCGGCGGGCACCCGCTACCCGGCCGTGCAGATGGCACATCTCGGAACCGAGCAGTGATCCCGGCTACGGGTATCGATCAGTGATTCTGCCTGCGGGTACCGTCTAGGCCATGGCACCGACCACCCAGGCCCTGACCGCCGAGCGCATCCTCGAAGCGACCGAGGAGGTGCTGCGCCGCCACGGCCCTGCCAAGGCCACCGTGGTGGACGTGGCCCGTGCGCTCGGCGTCAGCCATGGCAGCGTCTACCGGCACTTCCGTACGAAGGCCGCGCTGCGGGAGGCCGTGACCAAGCGGTGGCTGGACCGGACGGCCGAGGCGCTCTCCGGGATCGTCGACGAGGCGGACCGTGATCCGGAGAGCCGGTTGCGCGACTGGCTCGCGGGGTTGTTCGCCGCCAAGCGGCGCAAGGCGAGCGCCGATCCCGAGCTGTTCGCCACCTACAGCGTGCTGGTGACCGAGTACGGCGGAGTCGTCAGCGACCATCTCGCCGAACTGACCGGGCAGTTGACCCGGATCGTCCAGGCGGGCGTGGACACCGGCGCGTTCACCACCTCCGACGCCCTCACCTCCGCCACGGCCGTCTTCCAGGCCACCGGCCGCTTCCACGACCCCGGTTACGCCAAGGAGTGGGAACGGCCGGGCGCGCAGGGGGAGTTCGAGGCGGTCGTGGACCTGTTGGTGCGGGGGCTGCGGGGCTGACAATCGGGTCCATGGACAACGGATCCACGACCCGGCCCCGACGTGTCGCCGTCATCGGAGTGGGCGTCCTCGGCGCCTGCGTGGGCTGGAACCTGTCCCGGCAGGGTGCCGAGGTGGTCCTCCTCGACGCGGGCCGGCCGGGCGAGGGCGTCACCAACTGGTCCTTCTCGTGGGTCAACGCCAGCAACAAGACCGTGCGCAGGTCCTACTACGACCTGAACGTCGCGGGCATGGCGGCGCACCGCGAGCTGGCGGCGACCATCGGGCCGGACGCGTGGTGGTACCCGAGCGGCCATCTGCGCTGGGCCGACGACCCGGCGGCGGAGGTGCGGTTCCTGAACACGGCGGAACTGCTGGCCGGTTGGGGCTACCGGGTCGAACTGTCCACCGGGGCCGAGGTGCGCCGCCGCCTCGAACCTGCTCTCGCGCTGCCCGACGAGGTGCCCGTCGCGCTCTACCCCGACGAGGCCTGGGTGCACGGCCGCCACCTCGTCGGCCGCCTGGTCGGCCAAGCGGTCACGGCCGGTGCCGAGTTGAGGTCCGGCACGGAGGTCCGGGACATCGGGACCGGTGCCGACGGGGACGTCCGGAGCGTGACGCTGTCCGACGGGACCACTCTCGCGGTCGACGCCGTCGTGAACGCGGCGGGCCCCGACGCCTCCCGCATCGCCGGCCTCGTCGCACGCGACCTGCCGATGCGCCGCGAACCCGGTGTCGTCACGCGGATCGACTGCGCCCCGGTCCCGATCCACCGGGCCATGCACGCGCCCCACATCGAGATCCGCCCCGACGGCGACGGATCGATGGTCCTGCACAGCCGCGAGGTCGACGCACTCATCGACACCGGCGACGAGGATCCCGCGGAACTGGCCCGGCTGCTCCACACATGGGTACGACAGGTCGTCCCCGAACTCGCCGACTCCCGCATCACCGGCACCCGGGTGGCCTTCCGCCCCATCCCGGCCGACGGCTTCCCCTCGGTGGGGGCGGTGCCGTCCGTGCCGGGCTACCACGAGGCCGTCTCCCACAGCGGCATCACACTCGGACCGGTACTGGGCCGGTTGCTCGCGGCGGAGATCCTCGACGGGGAGCAGAGCGAGCTGCTGGCGGACTTCCGGCCGGAGAGGTTCTCGGCTCGGGATTAGCCCTCCGCCGCGCACTCCCAGAACTCCCGCATCAGGGCGGGCGGGACCGGGCTGGTCATCGCCACCTGGGTCAGCAGGATCGTGACCGTGCCCGTCGGGGGAATCACGTGCGCAGCCGTGCCCGTGCCGCCGACCCAGCCGTAGCGGCCGGGGACGTTCCAGGGGTCGATGGGAGTGACGTCGACCGCGCCGCCGTAGCCCCAGCCCTGGCCCTCCAGGAACAGGGTCGAGGCGTCGCGCTGGGCCGCGGTGAGGTGGTTGGTGGTCATGCGGCTCACGGAGGTGGGGGAGAGGACCGCGGTGCCGTCAGGAGCCGCGCCGTCGTTCGCGAGCATGCGGCCGAAGGCCAGGAGGTCGTCGGCCGTCGAGACCAGGCCGCCGGCGCCCGAGGGGAAGGCCGGGGGCCGGCTGAAGCCGCCGTCCGGGGTGTCCGACTGGTTCAGGGTGCCCTGCTCGCCCGGGGTGTAGGCGGTGGTGAAGCGGGCCCGCTTCGACTCCGGCACCGTGAACGCTGTGTCCGTCATGCCCAGCGGCCCGAAGAACCGCTCCGTCAGGAAGTCGGGGAAGGACGAGCCCGAGGCGCGGGCGACCAGGACGCCCTGGAGGTCCGAGCAGGTGTTGTAGAGCCACGCGGCGCCCGGCTGGCGCAGCATCGGGATCCGGGACAGGGCGGCGAGCCACTCGTCGGGGCCGGGCTGGAGGTAGGGCGCGCGGCCGTCCTGCTGGAACGCGAGGAGCGTCTGGACGGCCGGCAGCGAGAAGTCGTCCGGAAATCCCCAGCCGGCCCGGAAGCTCAGCAGGTCCTCGACCGTGATCCGACGCTCCGCCGGGACCACGTCCTCGACCGGCGAGGCGGGCGTGCGGACCACCGTCGGCTTCGCCAGCTCCGGCAGCCACTCCTCCACCGGCGCGTCCAGCGCGAGGCGCCCGTCCTCCACCAGCGCCAGGACCGCCGCCGCCGTGACCGGCTTGCTGACCGAGGCGACCCGGAAGATCGAGTCGCGGGCCATCGGGGCGGTGCCTTCGACGTCGACGGAGCCGACGGCCGCCACCTCGACGTCGTCGCCGCGGGCCACCAGGCCCACCGCCCCCGGCACGGTGCCGTCGTCGACGTGTCGCCGCAGGGTGTCGTGGAGAGAGCTCATCGGTCGGCCTTCCGGTCCGGGGAGTCGTATCGAATACGTCGGGTACGACTCTCCTCGCCTCGTGAACTCATCGCTCTCCCGAGCGGCCGTCTCCGGGGCGGTCGCCTCTCGGTCGGCCGTCCGGCGTCTCCCCGCTCAGTCGTCGGACGGGTCCACCGTCGCCTGGTGTGCCTCGGCCAGGTGCTCCTCCGCCTTCAGCCACGGCAGGAACTGCGCGCTCTTCTTCCAGCCGCAGGTGTCGCACTTGATCGTGCGTTGCGCGCCTTTGCGCTGCACGCGGACGATGTGTTCCCGCCCGTGCTGGTCCCAGCGGCTCACTTTGCTCGTGTTGATCTGCAACATGCGCCTCGCCTCCGCTCAGGAGTCTCCGGCAAGGAGTGTGCAGCAATATCAACATCAACAGTGCTCAATTCACGCCGAGTTGTCCAAGCTGTGAACATGACAGCCGCGGTGGCACCCGGCGGATCGTCCGTGTCGTCCCGCTGTCAGCCGATCGTGCGCGGCAGCCGCAGGCTGAGCAGCCCGGTCAGCACCACCCCCGCCAACTGCACCAACAGCGTTGTCACCAGGGCGTCTCGCATCCCCATGCCCGGAATCAGCGACAGGAAGAGCGTGCCGAGCGTGGCCACGCCGAGCGCCAGCGCGGACTGCTGGGTGGTCACCATCACGCCGGCGCCCACACCGGCCCGGGCCGCCGGCACCTCCGACAGGATGATCCGGAAGATGATGGGCAGTTGGAGGGCCTGACCCGCACCGGCGACCGCCGCCCCGGGCAGCAGCTCGACGAAGCCGAGGTGCGGCCACGAGCGCCACGCGGCCAGCACGATCAGACCCAGGCCCACCGCCTGGATCACCGAACCCGCCGTCACGACCCGCGTGCCGTACCGGGTCACCAGCCGCGGCCCGGCGAGCGAGGCGAAGAAGAACGTCACCGCCAGCGGCACCAGCGCCAGCCCCGCGTCGACCGGGCCGAGCCCCGCGCCGCGCTGCAACGCCACCGCGATCACGAACATGAACCCGCTGAAGCCGATCGCGAACGGCAGGATCATCACCAGACCGCGCCGCAGCGAGGTCAGCGCCAGCAGGCTCGGTGGCACCAGCGGCGTCCGCCCCTGCCGGTCCGCCCTGCGCTCCACCGCGTAGAACGCGGACACGATCCCCGGGAACGCGGCCAGCGACAGCCACGTCCACAGCGGCCAGCCCGCCGCCCGGCCCTCCGTCAGCGGCACCAGCAGCGCCAGCAGCGACGCGCCCAGCAGGAACGTGCCGGGCACGTCCACCGGTTCGGGGTGCTGGGAACGCGTCTCCGGTACGACCTTGACGGCCAGGAACAGACCGACGATGACGACCGGCACGTTCACCAGGAACACCGCGCGCCAGCCGGTACCGGCGATGTCGGCGGCGACCAGGACCCCGCCGAGGATCTGCCCCGCCACCATGGCGAGGCCGGCGGTCGCGCCGTACAGGCCCATCGCCTTGGCGCGGCGCGGGCCGTGCGTCGCGGCCTGGATGGTGGCGAGGACCTGCGGGAGCATCGCCGCGGACGCCGCGCCCTGCGCGATCCGCGCGGCGACCAGCGTCCACGCGGTCGGTGCGAGGCCGCAGGCCAGGGAGGTCACGCCGAACGCGGCCATCCCGCCCAGGAAGAGCCGCCG
Source organism: Streptomyces sp. NPDC088794 (assembly GCF_044750545.1). NCBI lineage: Bacteria > Bacillati > Actinomycetota > Actinomycetes > Kitasatosporales > Streptomycetaceae > Streptomyces > Streptomyces sp. NPDC088794. The sequence goes on along the minus strand of NZ_JBIVKB010000008.1, from coordinate 33,604 downwards.
GCGGCCGAACAGGTCGCCGAGCCGGCCGCCGAGGACCAGGAGGACGGCGTACGAGACCCCGTAGCCGGCGACGACGAGTTCGAGGACGGCCTCGCTCGCCGAGAGGTCCTTGCCGATGGTCGGCAGCGCGACGTTGACGATGAAGAAGTCGATGAGCGGCAGTGCCGCGGCCAGCAGCACCGTGAACAGGCCGAGGCCGCCCAGCGCCGGCGGCGCTGGGGTCTCGGTCCGGTGCGAAGTGACGGTTTCGGTCATGATGACGAGCTTGCGCCCGCGCGCAGACTGGTACCAGAGTCTTCTTATCCTGGTAGCGGGACCACCTGGCAACAGGGTCCGCGGTGCGGCACGCTGGAGAGTATGACGACCATGGCTCAGGAGATCGCTCAGGGGAAGGCCCGGGAGAAGGCTCAGGAGCCGGCACTCGACGGCACGGCCCCGCCGCAGGGTCCGGCCGTGTCGGCGATCCGCCGGCACGAACTCGCCGCGTTCCTGCGTCACCGCCGCGAGCACATCACCCCGGAGCAGGTCGGGCTGCCCCGCGGCTCCCGCCGCCGCACCCCCGGGCTGCGGCGCGAGGAGGTCGCCCACCTCTCCGCGGTCGGCGTCACCTGGTACACGTGGCTCGAACAGGCCCGGGACATCCAGGTCTCCGTGCAGGTCCTGGACGCCCTCGCCCGCACCCTGCTGCTCGACCCGAGCGAGCGGGCCCACGTCTTCCAGCTCGCCGGGGCGGTGGATCCGGCGCCGGCCACGTCCTGCGCGTCGATCACCCCGGCCCTCCAGGCCGTCCTCGACCAGCTGGAGCCGATCCCGGCCTGTGTGCAGAACAGCCGGTACGACATCCTCGCCTACAACCGCACCTACGGCCTGCTCCTGTGCGACCTGGCCGAGGTGCCGGCCGAGGACCGCAACTGCATGATCCTCTCCTACACCAACCCCGACTGGCAGTCCTCGATCGTGCACCTCGCGGACGCCCAGCGCCTGATGGCCGCCCGCTTCCGCGCCTCGATGGCCGGCCATCTCGCCGAGCCCACCTGGAAGACCCTCCTCAAGCGGCTGCGCGCCGAGTCCGAGGACTTCCGCGAGGCCTGGGAGCGGCACGAGATCGTCGAACACCGCGGCAAGCGCAAGGAGTTCCGCAACCGCTACGTCGGCCGCGTCACCGTCGACCACACCGACCTGTGGCTCGGCCCGCAGGTCGGCCCGCGCATGGTCACCTACCTGCCGGTGGACGGGGAGTCGAGGCGGCGGCTGGAGCGGCTGCACGAGATCGCGGTGGCGAAGGCCGAGGAGCGGGCGGGGGAGAAGGAGCAGGCGGTGCGCTGACCACGGGGTACTACGCGCTGACCCGGGCCGCTTCGCGCAGTTCGACGGACTTCAACTGCTCGGCCGTCCGCTCCGCCGTCCCGCGCGCCCAGCGCCCACTGGTCAGCACCCCGAGTCCGAGCACGGTGAGCCCGCAGCCCACGAGGATCCACCAGCCCGGCACCGAGGCCGACACGAAAGTGGTCCTGTACGCCGACGCGTTGATGCCGGACGCCAGCACCGCGCCGATCACCGCGACGCCCAGCGTCTGTCCGAGCTGGCGGCTGGTGGAGGCGACCGCGGCGGCCACGCCGGCCTGCGCCCTCGGCATCCCCGACACCGCCGTGTTGGTGATCGGCGCGTTCACGAAACCGAAGCCGATGCCGAACACGGCGTAGCCGATGAAGAGCGTCACGTTCGAGGTCTCCGCGTCGAACGCGGCGAACATCACCGCGCTCACCGTCATCGCCGTCCCCGCGATCAGCAGCGACAGCCGCGGCCCCCGGCTGCCGACCAGCCGCCCGGACACCGGTGCGCACAGGAACATCGGCACCGCCATCGGCAGCATCCACAGACCCGCGTGCAGGGCGCTCAGGCCGCGCACGTTCTGCAGGTACAGCGTCGACAGGAACAGGAAGCCGCCCAGTGCCGCGAACGCGCCGATCGCGATCACGGTGGCGCCGCTGAACGGGGCCGAGCGGAAGAAGCGCAGGTCGATGAGGGGTTCGTCACGTCGGGGCTCGTACCAGAGCAGTCCGAGCAGCGCGGCCAGCGCGATCGCCGCGAAGGGGAGGACGGTCGCCGCGCCGGAGGTCGGCGCCTCGATGATCGCGTACGTCAACGAACCGAACAGGGCGATGACCAGGAACTGGCCGACAGGGTCCGGGCGGCGGGCCTTGGGGGCGCGGGACTCGGGGACGTAGCGCAGGGTGAGCAGCAGGGCCACGAGGCCCACCGGGAGGTTCGTCCAGAAGATCGAGCGCCAGCCGATGGAGTCCACCAGTACGCCGCCGATCAGCGGGCCCGCCGCCATCGATATGCCGACCACCGCGCCCCATACGCCGATCGCCTTCGCGCGCTCCCGCGGGTCGGTGAACGTGTTGGTGATGATCGACATCGCCACCGGGTTGAGCATCGAGCCGCCGATGGCCTGGATCATGCGGAAGGCGATCAGCGCGTCGAGGTTCGGGGCGAGGGAGCAGAGCAGCGAGCCGAGGCTGAAGACCACCAGGCCCACCATGAACACGCGTTTGCGGCCGATCCGGTCCGCCGTCGAGCCGGCCAGCATCAGCAGCGAGGCGAGGACCAGGGTGTACGCGTCGATCGTCCACTGGAGGCCGGCCGTACTCGCGTGCAGTTCGTCCTGCATCGACGGGAGGGCGACGTTCAGGATGGTGACGTCGAGGCTCACGATCAGCAGGCTCATGCAGCAGATCGCGAGCACCAGCATGCGGCGGCGGGGGCTGAGCTCGGGCATGGGTTCCATCGTACGCTCGTGTCGATAGTGTGTCTAACTAATGACCGTTACAAGATCTTCGGCCCGGGTGCGCTGCGGTGTGCGTGACAATAGGGGAATGTCCACGACCGCCGCGCCCCTGATGATCGGGCCGCACATTGTTCAGCCGCCCGTCGTCCTGGCTCCCATGGCCGGGATCACCAACGCGCCCTTCCGCACGCTGTGCAGGGAGTTCAGCGGGGGCAAAGGGCTGTTCGTCAGCGAGATGATCACCACTCGGGCGCTGGTCGAGCGCAACGAGAAGACGATGCAGCTGATCCGCTTCGACGCGACGGAGACGCCTCGCTCGATCCAGCTGTACGGGGTCGATCCGGCGACGGTGGGCAAGGCCGTGCGGATGATCGCGGAGGAGGGGCTCGCCGATCACATCGACCTGAACTTCGGGTGCCCGGTGCCGAAGGTGACGCGCAAGGGTGGTGGGTCCGCGCTTCCCTACAAGCGGAACCTGCTGCGGGCGATTCTGCGCGAGGCGGTGTCCGGGGCCGGGGAGCTGCCGGTGACGATGAAGATGCGCAAGGGGATCGACGACGACCACATCACGTACCTCGACGCGGGGCGGATCGCGGTCGAGGAGGGTGTCACGGCGATCGCGTTGCACGGGCGTACGGCCGCTCAGCACTACGGCGGTACGGCCGACTGGGAGGCGATCGCCCGGTTGAAGGAGCATGTGCCGGAGATTCCCGTCCTCGGCAACGGAGACATCTGGTCGGCCGAGGACGCGTTGCGGATGGTGCGGGAGACGGGCGTCGACGGTGTGGTCGTGGGGCGTGGGTGCCTGGGGCGGCCGTGGCTGTTCGCGGATCTGGTGGCCGGGTTCGAGGGGCGGCCGGACGATGTCGCGCGGCCGTCGTTGCGTGTGGTCGCCGATGTGATGGTGCGGCACGCGACGCTGCTCGGTGAGTGGATCGGGGACGAGGCGCGGGGCGTCATCGACTTCCGTAAGCATGTCGCCTGGTACCTGAAGGGGTTCGCGGTCGGCAGCGAGATGCGGAAGCGGCTGGCTGTCACGTCGTCCTTGGCCGAACTGCGGGCCGGGCTGGACGAGTTGGAGCTGGATCAGGTCTGGCCGAGCGGGGCGGACGGGCCGCGTGGGCGTACGTCGGGGAACAACCGGGTTGTGCTGCCGGATGGTTGGCTGAAGGACCCGTACGACTGTGCCGGGTTGAGCGAGGACGCGGAGCTGGACACGTCCGGGGGGTGACGCCGGGATTTCCTCGCCCCCGCCGCCCCTACCCGTCCCATCCTCCAGGGGCTGCCGCCCCTTCGACCCCGTTCCGGGGGCCAGCCCCCGGACCCCCGCTCCTCAAACGCCGGAGGGGCTGGAATCAAAGGGGCTGGAATGTGCGGTCAGCTCTTCTTGGGGTGGGGTGTAGAGCCGTATGCCGTCAGGAACTTGTCTCGGAAGGCGCTCATTTTCCAGACGGGGGCGTTGTGGGCGGGGCGCAGGCCGTCGGACCAGTTCCAGTCGGCGATCTTGTCGAGGACCTTCGGGTCCTTGGCGACGATGGAGATCGGGACGTCACGGCTGGCGTGGTCACCGCTGACCCGGGCGATCGGCTGGTGGTCGCCGAGGAAGACCAGGACGGTGTTCTCGTCGCCGTAGCGCTCCATCCACTGGGTGAGCGCGGTCACCGAGTACTGCACCGACTTGCCGTACTCCTGGCGGGACTTGGTGGGGTTGGTGATGACGTCCGAGGCCTTCTTGCCGGCCTTCTGGATCGCGTTGAAGACCGTGCCGTCGCCGAGCTGGTCCCAGTCGACCATCTTCGGGATCGGCGCCCACGGCTGGTGGCTGGAGGTCAGGATGATCTCCGACATCAGCGGCTTGTCGCGCTTCTTGCTGTGCTCCAGCTTCTGGTACGCCTCGAGCGCGTACTGGTCCGGCATCGTCGACCAGCTGAACTTCGGCCCCTTGTAGCCCAGTTGGAAGGCGTTGCGGACCGAGTCGAGGCCGTAGTAACTCTGCTCGGGCCACGCCTTCTGCACACCCGGCATGATCCCGACCGTGTCCCAGTCGCCCGTCTTCTGGAACGCCTTGGTGAGGCTGAGGTGGTCGCTCGCCATCACCGTGCGGTAGCGCTGCTGGTTGTCGATCCACAGCCCCGACATCGTGGTCGAGTGGCCGAGCCAGCTGCTGCCGCCGTACGTCGCCGAGGTCAGCCACCCGCTCTTCGCGTGGAAGCCCGCCTTCGCGAGCGCCTTGGTGCTCACGTCGAGCGTCTTGTCCACGCCCGGCGCCATGATCGGGTCCTCGATCGCGCTCCGGCCGTAGCTCTCGATGAAGGTGAAGATCATGTCCTTGCCGCGCAGGTCGGGCACGAGCTGGGAGGGCGGCGTGTTCCCGAACGCGTCGACCTTCGCCACCTTCTGGAACTCCGCCTCGTCCCGCAGCGTGTCCCGCACCCGCTGCACCTGGATGCTCAGGGCCTTCGCCTGCCGGTCGGCGGCGATCGGCACCCCGGAGATCTGCAGACTCAGCGCCGAGCAGAGCACCCAGGCGACCGTGGCTACGAGGGTGGCCCGGGTCGCGACCTGCTTGTTGCGGGAGAGCAGGTTGCTGAGCCGGACCATCGCCAGCGCCATGACGGTGAGCAGCACGATGACCAGGACGACCGCGCCGACGCTCGCGCCGACCGCCACCGCCTTGCCCATCGAGTCCTGGATGTACGCCTGCGCGTCCGGCAGCAACTCCCAGTCCAGGACCAGGTTGAAGCCCCGGCCCAGGTACTCCAGGAAGCCCATGTCCAACAGGTTCACGATCGTCATCGCGCCCAGCGCCACTCCGGACACCACGGCCACGATCAGCCGCGGCCGGCGCGGCAGCGCCAACGCCACGGCCGCCCCGAGGATCGCCTCCACCGGAATCCGCGTGAACCGGTCCGGCTGGAGCGCGTTCATCCGGTTCGGCAGCATGAGAGCCCCGAGAACGAGCACGGCACAGAGGATCGTGATCGTCCACCGGACGGCCCGCACGGCCGAGGGATGGCTTTCGCGGAGCGCGGCGAGCCGGGCCCGCGGCCCCTTCGGCCGGGGCTCACTCGCCTCCGACTCGGCCTTGGGGTCGACCTCGGGTGACGTGTCCTGCTGCTGCTGACTGAGGCGCGTGAAGACAGGCACCCGAGGGTTCCTTCCGTGGCGAGACCGGTGACTCCATCTCGTACGGCCGCCTGCGAGGGGCCGTTCACGGGGATACGTAAATACCGGGCAAATGCCCGGTCAACGTTCAGGTGAGGCGCTTTTGGTGGCGCGGGTCCGTGTCGACGTCCGGACCCCCTGGTCTTTTAGGGGCGCGGGGAACTGCGCGACAAGCCCCCACCGGCCGGCAGCCGCCCCACACCCCCCAACCACCCCACCCCCTACGCGCCCCCCACCGCCGTCAGCAGAGCAAGAGGCGCCGCCGCCGAACGAGACTCCCGCACACACGCATGCGGATACGGCACCGGCTCCGAGTGAGTGTCCCGGCCGTACCCGGCGAGTACCTCCGGCAGCCGATGCCCGGTGGCCGTCGCCGCATCCACCAACGCATGCGCCACCGACCGCGCCTCGTCATGCAACCCGTACCGCGCCAACCCCAGCGTGATCAACGCGTTGTCGTGCGGCCACACCGACCCACGGTGGTACGACAACGGGTGATACGCCGACTGGCCGGACGCGAGGGTCCGAACTCCCCACCCGGAGAAGAAGTCCGGTTCCAGCAGCCGCCGCCCCACCGCCTCCCCGTACTCCTTGTCCAGCAGCCCGGACCAGAGAAGGTGACCGGCGTCCGAGGCAAGGGCGTTGACCTGCCGGCCCTCCCCGTCCAGCGCGAGCGCCGGGAAGTTGAGGTCCCGCATCCAGAAGTCCCGCTGGAAACGGTCCCGGAGATCGCCCGCCGCCTGCTCCAGCAGCGCCGCGTACGTCTCGTCCTCCCACACCGTGCGCGCGATCCACGCCGTACGGCGCAGCGCGTCGTACGCGTAGCCCTGCGCCCCCGCCGCCATCACCGGTCCGCTCGCCCGCGTCCCGTCTGCGGAGCAGATCGCGCCGGGGGAGTCCTTCCAGTTCTGGTTCGCCAGGCCGCCCTGGTCCGCGCGGTAGACGAGGTAGCCGCGTGAGGTGAGGCCGCCGTGGTCCAGCATCCAGCCGATCGCCGCGCGGGCGTGCGGTTCCAGGCGGCGGGCCAAGTCCGCGTCACCTGTCTGTTCGACGTACGCGCCCAGGAGGACGAGGAAGAGCGGCGTCGCGTCGACCGAGCCGTAGTAGCGGCCGAACGGCACCTGGCCGAAGTGCGCCAACTCCCCGTGCCGTACCTCGTGCACGATCTTCCCGGGCTGCGACACCGAGGTCGGGCCCGTCTCCGTCGCCTGAGTCGCGGCCAGGGCCGGGAGTGTGGCGGCGGCGAGCTGGGGACGGTAGGGGAGCGTGAAGAGAGAGGTCAGCAGGGCGTCTCGGCCCAGGAGGGTCAGGAACCAGGGGGCCCCGGCGGCCGGCACGCGCAGTTCCTCGCCGTCCGGGCCCGTCGCCGGGACCTGGAGCGAGGCCAGGTCGGCGAGGCCACGTGCGCAGGCCGCCGCCAGCTCCGGCCAGCCGGTCGGGAAGGGGACGCCTTCGACGAACTCGCCTTCCAGAGCCAGGAGTTGTTCGTTCATCGCTGCGGGGGATGCCGGTACGCGCCGGGTCCGCTTGTCTCCGTGCGGGCGGGCCATCACCCGTAACGTCAGCTCCGTGGTGCCGTGCGGGGCCAGTTCGAGGGTCCAGACCAGGCGGCGGGCGCCGGTGCCGGTCTCCTCGACGCCGTCCGGGGCGGGCTCCGCCGTCACCGTCGTACACGAGCGCCATTCGCCGCGCTGGTAGCTGAACTCCACGCCGTCGTCGAGGACTTGGCGGGAGCGGGTGGCGCCGATCTTGGTGTAGGTGCGGTGGTCGGAGCGCAGCTCGAACTGGTCGGTGAAGTCGGCGTCCACGGTCATCGCGAGGCGGACCGTGGTGGGGGAGGGGTGGTTGCTGGTCACCCGCAGGGATTCGACGAACGAGCCGTCTCCCACCGCCTGTTCGCGGAAGAGCGTGCACTTGGGCGGCTCCTGGCGGCCGCCGCGCGGGACGAGGACACAGCGTGCCGTGTCCCCGTCCGCGACCGGCGTGAGCGACTCCGGGACCGCGCCGTCGACCGTCAGTTGCCAACGGCTCAGATGCCTCGCGTCGCGCACGAACAGTCCGTCCGGGGAACCGGCCCCTCGGACGCCGCTGATGTCCCCGCCGTCGCCCACGGCCGCGAAGGTCCCGCCGTGCACGAGCAGATGATGCCGGTCCGTCATCCCCGTTCCCCTCCCTTGTCCCTCATCTCGAACGTGTCGACGCCCGTGGAGGACACGCCGTGTCCGGGGCGCGTGTGGAGCAGGTCGAGCGCGAGCGCGGCGGTCCAGCCGAAGCCGAGGGCTCCGCAGGCCTCGCCGGTGTACGGGTCGACGTACTCCGCGAAGTCGGTGTCGGCGGCGGTGCGCAGGAGCGCGTCGCGGAGCGAGTCGGCCGCCGTCAGTTCGCCGTGCACCCGCAGGCCGCTCTCCAGCAGCCAGTTGGTGTTGAACCACGCCGGCCCGCGCCAGTACCGGTGCGGGTCGAAGGCCTCGCCCAGGAGGTCGTAACTGGGGGTGAGGCGGGTGCTGTCGCCGAGGCCGAAGTGCCGGCCGCGGAGGGTCTGGAGGAGCGCGGAGACGATGGGCCGCGGGAGGCCGGGCAGGAGGAGCGGGATCAGGCCCGAGACGCTGCGCTCCGGGATCAGGGTGCCCGCACGGTCCCCGTCGCGCAGATCCCGGCACAGGAACATCCCGCGCGCCGGGTCCCACAGGCGGTCCACCAACGCCGTCGTCAGACGCTCCGCGCGGGCGTGCCGGGCCGTGCCCGTCGCGCCCAGTTCGCGGGCGATCCTGGCCAGGGCGTGCTCCGAGGAGATGAGGAGGGCGTTGAACGCCGGGTCCTCGACGGCGAATTGGCCCGCCCGTCTCCCACCACCACCCTCAAACGAGGCCCTACGGGCCGCTCCGTGGTCTCCCCCGTCGGCGTACTCCCGGTCCCGGTAGTCCGTCGCCAGGCGTACGTACCGGCCGTAGTCCAGGTCCGTCGGGCGGTCCTCGGCGGCGCCGTGGTCGAGGTCGGCGCGGCGGAAGGAGCGGGCCGGGGCCGGGGTGACGCGGGCCAAGGGGGCGTCCCAGCAAGGGCTGTTGTCCATACCCTGTTCCCAGGGGTGCACGACGGACGCGAGTCCGCCGCCGCCCAGGTCCCGGCGGTGCAGCAAGTAGCGGTGCCAGGCGGCCAGTCGGGGGTACACCCCGGCGAGGAAGCCACGCGCGCGGGACAGGCCCGGGTCGGCGCTGTGCACCAGCCACGCGGCCAGCGCGTGGACCGGTGGCTGCACGATGCCGGAGGTCTGTACGGTGCGCGGGGCGCCCGCCGTGTGCCCCGCGGTCGAGGAGCGCCAGAAGTCGGGGCTCGGGAAGTACGCGTCGAGCGGGACGGAGGGGTTGAAGACGATGTGCGGGACACGCCCGTCCGCCCACTGGGCGCTCAGCAGCGTCTCCAGCTCCGTCTGGGCCCGTAACGGCGACAGGTGCCGCAGGCCGATCGCGATGAACGCCGAGTCCCACGACCACTGGTGCGGATACAGGCTGCGCGAGGGGACCGTGGACGTGCCCGTCCAGTTGGCCTCCAGCACCCGTGCGGCCCTGCGGTGCAGCGAATCCGACATCGGGGGCGGATCGTATACAAGCGTGCCCTCGGTGGGGCGGACGGTGAGTTGGGCAGTGCGATCCACTCGGGGCTCCCCGAAAGACGTGCGGCAGACCGGTTCGGTCTTGGCTACCGTAGGGTTACGTCTATTTAACACGCAAAACTCAATATGTAATGCAGGGTTGAGAAACACAAGGGGGTGCGCATGACCGCTCGGGACCAGATTCGGGGTCAGCATCGGGGTCAGGCTCGCGCCGGCGATCTGCTCGAACTCGTACGAAGCGGGCGGGCGACCACCCGCGGCGCCCTCCAGCAGGCCACCGGGCTGTCCCGAGCCACCGTCGGCCAGCGCCTGGACCGGCTCTTCCGCGCGGGCTGGCTGCGCGAGGGCGCCGGCGGCCCGGTCGACTCGCCCCTGGGCGGGCGCCCCTCCATCACCCTGGAGTTCGACGACGAGCACGCGGTCGTGCTGGCCGCCGACCTCGACACCCGCCACGCCCGCGCCGCCCTGCTCACCCTGACCGGCGAGATCCTCGCCGAGCGGGCCGGGGTCCTGGTCGTCGAGGACGGTCCGGACGTGGTGCTGGGTGCGCTCGGCGGCTGGTTCGCCGAGCTGCTGGACAAGGCGGACCGGCCCGCGCGCTCGGTCTGCGGTATCGGGCTCGCGGTGCCGGGGCCCGTCGACAGCGAGACCGGCCTGGTCGTGCAGCCGCCGATCATGCCGGGCTGGGACGGCTACGACATACGAGGGCGGCTGTCCCGCGCCTTCGCCGAGCACACGGGCGGTCCGGCCGGCGTCCCCGTGCTCGTCGACAACGACGCGAACCTGATGGCGTACGGCGAACAGCGCACCGGATACCCGGACTGCTCGGCCTTCGTTCTGGTCAAGGTCTCCACCGGCATCGGCGCCGGGGTCGTCGTGGACGGCTCCGTCTTCCGGGGCATCGACGGCGGCGCCGGGGACATCGGGCACATCCGGGTGGGCGCCGAAGCGCTGTGCCGGTGCGGGTCCTACGGCTGTCTCGCCGCCGTCGCCAGTGGCTGGGCCGTGGCCCGACGGCTCACCGAGAGCGGGGTCGAGGCCGCGTCCGGCTCGGACGTGCGGGAGCTGCTGGCCGCCGGGCACCCGGAGGCCGTGGGCCTCGCGCGGGAGGCCGGGCGGCAGGTGGGGGACGTACTCGCGACCGTGGTGACGCTGCTGAACCCGGGTGTGCTGATGATCGCCGGAGATCTGGCGGGAACTCCCTTCCTCACGGGCGTGCGCGAGCTGCTGTACCAGCGGGCGCTGTCCCGCTCGACGGCCCGGCTGGAGATCGTCACCTCGCGGCTCGGCGAGCGGGCCGGGCTGGTGGGGGCGGGTGCGCTGGTCGTGGAGCATCTGTACGCGCCGGAGCGGGTGGAGGAGCGGTTGCGCGCGCTGGGCGTCTGACGGTGTGTGACGGGTGCGTTTCGCTCCCGAGACGCGTCCGCATGGTGAAATCCGGGCGGCTGTGGCAGCGTGATTCTCGCCACCTTTGATAGGGGTAGCGCTCAGGTGAGCGGATCATGGCTCGGCTGCACTTCTCCAAGGGGTGGCACTGAGTGCCACCCCTTGATCGTTCATCGATCGAAATCAGACGTGTCGCGAGCCGCTCATGTGAGCGGAATTCCCGGTGTTCGGGCGTTGATCCGTTCAAGAAGTGAAAACATCAGCTGCTCTGCGCTTGCCAAGCTTTGACTTTCGATCCGGTGGCGGACGACCGGTTACAGGCGCATGACGCGCAAGTGGACGTACCCAGGCGCCTTCGATCTGGGTAAGTTCCTGGCTGTCAGGGCAGCCACCCGCGTCCCGAGGAGTCGAGACCCGTGTCGGAAAACAAAGATCCCCACGTAGCGAAGTTCGTTTACGACTTCACCGAGGGAAACAAGGACCTCAAGGACCTGCTGGGTGGCAAGGGTGCGAACCTCGCCGAGATGACCAACCTCGGTCTCCCCGTTCCCCCCGGGTTCACCATCACGACGGACGCCTGCAAGGTCTACCTCGACAGCGGGGACGAGCCGGCGGCACTGCGTGACGAGGTGAGTGCGCACCTCGACGCCCTCGAAGCGCGGATGGGGAAGCGGCTCGGCCAGGCCGACGACCCGCTGCTGGTGTCGGTCCGGTCCGGGGCGAAGTTCTCCATGCCCGGCATGATGGACACCGTCCTGAACATCGGGCTCTCCGACAAGTCCGTGCAGGGCCTGGCCAAGCAGGCCGGCGACGACCGCTTCGCGTGGGACTCCTACCGCCGCCTCATCCAGATGTTCGGCAAGACCGTCCTCGGCGTCGACGGCGACCTCTTCGAGGAGGCGCTGGAGAAGGCCAAGGAGACCAAGAAGGTCGCGGTCGACACCGAGTTGGAGGCCGCGGACCTCAAGAAGCTGGTCACCTCCTTCAAGAAGATCGTCAAGAAGGAGGCGGGCCGGGACTTCCCGCAGGACCCGCGCGAGCAGATGGACCTCGCCATCCACGCGGTCTTCGACTCCTGGAACACCGACCGCGCCAAGCTCTACCGCCGCCAGGAGCGCATCCCCGGCGACCTCGGCACGGCGGTCAACGTCTGTTCGATGGTCTTCGGCAACCTGGGCCCCGACTCGGGCACGGGCGTCGCCTTCACCCGCGACCCCGCCAGCGGCCACCAGGGCGTCTACGGCGACTACCTCCAGAACGCGCAGGGCGAGGACGTCGTCGCGGGCATCCGCAACACCGTCCCGCTCGCGGAGCTGGAGGCGATCGACAAGACCTCGTACGACCAGCTGATGCAGATCATGAAGACGCTGGAGAACCACTACAAGGACCTCTGCGACATCGAGTTCACCATCGAGCGCGGGCAGTTGTGGATGCTCCAGACCCGCGTCGGCAAGCGCACGGCGGGCGCCGCCTTCCGGATCGCCACGCAACTCGTCGACCAGGGCCTGATCGACGAGACCGAGGCCCTCCAGCGCGTCACCGGCGCCCAGCTCGCCCAGCTGATGTTCCCGCGCTTCGACGAGCACGCGAAGGCCGCGCAGGTCGGCCGGGGCATCGCGGCCTCGCCGGGCGCGGCCGTCGGCAAGGCGGTCTTCGATTCGTATACGGCGGTCAAGTGGTCCCGCTCGGGCGAGAAGGTCATCCTGGTCCGCCGCGAGACCAACCCCGACGACCTCGACGGCATGATCGCGGCCGAGGGCATCCTCACTTCGCGCGGCGGCAAGACCTCCCACGCGGCCGTCGTCGCGCGCGGCATGGGCAAGACCTGTGTCTGCGGCGCGGAGGAGCTGGAGGTCGACACCAAGCGCCGTCGGATGACGGTGCCGGGTGGGCACGTGGTGGAGGAGGGCGACCTGATCTCGATCGACGGGTCGAGCGGCAAGGTCTACCTCGGTGAGGTGCCGGTGGTCCCGTCCCCGGTCGTGGAGTACTTCGAGGGGCGGATGCACGCCGGCGCCAACGACGCCGACGAGTTGGTCGAGGCGGTCCACCGGATCATGGCCTTCGCCGACCGCAAGCGTCGCCTCCGAGTCCGTGCGAACGCGGACAACGCCGAGGACGCCATGCGCGCCCGTCGCTTCGGGGCGCAGGGCATCGGACTGTGCCGTACCGAGCACATGTTCCTGGGCGACCGGCGCGAGCTGGTGGAGCGGCTGATCCTGGCCGACACGGACGAGGAGCGCGAGGAGTCCCTCAAGCAGCTTCTCCCGCTCCAGAAGCAGGACTTCGTCGAGCTCTTCTCCGCGATGGACGGACTCCCGGTGACGGTCCGGCTCCTGGACCCGCCGCTGCACGAATTCCTGCCGGACATCACGGAGTTGTCGGTGCGGGTGGCGTTGGCCGAGTCCCGCAAGGACCCGCACGAGAACGAACTGCGCCTGCTCCAGGCGGTCCACCGCCTGCACGAGCAGAACCCGATGCTGGGGCTGCGCGGTGTGCGTCTCGGGCTGGTCATCCCGGGTCTGTTCACCATGCAGGTCCGCGCGATCGCCGAGGCCGCCGCCGAGCGCAAGAACGCCAAGGGCGACCCGCGCGCCGAGGTCATGATCCCGCTCGTCGGCACCGTCCAGGAGCTGGAGATCGTCCGCGAGGAGGCCGACCAGGTCATCGCGGAGGTGGAGGCGGCGACGGGCACGGACCTGAAGCTGTCGATCGGCACGATGATCGAACTGCCGCGAGCGGCACTGACGGCGGGGCAGATCGCGGAGGCGGCGGAGTTCTTCTCCTTCGGTACGAACGACCTCACCCAGACGGTGTGGGGCTTCAGCCGCGACGACGTCGAGGCGAGCTTCTTCACGGCCTACCTGGAGAAGGGCATCTTCGGCGTCTCCCCCTTCGAGACGATCGACCGCGACGGTGTCGGCTCCCTGGTCAGGTCCGCCGTGGAGGCCGGCCGCGCCACCCGCCCCGACCTCAAGCTCGGCGTCTGCGGCGAACACGGCGGCGACCCCGAGTCCGTCCACTTCTTCCACGAGGTCGGCCTGGACTACGTCTCCTGCTCGCCGTTCCGGATCCCGGTGGCGCGGCTGGAGGCGGGACGGGCGGCGACGCAGTCGACGGGCAGTGATCACCGGTAGGCCGGAGGGCCACTGAACCCCGGAACCGCCACCTGTCCCCGACCCTCAACCGATGGGCGGCGGTTCCGGATCACGAAGGAGGGGCGGGACCCTGTGCGGGGGTGCCGCCCCTCCGTGCATCATCTGCGGAGACTGTCAAGCTACGGCGCTGACCAGGCAGAACGGCGTTTGCTGGCGTTGGCTTCCGGTGAGCCCGCGCGGCACCGTTGTGCCCTCTGAGTGCCCTCTGAGTGCGGCTAGGCCGTGTCATGCGCCGTGACGGATACCGAAGATGCGTAACTCGCTTTGCAGGATTGTCCGGGGTGGTCAGGGTACGGTCCGGTGGCGTGCATTCCCGTGCGGACGCTGTGTCGGCCGAGACGGAGTGAACGATTCTGGACGGCCGCGTACGGCGATGAACGAGACGGAAATTGAGACGGCCAACAAGGGGGGCTATGGATGGGTTGCGCCTGGTGACCGGCTTAGTGATTGGCCTTCTCCCGATGCCGTGTGACGCTCTCGGGGCGACCTGAATACATGCACGTTGGGCACCCCTCCCAACCGCTGTCCTCAGCCGCCTCGACGACGGAGACGTCCGAGCCAAACCCGTGGTGCGCAAGGAGGCGGGCCACGGAGTTGCCGTACCGAGTCCGCAAGAGCGCTGACTCTGCGATCTTGTCGTGCCCGGGACGGAAGTAGGCAGTGCGGCTCGTGCTCTGGCCGCAGCCGCACCAGCAACGCCCCGATGGCTGAGGTCCCGTCGAATCCTCGATGTTCGTCATGCGCTCACGTTAGGGGTCACCTGGTGCTCAGGTCCCAGGATTCTGCGCTGAGACAGGATGCCGGCCGGTGGTAGGTCCGGCCTTACGCCTACTACCAAGTGTTACGAGTAGTTGACAGGATGACGTCATGCGACGAGTACATCTGGAAGCGGCGGAAGATCACGTTGAGCGGCTGGCCAGGGAGCACGACCCGGTCGGGGCCGTCAAGGAACTTATCTGGAACGCCTTGGACGCGGACGCCCGACATGTGCGAGTCGTGATCGAGCGAACCGTATCTGAAAGCGTAGACAAGATCATCGTCACCGATGATGGAACGGGAATTACTCCTGAAGCTTGTTCAGCGACCTTTGACAAGATCGGTGGCTCTTGGAAAAAGGGTGCGCGCGTATCTCAGGAACTTGGAAGGCCGTTGCATGGGCAGGCGGGTCACGGGCGTCTACGGGCCTTCGCGTTGGGTGCGTACATTCGGTGGACGACGGTTGCCGATGGGATTGACGGACGTCAGAAGACGGTTATTACTGCCCACAATTCCTCTCGCAACGACTTTCAAATCAGTGATGCTCAATTGACGGCTGAAGAAAGGGGAACTGTAGTCGAGGCATGGGGGCGTCAATCTTCGGTACTAAATAAGCTTTTGGTAGATCGAGCGCGTACTCAACTCACGACCGAGTTTGCCCCGTACCTCGCCATGTATCCAGACGTAGAAATCGAGTTCGATGGTGAGCGGATCGACCCGCAAGCGGCTATCCAGAAAGAGACTTCTTACGACCTTGAATTTGATCACGATGGGCAGCAAGAAAACGCGGTCCTGCGTGTCATTGAGTGGGATATGCGGGTCGATCGTGAGCTACACCTATGTGACGCAGAAGGCGTAACCGTCGATATCACTGAAGTGCGGATACAGGCTCCGGGGTTCGATTTCACTGTCTACGTCCTGTGGCGTGGGATGCCTGACCATCCCGGTGAGTTCTTGTTGGGGGAGGCCTCGGACGGCCCGATCGCGTCACTGCTTTCCGTCACTCGCCAGAAGTTGCGGGATCATTTTAAATTGCGTGCGGTCGAGCGTCGTCACGAGATCGTCGACAAGTGGAAGGATGATGGTCTCTATCCGTACCACGAGGAGCCAGACACGGAAGCTGAGAAGGTTGAGCGAGAGACATTCGACATCATCGCGACAACGGTGCATCGTCACATGCCACGGCCGGCCAAGCATCAAAGGGCGACTCTAGCTCTGCTGCGGGAATCCGTGAAACATCAGCCCGGCCACGTGAATAAGATTCTGGGCGAAGTTTTCAGGCTTAGCTCAGACGACAAGTCTGAGTTGGACCGACTCCTCAATCGAACCAGCCTCTCAAGCATCATCAAGGCGTCGAGTAGTGTGGCCGATCGTCTGGACTTCCTCGCGGCCTTATCGCACATGGTTTTTGATTCTGAAGCGAGAAAGCTAGTCAAGGAACGGACGGAGTTGCACAAGATCCTGGAAAATGAGACCTGGATCTTCGGAGAGCATTACCAACTACTGGTGAGTGATCGATCGCTCGATCAGGTGCTTGGTCGACATCTGGATCTTCTAGGGAGGGAAGAGCGGACCCCGGAACCCGTTCGCAGGGAGGATGGGTCCGTTGGAATTGTCGACCTCATGCTTTCCAGAGCGCGTAAAGAGCACGACCGGCGGCAACATTTGGTCGTAGAACTCAAGGCTCCGAAGGTGAAGGTGACCGGCAAGGAGCTGGAACAGATCAAGAGCTACGCTCTTGCAGTCAGTGAAGACCCGCAGTTTGCCGACGTTCGCGTTGAGTGGGACTTCTGGCTAGTCACCTCGGAGATGAACAGAATGGTCCGGGCTGAAACTCGGCAGAAAGACAAGCCCCGTGGATGCGCGTGGGACCTGTCGGAAGGCGAGGCGTCGATCCGGGTTTGGGTAAAAACTTGGTCTGACCTTATCGAAGAGAGCAAAGGTCGTCTTCATTACTTCAGGGAGCACTTCGATCACGACCCTTCGGTTGAACAGGCCATGGATTATTTGAAGCACGTTCACGCGCAATACACCCCGGAGGCTCTCGTGGTGCCGCCACGTGAGGCGTTCGATGACATCGAAATCCCCGACAGTGTCCGGTCTATCAGAGAGGTTGCTCCCAACGGGGAGAAGGCTGGCGGGAGTGAATCCGCCCCTGCTATCGAAGGGGCGCCGGTGGGCGATGGGTCGTAATTGTGCATGCCTGGAAGTGTGCCTATTTCTCATCGGCCACCGTCGGGAGCACGCACAGCGTTTCGCATGTCCCTCTGTGGCCAACTGAGATGGACACCTGAAAGGGCGGCACCCCTGTGTGTGTGGGGGGGACACCCTTATACCTTGCCTGGTCACGCGGGTTGAGGCCGTGGCGGAAATTCAGACTTCGTCCTGATCTCCGAGGCGCCGCATCAGATCCTTTAGGGAGATGACGAAGACGGTGTGTTCCCCGCCCGTCTGTAGCCTCGCAAGGTGAGTGACGCCGTGGTACAGCCTGTCGGCTGCTCCTCCCGGCTCGGTAAACGTGATTTCGTCACCGCCGTACTTCCTGTCTTTGCCGATATCCCAGCAGACTAGAAACGTCATGTCCGTCCACCGCTTCACGCTCGCGACGACGTCCTCGATGACGCTGTCTCCCGTGTACTTGAACTCGGCGACGCCTTCCATCGCTCGAATGTCAAGGTCGTCCTCTCCGGGGTAGAGGCGACGGACAGTCCTATTCACACTCTCGGGGCTGTACTCGAAGTAGGAGTCATAGAAATCAAAGCCGCTGTAGAAAACGGGCTTGAGGTGACGGAATACACCCAATCCCGTCAATTCGCTGTACAGGGCGATCACGTCCTGCTCCGACGCAGGCTCGGTGCGGAGGCAAATTTCCCCGAAATTGGGAAGATATGCGGGCGACAGCGGATTCTCTCGACGCTTGTATGCCTTGATCTGCGGAGGCACGTAGCCTTCAGGAGTCGTCGTCCTGGACGCTGTTGGACGCAAGAATGGACGACTCTGTCGGGCGATTTCGTTCGATACGATCTCCTCTGTGAGCTCAAGGAAGTCGTGAACCTCGGGAGGGAAGTCCTTCCTGCCGAGGTCAGGTTCGATGCCTCGAAATGTGTAGAGGAGCCAGGTTCGGTCAACGTTAAAACCACGGTGGGTCAAAGTGATTTCACGTGACCACGAAGAAATCATCCCGTCTGTGCCGATGCGGAGAGCAGGGTAATGCAGTTGCCTGTTGCCCGGAATGCTCCAACTTTCTCCCAGATGCTCCCGATATTTGGCGCTGTAGGCGAAGAGAGTGTAGACGTGTACATCATGTTTATCTACGAATTCTTTAATCTCTTCGTTTGTGCTCAGCTGTTCGCTCGTTCGGTTTCCGATGAGCTCAATTAGCTCATTCCCGTTCATGCGCCAATAACATGCGTGATAGGCCCTCTTTTCTTTAGGGGACGGTTCTGAGTTTCGGTTCTTTCGTAGCCAGGCTCCGATGTCGAGGGTCTGGTATCCCTCTTGCAGGTCGTTGTGAGGGTGCCGGTAGGTTGGTGCGACATTGACCGTCTCTGTCTCGGAATGTGAGCGGTACTCAAGTGTCACTTTCAGATCGCGCTCTTTGGCGATACGTGGGGGCTCGATAATTCCAGCCGCTGTCTGGTTCCTGATTGCCGTGACTGCAAAGGCTGCGCTAGGAAATGCATGACGCAGGCTTCGAGGTTTACTCTGGGGGCCGAGTGCAATGGTGATGATTGTTCCAGTTTCCTGGAGTCGTCCATTTCCGGGGCCGATGTCTTCGAGCCTGCCTACTGGCGGCTCCATTTCTCCTTCGTCCTCGACCCACTTGCGGCCACCTTCCAGCCGCACGACGTAGTGTTCGTTCGCGGTTCGAGACTCAATTTCAAAAAAGTTGAACCCGTAGGCGAGGAAGGTAAGGCCTACTCCCTTGTGGCCCCTCACGAGCCCCTTGAGGAAAGCCGCTCGCTTGTTGCCTACGTCGGGGGCGAGGTACCTTTCCACATCGGCGCTCGACATTCCTCGCCCGTTGTCGCGGACCGAGATTCGGTTCTCATCCGTATCAAATACGATACGCACGTCTCCGATGGAACCGATGTCCGGTGCCGAGAGTACTTCGTCCACAGCATTCTGAATGGGCTCTGCGATGACATCTGCGGCATTGTGATAGCTGCGGATCACGTTGATCACACGCTGTTTCACCCAAGTCTGCGTGTCATTCGCGGTGAGAGTCGTGAGTGGTTGGATCTCGCGCACGGCTGGCTCCATCCCCGTCGTCATCGTGGAAGAACAGTTTATGGGGCGGGGTGTGCGTACGCCGGTGAACAGTGGTGTCCGTCAGTGCGCTGGCGAAGACCAGGCCAACGAGCGGTGTTGAACGCGACGAGAAGGAAGATGGACCGGAGCAGGGATCTTGCCTACTCAAGAGCTGCCCGAGGAGTCGGAAGATTCAGCCGTCTGGACACAGTCCGGCCGGAAGCTGGACATGGCAGGCTGGACCGTGACGACGGGAGAGGGAGGGTGAGTGTCGCAGGAAGTGAGCCCGCGCGGGACCTATCAGAAGATCGCGGATGCACTCAAGGCTCAGATCGATGCGGACCTGAGGATGGTGGAACTGCCGTCGGTCGCAGAGATCATGCAGGATCACGGGGTTTCGCGCGGCGTAGTGCTTCGGGCGTTCGCAGTGCTTCAGCAGGGTGGTTCTGCGGAGCCGGTTGCTGGTGGGCGGTGGCGGGCGGTCCGGGACGGAAGGCGAACCGACCGCCGGCCCCTCGCGGAACGGCTCACTGACGTTTTCGAGGATGACGGCCTTGACGTCGGGGCAACCTTCCCCAGCGCTTCCGCACTGTGCGAGAGGTTCGACGTCTCGCGTCCGACGGTGACTAAGGCGCTAGAGAAGCTGGAAGCTGCAGGGTGGCTGTCCGGAGGGGGGCAGGGCAAGGCACGGACCGTGCGGGCCCTGCCGAATCGAGAGGAGAGTTCCTCACTGTGACGGGACTGACGGAGTGGGCCTACCCGCTCGCCGAATCGCTGCTTGCCGACCCGTTGCCGCGTCGCTGGAAGCACTCGGTCGGAGTCGCCGAGCGCGCACGCACCATCGCGCCGATCCTCGGTGCGGACGCGGAACTGTTGGAGGCGACTGCGGTCCTGCACGACATCGGTTACGCACCAGACCTCGCCAAGACGGGGTTCCACCCGCTTGACGGGGCCCGCTACCTCCGGGATGTCGCGGACGCCGATGCCCGGGTCGTGCACCTTGTCGCCCACCACTCCTGTTCGTGGATGGAGGCGGACGCCCGGGGGCTGCGCGCGGAACTTGAGGGCGAGTTCCCGAGGGAGAGCGCTGAGCTCAACGACGCGCTCTGTTACTGCGACATGAACACGACTCCGGACGGGACGCCCACGAATCCCGTGGACCGCGTCAACGAGATCGCCGGTCGCTACGGGTCGGACAGCCTGATCGGTACGTTCATCCGTCGTGCCGAACCGGAGATCCTCGCGAGCACCTCGCGTGTGCTCGAACGCGTCGCCGCCGCAAAGCGTCAGCCGATGTAGGGAACCGGGCGGGTCCGGTCCATGGCGTGCTCGATCCGGAGACGCATCGTGGGGTGGACGTCCAACTTCGACAGGTCCGACGGGTCTACCCATCGGACCTGAGTCGTCTCGTTGCTCGTACGTACCTCGCCGCCGATCGGTCGCGCGCGGAAGCAGATGCTGAACTGCTGCCGGACCTCGCCGTCGTCGTACTGCATCACGTGGCCCGGGTCGGTGTAGATCCCGGACATGTCGACGACTTCCGCCTTGATGCCGGTCTCTTCCCAGACCTCGCGCACCACGGTGTCGCTGATGGATTCGCCAACGTCGTGCCCGCCACCGGGTAGTGCCCAACGTCCGTTGTCGGACCGCTGGATCATCAGCACTTGGGCCGTGTCGTTCTGCACGAACGCCACGACGGATGGCACCACCGAGTTAGCCGGCGGTGCGTCAGGGTCGTGCAAGTAGTCGATGCGTCCCATGCTCAAGCTCCCGTGAAGTCGTGTTCCGTCACCTGGCGCGCGCCTCCCCAGGTCTGTTCGATGCTATTCGCATAGGTGTCGAAGAGTCCGCCGCCGGGGAGTCGCCGCAGGTGCAGGACGGGAGCCATGTAGGCGCCGATGCCGTAGACATGGGTGTTCACCAACATCTCGTCATCCGACCGGAAGAGCGAGTTGTACAGCGTCGCGTCGTGCAACCGGAAGTGGATATCCGGATGGCTGGTGAAGAGCGGGCGGTAGTTCATCAAGGCATTTCGGATCTTGCCGCCCATGATCCGATGGCCTTCGTCTATCCCGCGCTGCTGAACTGCCGGGCAGTCAGGATCACCAAGCAGGACACGGATTTGAGCGGTCTCTTCAGCCTTCGCCTTGAGGAGATCGATGAACTGGGGATCTTCCGACAGCCATAGTCCCGCGTAGACCAGGATGTCCAGCCGCAGCCTTGCCCGTCCGTACATCTCGCGCCAGAGCCCTGCGGGCACCATGTGGCGGTGCGGATAGATGGTGACGATCTCCGCCTTGCTCATGTCCGCAGCGCTTTCGACGGCGCGGGAGTCGTCCCAAAGAGTCGTCACGTCGACCGCTAGGACTGATGCTGTCGCGTACTGGTGTCGCCGGTACGGGACCTTCCCCTGTGTGATCCAGCGCTCGACGGTCTTCGCGTTGACGTTGATGGCGTCGGCTAGATCCTGCACCGTCATGCCCTGCGCTAACAGGGCCGATCGCAAGCGCTCGTTGGACATCTGCACTCCTGGTGGGACGTCTAGGGACGTCTTGAAGGTACCTAGACGTCCTTGGGACGTCCACGTATGGGGTAACCAAGTCCCCTGACCTGGGGCGATTCTGATGGTGCGCCAAGAAGTCCCGGCGCAAAACCAAGAGGTTCCGTCGGTGCACTTGACGGACCCCTATGCAGTACCTGTAAAACAGGTACTGCAACGAACGTCCGGAGGAAAGCCCGAGAGGGTGAGTACGAAGGCAGCGTCTGTTCCTTGAAAACTCAACAGAGTGCTCTGAGATCGACGGGGCTTGACCCTGTCCCCGTGACGGCCGGGTGAGGTCCGTCGGCCCCGGTATCCAGCCGTGAGGGCGCGGAATCGACTTCCGCCCGGGGTTACTTGGCCCGCTGCGACGTGCGGCGTTGGCCTGATCTCCGGACGCGGCGGCACTCCCGGACAGGACAGCTCGCCGCGCTGGATCCCATATCCCGACTCACCCTTGGGAGTTTGCGTGATCGCAACGCTCATCGCCGTGTTCGGCACGCTCGCTGGCACCGTGGTCGCCGGGTTCATGCAGAACCTGACCACGGCTCGTACAACCCGCGAAGCGGCGGCCGAACGGCGTCGCGAGGCACTGGCCTGCGATCCCGGCGCTACTGGCCGCGATCGTGCGCCACCGTGAACAGCAGTACTTGAAGATCGAGGCTCGCCGCGAGGGTCGCGGCGATAGCCCCGGAGAGCGGCAGGCTCGCTACGCGGCTCGTTCCGCCGTCACCAGCGCCATGGACGCGCTCCACATGGTCACACGGGACACCGAACTGATCGCCGTCGCGCAAGAGGCCGTGGACGCGGCGATGGAGCTCGGGGACGTCTCCGTAGACGAGTTGAGCGCGGCGGGCCTGCACGCCCGGAAGGCGCACACCGCGCTGCGGGTTGCCGGCGCTCGGCACGTCTACCCCTGATCATCCCTCGCACCTCGTCACTTCGCGGGGCGGTCGCACTCCCGGACAGGACAGCTGACCGCCCGCGCTCTTCCCGACGTATCCAAGGAGAGATCCACCATGCGTATGCGCACTTTCGTCGCTGGCCAGGAGGCTTACGGCGACCTGGAGTTCGTGGAATTGGCGCTCGGTATCGACGTCGACCTGTTCCGGGGTCCGCTGGAGTTCGAGACGGACGGCGAGCGGGCCGCACGTGAGGACGCGGCTCGTGACGTGCTCGCCGACCTGTGTGCGGAGGCGGAGGCCGGTGACGAGATCGCCGGTTGGGACGCTCTGTACGCGGACGCGCTGACCCGCACGGTGCCGTTCCTGCGTTCTGTTCGCGGCTTCCGCTCGGGGACGGGGGAAGCGGCATGAGTGAGACCCGCACGCCTCTGACGAAGGTTCAGATCGGTGTTCTGACGGCCGCGTTCGTGCCGATGCTCGCCACGGGCGTGGTCGGCGGGATCGGTACGTACAGCAACATCGGGCACGCCTACGGCACGGGAACCGCGCTCGGCGCGCTCGGTGCCGGTGAGGGTGCCACGGCCGTACTCGCCTTGGTCCTGCTGGGCTTGACCATGCTGGGTCAGGCCTCGCCGCGCGTCGTACGGGCGGGGCTGTGGGCGCTGCCGGCCGCCGCCGCTGTCATGGGCGCCATGGCCGCTCCGGACCTGGGCCGCACCGTCATCTACGCGCTGACCCCGATGGGTATGTCCGTGTCGGCGGAGGGCATGGCGTTCCTCGCCCGCCGGATCGTCGTCCACACCGACGGTCGCGACGCGGAGAACGAGCGGCGCACCGCCGACATCGTCCAGGCCCTCGCCTACCACCGCGCCCGCGCCGCACACCACCCGAGCGACCGGATCAAGAAGTGGTCGGAGCGCAAGTCGTGGCGACTGGCCCGCAAGGTCGGGGTCGGGGACGCGGCACTTGGATCGAGGCTGCTGAATGTCCAGCGCGACCGGATCACCGACGGCGCGGACGCGGCACTCGCGTCGATGTTCGGCGGCACGGCCCCCGCCCTCGCCCCGGGTTCTGACATGGACACAAATACGGAGGAATTGACCGGAAGTAGTCGAGAACGGTCTACCTCTGACCTGCGTGGATCGAGTACCCCCACGGTCGTTGTGACGCGGCTCGTGCTGCCCGACCCCGCGCCGGTCGACCTCGGCAAGTCGGGTGTGGGCACGAAGCCGATGCCCGCCGTCGTTCCGGCGGTCAGGCCGATCCCGATCGCCCCGACGCCCTCCCGCCCGGTCCAGGCAGCGACGACCGCACCGCGTCGAGCGACGGGCCGCGTTCCGGTCGCCGCCAAGGCGCCCCGCACTCGCCGCACCCCGGAACAGCTCATGGCGGAAGCACGTAAGGCGACGGCCGGATGGACGGACGCTCAGGTGACCGGTGAGGGCATCCGACGGGCCCTGCACACCTCACCCGCCAACGCTCGCATGCTGCGTGACGCCGTGCTCGCCGAACGCGCCACCGGGGCAGTGACGCCGTGAGCGCCTTCGCCGGGGCCCTCTCGGGTTGCGGTCCGAGACGGTGCGGCGCGGCATGAGCACGCTGCCGGTCTTCCGGTGGCACCTCGCCCCGGACGGCTACGCCACCCGCCGCCAACTGAGGGCCCGCGACCTGCGCCCCGGCGGACAGGACGTCGCCGCCCAGCTTGAACGCCCCCGGCGACGGGGCCGCCCGCCGCTTGTCGCCTACCTGTACCGCGTCGACCTCGCCAAACCGGTCCGGCCGATGACGGCGGGCCGGTGGCGGGCCCATGCCGCGATGATGCGCGCCCGCCGCACCTGCCCCGAGTGCCACCGGGACGCCGGATACGTCATCCCGCCCACCCTCGGAACATGCGTGACCTGCGCCTATCCCGAGGAACAGCGCGCCGCTTGAACCACCTCACATCCCGGGTCCGGCCGCCCGACCTTCCACAGCAAGCCGGCCGGACCCTTCGACTCCCGAAGGAGTAGGTACATCGTGACCGAGACCACCACCTTCACGCCCCCCGGGGACCCCGAGGGCACCGAATCGCCGACGGCCGCCGTGCTGCCGTTCCCGCTGTCGAAGAAGACCGACCCCGTCGCATCGGCCGGCGAGGGTGTGGTGAAGCCGGGGGAGTGGGAGGCCGAACTCCCCGACACCGACGACCCGGAGGCCGACGGCCTGAGCGAGGGCGTGCCGGTTGACCCGCCGCGCGAGGTCTACCCGCCCTCGGTCGCGGAATGGATGGAGGCCAGGGACAAGGCCCGTCTGCCGGTCCTGCCGGACTGGGTCAAGCTCCCCGACCAGCGCACGGCCGTCCGCAAGTGGGCGATCCGCCACTACTCCTCCGTGGCCGGCTACCACGCGGTCCGCCTGCCGCTGGTCTACACACCGAAGATCTGCATGTACTCGCCGCGCGGCGCATGGCGTTGGTCGACCGCTGTCGGCCGGTGGGTGTCGGATGCGGAGGGCAAGTCGCTGCGTCTGGCGTCGGTGGTCAACGAGGATGCGGCGGAGTATCTGAAGCTGTCGCGGCAGCGCAACGACCGCGTCCGGCTGCGGGGGATCGTGGCGACGGTCGCCGGTTTCGTCGGGCTCGCCGCCGCGCTGACCTTGTACGTGATGGCGCCGTCGTGGCTGCTCATGCTGGCCGTGGCAACGCTGGCCACCACCCTGGGTGTGGTGGGGGCGCCGGCGGATCGGCCGCTCATCGATATGGCCAAGGTGACCTTCCGCAAGCGCAAACTGTCCTCCGACATCGTCATCCGCGCGCACGAGGTGGCGGGGCTGACGGAGAAGGATCAGTCCATCGCGTTCCCGAGGCCGATCGGCCGGGACGGGGACGGTTGGCGCGTGGTGGTGGATCTGCCCTACGGCAAGCACTTCCAAGACGCGCTCAAGGCCCATGGCCGACTCGCGTCCGGTCTGGACATCGCCCCCACCCAACTGTTCCTGGACAAGGACGAGACCAGCAACCGGCGTATCTCGTACTGGATCGCCGACCGTGACCCGCTCGCCGTGCCGTCGGGCAAGTCGCCGCTGTTGGGCGCGACTCGGGTGGACTTCTGGAAGCCGTTCCCGTGGGGCGTGGACGAGCGCGGCAACGCGGTCATGGCCACCATGCTGTGGCTGTCGCTGCTGGTCGGCGCCGTGCCGCGTCAGGGCAAGACGTTCTCAGCCCGCACGATCGCCCTTGCTGCCGCGCTGGACCCATACGTGCGGCTGTACGTGTTCGACGGGAAGGCGTCGCCGGACTGGCGCAAGTTCGCGCTGGTCGCCCACCGCATCGGGTTCGGCATCGTGCCCAAGAACGGCATCGACCCGGTAGGGCATCTGCTGACCGCGCTGCGGGAGTTGAAGGCGGACGTCGAAGACCGCTACCACCGGCTGTCCGAACTGCCGCTGCACATCTGCCCGGAGGGCAAGCTGACCCCGGAGATCAGCCGGGATCCGAAGCTGAACATGCCCCTGACTCTGTTCGTGGTGGATGAGGTGCAGGAGTACCTGACCCACCCCGAGCACGGCAAAGAGATCCTGTCTCTGATGGTCTACCTCGCCCGGGTCGCCCCTGCGGTCGGTGTGTCGGTGCTGACGGCGACGCAGAAGCCGGACGACAAGGCCTGCCCCTCTGAGCTGCGTGACCAGCATCAGGGCCGGTTCGCGCTGCGGGTGGGCGCCTATCAGGTCTCCGATGTCATCCTTGGCGCGGGCTCCTACAGCGAGGGCTTGGACGCGTCCAAGCTGCTGAAGTCCCACAAGGGCGTTGGTCTGCTCAAGGGCATGTCGGACGATGCCGGGATCGTGCGGACCTACCTCGCCGACGGCCGCGACGCCGAACGCATCCTGACCCGGGCCGCCGCGCTGCGCGAGGCGGAAGGCACGCTGTCGGGCGACGCGGTCGGCGAGGCCCCGGCCCCGGAGACGTCCGCGACGATCCTCGACGACGTCGCCCAGGTGCTGGGCAAGGGCGAGGTCAAGGTGTGGTCCGAAACGATCGTGGACCGGCTCGCCGACCTGCGACCGGACGTCTACGGCCCGTGGGCGGAGCTGGAGCCCAAGCCCAAGGCGGAAGCACTCACCGCCGCACTCAAGCCGTACGGCGTTGCGACCGACCAGATCAGCCGGCGCATCGACGGCAAGCAGGTCAACAAGCGCGGCATCAAGCGCGATGACATCGCCGCCGCGATTACGCAGCGCAACCAATCGAGGGATGCCGGATAGGTCTCACAGCCTGCTACCGGTAGCGGCACACGTCGCTACCGGTAGCAACCCTGCTAGCGACCCAAAGCGCCCCTGATCAGGCCACTAGCAGATAGCGGCCGACCTGCGGAAACCCCTCAAACACCCTCTGAGAGGCCCCTGATGAGCCTTGCAGTGCTCGCTACCGCCTTCCTCTTCACCGTCACTCTCGGTTATGTAGTCAAGTGCTGGCTGAGCCCGTTCGGCAACTGCCGCACGTGCGACGGCATGGGCCACGGCTTCAAGACCGACCGCAAGGGCAAGACCCGGCGCGGCCGTGACTGCCGCCGCTGCCAGGCCACCGGCAAGCGCATACGTGTCGGCCGCTGGATCTACAACCGCGCCGCGCGCACCTACCGCGCCGGCGCCCGCTGACCACCCCCAGGGAACCCCGCCATGCGCAAGTTCCTGCCCGGCGCGGTCGCGGCCGTGGCACTCGTCATGACTTTGTCCGCGTGCGGCCCGCAGTACCCGCCGGGCCCGGCCGGCACGGTCACCGACCGCAGCGCCGCCTACTTCAAATCCGGCGGCTGGCGCTACCGCCTCACCGTCACCACCCCCGACGGCCACCGCGACACCTTCCGCGTCACCCGCCACGACTACGAACACTGCTTCCACCGATCCGCCTACCCCACCTGCACTCACCGCTGACCCGGGAGAACCACATGGTCCTCACCATCCCGCTCGTACTGCTCCTCGCCGTCGTCGTCGCTCTGTTGCTGCGTTTCAGGGCCGTCGGTGCCGGCGCGGCCGTCGTCGTCACCCTGTTCGGCTTCTACCTCGCCGGCACCGACACAGGCGACACCGTCAACCAACTCGTCACCGCCGTCACCGGCGCCCTCGCCGGACGCTGACCGAAGGGAGGCCAGCACCGTGAACGAGCCCACCACCTACGGCAGTTCGGCCGCGTACGAGACGGCCGCCGTCCAAGTCCACACCCCCACGCCGATCGTCCCCGCCCACACCGCCCCGCTCATGCCGGTGCAGCCGGGCACCATCCCGGCCGTGGCGAGCATCGTCCTTCCCGACGGCCGCGTCGTCACCGGCTACGCCCTGACGCCCATGCAGCCCGACCCGGTCACCACCGTCAAGCCGGCCGTCTCCCGCGCGGCCGTGAACACCGCGCTCGGGGGTGTCGGGTTCCTCGCCGTGTGCGGCGGGTTGCTCTTGCTCACCTCGTTCATCGCCGCACTGGCCGCGTTCATCCACCAACTGATCATCCTGGCGGCCGTCATCTTCGGGGGATGGGTTGCCGTGCAGGTTTTCAGCGCGAGCGACCACCGGGGCGGAACCACGGTCAACATCCACAAGGCCGTCATCAAGCGGAACAAGTTCTACGGCTGACAACAGCAACGAACCGCCCTTCTGACCCGACGGGAGTCTTATGCCCTACCGCGACAACGACCCCATCTCTGACGGCCCGCTGAGCAACGCCCCGTTCGGCTACTCGCCGGACTCCTCGCAGCGCGTGGCCCTATACGCCGAACTCGCCAACGCGGGCGTCGAACTGGGCACCTACGACCGGCGAATCGTCGACTGGATCGCCGGATGGGATTACCCCACCGTGGCCACCATCGCGAGCCTGATCCGCCGCGCCGGCCGCGCCCCGCAGTAGCTACGCCCGAGGGCGGCGGCTCCCGGACAAGGACAACCCGCCGCCCCCGGTCTCCCTATCCCGACGTTGCAGAACAGGAGACCTACAGCATGACCCAACTGCACGTATTCAGCGAGAGCTTCTCTTCCCCTGCCACTCGAACGGGGCGCGTGCCCCGGCCGCGCCTGCTGGATCTCTTCTCGTGTGCCGGTGCTGCCGGAATGGGCTACCACCGCGCCGGTTTCGACGTGGACGGATGCGACATCGCCGACCGCGCCAACTACCCCTTCCCGTACCACCACGGCGACGCCCTCGCCTATCTCGCCGACCTGATCGCGTCGGGCGAGATCCGGCGGTACGCGTTCGTCCACGCCTCCCCGCCGTGCCAGGACAAGTGCGCCCTGACCGTGGGCACCAACCGCTCGCGAGGTTGGGGCGGCACCCACGAAGATCTCGTCGCCCCCACCCGCGAACTCCTCGACAAGACGGGCCTGCCGTACGCGATCGAGCAGCCCAACGGCCGCGCGAAGATCCGCAAAGACCTCACCCTGTGCGGCGAGATGTTCGGGCTCGGAGTCATTCGGCACCGCAACTTCGAGTTGGGCGGCTGGACCGCCGTTCGCCCGGCGCACGTCCCGCACCGGGGCCGCGTGCGCGGCTGCCGTCACGGCAAGTGGTACGACGGCCCCTACGTTGCCGCGTACGGCAACGGTGGTGGCAAGCCGTCCGTCTCGGAACTTCAGGCCGCGATGGGTATCACGTGGACCGACGTCCGCGAGGAGCTGACGGAGGCCATCCCGCCCGCCTACGCCGAGTGGATCGGCCGTGCGTTCCTCGCGGACGTGGCGATGACGGAGGCGGCCGCATGAGCGTGACGCCGGAACCCCTGAGTGTCGCCCTCGCCCTCGCGGCGGCCGGCGTCCCGGTCCTGCCCCTACGGGGCAAGGTTCCGTTCGGCAACTGCCGTCCCTGCAACGGGAACGCGTGCGGCGGACGGCCCACCATGAAAGCGGCCGGCCCCTGCCGGTGCCCCGCACCGTGCCACGCGTGGGCCGCCGCCACCACGGACCCACAGGTCCTCACCTCGCCCATGTGGGCGGCGGTATGGCGTGAGGCTTCTACGGTCGCCTACCACCCCGGCGGGGCGGGGCTGACGGTGGTCGACCTGGACAACGCGGCGGCCGTCGCGTGGGCTCGCGAGACGCTGCCCGCCACCCGCACGGTACCGACGACACGGGGCGAACACTGGCTCTACCTCGGCGCCATGCCGTCGGCCAACGCGGTCCGGTCGGGTGTCGACGTCAAGTCCCTGATGCAGTACGCCCGTTGGCTCGGTCCCGGGACCGGCCGCATGGCCGTTCTCCCGGCGGCCGTGCGCGCCCTGGTGGTGAAGGAAGACACCATCCCCGCCCGGGGGGAGGTGGTCTCTTCTCCTCCCGGGCGCGCCCCGTGGTCGCGGGAGGTGGCCACCGGGTGCCGCCACACCGAGCGCTACGTCCGTACCGGCTTGGAACGCGGCCTCGCCCTGGTACGGGCCCGGACCGAATCCGGCGCCGGATCACAGGCGTTCGGGGTCGCCCGGTTCCTCGCCGCACAACACGCCGCCTGCCCCGGCCCGTGCGGGCTCGCGGCCATCGGCGAGGAGATCGTCACGGCTGCCTTCTCCGTGGGCGTCCCGGAGCCCTACGCGCGCCGCGCGGTCACCAACGGCCTTGAGGCGGCTGTGGAGCGCGCGGCATGAACAAAGCACTACGAACCCCCATGAAAGGCCGTCAGGGCGCCGTACAGGGCCCGCCACGGCCGTCCGGGGGCGAACCGAAGGACGTCGCCCGCAAGGGCGTCCTTTCTGCCGTTGGTTCTGACCCGCAGACGGTCACCGTCTCCGGCATCACTCCGGGGCTTCGCATTCAGTGCGAGGGCGTACCGGTCGCCGACTGGCTCTGTGTCTGTGGGCAGCACGAACGCGCCCGGGGCCGTGCCGCCGTCATCAGGTTCACCGCCCGCGTCCGCGCCGGGACTTGTCCCCACACCATCGAAGGGAGGGCCGTCGCATGACTCCACAGCCTGTGGACAGCCCCGACCTGTGGGCCGGACTGCCCACCCTGCAAGACCCGCACGGCGAGGACGACACGGCACTGGACGTGTGGGAAGACCCCATTCCCCTCACCGGCCGCCGCGACCGACCCGCCTTTCCCGTCCACGTTCTCCCTGTCTGGCTGGGGGAGTTCGTGGCGGCCGTCGCGGAAGAGACGCAGACCCCGGCAGACCTCGCCGGATCCATCGCCCTCGCCGTGCTCGCCACGGCCGCCGGCGGCCGGTCGGTGGTCCACGTGCGCGGCAATTGGCGCGAGCCCACCAACCTCTTCACCGTGGTCGCGCTCCCGCCCGCCAACCGCAAGTCCGCCGTCTTCGCGCTGCTGACCAACCCCCTGTACGAGGCTGAGAAACAGCTCAAGGCGGCGATGAAGCCTGTGATCGTGGAAGCGGAGTTGACGGCGAGGCTCGCCAAGGAGGCGGCGGATAAGGCCGTCGCCAAGGCCGCGTCCGCCGACGGCGACAAGCGCGACGACATGGTGAAGACCGCTGTCGGCCTCGCGCAGACCGCCGACACGCTGAGCGTTCCTGCCGAACCGGTGCTGTTGGCGGACGACTCGACACCCGAGACGGTCACCTCACTCATGGCCGAACAGGGCGGCCGGCTGTCGGTGATGAGCGCGGAGGGCGGCATCTTCGACATCATCGCCGGCCGCTACTCCGGGGCCCCCAACATGGAAGTCTTCCTCAAGGGGCATGCCGGGGACCGGTTGCGGGTGAACCGGCAGACCCGCCGCGAGTACATCGACGCCCCCGCGCTGACCATCGGCCTCGCTGTGCAGCCGGACGTGTTGCGGGACATCGGGAAGGTGAAGGGGTTCGAGGGGCGCGGACTGCTGGCTCGCTTCCTGTACTCCCTGCCGATCTCTACGGTCGGTGACCGCGAGATCATCACCGACCCGGTCCCGGAAGAGACGGCCGGCGCCTACACCGCCCGGGTCATCGACCTCGCCCTGTCCCTGGCGGAGTGGACCGACCCGGCCGTCATCCAGCTCACCCCGGAAGCGGACGCGGCTCTGATCGCCTATCAGAAGCGCATCGAACCCCAGCTCAAGGCACGCGGCGGGAAGCTGGGCCACATCTCGAATTGGGCCGGGAAGCTGGCCGGGGCGACCGCCCGTATGGCCGCGTTGCTGCACCTCGCCGAACACGGCGGCAACGGCTACGCGCACCCGGTCACCGACGCCACCATGAACGCGGCCATCGAGCTGGGCGAGTACTACACCGCCCATGCCCTCGCCGTGTTCGACGTCATGGGCGCCGACCCGGTCCTGTCCCGCGCCCGCAGCGTGCTGGAAGCACTGAGGGACAACGGATGGGAGGACGTCAGCCGACGGGACGTCTTCACCGTCCTGTCCCGCAGTGAGGTCCCCACCGTCGCCGACCTGGAACCCGCCCTCGCGCTGCTGGAAGACCACGGATACCTGCGGTCCTACCAGCCCGAGAAGACCGGCAAGCGCGGACGGCCCCCGGCGCCCCGCCTGTTGGCCCACCCCGGGCTACGCCACGGCGGTCGGTGACCCCGGCCGCGCCCTCAACCCCTCCCGCACAAACCGCAAAATCCGCAGAAAAGCCGGGACACTCCGCTGACCTGCAACGCGACCCACGCCCCACCTTGGCCGGAGGCCCGTCGCACAATCCCGCGATATTCCGCAAAAAACCGAGCGCCACCCCACCCCCCGGGGCCGGCCGCCGGCGGTCCCTGATTTTTGCGGAATATCGCGGGTTTCTGCGGAGCACCCCACGTCACCACCCGCACTCCGCATCACCGCAGGTCAACGCCTACTCCCGGCTTTTCTGCGGATTTTGCGGTTTGTGCGGCGGCACCTGCCCATGAACTCAGCTTCGCGGCGACGACTGCGCAAGCGTCGCTTGCCACTGGAAGGACGTCATGAAGAAGTACCTGACGACTGCGGAAGTCGCTGAGCGCTACCGCACCTCGCCCTCAACCATCCGCTACTGGCGCTACGCCGAAACCGGTCCGCAGTGCTTCATACGGCGCGGTCGGCACGTGCTGTACGACGCCCAAGCGCTCGACAAGTACGACGCCGACGAGATTGGAGGGCGACGCGCCGCATGACCCGAAACAGCAACGCCCCTCGCCTCAGCGCCGACTCGGCTTGCTCTGGGGGGAGGGGCACCGATGGCTGAGGTGTACGACCGTTGGCACCTCTCCCGACCGCCGGCCGATGCTAAGCCGTGCGAGGTGCATAGCAGCAAGACCCAGACGCTCTACTGCAGTACCGATCACGGCATGGGGAAGCGCTGGCAGGTGCGCTACCGGGACCTGTCAGGTAAGCAGTGCAAGGAGAACTTCGAGAAGAAGGCTGCCGCGGACTCTCGTGCCGCCAAGGTGACGACTGAACTTGACGACGGCACCTTCGTGAACAGGGAGTTGGGAAAGCAGAAGTTCAGGGCCATCGCTGAACGTTGGCAAGAGACGGCCGTACACCGCGAGCGGACCGAGACGAACGTCGAGCGGGCCCTACGGCTGCACATCTACCCCACATTCGGGAATCGCGAGATCGGCCGCATTCAGCGGGCTGACGGGATGAGGTGGATCAAAGAGCGGTCGGCGGTCATCGCTCCGTCGACCTTTGCGACGCCCTGGAACGTCTGCACCAGCATCCTGAAGATGGCTCACCAAGAGGGGATCATTCCGAAGTACCCGTGGGCGGGGCTGAAACCGCCGGAGGTCTTCTACCCGGAGATCCACCCGCTTCATCCGGAGGCGGTGAAGGCGCTCATCGTGACCGCGTCTTCGAGATACCGCGCCCTGGTGAGGCAAGCCGCATCGACTGGTCTACGGCAAGGTGAGTTGTTTGGACTGGAGGACGGAGACCCTGCCGAGACCGTGACGGTCAAACAGCAGTTGAACGGCCCCGACAGGGGGGTGCCGTACCTCGGGGAACCGAAGACCAGACAGAGCTATCGCTCTGTTCCTCAAGGACGTTCAGTCGTGGCCGAGATCGCACGGCACCGCCAGGAGTTCCCGCCCCAGGTTGCGTCCTGAGAAGTGGTGTACGGGTTCGACCTGATCCGGGGGTTTGCTCCGGCATCCGGATCGTGCCCGCATAGATGAACGGCCACCGGCT
>NZ_JBIVKB010000007.1:171577-436249 GCF_044750545.1 Streptomyces sp. NPDC088794 | reverse complement strand
CATGGTCTGGATCACGCTGCCGATGACGTGGCCGATCAGCACGGAGGCGCGGGAGATCGCCATGGTGCGGAAGCGGGCCATGATGCCCTCGGTCATGTCGGTGCACACGGCCACCGCGGTGCCCAGCGAGGTCATGGCCACGGTCAGCATGAGGATGCCGGGCACGAGGTAGGCGATGTACGCGGAGCGGTCCGCGTGCCCGCCGGTGATGCCGGCGCTCATCACGTTGCCGAAGACGTAGACGAACAGCAGCAGCAGGATGACCGGGGTGAGCAGGAGGTTGAGGGTGAGGGAGGGGTAGCGGCGGGCGTGCAGGAGGTTGCGCCGCAGCATGGTGAGGTTGTCGCGGACGGCGTAGGAAGCGGTGCTCATCGGACGGTCTCCTTGGCGATGTCGTTGCCTGCGGACTGGGCGGATGCGGACTGGGCGGGGACGGGACTTGCCGTGAGGGCGAAGAACACGTCGTCCAGGTCGGGGGTGTGCACGGAGAGTTCGTCGGCCTCGATGCCGGCCGCGTCCAACCAGTCCAGGACAGCGCGCAGTTCGCGCTGGCTGCCGTCGCTGGGGATCTGCAGGGTCAGGGCCTCGTCGTCGCGGGTGGTCTCGCGCAGGGCGGTCGCGGCCCGCTCGTACGCCAGCGGGTCGGCGAACCGCAGCCGCACGTGACCGCCGGGAACCAGCCGCTTGAGTTCGGCGGCGGTGCCTTCGGCGACCAGCTTGCCGTCGTTCAGCACCGCGATGCGGTCGGCGAGTTGGTCGGCCTCCTCCAGGTACTGGGTGGTGAGGAAGACGGTCGTGCCGCCGGAGACCAGCTCGCGGATGATCTGCCACATGGTGTGCCGCGAGCGCGGGTCGAGACCGGTGGTCGGCTCGTCGAGGAAGATGATCCGCGGGCTGCCGACCAGGGTCATCGCGATGTCCAGGCGCCGCTTCATCCCGCCGGAGTAGGTCGACGCGGGCTTCGTGGCCGCCTCCACCAGGTCGAAACGCTCCAGGAGTTCGGCGGTGACGCGCCGGCCCTCGCTCTTGGGCAGGTGGTGCAGGTCGGCCATCAGGAGCATGTTCTCCTCGCCGGTGATCAGCCCGTCCACCGCGGAGAACTGCCCGGTGACCCCGATCGAGGCGCGCACGGCCTGGGCCTCGCCGGTGATGTCGTACCCGTCGATCCGCGCCTGTCCGCCGTCCGCGGAGATCAGCGTCGACAGGATGTTGACCACGGTCGTCTTGCCGGCGCCGTTCGGCCCGAGGAGCGAGAAGATCGTGCCGGCCGGCACGGTGAGGTCGATGCCGTCGAGGACGGTCTTGTCGCCGTAGGACTTCCGCAGCCCGGTGGCCGCGATGGCCGGCTGCTCGCCGGTGTGAGTGGTTGTCGTCATGCCGCAGAGCTTGCGGCCGGGGCGGTTCAGAACGGCTTCAGTGCGGTTTCAGTGCGCGGGGCGGCGGTTTCAGTGCGCGGGGCCGGCGGTTTCAGTGCGCGGGGCCGGCGGTTTCAGCGGGCGGGGCGTTCGCTTCAGGGCGTTCGCTTCCGGGCGCTGAGCTGGGGCGCGGTCAGGTCGAGCAGGAGCAGCGCGTCGTGGTCGGGGGTGCCGGGTTCGGCCGTGTAGACGCCGATGCGGCGGCCGGGGCTGCCTTCCAGGTGCAGGGACCGGGCGGTGAGCGTGATCGTTCCGACCTGGGGGTGCTGGAAGGTCTTCCGCGCGGGCTTGCGGCCGGTCACCTCGTAGCGCTCCCAGAGCCCGGCGAACTCCGGGCTCTTGAGGAGGAGTTCACCGACCAGCTGGGTCAGGTCGGGGGCGTCGGGTGCCGTGCCGGCGGTGGCGCGCAGCCGGGCGACGCACGCGGTGATCTGCCGGTCCCAGTCCGGGAACAGACTCCGGGCGGCCGGGTGGAGGAACAGGTAGCGGGCGAGGTTGCGCTGCTTGACCGGCCAGTCGGCGAGGCCCGGGTACAGCGCGAGGCCGCCCGGGTTCCAGGCCAGCAGGTCCATGCTGCGGCTGATGACATAGGCCGGGTTCGGGCGCATCGACTCCAGCAGCACCTTCAGGTCCGGGGACACCGTGCGGCCGGGCGCGGGCGGCGGCTCGGACGCGTACCGGGCGGAGCGGGCGGCCAGTTCGCGCAGATGCCCGTGCTCCTGCTCGTCCAGGTGCAGGGCGCGGGCGAGCGCGTCCAGGACGGAGGGGCTGGGCCGGGTCTCCTTGCCGCGCTCCAGTCGTACGTAGTAGTCGATGCTGATCCCGGCCAGGGTCGCCAGCTCCTCCCGGCGCAGCCCCGGGGTGCGGCGCAGCCCGGCGCCGACCGTGAGACCCACCTGCTCAGGCCGCGTCCCGGTACGCCTGGCCCGCAGGAACCGGCCCAGCTCGGCGCCCTCGCTGCTCGCGCCCCGCCCGGCGGACGTGCCCTCGGATGCTGCCATGCCCTCAGTGTCACACCGCATCGACCTGCGGGGCAGGCCGGAGAGGGGCCCTGTCGTCACCCCCGAAGAGCCCGCCCTGGCAGGCGCGCGCACAGCGCGCGAGGGTGAAGGTGCCGGACACCGGAACGCTCCCCTCCGGAGCGGCGCATCGGAACGCTCCCTGCGGAGCGGCACACCTGAAAGGCCCCCCATGCAGTACGTCACCCTGAACAACGGCGTCGAGATGCCGGTCCTCGGCTTCGGCGTCTACCAGATCCCGCCCGAGGACACCGAGAGGGCCGTCTCCGACGCGCTCGCGGCCGGCTACCGCCTGCTGGACACGGCCGCCTCGTACGGCAACGAGGAAGCCGTCGGCCGGGCGATCAAGAACAGCGGCGTCCCGCGGGACGAGCTGTTCGTCACCACCAAGCTGTGGGTCCAGGACGCCCCCGCCGAGGAGCACACCAAGCGTGCCTTCGAGACCTCGCTGACCAGGCTCGGCCTGGACCACCTCGACCTGTACCTGATGCACCAGCCCTACGGTGACGTGTACGGCCAGTGGCGTGCCATGGAGGCCCTGCACCGCGCCGGGCTCGCCCGGGCGATCGGCGTCGCCAACTTCTACCCCGACCGGCTGATCGACCTGATCCTCAACAACGAGGTCACCCCCGCGGTCAACCAGATCGAGACCCACCCGTTCTTCCAGCGCGCCGGCTACCAGGACCTCATGCGCGAGCACGGGGTGCGGATCCAGTCCTGGGGCGGCTTCGCCGAGGGCAGGAACGACCTGTTCCGGCAGCCGCTGCTCAGCGAGATCGGCGCGGCGCACGGCAGGTCGGTGGCTCAGGTGGTGCTGCGCTGGCTGACCCAGCGCGGTGTCGTGGCGATCCCCAAGTCGGTCCGGCCCGAGCGCATGGCGGAGAACCTCGACGTCTTCGGCTTCGAGCTCACCGACCACCAGATGGCCCGGATCGCCGGCCTCGACACCGGTGCCTCGCTGTTCTTCGACCACCACGACCCGGAGATGGTCACCTGGCTCGCCGGGCGCCGGGTGGACGCATAGGCACGGAGGCGCGCGGCACGGAGGCGCGCGGCCTGTGCCGCCGTCCGCCGCTCACCCCTCGAACCGGTACCCCATCCCCGGCTCGGTGATCAGATACCGCGGATGCGACGGATCCGTCTCCAGCTTGCGGCGGAGTTGGGCCATGTACACGCGCAGGTAGTTCGTCTTGTTGCTGCGGGTCGCGCCCCAGACCTCCTGGAGGAGGTGTTTCTGGGTGATCAGGCGGCCCGGGTTGGTGATCAGGATCTCCAGGAGGTGCCATT
Organism: Streptomyces sp. NPDC088794; assembly: GCF_044750545.1. Lineage (NCBI taxonomy): Bacteria > Bacillati > Actinomycetota > Actinomycetes > Kitasatosporales > Streptomycetaceae > Streptomyces > Streptomyces sp. NPDC088794. The sequence continues at coordinate 432,528 of NZ_JBIVKB010000007.1, read as the reverse complement.
CGGTGGGGGTGAGGCGGATGTCCCGGCCGTCCCGGACCGCCCGCTTGGCGAGCAGGTCGACGGTGAAGTCGGCCGTCCGCACGAAGGTCGGTCCGGTGTCGGCCGGGGGCTCCTCGGTGCGGCGGACCGCCGCCCGCAGCCGGGCGAGGAGTTCGTCCATGCTGAACGGCTTGGTGACGTGGTCGTCGGCGCCCGCGTCGAGCGCGGCGACCTTCTCCTCGGAGGCCTGCCGGGCCGACAGCACCAGGATCGGTACGCGGCTCCAGCTCCGTAGGCCCCTGATGACCTCGACCCCGTCCATGTCGGGCAGGCCGAGGTCGAGGACCACCACGTCCGGCCGGCCGGTGGCCGCCAGCCGGAGGGCCGTGGCGCCGTCGGGCGCCGCGTCCACTCCGTACCGGCGGGCCCGCATGTTGATCACGAGCGCTCGTACGAGCTGTGGTTCTTCACCAGCGTCTCCACCTGCGCGACCGAGAGGCCGTTCTTCTCGGCGATCCGGTGCACCTGGAGTTCGGCGTAGGCCGGGGAGATGTCCGGGTCGAGGCCGGAGCCGGAGGAGGTGACGGCGTCGGCGGGGACCTGGGAGGGCTTGACCGTATAGCCGGGCACGGAGTTGTCCTTGACGACCTTGGCCCGGGCGTCCTCCACCTGCTTGATCAGCACCTTGCTGTCGGCGGAGAGGTTGGTGGCGCCGGACAGGATCAGCTTGTACCGCGTGTTGACCGAGTTCTCGCCGAGCCCGCCCGCCGGTCGCGGCTGGAAGTAGTCGAGGCTGTAGCCCTGTTGGCCGATCAGCGACGAACCGACCACCTTCCCCGCCGACTTGATCTCGGAGCCGTTCGCCTTGTTGTTGAACAGCCCCTGGGCGATGCCGGTGACGACCAGCGGATAGATGACGCCCGTCACCAGGGTCAGCACCGGGACGATCAGTCCGCCGATGCCGTAGATCGCGAGATTGCGCCGCAGCATCCGGTCCGCGCTCACCGGCTTGTACTGCACGCCCCGCAGGGACAGCGGCACCAGCGCGTTGAAGATGACGGCCGACAGGATCGCGGAGTCCGGCGAGGACAGGTCCATGCCCTCGGCGATCGCCTTGGCGGTCAGCGGGTTGTCACCCGTGATCATGACCGTCTTGATGCCCATGCGGCGCAGCTCGTCGAACCGCTCGCGCATGCCCTCCTTGACGACGTCCTTGAGGTGGATGACGCCCAACACCCGGGCGCCCTCGGTGTCTTCGACGGCCACGAGCAGCGGCGTGCCGCCCGCCCCGGCGATCCGCTCCGTCAGCTCCTGCGCCTCGGCGGTGACATCGCCACCCCGCTCGCGCACCCAGGTGACGACCGAACCGGCCGCGCCCTTGCGGATCCGCCGCCCGTCCACGTCGACGCCCGACATCCGGGTCTGCGCGGTGAACGCGACCCACTCGGCGTGCGCCAACTCGCCCTGGTGGCGCTCCCGCAGCTCGTACTTCTCCTTCGCCAGCACGACGACGGAGCGGCCCTCGGGCGTCTCGTCGGCCAGCGACGACAGCTGCGCCGCGTCCGCGAGTTCGGCCGCCGTCGTACCGCTCACCGGCACGAACTCCGAGGCCTGCCGGTTGCCCAGCGAGGCGACCAGGACCGCCAGCAGGCCCGCGATGGCCAGCGTGACCGGCAGCGTGAACCCGAGCCCGTGCGCGCCGGCCGCGGCCAGCACCAGCACGATCGCCTCCGGCCCGTAGGCCACCGACGCCATCGCGTCCAGCGACAGCGCGGCCAGTCCCGTGACGGTGGTCAGCCGGTGCCGCTCACCGGTGTCGGGCGGCTCTTCGCCGGCGGGGGTCGCGCCGCCCGGCTCAAGGGTCAGGACGGACATGGGCACGTGCTCCCTCATCGGGCGTCCGGTTTCGCGCGCGAGGACGCGCACGGTGCCCTCAGGTCCTGTCCGCTGCGGGCGGGGGCCAACGGATCCTTGCGGGTTCTTCGCGCGGAACGGGCCTTCTTTGACGGGGCGTTGACGAGCGGGGGTGCCCGTCGGAGTCGGACAGATCCTGCCGGAGTCGTACGGAATCCCGTCGCAGTGGTACGAAATCCCGTCGGACAGAATCCCGTCAGAGTCGTATATGAGTCGCGTCAATGCCTGTCGTTCCGGCGCTCCGGGTCCCTACGGTCTCCGCTATGGAACGCGGTGACGACGACGTGAAGCGGCCGCCCGAGGCCGCGCACGACCTGCGCTGGGCGGGCGACCTGCGGGACGCCGTACGCTGCGCCGGCGTCCTGCTCGCGCTGCTCCTGCTGGTCGACTGGGGCACGGGCCGCCTGGAGCCGTGGCGCTGCGCCCTCTGGCTCGGCCTGTCCCTGCTCCTGTTCGCCGTACTGTGCCCCGCCCGGGTGTCGGCCGGCGACAACTGGCTGTCCTCGCGCGGCCTGCTGCGCGAGCGACGGGTACGGACCGACCTGCTGGTGTCGGTGGGCTGGCTGGACGGGGTGTCCCAACGGCTGCTACTGCGCGACGCGTTGGACGGACGGGTGGAGATCGACCCCCAAGTACTGGGCGACAACCCCCAGTTGTGGTTCCACCTGACGGACGGCGCGCGACGATCGACGAACGCGGGCACCCTGAAGAGCGGCGCGGTCACTCTGAACCGCCTCTCCCGCCGCATCGACCGGGAGACGGCTCAAGCGGTGTTCAGGAACTCGGGGTTGGAGTAGGCGTCCCGCACCGGTCACACAGCACCCGGTGGACCCGTCTGTTCTCACGCAGCGAGCCGTCCGCACCAAGCTCGTACTGCGGGAACTCGGCGACAACCGCCTGATGGCACTCAAGCACCAACCGCTGCCAGCCAGGACCCACACCGACGGTGTGCGAGGGGTCTCGCATGTGCCGCCTGACCGCCTCGAACACGTCATCCGAAGCCGGGAAAGTCTCAGCCATCCAGTCCCCCCACCCAGCGATGGACCCCGCACCGCTTGGGATTGCGTCCCCCGCCGGGCACGTTCGTGTGCGCGAACTCGTCGACGATCGCCACCTCGGGCCGCCGCGCGAGCACGGCGGCGAGGTCCATCTCCTCGAACTCCCCGCCCCGGTACGCGCATCGGGCGCGCGGCACGACCTCAAGGCCCGCCAGCATCGCCTCGGTGCGCGGCCGGCCGTGGCACTCGGCGAACCCCACCACCACGTCCGCGCCCCGCGCGGCACGCCGCCGGCCCTCGTCGAGCATCCGGTAGGTCTTGCCGACGCCCGGGGCCGCCCCGAGGTAGACCTTCAGCCGTCCGGCCCGTACATCAGTCATCGCCGCCGACGCGCTCCGCTCACTGGCTCGACCCCCGGGGGTTCGCTGTCCGCGGGGCCGGTTCCCGCGGGAGGAGGATCACTCCTTCTACGGAAGCCCCTCGGACCCCCGGCCGGGGCTCGCGTTAGCGGTTCCTTGGCGCGGGGCGGGGGGACATTGACACGGTCTTGACGCCCGCCCCGAGGGCGGCACCGTCCGGCGGTCGTCGCAGGTGGGCCCGCGCCGCGTTACCCCGAACGGCCGTACGTCGTTTCCGTCAGGGCGGCGCGGCCGCCGCCGCCCAGGACAGGAGACGGATCAGTGACCCCGGACGGCACCTGCGGCATACGGCGCCTGGCACTGACCCTGCTCGCCGCGCTCCTCGCCCTGGCCGCACTGGTGGGACCGGCGAGCGCGCCCCTGGGCGAGGGCGGAACAGGCGAGGACGGAATGTACGCGTCCGGCGCGCCGGCGTCCCGCCCCTCCGCCGCCCCCTTCGGCGCGTATCTCGGCTACGGCCCCGCAGGCGCTCGGCGGATCGCCGGCCTGGCGGGCTGGCTCGGGCCGGGGGCGCCCGCACCCCGGGTCGGCCGCGAGTACCTGCCGGGAGACCGCTGGAGGGGCATCGAGGGATCGGACGCCCAGCTGTCGGACTGGGGAAGCTGGCGCCGGGCCCGCCCGGACCGCCTCTTCGTCCTCAACGTCCCGATGCTGCCCCGCAACGAGGCCCACCTCCCCGACCGGACGGTCCGCGCGGAACTCCGCCGCGGCGCGCAGGGCCGCTACGACGCCCACTTCCGCGCCCTCGCCGAACGCCTGGTCCGCCTGGGCCTGCCGGACACCGTCCTCGTCGTCGGCTGGGAGATGAACGGCATCACCTACACCCACCGCTGCGGCCCGGACCCGGCGGCGTGGCGGACGTACTGGCGTCGCATCGTCACCTCGATGCGCGCGGTCCCCGGCCAGCACTTCCGCTTCGACTTCGCCCCCAACCGCGGCCGCGACGCCGTCCCTTGGCCCCGCTGCTACCCCGGCGACCGCTACGTCGACATCATCGGCATGGACGCCTACGACTCCCCGCACGCCATGCCCTTCCGCACCCAACTCCGCGAACCGTACGGCCTGGCGGCCCAACTCCGCTTCGCCCGAGCGCACGGCAAGCCGGTGTCGTACCCGGAGTGGGGCCTGTACAAGAACGGCGACAACCCGGCGTACATGAGAGGAATGCTCGCCTGGATCGCCCGCGTCCGCCCGGTCTACCAGTCGATCACGGACTACTGCCCGCACGGGGTGTGGAGGTGCGGGGCCCATCCGCGGTCTTCGGCTGTGTATCGGCGGGAGATGGGGCGTTGACCCGTGGATCGGTCGACCCGGTCACCGCGCCCGGCGTGACTCCTCCAAGTACTGGAGTACCGCTGCCACTCGGCGGTCCACCTGGTCCGTCGGGGAGAGGTCGAGTTTGGCGAAGATGTTGCGGATGTGTTTGTGGACGGCGCCGTCGGTGACGACGAGGCGTTCGGCGATGGCGGTGTTGCCGAGGCCTTCGGCCATGAGGGTCAGGACGTCCCGTTCGCGGGGGCTGAGGCGGTCGAGGCGGGTGTCCTGGTGGGAGCGGGTGAAGAGCTGGGCGACGACCTCGGGGTCGATGGCCGTGCCGCCGGCGGCGACGCGGTGCAGGGCGTCGAGGAACTCCTCGACCCGGCCGACCCGTTCCTTGAGGAGATAGCCGAGGCCGTTCACCCCGCCGCTCAACAGCTCGGTGGCGAAGCTCTGTTCGACGTACGCCGACAGGACGAGTACGGCGAGTCCGGGGTGTCTGCGCCTCGCCTCCACCGCCGCGCGGATCCCCTCGTCGGTGTGCGTGGGCGGCATCCGTACGTCGAGGATCGCCACGTCCGGCCTGTGGGTGTCGATGGCGGCCAGGGCCTCCTCGGCGTTGCCGGCCTTCGCCACCACGTCGAGCCCCTCCGCCCCCAGCAGCAGGGCCACGCCCTCCCGCAGCAACGGGTCGTCCTCGGCCATCACCACGCGCATGTCAGTGTCCAGTCCTCAGTTCATGTCGGCACGTCGACTGCCGTCATCAACAGTCGATTGCCTTTATCCACAGGGGAGTTCGGCCTCCAGCCGCGTCGGGCCACCCCTCGGGCTCGTGACGCGGAGCGTACCGTCGAGGGCCGCGATCCGGCGGCGGATGCCCGTCAGGCCGGAGCCGCCGTTCTCGTCGGCGCCCCCGCGGCCGTCGTCCTCGACGAGCAGCCGCAGGCGTCCGCCGTGCGCGCGGACCGTGACCGTCGCCCGGGTCGCGCCGCTGTGCTTGGCGATGTTCGTCAGCGCCTCCGCGACCACGAAGTACGCCGTCGCCTCCACGGAGGCCGCACACCGCTGCGGCACGTCCACGTCCGTCCGGCACGGCACCGCGCACTCCGCCGCGAGCCCCGAGAGCGCGCCCGCCAGACCCCGGTCGTCCAGGACCGGCGGGAGGATGCTGCGGGAGACGCTGCGCAGTTCGGCGAGGGCGTGTTCGGCGGCGGACTGGGCGCGTTCGAGGAGTTCGTCGGCGGCCTCCGGATCGCGGGCCACCCGGCGACGGGCCGCGCCGAGCAACACCGTGACGGTGACGAGCCTGTTCTGGGTGCCGTCGTGCAACGAGCGCTCGATACGCCGGAGTTCGGTCGCGTGGGCGTCCAGCGCGGCGGCCCGCGTGGCCGTCAGCTCCGCGACCCGCAGCGAGAGATCGACGTCCGGGCCGGCCGCGAGCAGGCGACGGCCCGGACCCGCCTGCAACCGCGCCATCGCCGGGCTCAGGCCCAGCACGATCGCGATCCAGCCCACGCCCAGCGGCAGCACGGCGAGCGCGTCCAGCCAGGAGTGCGCGCTGCCGATCCCGATCGACGTACTCGTCCCGCCCTCCGGCAGCAGCTTCCACCACAGGGGAAACGTGCTGTCGCGCACGGCGGACAACGGGAGGACGACTCCCAGGAAGCCCAGCAGCAGGCCCAGGCTCGCGTGCCGGGCCGCCCAGCGCAGCTCGCGGCGGGTGGTGGCGTCGGTGAGGGCGAGCCGTAGGCGGGTGGGCGGTGGTTCGGGGGCGATCACCTCGGGGCCGGTCCGGTCCAGGCGGGCACGTTCGCGACCCGCCAGAGCGTGCAGCGCGCGCAACGCCAGAGGCGCGAGGAGCAGGCCCACGCCGACGAGCGCGGTCACCGTCGTCACCGCCAGCAGGGCCAGCACGCCCAGCGCCAGGACCGCTGTGCCGAACCCGCCGGCCAGCTGCGAGATCGCGGCCCCGGCCGCCTTCACGGTGCGTACGACGGTTTCCTGAACCGTCGCCCTCGGCGGCGAAGGCGGCGTCGAAGTGGGCGTCGACGTCGATGTCGCGGGCGCGTCCGTCATCGGCTCGGCCCTCCTCTCGTCGCGGACGACCTTATGAGGGAAAGGAGTTCGCCGTCGCCCTTCCGGGCGGGAAGTACAGCCTGCTGTACCTCGAACCCGGCGGCCCACGGGATCGGCCGCGAGGGGTCCCGATCCATAGCGTTTGGGCACGTCAGCAACCCCGACCGCCCACAGGAGATTCCGATGGCGCACACGGACCCCTACCGCTTCACCTCCACGGCCCCCACCCCCGCCCACGTCTCCGACACAGCCTCCGCCGACACCTCGGACGGCATCACCCGCTCCGACGTGGCCCGGACCCTGCTCTGGGCCCTCGTCGTGATCAGCGCGGTCACCAACATGGCGCTGTCCTACGGTGGTTCGGGCACCGTGCCGCACCTGGCGGCCGGCATCGTCACCGTCCTGTCCGCCGGCACGCTGGTCGTGCGCAGCCTGCGAGGACGACGCCGGTGAGCACTCGATTCGCGGCGGACCCGCCCGCCCAGCACGCCACCCCCGCCATCGCCCTCGAACACGTCGCCAAGACCTACGCCGGCGGCGTCCACGCCCTCGCCGACGTCTCGCTCACCGTCCCGCGCGGCACCTTCCTCGCCGTGATGGGGCCGTCCGGCTCCGGCAAGAGCACCCTGATGCACTGCGCCGCGGGACTGGACTCACCGACCTCGGGCAGCATCCGTATCGACGGCCACGAGATCGCCGGGCTGAACGAGACCCGCCGTACCGAACTGCGCCGCGAGCGCGTCGGTTTCGTCTTCCAGGCCTACAACCTGATCCCCTCCCTCAGCATCGCCGACAACATCACGCTCCCCCTGCGCCTCGCGGGCCGCCGCCCCGACGACCAGTGGCTGCACACCCTGGTGAACCGCGTCGGCCTCGCCGACCGCCTCACCCACCGCCCCGCCGAACTCTCCGGCGGCCAGCAGCAACGCGCCGCCGTGGTGCGGGCGTTGGCGGCCAAACCCGCCGTCGTGTTCGCGGACGAACCGACCGGCGCGCTCGATCTGCGCAGCGCCCACCAGGTCCTGGACCTGCTGCGCGACCTCGTCGACGAGCTGGGTCAGACGGTGGTCATGGTCACCCACGACCCGGCCGCCGCGGCCCGCGCGCACCGCGCCCTGGTGATGGCCGACGGCCAGGTCGTCGAGTCCCTGGACAACCCGACCGCGCCCGAACTGGCCGACCGGCTCGTCGCCTTGGGCGAGAAGTAGCGAAACGCAGAGAGCCGTAGCGGGAAACAGAGAGACGTAGAGAGACAGGGACAGACACAGACATGCTGCACTTCGCCTGGCGCATGGCCGCCCACCGCATCACCTCCCTGCTCGCCGTGGCGTGCGCGGTGCTGGGCGGTGCCGCCCTCATCACCACGACCGGCGTACTGGCCGAGTCCGGACTCAGCTCCCAGCTCCCGCCGGGCCGGCTCGGCGGTGCGAACGTCGTCGTCGCCGCCGACCAGGAGTTCCACTCCGACGGCGAGATGCCGATCGCCCTGCCCGAACGCGCCACCGTCCCGACCGAGTTGGTCGGCAGGCTGGCCGGACTGCCGGGCGTCACCGCCGCCGTCGGCGACATCGGCTTCCCCGCCGGACTCGTCGACGCCCACGGCACGGTCGTCCCCGTGGCCGACGACCCCGCTTCCGCGGGCCACGGCTGGTCCTCCACGAAGCTGCTCTCCCGGCCCCGCGTCGAGGGCCGCGCGCCGACCGGCTCGGGCGAGATCGCGGTCGCCGCCGGGACCGGTCTGCGGGTCGGCGACCGTGTCGAGGTCATCGCCGATGGCCGCCCCGCCGCCCCTTACCGGGTCTCCGCGCTGGTCCAGGCCCCGGGCGCCGGCGTCTACTTCGCGGACGAGACCGCCCTACGCCTGTCCGGACGCGGGAGCGGGAACGCCACCGGTGCAGCCGACCCCCGCGCCGGCACCGTCGACCTGATAGGCCTGCGCACCAAACCCGGCACCGAGGAATGGGTCGTCTCCGCCGTCCGGAACCGGCTCAACGGCACCACCGAAGGCACCGGCCTCAAGGTCCTGACCGGCGCCGACCGCGGGGACGCGGTGGCCCCCGGCATCGGTTCGGCCCGTTCCCTCCTCGTCCTGCTGTCCACGTCCCTCGCCGGCATCGTGCTGCTGATCACCGGCTTCGTCACGGCGGGCGCGTTGGGTGTCACGATCGCCGGGCAGCGCCGTGATCTGGCCCTGATGCGGGCGGTCGGGGCAACACCCAGGCAGATCAGGCGACTTGCCGCGACGCAGTCGTCGATCGTGGCGGCGGTGGCGCTGGTGCCGGGGATCGGCCTCGGCTACGTACTCGCCGGGCGGTTCCGCACGCTCCTGACCGACCACGGGGTACTGCCACCCGAACTCCCGCTCACCGTCAGCGCGTTGCCGGCCCTCGCCACCCTCCTCCTCATGGGCGCCTCCGTGCAGATCTCGGCCCGCTGCGCCGCCTGGCGCACCTCGCGGATGCCCGCCACCGAGGCCGTCGCCGAGTCGCGCGTGGAACCGCGCAAGGCGTCCAAGGCCCGTACGAGCGGGGGACTGGTGCTGATCCTGGGGGCGTTCACGCTGTCGGTGACACCGCTCTTCGCCCGGACCGCGATCGGTGCCTCGACGACCTCCATGGCCGGGATCCTGGCCGCGATCGGCCTGGCGCTGGCCGGACCCGCCCTGGTCAAGGGCATGGGCGACGCGATGGCGCGCCGGCTGCGGCCGAGGGTCGCGGCGCCGACCTGGCTGGCGGTGGCGAACGTACGCGGGTACGCGCAGCGGTTGTCCGGCGTGGTCAGCCCGCTCGCGATGGTGGTCGTGTTCGTGCTGACGTACGCCCTCGCGCAGACCACCGTCATGGCCGCCACCTCGGACGACACCCGGACGGGGACCCTGGCCCAGTTCCGGGTGAGCGCGCCCGGTCTCGGCGGGCTGCCGGCCGGGACCGCTCAGGCCGTGCGCGAGGTGCCGGGGGTGCGGGCGGCGGCGGCCGTCGGATCGACCACCGTGGTGGTGCGGTACAAGGAGTTCGGGAGCGCGCCGACGACCGACTCGGCCACCGCGCAGATCCTCTCGCCTGGCGCGGCGGGCGTGATCGACCTCGGGGTGCGGGAGGGCGACCCGAACCGCCTCACCGGCGCCACGGTCGCCGTCAGCGACGAGGCCGCGCGCTCGTTCGGGGCCGGGGTGGGCGACCGGGTGCGGCTGGTGCTGGGGGACGGAACGCCGGTTCAGGCGCGGGTGGTCGCGGTGTACGACCGGGGTCTCGGGTTCGGCCCGCTGGTGCTGTCCCGCGACCTCGCTGCCGGTCACACGTCCACGGACCTGGACCCGAGCGTCCTCGTCCGCACCGACGGCAGCGCCGCGACCGAGCACCGGCTCGCCCGACTCGTCGCCGCCCGGCCCGGGTTGACGCTCGCGCCCACCGACGGGGTCGACACCGGCCAGGACACCCCGCCGCAGGTCTGGATCAACCTCGCGGTGGTCGTCGTCCTGCTCGGGTATCTCCTTCTCAGCATCGCCAACAAGCTGGTGGCGGCGACGTCCCAGCGGCGCGGGGAGATCGGGGCGCTGCGTCTGGTGGGGACGACCCCGCGGCAGGTCCGCGCGATGATGCGCCGGGAGGCCGCGGTGATCGCCGCGACCGCGCTCGCCGCCGGGCTCGTGCTGTCCGCGGTGCCGCTCGCGCTGCTGGGGCAGGGGTTCCTCGGGCGCCCCTGGCCGGCCGGTCCGGTGTGGCTGCTGCCGGCGATCGCGGCGACGGTGGTCGTGACGGCGTTCGCGACGGTGGAGTTCCCGACCAGGCGGGCGTTGCGGACGGCGCCGGCGAGTGCGGTGAAGGCTGGTTAGGTCCGGTGATGGTAAAGAACCTTGACAGGCAATTGGTCTAGTCCAACGATAGGCGCTGCCCGTTCAGGCCACCCTCCTCCTCAGGAGCGCCAATGAGAAGACAGCGTCCGCTACTTCGAGCACTGCGAGTCCGTGCTCTTCTCTCCTGTACCGCCGTCACCGCCCTGTCCGCCGGGCTCCTCGCGCTCGGCGGCGGCGGGGCGAGCGCCGCCCAGCAGACGCCCGCGCACTCCGGGCACCCCACGCACCACGTGCGGCCGATGCCGGCGCACGTGGCGGCGCCGTACTTCGAGGCGTGGACCGGCGAGAGCCCCGCCGCGCTGGCCGCCGCGTCCGGCAACAAGTACCTGACGATGGCCTTCCTCCAGACGGACGCCCCGGGCTCCTGCACCGCCTACTGGAACGGCGACACCAAACTCCCGCTCACCAAGGCCTCGTTCGGCGCCGACATCGCGAAGATCCAGGCGCGCGGCGGCAACGTCATCCCGTCCTTCGGCGGCTACGCGGCCGACACGACGAACACCGAACTGGCCGACAGCTGCACCGACGTCGACGCCATCGCGAAGGTCTACGAGGGCCTGGTGACGACGTACGGGATCTCCCGCATCGACCTCGACATCGAAGCCGACTCGATCAACAACACGGCCGGCATCGACCGCCGCAACAAGGCGATCGCGAAGGTGCAGCGCTGGTCCGAACGCACCGGCCACCGCGTGCAGTTCTCGTACACGCTCCCGTCCTTCACCAACGGCCTCGCGCCGAGCGGTGTGGCGCTGCTCCAGAACGCGGTCGACAACGGCGCCCGCGTGGACGTCGTCAACATCATGACCTTCGACTACTGGGACGGCCTCGTGCACGACATGGCCGCCGACACCAAGACGGCGGCGGCCGGGCTGCACGCCCAACTCGCCGCGCTCTACCCGAAGAAGAGCTCGTCGAAGCTGTGGCACATGATCGGTGTCACCGAGATGCCGGGCATCGACGACTTCGGTCCCGAGGAGACCTTCACCACGCAGGACGCCGTCAAGGTCGAACGCTGGGCGGAGGCCAAGGGCATCAACACCCTCTCCTTCTGGGCCCTTCAGCGTGACAACGGCGGCTGTGTGGGCACGAAGGGCGCCAACTCCTGCTCCGGGATCGCCCAGGACCTCTACTACTTCAGCCACACGTTCGCCCGCTTCACGGACTGACCCGCTCTCGCCCCTGCCTCTCCTGTACGGCGGTGACCGCGCGCACGACGAAGATCGCGGCCACCGCCGCACCCACGACGGCGAGGTCGGAGGCGAGCAGCGGCCACACCTCGCTGTAGGCACGGCCGATGACCTCGTCGGTGGAGTCGGAGTACACCAGCCCCACCCCGCTGAACAACCCGACGAGCCACAGCCCCCACCACACGTTCACGACCCGGGGCAGCCGCGCACCGGGCGCGCTCTTCTGATGGACGTCGACGACGAGCCCACGAGGTATCCACAGATTCGCGATGGGCACGATCCACCCGGCATAGACCCAGATCCCGGCATACCGAGCCGGAGCACCGGCCACCAGACGGGCGTTCTCCCGCACCCGGTTCAACCAGCTCAGGAACGCGAGCGCACAGACGACCACCAGGAACCCGCCCACGGACGACACCAGGTGGTACGAGTCCTCCAACGAGTTCAACGGCCGATGCACACCGTCCCCCTGATCCGGCGGCCCGGACGCGGGCTCCCCCGCCACCGCGAGCCTGACCTCCCACACACCCCGGACGACCCAGGCGAACCCGGCAAGGGCGAGAGCACCGATGGCACACAGAGCGACGCCACGGACGGGTTGCAGATAGGGGCCGGCGGAGGGACTCGGAAGGGCGGACGCCTGGTGATCGTTCACCGGGTCATCCTCGCGGACGGGGTACGGACACGGACGGGTGGGGGCAGGAACCGGCCGACGCCGCCCTGCCCCCACCCGCGTCCGTCAGTTGGAGAAGTACAGGTACTTCCACCCCGTGTACGTCGTCGAGTTGACGCTGTCGCCCGACGAGCCGTTGATGTACGCCGAGCGCATCCGGACCTTGATGCCGGACTCGCCCGGTGCCGGCAGCGTGACCGCGACCTTGCCGTTGGTGCCGAGGGAGAAGTACTCGGAGTCGGCGTCGTACCAGGTGCCCTGGTAGTAGACCTCCAGGTCGAGGCGCTCCTGGCGGCCGGGGTAGTACGACATGGTCGTGGTGAACAGCGGGCTGGTGTTCTTGTGGAACCAGTAGTACGTGCGGGAGCCGATCTTGCCCGTCTTGTAGTGCTTGGAGACGGCGACCGAGACCTTGACCTTGGCGTAGGCCGTGACCTTGACCGTCTTCGGCGCGTAGCGGGAGTCGCCCTTGAAGACGGCGGTGACGTCCATGTCGCGGGTCATGTCGACCCACGCGGCGATGTCACCGTGCGAGTTGACCTTGCCGGACTTGAGCAGCTTGTTGGGCTTGTCGGCACCGAACGGGTTGGCCCAGATCTCGACCGAGCGGTTCTTGTACGTCGTACCGAGGTGCGCCGTGAACTTGACGTCCTTGCCGTACGAGTAGACCTTGCCCTTGTTGTTCAGGCTCAGCTTCGTCGAGGCACGGGAGACCGTGACCGCGTCGGAGCCGGCGGCCGCCGTGTGGGCCTGGTCGCCCGCGAAGGTCACCTTGTACGTGACCTTGCCGCCGGCCGGCGGGGTGTCCGTGAAGGAGAAGGTGCCGTTCGCCTTCGTCTTGACGACGGGCAGCGCCTTGCCGTTCGGCGAGTCGAGGTCGGTGCGGGTGACCTTGAGGCTCGTGCCCGCCGGGAGCAGCGTCTTGGACGCCAGCTTGCCGGTGACCGTGAGCTTCTTGGCCCGGTCCGACTTCGAGGGCGCCGTCACCGTGAGGGTGGGCAGCTCCTTGGTCGGGTCGGTCAGCGCGCGCAGGGTGAAGACGCCGGAGTCGTTGACGGAGACGGCGAAGATCCGGCTGCTGTCCGGGGCCCAGGCCAGCGCGCCGTCCACGAGGGTGTCGGAACCGCTGCTGTTGCCGGTGTTGGGGAAGTCGTACTCCCGCGTCGGCTTCAGGTCGCCCGGCTTGAAGATGTGCACGTCGGGCTCGTACCAGGAGTCGCTGCCGCCCGCGACGGAACCGTCCGGCGCGACCCGGACGGCGTTCGGGTACGGCTCGGTCGGGTAGTTCGGCTGCGCGGTGAGGTCGGCGGCCGACAGGACGCCGACGCCGTAACCGCCGGATCCGCCCCAGGAGGTGAGGATCTGCTTGCCGTCGGGCGTGAGGTCGATCTGCTTCACGGTGGTGCCCGTGCTGCCCTTGGTGCGCAGCGTGGCCCCGTCGGCCGTGAGGTCGTAGACCCCGACCGAGTAGCCGTCGCTCGCCACCAGGACGCCCGGCACGGACGGGTCGGCGGCCAGGAGCCCGCCGGAGTTGGAGAGGCCGAGGTCACCGCGCTGGTCGAGGTGCACCACGGGCTCGGCGCCGGAGGTGTCCAGCGAGCCGAAGTTGCCGTCGTAGGAGAACCAGACCCGGCCGTCCACGACCTCCAGGTCGGTCGGGTCGACATCGTTGCCGAGCGGGTAGCTCAGGGTCGGCGTGGCCGTCTGGGTGTCCACGGTGACGATCCGGTCGTCGCCCTTGACCGCCCCGTAGAGCAGGCTGGAGTCGGCGGACAGCGCCAGGCCGGTCACGCCGGGCATCCCGGTGAGGGTCGCCTTGACGGTGCCGGAGTAGTCGGTGATGAGGATCTTGCCGCTGGTCGGGTCGGAGACGTAGACCCGCTGGTGCAGGCCGTCCACGACGAGGTCGCCGACCGATTTCACCGGCAGGATCCTGGCGGAGTCGGCCGCCGCCGGTCCGGCCGTGCCCACGGCGAGCGCCGCCGAGCCGAAGAGAACCGCGAGCGCCGTCGCGGTCGAGATGCTGCGCGTGCGCACAGTACTGATACCCCCACGAAGAAACCCGGTGTGTCACCGGGAGTTGAGAGCGCCGCGCAACGCCCGTACGTGCCCCCTGTACTGCCAGTGGTGTCTGTACTGCCTGTGCTGTCGTCCTGCGGTGACGCACGGGGCGCGGCTGCCTGAACGCAGCTTATGTCATGGCTGTGACAGTTGTGAAAGGGATTTGAAGGAGGTGATGATCACGCGGTCGGCCCACACCGTCACGCGTCCTCGGCGCCCTCCCGCTGCAGCACCGTCACCCGGTGGTAGTTGCACCCGATCATCGGGGCGGTCTCCGGACCCGACCCGCCCTGGTGGGCCTTGAGGGCCACGCTCACCAGGCTGAGCAGCAGGTCGACGTCGCCGTCGCAGTCGAGGTGGATCGTGACCCAGCGGGAACCGGGGACCATCCGGATCGCGCTCGACTCGGCGAAGTCGTAGTGCAGCCGCTGGATCGCCCGGGACGTGAGATGGAGGTCCACATCGCGGTCCGAGTGGAAGTGGATGATCTCGTCGCGGGTGGAACGCAGCGCCCGGCCCGTGCCGCACGCGGCCGGACAGGGGCTGAGGTCGGGCCACTCGACTAGCTGGTCCATGGCTTTCTGGGCCGGGGTCATGGGATCCATGGTGCGGTGCTCACCGCCCGGCCACCAGGGATTGCGGGGTACGTAACCCGGAGGAGACTTTTCGCACGTCCCCGCAGGAGCGGCGATACAGTCGACTATTCCCGTTTCATCCTTTTATCGGCGATACTTGGTGCATGAGTACTGCCACGTATGTCCTGGCGGCCACGTCGAGTGGAGTACTCGACGTGATCGCCGCGTTCGTCGGTGGCCTGGTCATCGCCGGTGCGCTGGTCTGGGCCGTGCAGTTCGGTATGAGGGTCCGGGACCGCGAGCTGCCGCGGCCCGTCGCGGGCGACCAGCCCCACCTTCCCGCCACCGGTCCGGTCCGGGAGCAGCGCGAGATCCGCGAACCGGACGAGATGCCGCACGGGCAGGGCGGTGAACGGCTGATGCCGCACGACCTGCACCACTCGGGCAGCAGAACCGGAAAGGACCAGCAGCGCCACCGCTGGACGACCGGATCCAGCGGATCCTTTGGCGGCGGCGGCCTCGGGCACGTCTGAGCCCGTCCCCCGCCCCCGGAGGGAACCCGGTCAGGCCATCCAGAAGAAGACCGCCGTCATCCGCTTCTCCGCCAGCGTCCGGCCGGAGTAACCGGTCGCGCTGTGCACGAGGTTGGCGTTGTAGAGGAGCAGCCGGTTGTACTTGTGCGGGACGCGTACGTCCTCCTCGAACGCGTCCGGCGCCACGAACCGGGTGCCGAGGGCCTCGACGAGGTTGTTGTGCGGGGCCTGGACGACGTTGCCACCGAGCCGGCCGCCCGGCATGGACTGGCGGTAGAAGCTCGTCCCGCAGTCCTTGGGCACGGCGGGGTTGAGGTAGAGCACCGCCGCGTACCGGCACAGCGCGCGCGAGTCGGTGTGCGGACGCGGCTCGCTCTCGCCCTCGCCGACGACCTGGACGCAGTTGTGGTTGAGGGTGCCGCCGCCGGGCGCCCGCTGCACCCACAGCTCCTTCGCGCCGGTCGCCTGCCTCACCAGCCGCTCCACGCGGGCGAGTTCGGCGGGCTCCAGACCCGGCATGGTGCGCAGCCCGGGCCAGGTCTCCGAGGTGTAGGGGTACCCCTCGACCCAGTCGTCCTTGGCCAGACACCGCTCCCGTACGGCGTCCACCTCGGGCAGGACGTCGTCGAGGACCCAGTAGTCGCGGCCCTTGGTGGGCTTGCGGTAGGGCAGGACGGGAAGCGCGGGGGGAGCGGGGCGGCCGGCGGGAACCCGGGAGGGATGCTGTGGGGGCATGCGGCGAATCTAGGGCGGGGGTCCGTATGGACTCTCCCGCGAGCCGGTCAACAAAGCGTCAACACATGTCGTGTGCACGTCGACGTGACCGAGGACACGTCACGTTTTACCAAAACTAGAGAGTCACTCGGCTTTCGCAGCCGTACTTCTCCTCGATCGACCCCGCCGTGCTCGGCGGGACCCCCGACCGGGCAGGAGACACGGTGCGCTTTTCAAGGAACGCGACGGGAACTCTTTTTGTGGGCGGTGCGCTGGTGTTGACCCTCACCGCGCTCGCCTACCCGTCGATGCTCGGAGTGAGCACCGTCAGCACCGCACAGGACAGAATCATCGCCAACACCCAGTGGGGGCCGATGACTGAACTCGACCGGGACTTCGTGGTCAAGGTGCGGGCGGCGGGCCTGTGGGAGTACCCGTTGGGTCAGATCGGGATGAAGAAGGGCAGCAGCAAGGGGGTGCTGACCGCCTCCGAGCACCTGATCGACGGACACGCGGCACTGGACACCACGGTCCGCAAGATCGCCCCGATGCTGAACGTCACCCTGCCGAACGTGGCGAGTCCGCAGCAGCAGGGATTCGTCAATCAGCTCACCGCCGAGAGCGGGGCGCAATTCGACACGGACTTCGCCAACATCCTGCGCATCACCCACGGTTCGATCTTCAACACCATCGCCAAGGTCCGGTCGACCACCAAGAACAGCCTGGTGCGGGCCCTGGCCGACCAGGCCAACAACACGGTCCTTGACCACATCACGGTCATGGAGAAGACCGGCCTGGTGAACTTCGACACGGCACTGTTCACCCAGACCACCCCGCCGAAGCTGCCCAAGTCGGACTTGACCCCGCCGGTGCCGCCCGCCGGCCAGCCGCAGGTCGTGCTCACCGCGCCGCCCACCGCCACCTCGACGCCGGTGGACATCGACAGCCTCGTGGGCGGCGGCGGCGCGAGCGCCGGCCCCAGCCCCACCCCGACAGTGGGCTGACCCTCCGGGGGTCCCGCTCAGCCCAGCCAGACAGTCGTGTCGGGGTCGATCGAGCCCGCCGCCGACGGCCCGCTGCTCAGCAGCACCTCGCCGGCGGGCAGCGGCAGGGCCGTCCCGGACAGGTTGGTCACACACCGCCAGCCGTCGCCGCGCACGAAGTCCAGCACCCCGGCGGGGGCGTCCGCGGTCCAGGTCAGCGCCTCGCCCGCGAGCAGCTTGCGGCGCAGCTTCAGGGCGGCCCGGTACAGCTCCAGCGTGGAGCCCTCCGTGCCGTCCTGCGCCTCGACGGCGTAAGCGCCGAAACTCTCCGGCTGCGGCAGCCAGGCCGCGCCCGCCCCGAAGCCGTACGAGGGTCCGGTCCGCGTCCACGGCAGCGGCACCCGGCAGCCGTCGCGGCCCTTGTTGACATGGCCGGTCTGTTCCCAGACCGGGTCCTGGAGCACCTCGAAGGGCAGGTCGGCGACCTCGGGCAGGCCGAGTTCCTCGCCCTGGTAGACGTACGAGGATCCCGGTAGCGCCAGCATGAGCAGGGTCGCCGCCCGGGCCCGGCGCAGCCCCGCGACCGGGTCGATCTCGGGTGCGTGACCGCCGGACAGCAGCCAGGCGTTGCCGTCGGTGCCGGGCGGGAGGATCAGCCGGGAGGCGTGCCGTACGACGTCGTGGTTGGAGAGGACCCAGGTGGCGGAGGCGCCGGCGGCGCGCGCGGTCTCCAGCGAGCCGGTGATGACCCCGCGCAGTTCCTCGGCGCCCCAACCGGCCTGAAGATACTCGAAGTTGAAGGCCTGGCCGAGCTCCTCGGGTCGTGCGTACAGGGCGCGGCGGGCGCCCGGTACCCAGGCCTCGGCGACGGCCATGCGGGGCGGGGTGTAGGAGTCGAGGATGCGGCGCCAGTCTCGGTAGATGGCGTGCACCTCGTCACGGTCGTAGAAGGGGTGGGTGCCGGGCGGGAGTCGGTCGAGCGTGGCGTCGGCGCTGAGTTCGGGGGCGCCGAGGTCGCGCAGCGGTTCGCTCAGGTCCTTGGCGAGCGCGTGCGCGACGTCCACGCGGAAGCCGTCGACGCCGCGGTCGGACCAGAACCGCAGGGTGGTGCGGAAGTCCTCGCGGACCTCCTCGTGGTCCCAGTTGAGGTCGGGCTGTTCGGGGGTGAACAGGTGCAGGTACCACTGGCCGTCGGGCACCCGGCGCCAGGCGCTGCCGCCGAAGACGGACTGCCAGTCGGTGGGCGGGAGTTCGCCGTGGGCGCCGCGGCCGTCGTGGAAGACGTAGCGGGCGCGGGCGGGGGAGCCGGGGCCCGCGGCCAGGGCCTCCTGGAACCAGGGGTGCAGACGCGAGGTGTGGTTGGGCACCAGGTCGACGATCAGCTTGAGGCCGAGCCGGTGGGCCTCGGCGACCATGGCGTCGAAGTCGGCGAGGCTTCCGAGGCGCGGGTCGACATCCCGGTAGTCGGCGACGTCGTAGCCGCCGTCGGCGAGTTCGGAGGGGTAGAACGGGCTGAGCCACAGGGCGTCGACGCCCAGCCCGGCCAGATGGGTCAGGCGCTCGGTGACGCCCCGGATGTCGCCGAACCCGTCGCCGTCGGCGTCGGCGAAGCTGCGCGGATAGACCTGGTAGACGACGGCCTGGCGCCACCAGTCGGGATTCCTGGAGGAAAGGTCGGTCACGGTGTCCCTTCGGCAGTGCTCGGCATAACGCTTTGAACTCGGCGGAGCGGGATCGGAGTAGATGATTCCCTGTGTGATGGATTTGTGATGACTCTTGAACTTTCCGTGCGTCACAGCAAGTTGACACGCCTCAACGGCTCGAACCACCATGAGGGCACGCTGTGCCGCAAGTGACCAATGGGGCCAGTGTCTCTCTTCTGCCTTTCCTCTGCTCTCTCTGAGCTCCTGAGATGGGACATCCATGTCTATAGCCAGACCTGTCACCGCGCGCCGCCTGCTGGGGACGGGCGCCGCGTCACTCGTCCTGTGTGCCGCTTCCGTGGCCGGTGCCTCCGGCGCCCTCGCCCACGGCGGTACGCCCGGCGGTGACGGCTGGAAGTCCGGCGGCTCGTACCAGCCCGGCACGGGCGCGGGCACCGAGACCGGCACCGACCGCTGCGAGTTCTCGCTCGACGGCACGAGCTTCTTCCCCTCGGTGAAGGTCGACGACCAGAACCTCAAGCCCACCGACGACGGCAAGATCCACATCAAGGTCCGTGCCGCCGGTGACGCCTCCACCTGCACCGCCTCGCTGGCTTCCTACATCGCCCACGGCCCCACCTTCGCCACCTCCGGCGAGCAGGTCTTCGTCGACTTCGACACCGTGACGGTCAAGCAGGGCCAGACCGAGTCGCTCGACATCGCGGTGCCGGACGCGGGCTGCTTCGCGCAGATCGACCTGTACCGCGGCGCGGTCAAGTTCGACGGCGTCAAGGACGCGAACGACGGCCTGGAGCACGGCGACCTGCCGGCCGGTCCCGACCACCCGGTCATCAAGGACAAGCTGATCGCGGCCTGGAACGGCGGCACGAAGGACTGCACGAAGACCCCGGAGACGACCCCGCCGGCCACGCCCCCGGCCGAGGAGACGACCCCGCCGGCGGAGGAGACCACCCCGCCCGCGTCGGAGTCCACCCCGCCGGCCGAGGAGTCCACTCCGCCCGCGTCGGAGTCGACCCCGCCCGCCTCGGAGTCGACCTCCCCCGCCGCCCCCACGCCGAACGGCGGCGGTGACCTCGCCGAGACCGGTGGCGGCAGCAGCAGCGGCATCATCGCGGGCGGCGCGGCAGCGCTCCTCGCGGCGGGCGCGGCGATCGTCGTGGCGACCAAGCGCCGCCGCGCGACGCGCGCCTGACCTGGCCCGTGAGCCTGCCTTCCTGACCCCGTCCCCATGACGAACGCCCCGGAGCCCTTCTCTCTCCGGGGCGTTCGGCTTGCCGTGCGTCAGACGGAAGGCGCCCCTTCGCGGCCGGGTTCCACCGTGTCGAGGTAGAGCTTCACGAAGCGGTTCACGTCCACATCCAGGGCCACGTCCACGAGTTGGCGGGCGCGGGTGCCGTCGTGGATCTCGGATTCGCCGGGGCGGGGGCGGCGGTCGACGATCGTCTGTCCCCGGGTGGGGCCGGGGGCGAGGGAGACCTCGACCGGGAGGAGCCGGGTGGTGATGCCGGCCGGGTCGACGACCGTGCAGACCGCGCCCGCGTCGCCGATGCCGCCGCCCGGGTCGTCGCCGTCGGCGTCGGGGGTGGCCGGGCGGTGCGAGAGGAGGTCGCCGGCCAGGCGGGCGGCCGGGTCGGCGCTCGCGCGCAGGCGTCGTACGTCCGGGCCGGGGACGACGACCCGCTGGAACACGTCGAGGCCGTACATCGTGATCGGCACCCCGGCGGTGAGCAGCACCGCCGCCGCCTCGGGGTCGTGCCAGACGTTGAACTCGGCGACCGCCGTGGCGTTCCCGGTCGCCACCGCGCCGCCCATGAAGACGATCCGCTCGATGTTGCGGACGACATCGGGGTGCGTACGCAGCAGCAGGGCGATGTTGGTGAGGGGCGCCGTCGGGATCAGGGTGACCGGTCGCGGGGAGGCGAGGATCTCGCGGTGCAGCAGGGTCACCGCGTCCACGTCGGCGGGAGCGCGGGTCGGGGTGGGCAGACCGGGGAGGTCGCCCATGCCGTCCGCGCCGTGCACGTGCCGGGCCGAGCGGGCCGGTTCGATCAGCGGACGTTCGGCGCCGCGGGCCACCGGGATGTCCCCGGCGCCCGCCACCTCCAGCACGGTCAGCGTGTTGCGGACCACGCCGTCGACGTCCGTGTTCCCGGCGACACAGGTCACCGCCCGCAGATCGAGGCCCGGGTGCCGCACGGCGAAGAGCAGGGCGAGCGCGTCGTCGACCCCCGTGTCGCAGTCGATGATCACCGGGATGGGCTGGTCGGTCACCTCGGGGTCCTTCCGTAGAACCGGAGCCACTGCCTGGACGGACTCGGCCGCCGTCCCGACCTTATGGCGTCCATGGTCACCTGCCGGTCACTCCCACAGACCGGTTCCGCGGGGCGCTCCGCGATCACCGGCCGGTACGGCACCGGCCGCGCGGCCAGGATGCGAACGCCGACGCCGTCGACGCCCACCGCTCCCGCGCGACTTGCGGCGTCAGTCCCACAGTTCGGTTCCGCGGGCCGCGGCCCGCTCCCCGATCCGGTGCAGCAGTTCGTCGCCCGGCAGCACGCCCGGCTTGCGCCCGTCCCGCAGTCGTACGGCGGTCAGCTCACCCTCGGCCTCCCGCGCCCCGATCACCGCCTGGTACGGCACCAGGCGCGCCGCGCGGATCCGGGCACCGAGGCTGCCCTCGCCGACGACCTCCGCCCGCAGCCCCCGCGCGACCGCGGCCCGCGCCAACCGCTCGGCCGCCTCCCGCTGTTCCTCCGACACCGGCAGCACCACCAGCTGGACCGGGGCCAGCCAGACCGGGAACGCCCCGCCGTGCACCTCGACCAGCTGCGCCACCGCCCGTTCCACGCTCCCGATGACACTGCGGTGCACCATCACCGGGCGGTGCTTCGCGCCGTCGGCGCCGATGTAGTGCAGGTCGAAGCGTTCGGGCTGGTGGAAGTCGATCTGGACGGTGGAGAGAGTGGACTCACGCCCCGCCGCGTCGGCGATCTGCACGTCGATCTTGGGACCGTAGAAGGCGGCCTCGCCCTCGGCCTCCTCGTAGTCGACTCCGGCGTCGGCCAGCACCTCCCGCAGCAGGGCGGTGGCCCGCTCCCACAGCTCAGGGTCGGCGACGTACTTGCCGCCCTCGCCCGGGAGGGAGAGACGGTACCGGTGGGCGCTCAGGCCGAGATCGGCGTAGGCGCGGGCGATCAGCCGCAGGGCCGAGGCCGCCTCCTCGACCGCCTGGTCCAGGGTGCAGAAGATGTGGGCGTCGTTGAGCTGGATGGCCCGTACCCGGGTCAGACCGCCGAGCACGCCGGACAGCTCGGAACGGTACATGCCGCCCAACTCCGCGATACGGAGCGGGAGTTCGCGGTAGCTGTGGGAACGGGAGCGGTAGATCAGGGCGTGGTGCGGGCAGAGGCTGGGGCGCAGCACGACCTCCTCCGCGCCGAGTTTCATGGGCGGGAACATGTCCTCGCTGTAGTGCGACCAGTGGCCCGAGATCTCGTACAGCTCCCGCTTGCCGAGGACCGGCGAGTACACGTGCCGGTAGCCGGCCGCGCGCTCCGCCTCCCGGACGTACTCCTCCAGGGTGTGGCGGACCAAGGCGCCGTCCGGGAGCCAGTAGGGCAGGCCGGCGCCGATCAGCGGGTCGGTGTCGAAGAGGTCGAGTTCGCGGCCGAGACGGCGGTGGTCGTGGGGCGCGGGGGCCAGGGGGTCGTGGGCGGTGGGCTCCTGTGACATGGCGTGCTCCTCGTTCAGGTGCGGGGCGAGGAGCCGACGGGCGACGAAAAACCCCGGGGCACTCGCCCCGGGGCTTCGGTCATCCAGTCGTGGATCAGCGCGCCGGGACACTCTCCGGCGTCGTCGTGACAGACGGCTGGGCGCGCTTCATACCGACCACGGTAGCCAGGGGCGGGGTACGGGTGCCACGCAATATCGGGGCCGAGCAGGGACAACCCCCGGGTGCCCGGGTAACCCGGACGGCCCGGCTCGCTGGTGGAGCGCCGGACGCGGTGATCCCTTGGAGACGTAACCGGCCCCGCGCACACCGCCGTACGACGTCCCGTACGGCTCCTCGCGCGTCCCCCGTCCGTCTCCCAGGAGGCTTCGATGCCCCGTCCCCCGGCCCGCGTCCTCGTCGCCTCCGCGCTCTCGGCGGGCACCCTGCTCACGGCGTCGGCCTGTCTCAGCACGCCGCCGCAGGCGCACGCGCCGCTGCCCACGATCCCGTCCTCCGCGCCCCCGACCTCCGCGTCGCCGTCCGCCCCGGCCGCGGCGACCACTCCCGGCGGTCTCACCACCGCGCAGGCCCAGGCCGCCCTGGTCACCGAGGCCGACCTCGGCGACCCGTGGGCGCCGACCCAGGGCGCGGCGACCTGGCGGGACGCCCTGCTGAAGGCGACCACGAACGCGCCCGACTGCCGCCGGCTGCTCGACGCGCTGTACGCCGACGACCTGTTCGGCGCGGGCGCCGAACCCCGGGCCGCGACCGGCCTCGACGACACCATGGACGAGGCCCAACTGCGGTACCAGGTGCTCGCCCTGCCGCCCGCCGACGTCGACCGGACGCTGACCTGGCTGAAGTCGCTGCCGCAGAAGTGCGCCCGGTTCACGGCGGTGACCGAACGCGGCACCGTCCAGACCGTCCAGGTCACCGAGGCCGCCCTGCCGGAGGTCGGCGACACCCGGCAGGGCCTGCGCGTCACCCTGACCTCCGAGACACCCGACGGCGACCCGACGGTCCTCACCCTCGACGTCGCCGCGGCCCGCACCGGCGACGACACCATCGCCGTCACCAACGGCGGTCTGGGCGAGGTCTCCCCGGACATCACGAACGCGACGCTGGAGGTCGGGGCACAGCGGCTGGCGGACGTACGGAAGCAGGGGCGGGCACAGGTCTGACGAGGGCGGCCCTTCGCCTGCTCCCGTCCTCCCTGGAGCGACTCGCGTCCTCCCTGCGCCTATTCCGGCTCCTCCGCCTCCTCCAGCTCGAACCGCATCCGGCGTCCCACCACCTCCCTGGCCACGTCGACGACCGTGCGGTCGTGGGCGAAGGCGTGGCCGCGGAGGCGGGCGAGGGCGTCGCCGTCGGAGACGCCGAGTTGGGCCATGATCATGCCGGTGGCCTGGTGGACGTCGTCGTGTCCGTCGGTCAGGCCGCCGAGGGTCGTCAGCGCGGCCGTCATCAGCGCGGCGAGCCGCCGGGCGGTGTCCAGTTCGCCGCCGGTGAGCGCGCCCGGGGTGTCGCGGTACAGGTCGAGCGTGCCGACGCACACGGCGTCGTCGCCGAGCGGGATCGCGTACGCCGCCCGCACCCCGGCCGCCGTGGCCCGCTCGGCGAAGACCGGCCAGCGACCGGCGTCCTCGGGGCAGGTCAGGTCGTCGGCGAGCACGGGGGCCCGGGCCCGTACGGCGGACCGGCAGGGCCCGTCGCCGAGCGTGGCCTGGAGGTCGCCCATGCAGGAGGCCTGTGCGTTGCTCGCGCCGAGCCGGACCGGGAGCCCGTGGCTGTAGAGCGACATGCTCGCGCCGGTCACCGGAAGCAGTCCGACCGCCACCCGGCACAGCAGCCCGGGTATCTCTCGGTTCGTCGGGTCGCCGCGGGCGTCACGGCCGTCGTGCCTGGGCCGCACAGCCACCGCCTCCTTCGCACGGGCGCGGCCACGATGGCGAAGCGGCCGACGCCGTCCACGGCACCGGACCCCGGCCGACTACCCGTGCCCCGAGGACCGAAACACGTCGCGTCCGGCGCAGGGTCTACCGCTTCTCGTACGGATCCGCCGGCTGCTTCACCTGCCGGACCGACGTCACGTCCAGCACCGGCGGCCACGCCGCGTCCGAGCCCAGCTCGCCCTTGGGGTGCCAGGTGCCGGTGACGGTGACCCAGGTGTCGGTGGGCGGGGCGTCGTCGCCGCGGATCTCGACCTTGCTGGTGGTGGCGTCGGCGGCGCAGCAGGAGACCAGGAGCCGGGTGACGTACCAGGTGCCGTCGTCCCCGTGGGTGACGAAGCCGGTCATCCTGACCGTCCGGCCCTTCAGGGACCGTCCGCTGTCGTAGATCGCCCGCGAGCTGAACTGGCCGACGCTCAGCTCGACCGGGTTCCCGGCGGGCAGCGCGGGAAAGCTCCCGACTCCCTGGGCCGCCCGCTGCGCGGCCTCCCGCCCGGCGCTGTAGGAGCCGAGGGCGGGGGGAGGGAAGAGCAGGAGGGCGAGGGCGGGGAGAGTGAGCAACCAGGCGACACGGGGCCCGGCGGCGCCGTGACGGTGCCCGCCGTGCCCGTCACCGTGCCCATGCCCCTCGTGCTCGTCCTCTCCCTCGCCCTCGTCCTCCCCCTCGTACGCCTCCCGCCTCAGTACCGCCGTCGTCACGCCGAGCAGCACCAGCGCCACCCCGGAGACGATCAGGTACGGCCGCAGGGCCGGCTGTACGTACCTCAGGTACAGGTCGCTGAAGAGCGTCACGCGGAGCACCGCGCCGCCCGTCAGCAGGAGCAGTACGGCGGGCCCGTACCGGCGGAGTCTCACAGCAGCCACCACCCCACCAGGACGCTGCTCGTCACGGCCACCAGCCAGGTCGTCGAGGAGAAGCGGACGGCGAAGGAGCGGCCGAACGTGCCCGCCTGGAGGGCGATCAGTTTCAGGTCGACCATCGGGCCGACCACCATGAACGCCAGTCGCGCGGTGAGCGGGAAGGCGCTGAGGGAGGCGGCGACGAAGGCGTCCGCCTCGCTGCACACGCACAGCACGACGGCGAGCACCGCGAGCAGCCCCACGGCGGCCCAGGCGGAACCGGTGAACAGGTCCAGGACGGACCGGGGTACGGCGATGTTGAAGGTCGCGGCGGCCGCGGCGCCGAGCACGAGGAAGCCGCCGGCGTGCAGGAAGTCGTGCTGGAGACCGGTGAGGAAGGCGCGCGGGCCGGAGGCGTCGCCCGGACCACCACCCCTCGCCGCCGGCATCCGCAGCCACTCGTCCTTCCCGAACCGGGCCCACAGCCAGCCCATCACCACGGCGGTCGCGAGCGAGGCGACGAGCCGGGCGAGGACCATCCCGGGCCGGCCGGGGAAGGCGATCGAGGTCGCGACCAGGACCACCGGGTTGATGGCGGGCGCGGAGAGGAGGAAGGCGAGGGCGGCGGCGGGCGTCACCCCGCGCCGCATCAGGCTCCCGGCCACCGGCACGGACGCGCACTCGCACCCGGGCAGGACGACTCCGGCGGCGCCCGCGACGGGCACGGCGAGGGCGGGGTTGCGGGGGAGGAGCCTGGTGAAGACGCGCTCCGGTACGAAGGCGCCGATCGCCGCGGAGACGACGGTGCCGAGCAGCAGGAAGGGCACGCCCTGGACGGCGATCGCGGTGAACACGGTCCACCAGGCGGCGACCGGCGGGGTGTAGAGGTCGAGCGCGAGCATCGGCCCGAGCACGGAGACGACGGTGGCGATGGCGATCAGCGCGGAGCCGCCGAGCACGGCGTACACCAGCGCGCGTACGACGAGGCGCACGCCGTCGACCACCGTCCGCTGATTCTGCACGCGCCTGTCCCAGTAGTGCCGGAAACGTCCCGCGCAGGCTAACGGGTGCCGCTGTGCCCCACCCCGGGTTCGCCGGAGAGCGCGCTGTGGATCACATCGGCCGAGGTCACAGGGGCGGCTGCGCCGGGGCCGGGCCCAGGGTCGTGGTGCCCGGGGAGGTGCGGTGGCCGAGGCCGGTGCGGTAGGCGTCGAGGGCGGCTTCCACCCGGCCGGTGCGGCGCAGCAGGTCGCCGAGCAGACGGCACAGGTCGGCGAGGTCGCCGGCGGCTCCGGCCCGTTCCAGCAGGCTCAGGGCGCGGACGTAGTGCTCCTCGGCGGCATCGGTGTCGCGGGCGTCCTCGGCGATGATGCCGAGCAGGCGGTGCGCGGCGGCGGAGTGCAGGGCGCCGCGTTCGGAGCTGAGGCCGCCCAGGACGTCCTCCAGGATCGCGGCGGCCTCGTCGGACTTGCCGCGCCGGTGCAGTACGTCGGCGAGTTCGACGGCGACCTGGCTGCTGTAGAGCGCGGCGCGCTTGGCGGTGAGCATGGCGAGGGCCTCGCGCAACTCGCCCTCGGCGCGCTCCAGTTCGCCGTTCTGCGCGGAGACGTAGCCGCGCATCCAGTGGCAGTTGGCGAGCTCGGTGCGGAGCTGGAGGGTGCGGTAGAGCTCGGCGGCCTTGACGAGGGAGGCGTCGGCCTCGGCGATCCGGCCCTCGGCGAGCAGGGTGCGGGCCACCGAGCGGTGCATCCGGGCGACCAGGGCCGGGTCCTGCGACTGCGGGGCGAGGGCGAGCGCGAACTCGGCGGCCTGGGCGGCGCGGGCCTGGGCGCCCATGTCCATGTAGGGGCCGATGATGCTGGCGTAGAGGAGGAGCAGCGCGTCGGGGTCGTGCAGTCCGCCGCGGTTGAGTTCGTCGAGGGTGGACTCCAGCAGGTAGACGGCGTACCGGAGTTCGCCGGCCAGGTAGTGGGAGACGGCGCGGCCGCGCAGGGCGGGCACGCGGGCGGGCAGCGGGGCGTCGGCGAGGGCCTGTTCGGAGCGCTCGAAGTACAGGCGGGCGGCGGCCAGTTCGCCGGTGTCGATGGCGCACTCGCCGAGCCCGAGCAGGGCGACGGCCTCGACGTCGGTCAGTTCGTGCGCCTCGGCCTCGGCGAGCAGCGCGGCGTACTGCCCGGCCGCCTCCTCGGCCGCGCCGGTGGCGAGCGTGCGCTGCGCCTCGGTCAGCCGGAGCCGGAGATCGGTCGCGAGGTGGGCCGGCCGGCCGGTCGCCAGTTCCTCGTACGCCACCCCGAGCCGCTCGGCGATGTGCCGCAGCGCCTCGTCGGAGGCGCGCACCCGGCCCGCCTCCAGGGTGGAGATGTAGGCGGGGGTGTACGCGGGCTCGGCCAACTGTTTCTGGGTCAGCCCCCGTTCGGCCCGCAGATGCTGCACTCTTCGCCCGATAGTGCCCGGGTCATCGCGGTCCGTCATCGGCCAACTCCCCCTGCGCCCCTTGCCGTTCGGCTCTGTCAGCCCCTAGGTTAAACCGCACAGTAAACGTGTTTAACCGTTGGCTTTCGTTCAACATTTGGCTGTTGCGAGGTGACCGTGCTCGAACGCACCAGCACCGTCCAGCGTTACGCCAGGAGCCTGACCGCCGCCGTGGTCACCGTAGTGACCCTGATCCTCGCGGCGAACGCGGGCCCGGCCCGGGCGACGGGGCCCGAACCTGCCCGTGAGCAGGTACGACACACGACGACTCAGCGGTGAGGGAAATCACGTAATCAACCGCCCCCGACCCACTTACCGTAGAGAAATGTCCCCCTTGGCCAGAATCACCGGCTCGTTCGCACCCCGCTTCGCGGAGTTCGCGTTCGAGCCCGGATTCGTGGCCGCCGTCGATCAGCACGTGGCCGAACTCAGGGAACGGCTCGCGGTCAATCACTCCGGGCTGATCCCCCGACCCCCGCACCGCGAGGTCCTCGCCGACTACGCGCTCGGGTTCCTGGACGCGCTGGAGGAGATCGACTGGCGCGAGCCGGTCGGGCACGACTACGCGGTGTGCCGGCTGACCGCCATCAGCTGGCTGGTGCATCGGCACGATCTGCTCCGCGGGACGGGCGGCTGAAGGTCGTCGCCCGGCTACCGCGCCGTCGTGGCCGGTCGCGCCCACGCGGCGGAGCCGCACATTGACACAGCCCCGCGCCCCTCTACGGCGTTGCTGGACCCCCCTCCCAGTGGGTGCCCGGCGGTACGCGCCCCCCTGCCGTCGCTCGGCCGCCGCGCCGCGTGGCCGGTCGCGCCCACGCGGCGGAGCCGCACATTGACACAGCCCCGCGCCCGTTCAGGGCGTTGCCGAACCCCGCGTGTGGCGGGCGGCGGCCCCCCTCGCGCCCGCCGCCCGCCCGCTCGTACCCGCTCGGCGTCACATCCCGCCGGGCCCCCGCATGTCCGTACCGCCGCCGCCCATCCCCATGTCGCCGCCGCGCATGTCTGTGCGCTCCCGTGCCGGCGCGTTGCCGAGGGCGTCCTCACGGCCCGCCTGGTAGGCCGCCATGCTGCCCTTGGCGCGGGTCGACTCCGTCTCGACGGTGGTCAGCATGCGCTCCCAGCGCTGGCGCATCGGGCCGATCATGCCGCCGCCGACACCGACGATCAGGATGCCGGCGCCGGTCGCGAGGGCCGCGTAGAGGACGGGCTGGGTGACCGTGGTGGCGATGCCCGCCTGGCCGAGGGCGGCGATGACGCCCAGGGCGAGGATGCAGGCCCACATGACGGTGCCGACCGTGCGGCCGTAGGAGACCGAGGACAGCGCGCCGGTGACGATGGAGCGAACCGCGTTCGCGATGGCCATGGCGACCACGATCAGGACGACCGCGACGATGCCGCGCGGCAGCCAGGCGACGATGCCGTTGATCATCGTGGAGACCGGGTTGGTGCCGAAGACGCCGAGCGCGAGCTGGAGGGTGATCAGCATCAGCGCGTAGTAGACGATCTTGCAGACGATGCCCGTCATGTCGTACTTGGAGTCGCTCAACAGCCGTTGCGTGCCGGCCCGTTCGGACAGTCGCTCCGAGCCGACCTTGCGCAGCACCCGGTCCAGGACGCGGGCGATCATCTTCGAGATGAACCAGCCGATGGCCAGCACGACCAGGAAGCCGATGAGCTTCGGCACGAACTGGGCGACCTTCGACCAGGCGTCGTTGAGGCCTTGCGTGAAATCTATGGAGAGCGTGGTGGAGCCGGTGGGCGTGGTGAGCGTGGTGGCCATCAGGGCCTTCCTTCGGTGGAATCGGTGGTGACCGTCCCCCTCCTCCGTGGATAGCAGCGCCACCGGATTCCGGCCGCGCGAACGCCCCCATGCGGGTGACATCCGGGCCCCATACGCTGCCCGCATGACCTCTGCCGCCGCGCGCACCGCCCTGGACCTCACCGCCGACCTCGCGGTCCCGGCGCTGGAGGACCTCTACCGGGACCTGCACCGCCATCCGGAACCGGCGTTCAAGGAGCACCGCACGGCGGGCGTGCTCGCCCAGCGCCTCACCGCCGCCGGCTACGAGACGACCGAGGGCATCGGCGGCACCGGCGTGGTGGGCCTGCTGCGCAACGGCGACGGACCGACCGTCCTCCTGCGCGCCGACATGGACGCGCTGCCGGTCGAGGAACGGACCGGTCTGCCCTACGCCTCCACCACCCCGGGCCTGATGCACGCCTGCGGCCACGACCTGCACGTCACCTGGCTCGCGGGCGCCGCCGCCGCATTGGCCGCGGGCCGCGACACCTGGTCCGGCACGCTCCTCGTGCTCGGCCAGCCCGCCGAGGAGACCGGGGGCGGCGCCGCCGCGATGATCGAGGACGGGCTCTACGACCGTTTCCCGCGCCCCGACGTGCTGCTCGGCCAGCATGTGGCGCCGGGCCCGGCGGGCCTGTACGCGCACGTGCCCGGACTGATCATGTCGGCGTCGACGGACGTCGAGATCGTGGTGCACGGCGAGGGCGGCCACGGCTCCCGCCCGGAGACGACGGTCGACCCGATCGTCACGGCCGCGCACATCGTCACCCGCCTCCAGACGGTCGTCAGCCGGGAGATCGCGCCCCGCGAGTCGGCCGTCCTGACCGTCGGCCGCATCGAGGCGGGCACGGCCCCGAACATCATCCCGGCCACCGCCCGGATCTGGCTCAACCTGCGCACCCAGTCCCCGGCGGTACGGGACCGGATGGTCGCCGCGGTCCGCCGGATCGCCGAGGGCGAGTGCCGTGCGGCGGGCTGTCCGCGCGAGCCCGAACTGATCCTGGGCGACGAGTTCCCGGTCACCGTCAACGACCCCGACACCGACCACCGCGTGGCCGCCGTCCACCGCGAGGTCTTCGGCGCGGCCACCGTCTTCGACCCCGGCCCGGCGATGGGCAGCGAGGACTTCTCCCGCCTCGCCCTCGACGAACTCCCGTACTCCTACTGGTTCGTGACCTCCACGCCGGCCGAGACCTGGAACGCGGCCCCCGGCACGGACCTGATGGAGAAGTTCGACGCCGTCCCCAGCAACCACAGCCCGCACTTCGCCCCGGACCTGTCGACGGTGGCACCGGGCGTACGGACACTGGTGTCGGGGGCGCTGACCTACCTCACCTAGGGCCTGTCCGGCGGATCAGTCCGGCGTCGCGGGCCCTGGCACGCACTCCCCCACTGCCTTAAAGGCGTGGGGGGGGGACCCCCAGCCGCGTTGTCGTCGGTCGCCGACTCCCCCACGCTCGGCTTCGCTCGCGCGGGGGGACCCCCATCGCGTCGACTCCCTCCTCCGCCTTGCAGCTGCACGCACCAGACCCCGCTCGGCTCGGCCAAGAGGTACCGCACCTCATAGCCGGCCTGATCCGCCGGACAGGCCCTAGGCCGGCACCGCCCTAGCTCTGCGTCTGCAACTGCCGCAGCTGACGCTGCACATGATCCAGCGCGCCCTCGCGCCGCCCCGGCACCCGCGACCTCAAGTCGGCCAGCTCCGCGCCGAGTTCACGCGCGGCGACCGGATCGACGACCTGCCCCCACTGATGGTGCGCCCGGTCCACGGCCGCCTCCACATCCGGCGCATCGGCCGGCCACCCGGCCGTCAGCCGCGCCCCGGCCACCGCCAGCCAGGTCCGACAACTACGCACCGGATCCCCAGCGAACATCGCCAGATCCGCCCGAACTTCGGCCCAGTGCAACGCGTCCTCGGACCCGGGCCCATGCGCCCGCACGGCGAGCTGCTCGTGCGTGGCGGCGAGGGCGTCGGCGTCGGGGTGGCGGCCGGATTGGACGGCGGCGGAGATTTCGACGTAGGGGTCGGCCCCCTTGCCGGGATCGGCGGCTCTGCCAGGGTCCGGGCTCCTGCCGGGGGCGGCAGCTCTGCCGGGATCGGGGCCCCTGCCGAGGGCGGGACTCGTGCCGGGATCGGGGGCCCTGCCAGAGTCGGGGGCCCTGCCGGGACCGGGGCCCCTGCCAGGGTCGGGGGCCCTGCCGGGATCGGGGACCCTGCCAGAGTCGGGGGCCCTGCCGGGACCGGGGCCCCTGCCAGGGTCGGGGGCCCTGCCGGGATCGGAGACTCTGCCGAGGTCGTGGCCCCTGCCGGGATCGGCGGCTTTGCCGGGGTCGGCGGCTTCGCCGTAACTCCGTTCATTTTCCAGCCCGTCCGGCGTTTGAGGACGAGGCCGTTCAGGCCGATATGGGGGTCTGGGGGCGGAGCCCCCAGGGACGGTGCCCCCAGGGACGGTGCCCCCAGGGACGGTGCCCATCACCCCCGGCTCGCTCGCGAACAGCAGGTCGGCGAAGCCGTCCGGGCCCACCCGGGCCAACGCCTGCTGATGCAACTGCTCCACCGGCGGCCGAAACCCACTGCGCAGAATCGTCGCCACGGCCTTCATGTACGTAGGCACAGCCACGGTCCGCCGACCCGGTGGCGGTGCTGCACGGCCGTAGACCGCGTTGTTGCGACCGCAGTCGAGGGGGTTCGAACGCAACCACTCCCACGTCTCCACGTCCGCATGCAGATCGAAGAGAATCGTCGTCGCCCCCGGCGGCCGCAGCCGCAGCTCCTCACGGATCCACTGCCAGGGCAGACCTGTGTAGCGGACCGTGGACGGCGTCGTGCGGGCCAGCGCGAGGTGCGGCAGCCGCTGCCGCCGGTCGAGTTGGAGCTGCCCGGTGACGAAGAGCGTCAAGGGACCCGGCGCGGTCGCCGCGGCACGCAGCCGGGTCAGGACGGCCTGCGGCTCCAACGGGTCGGCGAGCTCGACGACGTTGGCCGTGTCCGTGCCGGACAACACGGCGGGCGGGACCGCGGCGAGAACGGGGAGCACCGAGGCCGCGTCCACCAGGCACCCCCTGCCGACCGGTGAAGCGGCCAGCAGCAGCACGGTTCCGGGCATCGTTCCCTCCCCATCCCCCGACGATCACGTACGCCAGCACCGTAACCGCTGCGGCTGCAAAGGTGGGTCTCAGGACTGCAAACGTCCACTTCCGACCACCCGTTACCCCCCTTCCCCCTGTTCCCCCCGTTCCTCCTGTTCCCCGTCGCGCCGCACCGCGAACACCGTGGTGTCGTCGACGAGCCGCCCGCCGCAGTGGCGCAGGGTGCGATCCCGTACGAAGGCCACCAGCCGCCGGGGTTCGGCGGTGCGCGGGTCGGCCGCGACGGCGCGGGCCACGTCGGCGGCCAGCGGATAGAACTCCCCGTCCCCGTCCCGCGCTTCGGTCACCCCGTCGGTGGTGAGCAGCAGCGTCTCGCCGGGCGCGAGCGGCACCCGGCGCACGGACGGCGGCCCGTCGACGGCGAGTTCACCGAGGCCGAGCGGAAGTCCGTCGCCCGGCGGCACGGGACGTACCCCGCCGGGACCGACGAGCAGCGGGGGTTCGTGGCCGAAAAGGAGCACGTCCACGGCGCCCGGGTCGTCCGCGGGAAAGCCGACCAGGGCGGCGGTGGCGAACCGGTCGCCGTCCAACGGGCGGTCGGGAGCCCCTCGCGCCGGCGCGGGCGTCCCCCGGTCCGGGCCGAGCGCCGCGTTCCGGCGTCGGTGCCGCAGCATCCGGATCTCCAGCCGCTCGGCGACCGTGCCGAGATCCGCCTCGTGGTACCCGGCCTCCCGGAACGTGCCCAGCAGCGCGGCCGCCGCCTCCACCGCGCCCAGGCCCTTGCCCTGCACGTCACCGACGAGGACGCGGGTGCCGTGCGGGCCGGGCTGGATGTCGTAGAAGTCGCCGCCGACGCGTGCCTCGACGTCGGAGGAGAGATAGACGGCGGCGTGTTCGAGGCCGCCCCAGTGCGGGGGCAGGGGGCGCAGGACGGTACGGCGGGTGGTGTCGGCGACGTCCCGGATGTGCAGCATGCGGAGTTCGCCGCGGACCCGGACCACGCAGGCGAGGGTGGCGAGGATGCCGCCGACGAGGACGAGCACGAAGTCGGGCCAGCCGGCCTGGTACTCGCCGGGCCACGCGCTGTCGACCACGACGTAGGTGAGGACGGCCAGCACGGACATGACGGCGGTGCCCCACACCCCGCAGATCGCGGCGGCGATCCCGGGCACGAGCACGATCCAGGAGATGACCCGGAACTCGCCGGTGGTGTTCCAGTCCACGGCGGCGATCGCGAGCAGCAGCACCAGCGGCGGCACCCAGGCCACACTGCGCCCCCGCACCCGCAGCATCTGATGCCGGGCGGCCGGGTCACCGCGCCGAGCCCCGGCCCGTCTCATGCGGCCCAGCGAAACACGCGCCCCCACCGCCCGCATCCGGGCACGACGACTTGCCAGCTCCCTTTTCCAGGTGTGCTCTGGAAGTCGGGGGCGAGGAGAGAGAGGAGCACTCTCATGGCTCAAGCGGCACCCACGCCCGGCGGAATGCGTGGCAGGACCGGCAGCCGGTTCGCGGGCCGGACGACCCGGCCCGTCCACACACCCGACATCTTCGACGACCGCGTGCACCGGGCGGCGCGCTACGGGGTCCCGGTGATCCTCGGACTCGTCTTCGGCTACTGGGCCGCCGCGAACCGGCGCGGCGGCGGCGAGATCACCGGCTGGAACATCCTGTTCGGCTTCGTCAGCGCGGCCGCGTTCATCGTGCTGTGCCTCGCGGTCGCGACGTTCGCCCCGCTGCTCAAGCGCGAACTGCACTCGCTGGTGAAGTCCGGCTTCGCGGGCGCCGCGGTCGGCTTCCTCTACAGCCAGACCGGCGAGTCGATCTACCGCTCGGTGGCGCTGGGCATCGTCGTCACGGCGGCCGTCTTCGGTGTCTTCTTCTACCGCTACTACACGCGCGAGGACGGCGAGGGAAACCGCCTGCGCTGACGTACGGCACCGCACACGCGTGGGCCCCGGCGGATGGATCCGCCGGGGCCCGCGCGTTCTCCGACTCCCTCGGTCTCTCGTGATCTCCCTCGGTTTCCCTCACCTCACCGAGGCAGCGTCACCAAGGCAGCCAGTCCCAGGCCGACGACGAGGATCCGGAGGCGCTGAAGCTCCACGAACCCGAGGCGCTCCAGGACCCGGAACTCGACGTGGCCCAGGAGCCGTCGTTCCAGTTCGGATCGTTCCAGTTCGCGTTGGACCAGTTGCCGTCCCGCCACTGCGGACAGGGGTCCGCGCAGGTCGGCACCCATTGCCCGTCGGTGTCCACGAAGGCGGCGCTCGCCCAGCCCTGGGCGCCGACGAGCCAGTACCAGTACGGGTTTCCGTTGACGCTCTGGCCCTGGACCATGCACTCGACACGGTCCTGACTGCCCGGCGAGAGCTGGTCGACGACGGAGGAGTTGACGGTGGGACCCGACCGCACGTTCAGTGCGGAGCGGGAGACGATGGTGCCCCAGATCGGACCGCCGGATCCGCCACCGCCGCCATGACCGTCGGCGTACGTCGGCGGGGCAGCGGCTGCGGCCGAGGTGCCCGCCGCCGCGGCGACGAGGGTGCCACCGGTGAGCAGTACCGCGGCCAGGGTCCGCAGGGCCGGAGTGGTGCGCATGGATCGGCCTCCTTCTCCCCAGCACCAGGAAACACCCGTTCGGGTGAACCCTCCACCGGAGAGCGGAATGCCCAGCTCCGCCACGGTTTCCGACGCACAGCGCCCGTTCGACTGGCAGCGTGCGCCCAGATGGAGTCACCCCGCTCGCGCCCGTCCCCCCGACCGTTTTGCCTGAGAGGGTGCCCTCCCGTCCCAGGAGCGCCCTGGCGGCCGCTCTGCTCACCCTCGCGTGCGTCCTCGCGCCGTTCGGCGCGCTGGCGGCCTGGGCGGCGTACGGGCTCGCCGACACCGGCCGGTACGTCACCACGATGGCGCCGCTGGCCAAGGACCCCGCGGTGCGGGACGCCGTCGCCGACTCCGTCGGGGCCGGAATCATGCACGAGGTCGACGACCGGACCGACACAGGCCCCCTGCCCACCGCCGCCCGCCCCTTCGTACGGGACGCGGTCCGTTCGTTCACCACGACCGAGGCCTTCCGCACGGCCTGGGACACCGGCAACCGGGCCGTCCACGACGCAGTGCTGACCGCGCTGCGCGACAGGACGGACCACGAGGACGTGACCGTCGACCTCGCTCCGGTCACCACCCGGCTGAAGGCCCGACTGTCGCTCGACCACGTGCCGTTGGCCGCCGACATCCCCGTCGAACACACCCGAGTCGCCGTCCTCCCGGCCCAGGAAGTGGACCGGTTCCGAAAGGGTTTCCACGTGCTGGAAGTCGCCGGTTTCTGGCTGCCGTTGGCGGCCGTCGTCTTCGCCGTGGCCGGCATCGCGCTCGCCGCCTGCCGCCGCCGCGCCCTCACCGCGACCGCTCTCGGCACGGCGCTGGGCGGCGCCGCCCTGGGCCTCGCCGTCGCCCTGGGCCGCCACCTCACCCTCACCGACCTCCCCGACGAGACCCACCGCCCCGCGGCGGCGGCGATCTACGACGCCCTCACCACGACCCTCCGCCAAACCGCCTGGCTCCTGCTGGCGTTGGGCCTCACGGTCGCGGTGACCACCTGGCTGACGGCCCGCTGGGGACACCTCGTCCTGCACCTCGTACGACGCCGCCGAGCACCCGCAACGCCCGCTCCAGATCCGGCAAACGGGCCGACCCGAGTCCAAGCCTGACCGCGTCCGGTGTGCGGCGCGGGTCGACGGCGAAGGCGGAACCCGGGGTGACGGCGATGCCGTGGGCCGCCGCGGCCGCGGTGAACGTGTCCGCGCGCCAGGGGGCCGGCAGCTCCCACCAGGCGAAATAGGCCCGCGGATCCGACCGCACCCGGAACCCGTCGAGCACCTCGGCCAGCACCCCCTGCCGACGCACCGCGTCCGCCCGCTTCGCCGCGACCAACCGCGCCACCGTCCCGTCCCCGATCCACCGCACGCCCGCCTCCAGCGCGAACCGCCCCGCACTCCATCCCCCGGACCGCACGGCCGCCGCCACCGTCTCCACCCGCCGCGGCGGTACGACGAGAAAGCCGACGGTGAGCCCGGGCGCGACCCGCTTGGACAACCCGTCGACGACATGGGTGAGTTCGGGGGCGTGGGCGGCGAAGGGGGCGGTGCCGGTCGCCGCGTCGAGAAAGGACCAGATGCGGTCCTCCACGACGGGGATGGCCAACCCCCTTACGGCTTCCGCCAGTTCGTGTCGCCTCCCGGCGCTCATCGACCGTGCCGTCGGGTTGTGCAGCGTCGGCTGGAGATAGAGCGCGGAGAGGGGAGCCGTGCGGTGGGTGGCCGCCAGTGCGTCCGGGAGCGGCCCGTCCGCGTCGCCCAGCAACGGCACCAGCGTGCAGCCCAGCCGTCCCGCGATCTCCTTGACCAGCGGATACGTCAACTCCTCGACGCCGACCCGGCCTCCCGGGCGGACCAGTGAGGCGAGGGCGGCGGCGATGGCCTGGCGGGCGTTGCCGGTGAAGAGGAGACCGGCGGGGTCGGGGCGCCAACCGGGGACGGCGAGCAGATCGGATGCCGCCTCGCGGGCGGACGCGGTGCCGGTGACCGGGGCCGGGCGGAGGGCCTCGGTCAGGACGTCGGGGCGCAGGAGCGGGGCGAGGGCGGGCGCGAGCAACTCCGACTGGCCAGGCACGGACGGGTAGTTGAGCTCCAGGTTGACCGGCGCGGAAGGTTCGCCGGGCACAAGGGCGACCGGTTCCTCGGCGGCCGGCTCGGTGAGCGCCCGCCCGGTCGGCTGCGGGGCGGCGGCCCGTACGAAGGTGCCGCGGCCGACCTCGCCCACCACCAGCCCGCGCCGCACGAGTTCGCCGTACGCCCGCTCCGCCGTCGAGGCGGCGATCCCGTGCCGGCGCGCGAACGCCCGCTGCGGGGGCAGCCGTTCGCCCGGGCGGAGCCGTCCGGCGGCGATGTCGGCGCCTATGCGGTCGGCGATCGCGCGGAAGTCGTGCGGTCGTCTCATCGGAGCCCCTCCCGTTCCCGTCATTGCTCGGAACCTCTCCCGTTCTCCCCATTGCACCGAGGGCAAAGATTTTATTGCACCGAGGAGTTGCCCCTGCCTACCGTCGATCACATGCCGCCGATCCCGCTCGTCCTCGTCCACGGCCATCCCTTCGACCACACGATGTGGCGCCCGCAGCTCACCGCCTTCTCCGCCACCCGCCGCGTCCTCGCCCCCGACCTGCGCGGCTACGGCGCCTCCCCGCCGTCCCCCGGGATCACGGCCTTCGAGCAGTTCGCGCAGGACATCGAGGCGCTGCTGGACGCGTCGGACGTGGAGACGTGCGTGCTGGGCGGTCTCTCCATGGGCGGCCAGATCGTCATGGACTGCTACCGGCGGTTCCCGGACCGCGTCCGGGGCCTGGTCCTCGCCGACACCTTCCCCGCCGCCGAGACCCCCGAGGGCGTCCGGGCCCGGCACGCCATGGCGGACCGGCTGCTGCGGGAGGGCATGCGCGGGTACGCCGACGAGGTGCTGGAGAAGATGGTGACGCCGTACGCCGACGCCGAGGTCAAGGCGCACGTGCACCGCATGATGACGGCCACCGCGCCACAGGCCGCCGCGGCCGCCCTGCGCGCCCGGGCCGCCCGCCCCGACTACCGCGACCTGCTCACCCGGGTCACCGTCCCGGCCCTGGTCGTCGTGGGCGCGGACGACGAGTACACCCCGGTCTCGGACGCCGAGGCGATGCACGCGGCGCTGCCCGACTCGACGTTGCGGGTGATCGCGGGGGCGGCTCATCTGCCGAACCTGGAGCGACCGGCGGAGTTCGACGAGGCGTTGGGGAAGTTCCTGGCGCGGATGGACGCGTGCCCGTAATGTCGGGCGAGTGACCATTCAGCCCGTCCGGCGTTTGCGGACGAGGCCGTTCAGGCCGAAGCGGGGGGACGGGGGCGGCGGCCCCCGTGACGGCGAGCGTCGACGCCGGGTGCCGCGTGCCGGACTGTGGCCCGCCGCCGTACTGTTCGCCGCACTGAGCCTGATCGTCGGCTGCCGTCTCCTCGACAGCGACGGCTTCACCCCCGTCCCCCAGATCCTCGCCTTCCTCCCCTGGCTGCTCGCCCCCACCGGCTTCGCCCTGCTGCTCGCGCTGCTGGCGCGCTGGCGGACCGGACTGGTGTGGGGGATCGTCCTGCTCGGACTGCTCGCGTGGCTCATCGAGCCGTACGGCAGCGGCGACGAGCCCGACGGGACGCCGGTCGCCGAGCTCAAGGTGCTCACCTCGAACGTGGAGTTCGGCCGCGGCGCCCCCTCCCTCGTCCCCGTCCTGCACCGCGAGCGGCCGGACATCGTGTTCGTGGAGGAGTGCGAGTACACCTGCCAGGACACCCTGGAGGGCACCTTCGCCGCCGAGTACCCCTACCGCCGGGCCGTCCGGGCGGGCGGCTCGGAGGGGTCGATCATCCTCAGCCGTTTCCCCCTGCGCGCGACCGAGGGAGTCGCCGGCACGATGGGCATGCCCGGAGCCGTCGCCGACGTGCGCGGCGCGTCCGTACGGCTCCAGCTCGCGCACCCGATGCCCCCGCTGCCCGGCCAGGTGGACGTCTGGCAACGGGAGTTGGGCCGGTTGCGGGACGTGGCCGCCGCCGACCGGGACGCCCCCGCCATCCTGGCCGGGGACTTCAACGCCTCCCAGGACCACGCGGCCTTCCGCTCCATCCTCGGCGCCGGGCTGCGCGACGCGGCCCGGCTCGCCGGTCACGACCGCACGCCCAGCTGGCCGTCCCGCACGGCCGGGGTGATCGGCGCGCAGATCGACCACGTCCTGGTGTCACGGGACTTCTCCGCGAGCCGCGCCCGGTTCCTCACGCTGGCCGACACCGACCACCGGGCCCTGGTCGTCGACATCACGCTCCACCAGCGCGGTTGACCCGGGACGGGGTGCCCATAATGGGCGCATGCCCCGCGAGTTCCCCATCGGCCTCACCCCTCCCGACTGGCTGGTGCGGAACCTCCGAGCCCAGCAGACCCCCGTCAACCGCCCCGCCGTGGCCCGCGCCGCGATCGCGATGGCCCTGCCCCTGCTGATCGGCCTCGCCGCCGACCACGCGGCGTACGGCGCGCTCGCCTCCATGGGCGCCCTGTCCGGCGTGATCAGCGACACCGCCGACGCGTACCGGATGCGGCTGCTGAAGATCGCGATCCCGCAGCTCTTCGGCGCGATCGGCGTGACCCTGGGCGCCCTGGTCGAGGGGCACGGCTGGCTCGCGGTCGCCGCCGTCACCGCCGTCGCGCTCGCCTCCGGGATGATCTCGACGATCGGCGCGGTCGCCTCCGTATCCGGACTGCTGCTGCTCCTGAACTGTGTGATCGGCGCGGGCCTGCCACTGCCCGGCGCGTGGTGGCTGGCGCCGCTGCTGATGTCCGGCGGCGGGCTGCTGGTGCTGCTCCTCGCGCTGCTCGCCTGGCCGCTCAGGTCGGGGGTGCCGGAGCGGGCGGCGGTCGGCGGGACCTACCGGCAGGTGGCCGAACTGATGGCGGCCTGCGGGCGGGAGGAGTACGACGAGGCCCGGCACGCCGTCACCCAGTCCCTGAACCAGTCCTACGACCTCATCCTCGCCCGGCGCGCCCGCCACCACGGCCGCAGCACCGAACTGACCCGGCTGCTCGCCCAGTTGAACGCCATCACCCCGGTCGTGGAGGCCGCCCCCGCCGCCCATCTCGCCGGCATCCCCATGCCGGCCGAGATCCCGGAAGCGGTACGCCACCTCGCGCACGCCGTGGAGACCGGCTACACCGGGCCGATAGGGCTCAGGCTCCCGGCGCCCGCCTCGGAGACCGCCCGCGCCGTCGACCACGCCCTGCGCCACGCGGCCGAGGTCGTCGCCCGGCCCGACGTCGACCCACGCGGCATCGACGACCGCCTCGGCCGGCCCGCCGCCCTCGGCATCCGCACCGCCCGCGCCCTGCGCAACGTCACCCTCTCCGCGGCCTCCTGGCGCTACGGACTGCGCCTGGCCCTGTGCATCGGCATCGCCCAGGCCCTGGTCTCGATCGTGCCCGTGCCGCGCTCGTACTGGGTCGCGCTCACCATCACCTTCGTGATGAAGCCGGACTTCGGCTCCGTCTTCTCCCGCGCCCTGCTGCGCGCCCTCGGCACGGTGGCCGGCCTGCTCGTCGCGGCGGCGGTGCTCTCACAGGTGCCGCGCGGTTGGTGGGACGTGGCGGTCCTGCTCTGCCTGGCCCCCTTGATCCCGCTCCTCACACCCCGCGGCTACGGCTACCAGACCGCCGCCATCACCCCGGTGATCCTGCTCCTGTCCGACGTCCTCAACCACCAGGGCACCGCCCTGCTCCTGCCCCGCCTGCTCGACTCCCTCATGGGCTGCGGCATCGCCCTGGTCGCCGGCTATCTGCTGTGGCCGGAGAGCTGGCACACCCGCGTCGGCGACCGCCTCGCGGACGCGGTCACCGACACCGCGCGCTACGTCGAGTCCGCGTTCGGCGACGACACCGAACCGGCCGCGCGGGCCCGGATGCGGCGCCGTCTCTACCGCGATCTGTCCGTCATCCGCACCGAGTTCCAGCGCGCCCTGACCGAACCCCCGCCGACCGGCCGCCGGGCCGCCGCCTGGTGGCCGCTGGTCGTCGCCGTGGAACGGATCGTGGACGCGACGGCGGCGGCCCGGGTGCGGGTGCGCCACGGAGCGGCTCCGCCGTCCGCGGGAGAGATCCACCAAGTGACGCTTCAGCTGCGGGAGTTGGCGGACGGCGTACGGGAGTCCGAGGTGCTGGTGGAGGTCCGTACCGACCTGACCGGGCCGGCCGGGAGCGTGCTGGAGCCGCTGCGCCAGGAGGTGGCGGCGGCCCGGGCCATCGCCTCGCCGCACTGACGTCCGCGGACCAACCCGCTCCCGCCGACACAGATGGGTGCGGGCCGCCTCGTGCAGAAGGCGGCCCGCACCTGGTGGGGGGTGGTGAGTGCTGGGTGGTCAGTACCCGGCGTCAGTTCCTAACGCCCGGACTTCTGGAGGGCCTTGTCGCTCGCGGCCTGGTCGAGGGCGGCGGCGAGGCCGTTCGCCCACAGCTGGTTCACCCGGGCCCGCTCGGCGGCGTTGGGGTTGGAGTTGGTGCAGGACGTGCCGGGGCCGCCGCCGGACATCAGCTCGCTGCACGGGCCCGTGTAGTGGTCCGGCAGACCGAGCACGTGCCCGGTCTCGTGGGCGGTGACGCGGGTCGAGTCGTACTGCTGGTTCTGCCGGTAGTCGAGGAAGACGTACCCGCGCCCGTGGCCGTCGGTGGAGGCGAAGGAGCCACGGGAGTCGTTGCCCTCGCGGTAGCTGAAGTTGGCGCTGGACGCGGACCCTGACTGGAGTCTCACGTTCGTCACCGCGCCGTTCCAGATCGCGGTGGAGCGGGCTATCTGGGTGGCGAAGGTGGGCGCGCGGGAGGCGTCGTAGATCACCGTGACGGCCGCCGCGCTGGTCGGGTTGGCGGCGCGCTTCTCCGCGACCGACTTCAGGACGGCCTGGAAGAAGGCCTGGCTGGCGTCGGACTCGGCGGCGGAGCCGGTGTAGGCCGAGTAGCCGGAGCCGCTGACCTGCGGAGCGGGCGCCGAGGCCGTGGCGGCGGCGGCCGGAACCGCCGTACCGAGACCGAGGACCGCGAGACCGATACCGGTCGCGACCGCCGAACGGGCATGCAGGGAAAGGGACTTGTTCATCGAGGACTCCTAGGTGGGGGTGAGTCTCGTCACCGAGGAGTTTCTGCGCCTGTGGCCCGGCTGTGATGATGGCAGTCGGCGATAGCACCGCCCTATCGGGAGCCCAATTCGTGCGTACCGGGCGGGATTTGTGCGTCTGGTGAAACGTCTGCTTCCGCTTTACGCTCCGTTTGCATGGACCTAGAGGTGAGGCACCTCCGTGCACTGTGCGCCATAGCCGACACCGGCAGCCTGCACCGGGCTGCCCGCCAACTGGGTGTCGCCCAGCCGTCGTTGAGCACCCAGCTGCGCCGGATCGAACAGGAGCTGGGCGGCCCGCTC
Organism: Streptomyces sp. NPDC088794; assembly: GCF_044750545.1. Taxonomy (NCBI): domain Bacteria; kingdom Bacillati; phylum Actinomycetota; class Actinomycetes; order Kitasatosporales; family Streptomycetaceae; genus Streptomyces; species Streptomyces sp. NPDC088794. Next base: position 389,751 of record NZ_JBIVKB010000007.1, on the reverse strand, counting down.
TTCGTCCGGGCCCGCACCGGCTGCCGGCCCACCCCGCTGGGCCGTCTGGTGCTCAGCCGCGCCCGCCCGCTGGTGGCCGAAATGCGCTCCCTGGTCAGCGAGGCCCGGGCCGCCGCGACGGGCGGCCAGGAACTGCGCGTCGGCTCCACCGCGAGCCGCGCCCTGGCGGGCTGGCTGCGCCGCCTGCGCGCCCACGGCCAGGACCCCACCCTGCACATGAACGTCTCCCCGAACGCCCTGCTCCGCATGGTCGCCGACGGCCAGCTCGACGTCGCCTTCGTGCACGAGGTCGAGGGCTCCCCGCTGCGCATCCCCGAGGGCCTGCCGCTGCGCGTCCTGATCGAGCGCGAACCGCAGTTCGTCTCCCTGCCCGCCGGCCACCCGGCCACCGCGCACGCCTCGGTGCACGTCTCCGAACTGGCCCGGGACCGCTGGATGATCGACCCCACGGTGGACGGCGAGTGGGACGCCGTGCAGCACATGTTCCGCACGGCGGGCATCAACCCCCATGTCCTGCACGGCGATTACCACACGGCCGCCGCCCTGGTGGACACCGGCGAGGTCGTCACCGTCTGCCAGCCGTCCTGCCTCCCCCGCCCCGACATGGCCGTACGCCGCCTGCACGGCGACCCCTTGGGCGTACGGCTCCTGCTCGCGGCGCGCACGGAGACGGACCTGGACGGCGCCCTGCCGGCCCTGCGCGAGGCGTACTGGGAGGCGGCCCTGGAGGCACCGGCGTACCGGGAGTGGCTGGATCGCGAGGGTGGGAGACCCACGCCCGAGGGCAAAGGTATGAGACCCACGCCCGACGGCGGGGACCCCAGACCCGAGCCCGCCCCAGCCCTCCCGTAGGGGAGGTCGTCCGGATCAGACGCCGATGTCGCACCCGTCCTTGCGCCACACGGCGACGACGGCCGGGCGCACGATCTTGCCGGGGCCGTCGGGCCAGACGCTCGCCGGGCTCTCGACGGTCGCGCCGGCGATCTCGCCCGGGTGCTGCACGGCCACCAGCACCCGCCGGTCCTGCACGAGCGGACCGCAGGTCTCGGCGCCGTTCGGCACGGTCAGGAACTGCTTGAGCTCACCGCGTCGCGGCCCCTTGGTCGCCACGCCGAACAGCCCGTCGTGCGAGCCGAGTTGGGCGCCGTCGGTGGAGATCCACAGGTTGCCGTGCGGGTCGAAGGCCACGTTGTCCGGGCAGGAGATCGGGCTGACGTCGTCCTTCGGGAACCCGGCGAAGTAGGTGGCGGGGTCCTTCGGGTCACCGGCGACGAGGAACAACGACCAGGCGAACTTCGTACTGTCCGCACGGTTGTGACGCTCGGTCAGCTCCAGGATGTGCCCGTGCTTGTTGGCGTTGCGCGGGTTGGCCTCGTCGACGGGGGCGTTCGCGCCGACACCGCGGTTGGTGTTGTTGGTGAGGGCGACGTAGACCTTGCCGGTGTGCGGGTTGGGCTCGATGTCCTCGGGCCGGTCCATCTTGGTCGCGCCGACCTTGTCACCGGCGAGCCGGGTGAAGACGAGCACCTCCTCGGCCGTCATCCCCTCGACGTGCGAGACGGCGCCCTTGGCGGTGGCGGTGGCCAGCGGAATCCACTCGCCGCTGCCGTCGAACTCCCCGTCGGCGGGCAGCTTCCCGGTCCCGTCGATCTCGATGGCGGGGGAGTCACCCGTGAGCTTGGCGACGTACAGAGTCCCCTCGTCGAGCAGCGTCAGATTGTGCTCACGCGCGGCACGGGAGGACCCCTTCTTCATCCGCTTGCTACCGACGAACTTGTAGAAGTAGTCGAACCGCTCGTCGTCACCGGTGTAGACGACGGGACGCCCGTCGTCGGTGAGCCGCACGGTCGCACCCTCGTGCTTCACGCGCCCGAGGGCGGTGCGCTTGCGGGGCGTCGAGGTCGGGTCGTACGGATCCAGCTCCACGACATATCCGAAGCGGTGCGACTCGTTGGGCTCCTGGAGCACGTCGAACCGCTTGTCGAACCGTTCCCACTTGCGCTCGGTGGCCCCGGCGACGAGCCCGTACCGCTTGTCCGTCGCGCGGGCCCCGTTGGCGAAGTACTGGTTGAAGTTCTCCTCGCCGTGCAGGGTGGTGCCCCAAGGGGTGGTCCCGCCGGAGCAGTTGTTGAGCGTGCCGAGCACCTTGCGGCCGGTCGGGTCGGCGGAGGTCTTCAGCAGGTCGCTGCCGGCGGCGGGCCCGGTCACCTTGAACTCGGTGGTGACGGTGACGCGCCGATTGAGGTGGTGCCGGGGCACGGGACGCAGGGCGCCGGTCCGCCGGTCCTCCTCCACGACCACGACACCGAGCCCGTGCGCGGCCCAGGCGACCTCGACCTGGTTGCGGGTGGGGTTGGCGGGGTCGTACCCGCGGAACATCAACACCTCGTCGGTGTACTCGTGGTTGGCGACGAGCAGCTGCCGCCGATGCTCACCCGGGACGGGCAACAGGGCGAGAAAGTCGTTGTTGTACCCGAACTGCCCGGCCTGGGCGGCGGCCGTCTGGTTCTCCGGGTCGAAGGCGGGGGCACCGCGCAGGATGGGCTCGCCCCAGCGGATGACGACGTTCTGCGCGTATCCGTCGGGGACGACGACGGCGTCGGCGGTGTTGGGAGCGACGGCCCCGAACCGGAGTCCGCGCGCGGCTTTGCCCTGGGGTTTGTGCGTTGCGGAGAATCCGGCGGACGACTCCCGCACCGCGGCCTCCGCGGGCCGGGCCCCGACCACACCGGCCGTCCCGGCAGCGGCGGCGACCGTGACGACGGCGGCGGCCCGCATCATCGAACGACGGCCGAGGGCACCGGCGATGACGTCACCGACGTACTCGTTGGAGCTGGTGTTGGGCGCCTCGTGGAAACAGGCGTCACCACACCGGAAACGACAGGTCAGGGAGGATCGTCCTCCCGGGTGCGAGTCGGACGGCATCCCGATGATCGGCAACTGCTTGCGCACTTTGCTCTCCCCTTGCATGCCCTTGGCTTGAACGTGGCGCTAGGGGCACGCATGTGCGGGAGCGCTGACGCGGGTTGAACGAAAGGTGAACCCCGTTTGGCCGCGGGGCTGTTGACACCGGGCCCGCTACTGTCTCCCGCCCCTGCCCAAGATCACCGCCCGGGGCCGCTAACCTTACGTGTCCGTCCTGGCCAGGGATTGACGGGCTTCAACTCACGCGAAGGGTTGCGCACATGGGCATTCTCACTCTCCTGCGGAACGCGTTCGGCAGGTCACGCAAGGGGCGTGCCGCCGAAGCAGAGGGTGCGGACCGAACCCCTTCGCAGCGGACGGAGGAGACGCCGGTCACATCGACCGAGCCGTCCCCCGCTCCGCAGCCGACGGTCCCCGCACAGTCACAGTCCTCTTCCGACGAGCACGACCTGGTGGCAGCGGCCTTCGACAAGGTCGCCGTCCCGAAGCCGGCTTCACCGGTGGAGGGGGAGCGGGTCGTCGAGGCCCCGGTCACCGAGGAGCCGACGCCGGAGGCGGAAGCGGAACCGGTCGTGGTCGTCGTGCCCGCCGAGACGCTGATCGCCGAAGAGGAAGAAGAAGAGGTCACCGCCGAGGAGCCTCCGGCGAAGCCGGTGGTGGCGGAGCCGCTGGCCGAGGAGTCGGTGGTGGCGGAGCCGGTGGCCGAGAAAGCGGAACCGCTGGTCGTCCTTGCCGAGACCTCGGTCACGGAAGAAGAAGTGGTCACCGCCGAAGCGGTCATCGTGCTCGTGCCGCCGACGGAAGAGGAGCCCGCGGCGGAGACTCCCGACCCGCAGCCCGAGCCGACGGTGGAACCGGAACCGGAGCCGACCCCTGAACCGGTCGCCACGACGGTCGAGGAACCGGAAGCAGCGGCAGCCGCCGAACCGGCCGATGCACCCACTTCCGAGCCCGCCGCTCCCGAGCCTGCGGCAGTCGCCGAACCGGCCGATGCCGCCGCTCCCGAAGCCACCGCTTCCGAGCCCGCGCCCGCGGCAGTCGCCGAACCGGTAGCCGCGGAGGTCGCCGAACCGACCGCTCCCGCGACCCCCGAACCTGCCGCGACCCCCGAGCCCGCAGCCGCCGATGTCGAGGAAGCCCCACAGGGGCCACCCGCACTCGACGACGAAAGCAGCACGGGTGGTGCGGGTGGGAACATCATCGAGGCCGACGGCGAAGCCGAGGCCGAGGTCCCCGCCCCCACAGACCCCGTTGGGACCGCCCTCGCCAAGGCCAACCTCACCGGCACCCAGGCCAAGCTCTACCTCGTCCTGGACCGCTCCGCGAGCATGCGCCCGTACTACAAGGACGGCTCCGCCCAGGCCTTGGCCGACCAGACCCTCGCCCTGGCGACCCACCTGGACCCCGCCCCCACCCCCTCCGTCCACGTCGTCTTCTTCTCCACGGAAGTGGACGGCACCACAGACCTCACCGCCGCCTCCCCCGAGAACGCGATCGACGAAACCCACGCCGGCCTCGGCCGCATGGGCCGCACCAGCTACCACGCCGCCGTCGAAGCCGTACTCGCGCACTACGACAAGAACGCCACCCCCGGCACCCCCGCCCTGGTCGTCTTCCAGACGGACGGCGCCCCGGACGCGAAGACCCCGGCGACCCAGTCCCTGACGGACGCCGCGAAGTCGCACGCCTCCGTGTTCTTCTCGTTCGTCGCGTTCGGCGACCACGACAACAAGGCCTTCGACTACCTCCGCAAGCTGAAGACCAGCAACACGGCCTTCTTCCACGCGGGCCCGACCCCCCTGGAACTCACGGACGCGGAACTCTACGACGGCGTCCTGATCGACTGGCGCCCGTAAGTCCGCGCTCCACCCACCCCACCCCGTCACACCCCGTGCCGTCCGCTTCTCACCCAATAAAACGGGAGGCGGACGGCATACACATGTCGGCTACGATTTCAAGGTTCACACCTGCAGAACACCTTGCAGAAACCCTTGCAGAAACCGCGACCTGGGAGCAGCCCCCGATGGCTCGACACCTCATCACCAGCGCCCTTCCGTACATCAACGGGATCAAGCACCTGGGCAACATGGTGGGGTCCATGCTCCCGGCGGACGTCTACTCCCGTTACCTGCGCCAGCGCGGCCACGACGTGCTCTACATCTGCGCGACGGACGAGCACGGCACCCCGGCGGAACTGGCCGCGAAGGAGCAGGGCATCCCCGTAGCCGAGTTCTGTGCGCAGGCGCACGACGCGCAGAAGGCGATCTACGATGGCTTCGCGCTGGACTTCGACTACTTCGGCCGCAGCTCCTCCCCGCAGAACAGGGAGATCACGCAGCACTTCGCCCGCCGCCTGAACGAGAACGGCTTCATCGAAGAGCGCGCGATCCGCCAGGTGTACTCGCCCACCGACGGCCGTTTCCTCCCGGACCGCTACGTCGAGGGCACCTGCCCGCACTGCGGCTACGACAAGGCTCGCGGCGACCAGTGCGAGAACTGCACCCGCGTGCTCGACCCGACGGACCTCATCAACCCCCGTTCCGCGATCTCCGGCTCCACCGACCTGGAGGTCCGCGAGACCAAGCACCTCTTCCTCCTCCAGTCGAAGCTCCAGAACGAGGTCGAGGAGTGGGTCGCGGCGCACGAGGAGGAGTGGCCGCAGCTGGCGTCCTCCATCGCCCGCAAGTGGCTCACCGAGGGCCTGCACGACCGCGCGATCACCCGTGACCTGGACTGGGGCGTCCCCGTCCCGGCGGACACCTGGCCGGAGCTGGCCGCGGAGGGCAAGGTCTTCTACGTCTGGTTCGACGCCCCGATCGAGTACATCGGCGCGACGAAGGAGTGGTCGGACCAGGACCCGGAGAACCGCGACTGGAAGGCGTGGTGGTACGAGTCCGACACCGGCGAGAACCCGGTCCGGTACACGGAGTTCATGGCGAAGGACAACGTCCCGTTCCACACGGTGATGTTCCCGGCCACGGAGCTCGGCATCCGCGAGCCCTGGAAGATGGTCGACTACGTCAAGGCCTTCAACTGGCTGACGTACTACGGCGGAAAGTTCTCCACGAGCCAGAAGCGCGGTGTCTTCACCGACCAGGCCCTGGACATCCTCCCGGCGGACTACTGGCGCTACTTCCTGATCGCCAACGCCCCCGAGTCGGACGACTCGTCCTTCACCTGGGAGCACTTCACGGCGACGGTGAACAAGGACCTCGCCGACACCCTCGGCAACTTCGTGAACCGCGTCCTGTCGTTCTCGAAGAAGCGCTTCGGCGACGAGGTCCCGGCGGGCGCGGCGGCGGGCGAGCCGGAGACGAAGCTCGGCGAGCAGATCGCGGAGCTCCTCGCGGAGTACGAGTCCCAGCTGGAGGCCCTCCAGTTCCGCAAGGCCGCGGCAGCACTGCGCGCCCTGTGGTCGGCCGGCAACTCCTACCTGGAGGAGAAGGCCCCCTGGCTGGAGATCAAGACCGACAAGGACGCGGCAGCCCTCACCCTCCGTACGGCGATGAATCTGATCCACCTCTACGCGGTGGTCTCGGAGCCCCTCATCCCGACGTCGTCGAAGGCCATGCGGCAGGCGTTCGCCCTCGCCGAGGACACGGCGACCTGGGTCACCCCCGACCAGGCCCGCGCCCTCGACTCGGTCCCCACCGGCACCCCCTTCACGGTCCCCCCGGTCCTCTTCGCCAAGCTCACGGACGAGGACCTGGAGAACTACAAGGAGCGCTTCGGCGGCGAGCCCGCGTAACGACGTATCGGCGTGACCGCAGTGCGGCGTGAGGCCCCGGACCCGTGAACATCCCGGGGCCTCACGCCTGTTCTGGGGGCTGCCCCAGGAGCCGGCCCGCTCCTACGACAGCACGCCGGCCCCCGTCGTCGATGCCAGCTCCGTGAGCAGGTTCTTCGCCGACGTCTCAAGACCCGCCGTGAGCGTCGGCGTCCAGTTCACCGACGTCTTGATCTTCTTCGACGCGGCGGCGTTGTACGCGGCGACCAGGTCCGTCGCCGTGCCGTTGACCAGGTTCCCGGAGCCCGCGACCGAGCCGGTGCCGTCGCCGCTGAGCAGCTTGGCGATCTTGCCGCCGGCCGGCACCTTCCAGTAGTTGTTCTGGGCCACGACCTGCGCCTTGGCACGGGAGTTGATGCTGTACTGCGGCGCGTAGCCGTGCAGCGTGGTCGTGTCGTAGACGTTGTTGTAGAGGTGGATCTGGCCGAGGCGGGCCAGCGGGGCGCGCTGGACGATGCCCTTCCACACGTTGTGGTGGATCGTGACGCGCAGCTTGCCGGTGCTGTCGGTGTCACTGCTGCCGATCAGCATCGTCTTGTCGTGGTCGGTGAACTGGTTGCGCTCGACGGTGACGAGGTCGGAGCCCTTGGTGATGTCCAGGGCGCCGTCGTGGATCTGGTACTCGCGGCCGTAGTACGTGGGGTTGGCGCTGTCGAAGTGGGCCGCGTCGGTGAACGTGTTGTGGTCCGCCCAGACATGGGTCGCCCCGCGCAGGGTGACGGAGTCGTACTCCGAGTTCCAGTTGCCGGCGTCGCCGTCCGTCGGGTCCCACTGCGGGAAGCAGTCCTCGGTGGCGGCGAAGGTGAGGTTGCGGACGATGACGTTGTCGACGTTCTGGATCTGGAGCATGCCGCCGGTGATGCCGGCCTTGGTGCCGGGGACGCCGACGATGCTGGTGTTGGCCGGCACCTTGAGGACGACGTTCTCGGCCTGCCTGTCCTGGGCCGCGGCCCGCGCCTTCTCCTGCGTGCCGGAGGGCAGCTTGGAGCGCCCGTAGGTGGCGGGGTCGTACGCCTTCAGGTACGCGGTCAGCGCATACCCGGTGCCCGACGCGTAGTCGGCGCAGGTCAGCTTCTTCCCGGCGGCGTCGGTGTTGGCGTCGATCGTGCCCTTGACCTTGATGATCCGCGGTGTCGTGTCGGACACCGAGCCCAGCGCCTTCACCAGCTGCGCACGCGTGGAGACGGTGAAGGTGTGCGCGGCGTCCGCCTTCGCACCGCCGGTCGTGCCGGTCCCGGACGACGCCCAGCCGTCCTTGGCGGCGAGCGTCCGGTGATAGAGGTCGACGGTCGTACCGGCGTTCGCGTTCAACACGACGACACCGGCACCGCCGACGGCGACCACGGCCGCAGCAGAGACGACGACGACGCGGCGCGCGCGAAGGGACCGACGGTGGGAAGCAGAGGCCACGGATGAGTCCTTACGTGGTGCGAAGACAGCCATGCTCGACGTGAAGCTCCCGCGAAGGGACCTTCCGACTCACCAGTGGTCACACGATCAGAAAAGGTTGCCGACTGCCGCACCGATCGATCTCATCCAGCAGGACCTGATCGAACAACTCGCCATCCCGAGGGCGCCCGGAACCTCACTGCCAGGTTCCCGGGCGCCCTCGGCTCTCGTGTCTCAGCCGTCGTGCGTCTCGTCCGTCGCCACTTCCAGGGTCAGGCGGCCGTGGACGCCCCGGGCGAAGTGCCTGCGGTCGTACTTGAGGTAGAGCAGGCCGCCCGCGTGTCCGTTGTCCGGGTAGATGGAGTCCTCGTCGAGGGTGACGCGCGTAGTGGTGTTGCTCGCGTACGGCTCCACCTCGGCCGACAGCAGCACCGACTTCTCGTCGAAGAACAGCTGGCCCGTGTGGCAGGCGTGGCCGCCCTCGTAGCCGGCGTCGGTCCAGGTGCCGTCCACGTGGACCTTCACATGGATGTGGACGCAACGGCCCTGGTACCAGCCGGGGAAGACGGTCCGGAAGGTGACCTCGCCGTGCCGGTCGGTGCGCCAGGTGCCGCGCAGATAGCGCTCGTCGTCGGTCGGCTCCTGGTGGCCGCCGCCACCGCCCGGGGGAGGACCGCCGGTGGGAGTGCCGGTGGGGGCATCCGTGGGCGGAGGGCCCGTCGGGCCGCCGCCCCCACCGCCGCTGCCCATGTCCTCGTAACCGGAGTACACGCCTGTGGCGTTGCAGTGCCAGATGTCCACGGCCGCGTTCCGGACCGGCTTGCACGTGTCCGCGTCGATCACCTTGAGCTGGAGGGCGAGCGGGACGCCCGCCTGGTCCTCCGTGACATCCCGGCGGATCTTGTCGGCGTCGATGTAGTACGGCCCCTCGACCAGCTCGGAGGTCAGCGTGTAGCAGGTGTCCTCCGGGGCGCCCGGCTTCGGGGCGCCCTGTTTCGGGCCACCCTCCTGGGCGGATGCGCCGGTGGCGAGGGCGGTGCCCGCACCGGCCGCGGTCACCGCGACACCGCCGGCCACCAAGACCGTGCGGCGGGCCAACGTCCCTCTGTCTTCGGGTGTTTGAGTGTCCGTCATGGTCAGCGAACGTAGGCGTGAGCTACTCGGCAGGAACATCTGAAAGAGCTGTGAATCGCGGTGCCCAAGCGAAAGGGCTCGAAACCGACGCCGGTTTCGAGCCCTTCGGTACCGCTCAGCGTGCTTGTGTCACCACCGCTCGGACCGCTGGTGTCACTTCGCCTGCGGCTTGCGCACCTGGAGGTGCAGCTCCTTCAGGCGGACCTCCTCCAGCTCCGTCGGCGCGCCCATCATCAGGTCCTGGGCGTTGCCGTTGAGCGGGAAGGAGATGGTCTCGCGGATGTTCGGCTCGTCGGCCAGCAGCATCACGATCCGGTCGACGCCGGGGGCGATGCCGCCGTGCGGCGGGGCGCCGAAGCGGAACGCGCGCAGCATGCCGGCGAACTTGTCCTCGACGGTGTCCCGGTCGTAGCCCGCGATCTCGAACGCCTTGAGCATGATGTCGGGCTCGTGGTTGCGGATCGCGCCGGAGGACAGCTCGACGCCGTTGCAGACGATGTCGTACTGCCAGCCCAGGATGTCCAGCGGGTCCTGCGTCTCCAGGGCCTCGAGACCGCCCTGCGGCATGGAGAAGGGGTTGTGCGAGAAGTCGATCGCGCCGGTCTCCTCGTCCTTCTCGTACATCGGGAAGTCGACGATCCAGCAGAACCGGAAGACGCCCTCCTCGAAGTGCCCGGCGCGCTTGGCCGCCTCGACCCGGACCGCGCCCATGATCTTGGAGACCTCGTCGAACTCGCCCGCGCCGAAGAACACGGCGTGACCGGCGGCCAGCGACAGGCGCTTGGTCAGCTCGGCGATGTTCTCCTCGGTCAGGAACTTCGCGATCGGGCCGGTCAGCGAGCCGTCGTCGGTCACGCGGACCCAGGCCAGGCCCTTCGCGCCGAGCGTGACCGCGTAGTCGCCGAGCTGGTCGAAGAACTTGCGGGGCTGCGCCGAGACGTCCGGCACCGCGAGCGCCCGCACGTGCTTGCCGGCGAAGGCCTTGAACTCCGAGCCCTCGAAGATGTCGGTGATGTCGGTGAGTTCGAGCTTGGCGCGCAGGTCCGGCTTGTCGGAGCCGTACTTCAGCATCGACTCGCGGAACGGGATGCGCGGGAAGGGGGAGGTGACCTCCTGGCCGCCGCCGAACTCCGTGAACAGCTCGGTCATGAGCTGCTCGATCGGACGGAACACGTCCTCCTGCTCGACGAAGCTCATCTCCACGTCGAGCTGGTAGAACTCGCCCGGCGAACGGTCCGCGCGCGCGTCCTCGTCACGGAAGCAGGGCGCGATCTGGAAGTAGCGGTCGAAGCCCGAGATCATCAGCAGCTGCTTGAACTGCTGCGGCGCCTGCGGCAGGGCGTAGAACTTGCCGGGGTTCAGCCGGGACGGGACGACGAAGTCACGGGCGCCCTCGGGGGAGGTCGCGGACAGGATCGGCGTCGCCATCTCGTTGAAGCCGAGCGCGACCATCTTCGAGCGGATCGCGGCGATCACCGAGGAGCGCAGCATGATGTTGCGATGCATGCGCTCGCGGCGCAGGTCCAGGAAGCGGTACTCCAGGCGCCGCTCCTCGTTGACCCCGTCCTCGGTGTTGATCGTGAAGGGCAGCGGGGCGGCCGCGCCGAGCAGCTCGACCTCGCCGACCTCGACCTCGACCTCACCGGTCGGCAGATCCGCGTTCACGTTGTCCGTGCCGCGGGAGACCACCTTGCCGTCGACGCGGACCGTCGACTCCTTGGTGACCTTGTCCAGCGCCTCGTAGGCGGGCGTGCCCGGGCGGGCGACGAGCTGCGTGATGCCGTAGTGATCGCGCAGATCGATGAAGAGGATGCCGCCCAGGTCGCGCCGATTGTGCAGCCAGCCGCTCAGCCGGACGTCGGTGCCGACGTCAGAGGCGCGGAGCTCGCCGCAGGTGTGGGACCTGTACCGATGCATCGTCGTTCATCCAGTCTTCGCGAATCGGAGTCTGTGTCACTCAGGGTCACTCGGGGTGTTTCACGTGAAACACTCGGCCCAGCCTACCGGGGACCCCAAGATCGGCTCCCCACCATTTGGCGCCCGGAACACTTCTCACACCCCGATCAGTGGCACTCATCGATCACCTTTTCTTAAAGTGGGGCAATGCGCACTGGTGAGCCTCTGCCCGCCGTGGGGGAGGTTCTGGCCGCCCTCGCGACCGGCCTGTGGTCCTGGGACACCGCCACGGAGGCGGTCACGGTGGACGCCGAGGCCGCCCGTCTGCTGGGGCTGCCCGCGAAGGCGGCCACCCTCACGGAGGCCCAGATCCGGTCCCGGCTGCACCCCGTCGACTGGAACGAGATCGCCGGCATCGTCGGCCTCGCCGTCGCCGAGGGCACCCTCGCCGAGGTGCGGGTCCGGGTCATGGACGAGCACGGCCGGGTGATCCGCGTCGTCCGCTCCCGCTCCAAGCCGTCGTACGACCCCGCGCAGGAAGCGTTCCAGCTGATCGGCACCCTCCAGGAGGTCACCGAGCCGACCCCGGGCAGCCCCGCGGGACGCAGCGCCGTCACGGGCGACTGGCGGCGCTCCCGGGAGGCGTTCCTGCTGGACGCGGGCCGGGCACTGGCCGAGGCGCGGTCGACGGCGGAGGTGCTGCGGGTCGCGGCGGGCCTGTCAATGCCGGGCTTCTCCCCGGACGGACTCGCGGTCTTCGAGGTCGCGGGCGACCGCCTGTCGATCATCGGCCTGCACGGGTACCAGCCCGGCGACGAGGACCCGTTCTCCCCCATGTCCCTGAACGCGGACTATCCGGCCGCCGAGGTGATCCGCACCGGCCGCGCCGTCTACCTCTCGTCCCCAGGCGACTACAAGGCCCGCTATCCGGTCATGTGGCAGCTGATCGAGCACCTCGGCCGCGAGTCCTGGGCGTATCTGCCGCTGACGGTGGCGGGCCGCACGATGGGGGCCTGGATGGCGTCCTTCGCGTATCCCGTCGCCTTCACCCCCGACGAGCGCTCGGTCCTGACCACCATCGCCCGCATGCTCGCCCAGGCCCTCTCCCGGGCCGGCGTCGAGGAGAGCGAGCGTGCTCTCACCGACGGCCTCCAGCGCTCCATGCTGCCGACCCTGGGCCCTCGAATACCGGGCATGAACGTCGCCGCCCGCTATGTGCCCACCGGCGGCGGCCTCCAGGTCGGCGGCGACTGGTACGACATGATCCCGCTGCCCGGGAACACCGCGGGCGGCGGCCGGATCGCCCTGGTCATCGGCGACGTCCAGGGCCACGACGTACGGGCGGCCGGTCTGATGGGCCAGCTGCGGATCGCCCTGCGCGCCTACGCCTCCGAGGGCCACCGCCCCGACGCGGTGCTCTCCCGCGCCTCCCGCTTCCTGCACGGGATGACCTACGGCTCCCCCGAGGACGCCTCCGACCTGCGCTTCGCGACCTGCCTGTACATCGAGGCCGACCCGGCCACCGGCACCCTGGACATCGCGCGGGCCGGCCACCCGGACCCGGCGATCCGGATGGCGGACGGCACGGTGCTGGCCCGGCCGACGGCGGGCGGGCTGCCGCTCGGCATCGACCCGGACGCCGACTACCCGACCACCCGGATCACCCTCGAACCCGGCGAGACCATGCTGATCTGCACCGACGGCCTGATCGAGACCGGCGGCCACGACCTGGACACGGGCTGGCAGCGGATCCGTACGATCCTCGAAGAGCACGAGGGCGACCTCGAGGAGCTGGCCGACGCCCTGGTGCAGGGCGTGCACGGGCCCTCCTCCCACCACACCACCGGCCCGCTCGCCGACCGCCGCGAGGACGACATAGCGGTACTGCTGCTGTCCCGCCCGGCCACCGGCGACGCCAAGGACACACCGACCGGGCTGGCGCCGACGGTCCGGCGCACCATGATGTCGGTCGCCCAGGCGGAGCCGGAACGGGTGGCGGTGGCCCGGCAGCAGCTGCGCGAGCTGCTGCACGACTGGACCTCGCAGGACCAGATCGACTCGGCGGTCCTGCTGCTGTCCGAGATGCTCACCAACGTCCTCGTGCACACCGACGCCGACGCGCTGCTGCTGGCCGAGGTGCGCGACGAGACCGACGGGCGCCGGATGCGCATCGAGGTCACCGACACCAGCGACGACCTCCCGCACAAGCGCCGCCCCGGCGAGCTGGCCTCCTCCGGCCGCGGCCTGGTCCTCATCGAGCTCCTCGCCGACACCTGGGGCGTGGACCCGCGGGGCGAGGGCAAGAGCATCTGGTTCGAACTCCACGAGCCCGAACCGAAGGACACCGAGGGATACGAGATCCAGGGCTACGAGGTCGAGGGCGCCGGCGACTCCACCGGCCCCGGCGCCTGAGGCGGCGCCCCGTAGCGCGTCCGCAGTTCGTGCAGGACCCCGAAGGCGGCCGCCGTCAGCGGTACGGCGAGCAGCATGCCGAGGATGCCGGCGACGGACGCGCCCGCGGTGATCGTCAGCATCACCACCGCCGGGTGCATCTGGACCGTCCGGCTCTGGATCATCGGCTGGAGTACATGCCCCTCCAGGACCTGCACGGCGAGCACCACACCGAGGGCCCACAGGGCGATCACGAAGCCGCGGTCGGCGAGCGCGACCAGGACGGCGACGGCACCGGAGAGGAAGGCGCCGAGGTAGGGGATGTAGGCGCCGACGAAGACCAGCGCGCCCAGGCCGACGGCGCCGGGGACGTCGAGCACGAGCAGGCCCACGGTGATGCACAGGGCGTCGATGAGCGCGATGAGCGTGGTCCCGCGCATGAACCCCTCGACGGCCTCGAAGGCCCGGCGCGCCATGGCCTCGACGAGGTCGGCGGTGCCGCGCGGGGCGATGGACCGCAGGGTGCCGACGGCGCGGTGGGAGTCGCGCAGGAAGAAGAAGACCAGGAGCAGGGCGAGGACGGCCATGGCGATGACCTCGCCGACCACACTGACGCCGCTGATCACGTTGGAGGCCGCGGTGCCGCCGAACTTGGTGAGCAGTTCCTTGGCGTTGGAGGCGAGGTCGTCCAGCGAGGTCCCGGCGGCCCCGAAGTGCTCGGTGAGCGAGTTCGCCGCGTCCTTGAGCGAGGCGACGATCTCGTCACCGGTGTCGATCAGCGCGGCGACCACGATGTACACGGCCCCGCCGACCACGGCGACCACCGCGACGCAGGTGAGCCCGGCGGCCACCGACCGGTTGACCCGCGCCTTCACCAGCCGCCGGTACAGCGGCCCGAGCAGCGCCGTCCCCAGCAGCGCGAGCAGCACGGGCGTGACGGCCGTCTTGAGCTCCCCGCACAGCCGGATCCCGACGTATCCGACCCCGGCGAGCAGCAACAGCACGACACACCAGGCGGCGAACCGGCGAACGGCCTCGGGAAGCAGCTGCACACCCCCACCCGACCACGCCCCGCCCTTCACGTCCCGCCCGAACACCCCGTCCGGGTGACGGCCCGTCAGCCGGTCATGCGGTTGCCGGGCATTCGGCGGCGCCCGTGCGGACGGAAGGGCCCCGTCCGGCTGTCGTGGCCGGGCGGGGCCCTTCCGCGGAACCGGACGACGCTGGTCCGGAACCGGTCAGCCCTGGGGGCCGCTCTCGTTCATGCCGTGCACCGCCGGGATGGTGCCCAGGCGGCCCTTCTGGAAGTCCTCGAAGGCCTGCTGGAGTTCGGCCTGGTTGTTCATGACGAACGGGCCGTAGTGGGCCATCGGCTCACGGATCGGCTGCCCGCCGAGGAGGACGACCTCCATGTCCGGGGTGTTCGAGTCCTGCTGCTCGTCCGCGCGGACGGTCAGCGAGGAACCCGCCCCGAAGACGGCGGTCTGGCCCAGGTGGATCGGCCTGCGCTCGGCGCCCACCGCGCCCTTGCCGGCCAGCACGTACGCGAGACCGTTGAAGTCCTCGCGCCACGGCAGGGTCAGCTCGGCGCCCGGCGCCAGCGTCGCGTGGATCATCGTGATCGGCGTGTGCGTGATGCCGGGGCCCGCGTGACCGTCCAGCTCACCGGCGATGACCCGCAGGAGCGCGCCGCCGTCGGGGGTGGTGAGCAGCTGAACGTTGCCGCCGCGGATGTCCTGGTAGCGCGGGGCCATCATCTTGTCCTTGGCCGGGAGGTTCACCCACAGCTGGAGCCCGTGGAAGAGGCCGCCGGACACGACCAGGGACTCCGGCGGCGCCTCGATGTGCAGCAGGCCCGCGCCCGCCGTCATCCACTGGGTGTCGCCGTTGGTGATCGTGCCGCCGCCACCGTTGGAGTCCTGGTGGTCGAAGACGCCGTCGATGATGTAGGTGACGGTCTCGAAACCGCGGTGGGGGTGCCAGGGAGTGCCCTTGGGCTCGCCCGGCGCGTACTCCACCTCACCCATCTGGTCCATCATGATGAACGGGTCGAGGTGGCGGTAGTGGATCCCGGCGAACGCGCGGCGCACCGGGAAGCCCTCGCCCTCGAATCCGCTCGGGGCGGTCGTGACGCCGAGCACGGGGCGTGCCACGGCATCGACCGGCGTGGTCACGCGCGGGAGCGTCAACGGGTTCTCGACGGTCACTGCAGGCATGTCGGTACCTCCTTGTGCGGCCAGTTTAGTTGAGCATTGAACTTTCTGCCACCCCTAACAGAGAAAGCCCGGAGGACATTCCCTCCGGGCTTCCAGGTCTGGGGATGCGGATCAGCCGTACATGCGACGCATCGCGAAGTCGACCATCTGTTCGACCGCCTTCGCGTCGAAGACCATCCTGTGCTCGCCCTCCATGTCGAGGACGAAGCCGTAGCCGGTGGGCAGGAGGTCGATCACCTCGGCGCCGGTGATCACGAAGTACTTGGACTCCTTGCCCGCGTACCGCCGCAGCTCCTTGAGCGAGGTGAACATCGGGATCACCGGCTGCTGCGTGTTGTGCAGCGCCAGGAACCCGGGGTTGTCGCCCCGCGGGCAGTACACCTTCGATGTGGCGAAGACCTGCTGGAAGTCCTCGGCCGCCAACTGGCCGGTGGTGAACGCCCGCACCGCGTCCGCGAGGGACGGTGGGGACGGCTCGGGGTACAGCGGCGGCTGCTGGCCGTACCCGCCCGGCATCTGCTGCTGTCCTTGGGCGTACTGCTGTTGCTGAGCGCCCACACCCTGGTCGTAGCCGTACATGCCCCAAAGAGTACTGAGTCACAGATGACCCAATCGGGGTTGCTTCTTATTACCGACGGGTAGCATCATCGTAGCTACTTATTGGTACACGTTTATCCATCTGAACCAGCGCGAGGATCCAGTGCCTCGCCGATCTCTCTACGGAGCCGGGAGCCGTCACCATGGGGCACTACAAGTCGAATCTCCGCGACATCGAGTTCAACCTCTTCGAAGTACTCGGCCGCGACAAGCTGTACGGCACCGGGCCCTTCGAGGAGATGGACGCCGAGACCGCGAAGAGCATCCTCGACGAGCTCACCCGCCTCGCCGAGAACGAGCTGGCGGAGTCCTTCGCGGACGCCGACCGCAACCCCCCGGTCTTCGACCCGGAGACGAACACCGCGCCGGTCCCGGCGTCCTTCAAGAAGAGCTACAAGGCCTTCATGGACGCGGAGTACTGGCGCCTGGGCCTGCCCGAGGAGATCGGCGGCACCACCGCTCCGCCGTCCCTGATCTGGGCGTACGCGGAGCTGGTGCTCGGCGCGAACCCGGCCGTGTGGATGTACTCCTCCGGCCCGGCGTTCGCCCGCATCCTCTTCGAGGAGGGCACCGAGGAGCAGAAGAAGCTCGCCAGGATCGCCGTGGAGAAGACCTGGGGCTCCACCATGGTGCTCACCGAGCCCGACGCGGGCTCGGACGTCGGCGCCGGCCGCACGAAGGCGGTCCAGCAGGAGGACGGCTCCTGGCACATCGAGGGCGTCAAGCGCTTCATCACCTCCGGTGAGCACGACATGGAGGAGAACATCCTCCACTACGTGCTGGCGCGCCCCGAGGGTGCCGGGCCCGGCACCAAGGGCCTGTCCCTCTTCCTCGTACCGAAGTACCTCTTCGACTTCGAGACCGGCGAGCTGGGCGAGCGCAACGGCGTCTACGCCACCAACGTCGAGCACAAGATGGGCCTGAAGGCCTCCAACACCTGCGAGATGACCTTCGGCGACCGGCAGCCCGCCAAGGGCTGGCTGATCGGCGACCGGCACGACGGCATCCGCCAGATGTTCCGGATCATCGAGTTCGCGCGGATGATGGTCGGCACGAAGGCCATCTCCACGCTGTCGACGGGCTACCTGAACGCGCTGGAGTACGCCAAGGAGCGCGTCCAGGGCACCGACCTCGCCGCCTTCGGCGACAAGACCGCGCCCAAGGTCACCATCACCCACCACCCGGACGTCCGCCGCTCGCTGATCACGCAGAAGGCGTACGCCGAGGGCATGCGCGCCCTCGTCCTGTACACCGCCTCGATCCAGGACGCGATCCAGGTCAAGGAGACGAACGGCGAGGACGCGAAGACCGAGCACGCGCTCAACGACCTGCTCCTGCCGATCGTGAAGGGTTACGGCTCCGAGAAGGGCTACGAGCAGCTCGCGCAGTCGCTCCAGACCTTCGGCGGCTCCGGCTTCCTCCAGGAGTACCCGATCGAGCAGTACATCCGGGACGCCAAGATCGACACCCTGTACGAGGGCACGACGGCGATCCAGGGCCAGGACTTCTTCTTCCGGAAGATCGTCCGCAACCAGGGCTCGGCGCTCAACTCCCTGGCCGAGGACATCAAGAAGTTCCTCGCGCTCGGCACCGGCGGCGAGCAGCTGGCCGGCGCCCGCGAGCACCTCGCCAAGGCGGCCGTCGAGCTGGAGGCGATCGTCGGCCTGATGCTGACCGACCTCGCGGCCACCGAGCAGGACGTCAAGAACATCTACAAGGTCGGTCTGAACAGCACCCGCCTGCTGCTCGCCTCCGGCGACGTGATCGTCGGCTACCTGCTCCTCAAGGGCGCCGCCGTCGCCGCCGAGAAGCTGGAGACGGCCCCCGCCAAGGATGTGGCCTTCTACACCGGCAAGATCGCGGCGGCGAAGTTCTTCGCGGCCAACGTCCTGCCGGGCGTCACCGGCGCCCGCAAGCTCGCCGAGAACGTCGACCTGGACGTCATGGAGCTCGACGAAGCCGCGTTCTGATGAGAGACCGGTCACCCGGTCCCGGTCGTGGTTCCAGCGGCCCGGGATCTGGGTAGCCAGAACTCCACATCGCCTCCCGAGGGCCCGCTCCCCAGCACGCGGAGTGGGCCTTCGTACGTCGTTAAGGTGAACCCCATGAGCGAACCCCCCCGCTTCGACCGCGGCCACACCGACGACCTCATGTCCTTCCTGACGGCCAGCCCGTCGCCGTACCACGCGGTGGCCGGCTCCGCCGAGCGGCTGGAGAAGGCAGGGTTCAGGCAGGTCGTGGAGACGGATGCCTGGGACGGGACGACCGGCGGGAAGTACGTGCTGCGCGGCGGCGCGATCGTGGCCTGGTACGTCCCCGAGGGCGCGGCGCCCCACACGCCGTTCCGTATCGTCGGCGCGCACACCGACTCCCCGAACCTGCGGGTCAAGCCGCTGCCCGACACCGGGGCGCACGGCTGGCGCCAGGTCGCCGTGGAGATCTACGGCGGGCCGCTGCTGAACTCCTGGCTCGACCGTGACCTGGGCCTGGCCGGCCGGGTGACCCTGCGGGACGGCTCGACCCGCCTGGTCAACGTGGACCGGCCGCTGCTGCGGGTGCCCCAACTCGCCATCCACCTGGACCGTTCGGTGGCGGCGGAGGGGCTCAAGCTCGACAAGCAGCGGCATCTGCAGCCGGTGTGGGGTCTCGGCAACGACGTGCGCGACGGCGACCTGATCGCCTTCGTGGAGGAGACGGCCGGGCTCGCGGCGGGCGAGGTCACCGGCTGGGACCTGATGGTGCACTCCGTGGAGCCGCCGGCCTACCTGGGCCGGGACAAGGACCTGGTCGCGGGCCCGCGCATGGACAACCTGCTCTCGGTGCACGCCGGCGTGGCCGCGCTCGCCGCGGTCTCCGTCGGGAACCTGCCCTCCATCCCCGTACTCGCCGCCTTCGACCACGAGGAGAACGGCTCGCAGTCGGACACGGGCGCGGACGGGCCGCTGCTCGGCAGTGTGCTGGAGCGTTCGGTGTTCGCCCGCGGCGGCTCCTACGAGGACCGGGCGAGAGCCTTCGCCGGCACCGTCTGCCTCTCCTCCGACACCGGTCACGCGGTGCACCCCAACTACGCCGAGCGGCACGACCCGACGCACCACCCGCGGGTCAACGGCGGGCCGATCCTCAAGGTCAACGTCAACAACCGCTACGCCACGGACGGTTCGGGCCGCGCGGTGTTCGCCGCCGCCTGCGAGAAGGCGGGCGTGCCCTTCCAGTCGTTCGTGTCCAACAACTCCATGCCCTGCGGCACGACGATCGGCCCGATCACCGCGGCCCGGCACGGCATCAAGACCGTGGACATCGGTGCCGCGATCCTCTCGATGCACAGCGCCCGCGAACTGTGCGGCGCGGACGACCCGCATCTGCTGGCCAACGCGCTGGTGGCGTTCCTGGACGGGTAGTCGCGGGGGCAGCCGGACGGGTTGTCAACGGCGCGGTGGCGCATGGGTGTTGTACGCCGGGGTACCCGGAGGTCCGGACCGGAAGGACCGGGCCGGACAGGAGGCGACACTCATGGGCCTCGGTGGATGCATCATCCTGATCGCTTCGGGAGCCATCCTCACCTTCGCGACCGACTGGCACATGAAGGGGGTCAACCTCGACCTGGTCGGCGTCATCCTCATGGCCGTCGGACTCATCGGCGTCAGCACGTTCAGCAGCATCGCCCGGCGCAGGCGTGTGGTGGTACCGCCGACCACTTCGGTGATCGACGAGGACCCGAACCGCCGCCGCGACGGCTACGGCGGCGGATACGGCGTGTAACGGTCAATCGCGAACAACTGCGCGCGAAGCCAACGTGTTCAGTTGTGTGAATAGCGTGAAGAATTTCGAGGCCCGAAAGGTCTTTCGGAGCGCTCACGCCTCTCGCTCGTCCATGCCCGCCAGGACCAGCGGCAGCCGGTCCGCCCCGCCCTCGGTGAGGCGGACCGGAACGCCCCAGTCCTGCTGGTGCACATGGCAGGCCGGGTACTCGACGGCTGGGTCGTCGTCGCACGAGGCGGCCATCGCCGAGACGTGCAACACGCCTTCCTCGACCGCCGGGTTGAGCTCCAGATCCCGTACGAGATCCGTGTCCGCTCCCTCGCCCGCGAGCAGCAGCTCGGGCGGGGTGGCGGAGACCAGGAGCCGGGTCGAGGGGCCGTAGCGGGTGTCGAGCTTCTGACCGGCGGGCGCCTGGAAGATCACGTCCAACCGCAGCTTCCCCGCCGCCACTTCGGTCGCGGCGCGCTGCGTCCGATGGGCGACCGCGGCCACCCGTACCGCCTCCTCCGGCAGCCGCAGCCGGGTCAGCCGGTGGCGGGCCGACTCGACGACCACGATGTCGTCGCCGACGAGCACGGCGTCGCTCGGCTCCCGCAGATCCGTGGCCAGCGTGGTGACCTCGCCGGTCGCGGGGTCGAAGCGGCGCAGCGCGTGGTTGTACGTGTCGCTGATCGCGACCGAGCCGTCGGGCAGCGCGGTGACGCCCAACGGGTGCTGGAGCAGCGCCTGTTCGGCCGCCCCGTCGCGATGACCGAAGTCGAACAACCCCGTACCCACCGCCGTGTGCACGCTGCCGTCCAGATCGACCCAGCGCAGGGCGGACGTCTCGGAGTCGGCGAGCCACAGCCGCTCGGGCGTCGCGGCGAGCCCGGACGGCTGCGCGAACCAGGCCTCGGCGGCGGGCCCGTCGACGAGCCCCTCGTTGGTCGTGCCCGCGGCGACGGCGACGGTCCGCTCCTCCGGATCGTAGACCCACAACTGATGCACCCCGGCCATGGCGATCCACACCTGGCCGTCCCACAGGGCGACGTCCCACGGTGAGGACAGGTCGACCTCGCGGGCCGGCCCGGAGGTGGGCGCCCCCTGCCACCACTGCCGGCCGGTGCCGGCCAGGGTGGTGACCCCGCCGGTCGCGAGGTCGAGGCGGCGCAGCGCGTGGTTCACGGTGTCGGCGACGACCACGGAACCGTCGTCGAGCGGCGCGAGCCCCTGCGGCTCGCTGAAGGCGGCGGTGTCCGGGCCGCCGTCCGCGAACCCGCGCGTGCCCGTGCCGATCCGCCGTACGACGCTCTCCCCGTCCGCGGCGAGCTCGACGAGCTGATGCCGGGTGGTGTCGCTGACCAGGAAGGTCCCGCCGGGCAGGACGATGGCCTTGCCCGGGAAGCGCAGCACCGTCGGCTCCGGCTCCGGCGCCACGTACGGGCCGTCGCCGCGCCGCAGCGTGCCCTTCGCCCCGTGCTCGGCCTCCAGCTCCGTCACCAGCCGCTCGATGGCGTGCACATGGCCCTCGCCCGCGTGCTGCGCGACGACGTACCCCTCGGGGTCGATCACGACCAGCGTCGGCCACGCGCGCACGGCGTACTGCTTCCAGGTCGCCAGCTCCGGGTCGTCGAGGACCGGGTGCGCCACTCCGTACCGCTCGACGGCGTCGGCCACCGCCGCGTGCTCCGCCTCGTGGACGAACTTCGGCGAGTGCACCCCGATCACCACGACCGTGTCGGCGTGCTTCTCCTCCAGCTCCCGCAACTCGTCCAGGACATGCAGACAGTTCACACAACAGAACGTCCAGAAATCCAGGACGACGATGCGTCCGCGCAGGTCGGCGAGGGTGTACCGCTGGTCGCCCGTGTTCAACCAGCCGCCTTTGCCGACCAGCTCGGGAGCGCGGACGCGGACGCGTCGGGGAGTGGAGTCGCTCATGCGTCAAGAGTGCCACCCGCCACTGACAGTCACCCCGGCGGAGTCAGTCCGTCGGCCTATCGGCGGCGTCGCGGACCCGGGACCGGGGAAGCCGTGACGGTATGAGATTCCTCGTGCGCGACCGGCTCCTCGGCTTCGGTGACGACTACTGGATCGAGGACGAACACGGCAACAAGGTGTTCCTCGTCGACGGCAAGGCCATGCGGCTGCGGGACACCTTCGAGCTGAAGGACACGCGAGGGCGCGTCCTCATCGACATCCACAAGAAGATGCTCGCCCTGCGCGACACCATGGTGATCGAACGGGACGGCGAACCCCTCGCCCGCATCAAGCGAAAACGCCTCTCCCTCCTGCGCAACCACTACCGCGTGGCCCTCGTCGACGGCACCGAGCTCGACGTCAGCGGCAAGATCCTCGACCGCGAGTTCGCCGTCGAGTACGACAACGAACTGCTGGCCGTGATCTCCCGCCGCTGGATGCACATCCGCGAGACGTACGGCGTCGACGTCGTCCGCGACGACGCGGATCCGGCGCTGCTGATCGCGGTGGCGGTGTGCGTGATCCACCTGGCGGAGAAGGAGCGGGAGGACTGAGCGGGAGGACTAGGGCCTGTCCGGCGGATCAGGCCGGCTGTGAGGTGCGGTGCTTCTTGGCCGAGTCGAGCGGGGTCTGGTGCGTGCAGCTGCAAGGCGGAGGAGGGAGTCGACGCGATGGGGGTCCCCCCGCGCGAGCGAAGCCGAGCGTGGGGGAGTCGGCGACCGACGACAACGCGGCAGATGTGCGTGCCAGGGCCCGCGACGCCGGACTGATCCGCCGGACAGGCCCTAGACGGGGTACCGGGGAGCGGACTGCACCGGAGGGGGGCAGTCGTCCGTGGGGGACGGGGACGGTGCGGGCTCCGTCGGTTCCTCGACGGGCTTCGTGGGCTCGGGTGACGTGGGCTCGGGATAGGTGGGCTCGGGTGACGTGGGTTCAGGAGTCGAGGGCTCAGGGGTCGAAGGCTCCGGTGACGTCGGCTCGGGCGCCGGCGTGCCCGGGCCCGAAGGCGCCGAGGTGGGCGTGGGTATCGGCGTCGGAGACGGAGGCAGGGGCGGGAGCGGAGGCGGTGCCGGTACCGGCGTGGCAGCTCCAGCCCCCGAGTCGCCGACGTCGTACGAGACCGGGACCGGCACGTCGGACGGCGTCGAACCGGCTCTCGGCGTCCGCGTTCCCTCCGTGGTGCCGGGCGTGGCCGTCGCGTCGCCCGTCTCCGGCTGCCCGGCCGGCGCCTGAGCGACGGGCGTCTCCCGCACCGACCCCTTGTCCACGGTGACCGGACCGGGGTCGACCGACCCGAGCGCGATGCAGATCGCCACGGCACCGGCCACGGCGGCACCGGCGGCCACCGCCACCGGCGCCTTCGCACCCCCGGCCACGGCGGACTTCACCCCGTGCAACAGCCCACCACCGTGCCCACCACCCGCAAGCCCGGCCGCGCCACCGTGCCCGCCGGCAACCCCGGCCGCACTGCCATGACCACCGGCAATCCCGGCCGCGCCGCTATGACCGCCCGCGAGTCCGGCCGCAGCGCCATGCCCGCCGGCCGAACCGGCCGCCCCCGCGGACGCCCCGCCGGAACCGCCCGCCGAAGCCCCGGCACCGCTACCTGCGCTCGCCCCACTACTCGCACCCGAACCGGAAGCCGCGCTTCCGCTCGCCCCGGCGCCTCCACCGGCACCCGAGGCACCGGCGCCCGACGTACCGCTCACTGCGGCTCCCGCCGAACCCGCGGCGCCCGCCGCGCCCGCCACCCCCGACAGGAGCCACTTTCCGGCCCCGCCCACCGCGAACACCAACAGCGCCGGTCCGACCAGTGCGGGCAGCTTGCTGTTCGTCTGCATCAACAGGGCGAGCCGCTCACGGCAGTCGTCGCACGCGTCCACGTGTCCGAGCAGCCGTTCGGACTGACGGGCCGTCGCGTTGCCGCGGACGTACGCGGGCATGCGCGCCCAGTGCACCTGGCACGCGGGATCGTCGGGAGCGCCGGTCTGGGTGCGCAGGAACGCCTGCCGCATGCCTTCACGCGCGCGATGGAGCAGGAC
This sequence comes from Streptomyces sp. NPDC088794, assembly GCF_044750545.1. NCBI lineage: Bacteria > Bacillati > Actinomycetota > Actinomycetes > Kitasatosporales > Streptomycetaceae > Streptomyces > Streptomyces sp. NPDC088794. The sequence goes on along the minus strand of NZ_JBIVKB010000007.1, from coordinate 365,656 downwards.
CGCCGTCGCCCCCTCGCGCGTGCCGAGCTGCGGCCCGATCGCGGCGAGCGGCTGACCCTCCGCCTCGGCCAACCACAGTGCCTTGACCCAGCGTTCGGGGAGTTCGCCCAGCACGCGCGTGAGGAGGTCGACGGAGGACACCCGCTCCGCGGGGTCGTCCCCGTGCGCGCCGGCCTCGGCCCGCTCGTCGGTCTGCGGATCCCGCGGTGTCTCACGTACGGCGCCCCCGGCCGCGGTGGCCAGCCGCCGCACCGTCGTCATCAGGTACGCCGGCACGTTGTCGATCTCGTGCCCGGCGGACAGCCGCCGCCAGACCCGGAAGTGGGCCTCGGCGACGATGTCGTCGGCGGTCCAGGAGTTCCTGGTGAGCGAGCGCGCGTAGGCGACGAGACGCGGCTGCTGCTCCGCGTACACGCGGGCGTACTCGGCGGTGGAACCGTCGTTCATGGCAGGAACTCCAGTTGCCTGCTGGGGGATGGCCCCGATGGGTTTGTCACCCTAGATGACAAAGGTTTCAATTAAAGTTGCGGCCGAAATGAAAGGTGACGCAGGTCACAGTCGCCACTCGCGAAACCGCGTAATCAGAAACCCCTCCCGGCGGTCGAGAAGACATCGGCACCACCAGCCATCGGCGTCACGCACCAACTCGCCGACCTCCCGCCCGCCTTGGAGACCATCCGTGTACGTCAGCCTCGACCAGCCCACCGGCGCCCGACTGATCACCCGCGATCAGGAGCTGGCCGTCCCCGTCACCCTTCGCTACGGCTCCGACGACCCGCTCGCCGTGCACTTCGCGTTCCCGGCCTGGATAGCGCTGGACGGTGAGCCGGTGACGTGGACCTTCGCCCGCGCGCTGCTGGAGGAGGGTCTCGGCGCGTCCACCGGCCTCGGCAGCGTGCACATCTGGCCGTGCGGGCCGACGGACACGATCGTGGAACTGCACACCCTGGACGGGGTGGCCATGCTGCGGTTCAGGACGGCCGACCTGCACCGGTTCCTGCTGCGGACGTACACGGTGACGGAGCCGGGCGAGGAGGCGGTGGGTCCGGCCCTGGAGCACGGGCTCGCCGCGCTGCTGGACGGGGTGTGACCCGCCCTCGACTCCGGGGCGCCCTCGGCTCCGAGGCTCGGTCGGCGTCGGAGCGTGGTCGGCGCCGGGGAGCGGTCAGTGCCGGGGAGCCGTCAGCGTCGGGGCGGGTCCAGCCCCAGCAACCGGTCCTTCAGCGCCGGGAACTGTTCCCGCGTCACGCCCACCCTCGCCGGGTCGAACTCGACGGTGAGGACCTCCTCGCCGGCGCCGGCCTCCGCCAGGACCTCGCCCCAGGGATCGACCACGATCGAGTGACCCGCCTGCGGAACTCCGGCGTGCGTCCCGGCCGTTCCGCAGGCAAGGACGAACGACTGGTTCTCCACCGCCCGCGCCTGAGCCAGCAGCGTCCAGTGGGAGCGGCGGCGCTCGGGCCAGCCCGCCGGGATCACCAGGGTCTCGGCGCCCGCGTCGACGAGCCCACGGAAGAGTTCGGGGAAACGGAGGTCGTAACAGGTCGCGAGGCCGAGGACCGTGTCCGGCAGACGGACCGTCACCAGGTCGCGCCCCGCGCCCATCAGCACGGCCTCGCCCTTGTCGAAGCCGAAGCGGTGGATCTTGCGGTAGGCCGCGGCCAGTTCACCGGAGGGGGAGAAGACGAGCGAGGTGTTGTAGAGCGTGCCCGCACCGGACGCCGGGTCACTCACGGACGCCGAGCCGGCGTCGGACGGCGAAGGACCGTCAGACGTCGAAGCAGCGCCGGACGCCAAGTCGCCCCCGGCCCCGGCACGTTCCGGGATCGAGCCCGCGTGCAGCCACACGCCCGCGTCGCTCGCCGCCTTGGACATCGCCTCGTAGGTGGGCCCGTCCAGCGGTTCGGCCTCGGTGCCGAACTCCTCGTAGGCGAACGCCCCGGTGGTCCACAGCTCCGGCAGTACGACGAGATCGGCCCCGGCCTGCTCGCGTACCAGGGAAGCCACTCGCTGCCGACGTGATTCGACCGATTCGCCCTGGTCTACGGCGAGTTGGAGCAGAGAGGCGCGCACACTACCACCGTCCTGGCATTCGAGCCGTCCACACAGGCCTACGATCGTCACACGAAAGCACTGCCGGGGTGCCTCACAGCAGCGTAACTTAGCGGTTCAAGACACCCACCCAGCGCAGCCACCTCCCACTGGCAACGACGCCAACCAGCCCGTGTACCGACCGCCGAGGGGTCCCGTTTCCGTGAGTCTGCATCCCACTCTCCAGCCCTACGCCGACGCCTGGACCCACTCCATCGAAGCGATATCCGAGCTGGTCCAGCCGCTTGTGGAGGGCGAGTGGAACCGCCGGACCCCGGTCCCCGCCTGGTCGGTGCGGGACGTGGTCTCCCATGTCATCGGGCTGGACTGCGAGATGCTCGGCGACCCGCGGCCCATCCACACCCTGCCGCGCGACCTGTACCACGTCACCAACGACCACCAGCGCTACATGGAGATGCAGGTCGACGTCCGCCGCCACCACACGGCACCGGAGATGACCTCCGAGCTGGAGTACGTGATCATCCGCCGCAACCGGCAGCTGCGCAACGAGTCGCGCGACCCGGGTGCCAAGGTGCGCGCCCCCCTCGGCACCGAGCTCACCCTCGAAGAGTCCATGCGCTCCCACGCGTTCAACGTCTGGGTGCACGAACAGGATCTGCGCACCGCCCTCGGCCGGCCCGGCAACCTCGACTCCCCCGGCGCGCAGGTCGCCCGGGACGTGCTGCTCGCCGAGCTGCCCGCGATCGTGGCCGAGAAGGCGGACGCGCCGCGCAGTTCGGCGATCGTCTTCGACGTGCACGGTCCGATCGAGTTCCTGCGCACCATCCGCGTCGACATCCAGGGCCGCGGCACCCTGGAGACGGCCCCCGCGCTCGGCCCCGCCGCCACCTTCACCCTCGACTGGGAGACGTACGTCCGGCTGGCCTGCGGCCGGGTGTCGCTGGACGCGGCGGCGGACCGGGTGAAGGCGGAGGGCGATCCGGAGCTGACGGGGGCGATCCTGCGGAACTTCACGGTGACGCAGTAGCGGTACCGGGTCGGTCAGGCGTGCACGTGTCCCGGCTCACGCCGGTACGTGCACCGTCTCCACCCGGCTGGCCACCAGCCGTTCGCGCTCCAGGCGGGCCGCCCGCTTGCGCAGGCGCAGGATCTGGCTGATGCCGAGGGCCTGGAGGACGAAGACCACGGAGAACGCGATGCTGTAGTCGTCGTCCGTCGCGTCCAGCAGCACGCCGATCGCGAACAGGGTCGTCATCGAGGCGACGAAACCGCCCATGTTGGTGATCCCGGAGGCCGTGCCCTGACGTTCGGGCGGGTTGGCCGGGCGGGCGAAGTCGAAGCCGAGCATCGAGGCGGGCCCGCACGCGCCGAGGACCGAGCACAGCACGATCAGCAGCCACATCGGCGCGTGCTCGGACGGGTACGCCAGCGTCACCGCCCACACCGTCGCCGTCGCCGCCACCGTGCCGAGCGCCAGCGGCAGCCGCGCCGCGTGGTGCCGGGCGACGACCTGGCCGTAGACGAGGCCGAAGGCCATGTTCGACAGGACGACCAGGGTGAGGAGTTCACCGGCCGTGGCGCGGGACAGGCCCTGTGCCTGGACGAGGAACGGCATGCCCCACAGCAGCAGGAACACCATCGCCGGGAACTGGGTGGTGAAGTGCACCCACAGGCCGAGCCGGGTCCCGGGCTCGCGCCAGGAGGCGGCGATCTGGCGGCGGACGTAGGCGGCGCCCTGGTGCGGGAAGGGCTCCGGCTCGTGGCCCTCGGGGTGGTCCTTGAGGAACAGCAGGAGCAGGACGAACACGATCACGCCGGCGCCCGCGCTGCCCGCGAAGGCGGCCGTCCAGCCGACGCCGTGCAGCAGCCGGGCCAGCACCAGCGTGGAGACCAGGTTGCCCGCCATGCCGGCGAGCCCCGCGAGCTGCGCGACCAGCGGGCCACGGCGGGCCGGGAACCACCGAGTACCGAGGCGCAGCACGCTGATGAAGGTCATCGCGTCGCCGCAGCCGAGCAGGGCGCGGGAGGCGAGGGCGGTGCCGTACGAGGGTGAGAAGGCGAAGCCGAGCTGCCCTGCCGTGAACAGGACGGTGCCGATGGCCAGCACCTTCTTGGTGCCGAGCCGGTCGACCAGGAGGCCGACGGGTATCTGCATGCCGGCGTAGACCAGCAGCTGGAGGATCGAGAAGGTCGACAGGGCCGAGGCGCCCACGTGGAAGCGGTCGGCCGCGTCGAGTCCCGCGACCCCCAGCGACGTACGGAAGATGACGGCGACGAAGTAGACGGAGACGCCGATGCCCCAGACGGCGATGGCGCGCCGGCCCCCGGGCGGATCACCGGGCAGGGACAGTGCGGAACGCGAACTGCCGCCGCTCATCGGACCTCGCCCCGGGCCAGGTGGGAGAACCAGTCGACGTGCTGGTGCACGATCTCGGCGGCCGCCTCGGCGTCGCCGGTGCGCAGCGCGTCGAGGATCGCCTCGTGCTCGGTGAGCGTCTTGGCGATGCGGTCGGGGTGCGCGTGCATGATGGCGACGCCCATCCGCAGCTGCCGGTCGCGGAGTTGGTCGTAGAGGCGGGAGAGGATCTCGTTGCCGCCGCTGCGGACGATCTCGGCGTGGAAGCAGCGGTCGGTGACGGCGGCGCCGGCCAGGTCTCCCGCGGCGGCCTGCTCCTTCTGCTGGGCGAGCAGCTCCTCGAGCCGGGCGATCAGGGTCGGTGACGCAGGTACGACCTTGCGGACCGTGTGCTGCTCGACCAGCATCCGGGTCTCCACCACGTCCGCGATCTCCTGCGAGGAGACGGGCAGGACGAGCGCGCCCTTCTTCGGGTAGAGCCGGATCAGGCCCTCGACCTCAAGACGGAGCAGCGCCTCGCGCACGGGTGTCCGTGAGACCCCGACGGCGTCGGCCAGCTCGCCCTCGGTGAGCAGGGTGCCGCCTTCGTAGCGGCGCTCCAGGACGCCCTGTTTGACGTGGGCGTACACGCGGTCGGCGGCGGGCGGCTGCTTGACGGTGGGAGACGGGGCGGGTGGTGCGGAAGCCATGGGGACATCTTAGATACAACACGTACGCATGAGGAGAGCGGGTCCATCATCCGGACGAGCCACCCACCCGGTATCCGCCCGTCCGGGTGCCCGCCTGTCCGGTAGCCGCCGCTTCTGTAATGACCGCGTCACGGAAGCAGACCCGCCCCAGCTGTCGCACAACCATCCGTGCTACATACGTGTCAGACACGTGCGGCCCGATCTTCTCTCCCCTCAACTTGGCCGCACCGCAGGGGCATTCGACGTAATCGGGGTATCTCAGTTGATAACCGGCATCAAGGGCGTTCGTATCCGCCGAGCCGCAGCCGTCGCCATCACGTCCGGCGCGATGCTCGCGACCGGAGCCCTCACCGCGGCTCCCGCGCAGGCCGTGACCACGCCCACGATCGTCGCCAAGGGCGGCTACGTGATGAACAACGCGAACGGCAAGGGGCTGTACAGCAAGGCGGCCAACACCAAGCGTTCCACCGGCTCCACCACCAAGATCATGACCGCGAAGGTCGTGCTCGCGCAGTCGAACCTGAACCTCGACGCCAAGGTCACGATCCAGAAGGCCTACAGCGACTACATCGTGTCGAAGGGTGCCTCCTCCGCGCACCTGATCGTCGGCGACAAGGTCACCGTCCGCCAGCTCCTCTACGGGCTGATGCTGCCGTCCGGCTGTGACGCGGCCTACGCGCTCGCGGACAAGTTCGGCACCGGCTCGACGCGCGCCAAGCGCGTGGCCAACTTCATCGGCAAGATGAACACCACGGCCAAGAACCTCGGCCTGACGAACACGCACTTCGACTCGTTCGACGGCATCGGCAACGGCGGCAACTACTCGACGCCGCGCGACCTGACGGTCCTCGCCAGCAACGCGATGAAGAGCTCCACGCTGCGCACGGTCGTCAAGACCAAGAAGTACACGGCGAAGACCATCACCAAGACGGGCTCCACCCGCACGATGGCCGCCTGGACCAACACGAACACCCTGCTCAGCAGCTACAGCGGCACGATCGGCGTGAAGACCGGCTCCGGCGCCGAGGCCAAGTACTGCCTCGTCTTCGCGGCCACCCGCAACGGCAAGACGGTCTACGGCACGGTCCTCGCCTCCACCAACGCCACCCAGCGCGCGACGGACGCGACGAAGCTCCTGAACTACGGCTTCGCGAAGATCGGCTGACACACCGGCACCGCTTGCACACCACCTGAGAAAGGGGCCCGCCGCGATCGCGGCGGGCCCCTTCCATGTCCAGCGTCGTCGGCTCACGCCGACGTGGACGTCACGCCCAGGTGATCAGCCGCTTCGGCTGTTCCAGGATCGCCGCCACGTCCGCGAGCACCTTGGAACCCAACTCCCCGTCCACCAGGCGGTGGTCGAAGCTCAGGGCCAGGGTCGTCACCTGGCGGGGCTTCACCTTGCCCTTGTGGACCCACGGCTGGAGCTTGATCGCGCCGACCGCGAGGATCGCGGACTCGCCGGGGTTGAGGATCGGCGTGCCGGTGTCGACGCCGAAGACGCCGACGTTGGTGATGGTGACCGTGCCGGCCTGCATGGCGGCGGGGGACGTCTTGCCCTCCCTCGCCGTCGACACCAACTCACCCAGCGACTGCGCCAGTTGCGGGAGCGTCTTGGCCTGGGCGTCCTTGATGTTCGGGACGATCAGGCCGCGCGGGGTCGCCGCCGCGATGCCCAGGTTGACGTAGTGCTTGAGCACGATCTCCTGGTTCGCCTCGTCCCAGGACGCGTTGACGTCCGGGTTGCGCTTGATGGCGACCAGCAGGGCCTTGGCGATCAGCAGGAGCGGATTGACCCGCAGGCCCGCCATGTCCTTGTCCTGCTTCAGCTCCTCGACCAGCCTCATCGTCCGCGTCACGTCGATCGTCACGAACTCCGTGACATGCGGCGCGGTGAAGGCGGAGCCCACCATCGCCGCCGCCGTCGCCTTGCGGACGCCCTTGACCGGGACCCGGGTCTCACGGGCCGTGTCGTACGTCGGCACCGAAACGGGAGCCGCCACGGGCGCCGGGGCCGCCACGGGCGCGGGCGCCGGGGCCACCGCCGCGTGCACGTCCTCGCGCGTGATGACGCCGTCCGGGCCCGACGGGGTCACCGTGTTCAGGTCGACGCCGAGGTCCTTGGCCAGCTTGCGCACCGGCGGTTTGGCCAGCGGGCGGCCCACCTCGACCGTGGTGGTCCCCGCGTGCCCGTTCAGCTCGGACTGGATCGCCTGAGCGGCCTCCGGGACCGTGGTCTCCGCGGCCGTGGCCTCCGAGCCCTTGCGCGGGCGCCTCTTCGTCGAGGACGTCGAGACGCCGTAGCCCACCAGCACCGGCGTGCGGGCCGCCGGCTTCGCCTCCTCCGTCTCGGCGGGGGGAGCCTCGACCGGGGCCGCGGCCGGAGCCTCCGCGGGAGCCGCCCCGCCTCCCGACACGTCCACCGAGATGATCGACGTGCCCACGTCGACCGTCGTGCCCTCGGGGAAGCGCAGCTCGCGCACCACCCCGTCGTACGGGATGGGCAGTTCCACCGCGGCCTTGGCCGTCTCGACCTCGCAGACCACCTGCCCGTCGGTGACCGTGTCGCCGGGCTGGACGTACCACTTGAGGATCTCCGCCTCGGTGAGCCCCTCACCCACGTCCGGCATCTTGAACTCGCGTACTGACGTGTCCGTCATCGTCGTCACGACCCTCTCCTCAGTACGCCAGGGCGCGGTCGACGGCGTCGAGCACCCGGTCCAGGCCCGGCAGGTACTCCTCCTCCAGGCGGGCCGGCGGGTACGGGGCGTGGTAGCCGCCGACCCTGAGGACCGGTGCCTCCAGGTGGTAGAAGCAGCGCTCCGTGATGCGCGCGGCGATCTCCGCGCCGGAGCCGAAGAACACCGGCGCCTCGTGGACCACGACCAGGCGGCGGGTCTTCTCCACCGACGTCTGGATGGAGTCGAAGTCCAGCGGGGAGATGGAGCGCAGGTCGAGGATCTCCAGGGACCTGCCCTCCTCGGCGGCCGCGTCGGCGACCTCCTGGCAGAGCTTCACCATCGGGCCGTAGGCGGCCAGCGTGAGGTCCGTGCCGGTGCGCACGACCCGCGCCTTGTGCAGCGGGCCGGGGATGGCCTCGGGGTCGACCTCGCCCTTGTCCCAGTAGCGCCGCTTGGGTTCGAAGAAGATCACCGGGTCGTCGCTCTGGATGGCCTGCTGCATCATCCAGTACGCGTCCGACGCGTTCGACGGCGAGACCACCTTCAGGCCCGACACGTGCGCGAAGAGCGACTCCGGGGACTCGGAGTGGTGCTCCACCGCGCCGATGCCGCCGCCGTAGGGGATGCGCACGACGACCGGCATCTTGACCTTGCCCAGCGAGCGGGCGTGCATCTTGGCGAGCTGGGTGACGATCTGGTCGTAGGCCGGGAAGACGAAGCCGTCGAACTGGATCTCCACCACCGGGCGGTAGCCGCGCAGCGCGAGGCCGATCGCCGTGCCGACGATGCCGGACTCGGCGAGCGGGGTGTCGATGACGCGGCTCTCGCCGAAGTCCTTCTGCAGACCGTCGGTCACCCGGAAGACGCCGCCGAGCTTGCCGACGTCCTCGCCCATGATCAGGACCTTGGGGTCGGTCTCCAGGGCGCGGCGCAGCGATTCGTTGATCGCCTTGGCCAGCGCCATGTTCTTGGCCGTCACGGATTCCGTCGCCATGTCACTTGCCCCCTTCCGCGTCCGCGAACGACGCCTGGTAGGCGGCGAACTGGGCTCGCTCCTCGTCGACGAGCGCGTGCCCGTCCGCGTACACGTTCTCGAAGATGGCGAAGTGGTCCGGGTCCGGCATGGCACGGACCGCCTCGCGCACTCGCTTTCCCAACGTCTCGCTCTCGGTCTCCAGTTCCGCGAAGAATCCCTCGTCCGCGTGGTTTGAGACCTCCAGGTACCGGCGAAGGCGCAGGATCGGGTCCTTGGCCTCCCACGCCTCGCGCTCCTCGTCGGCCCGGTACTTCGTCGGGTCGTCGGAGGTGGTGTGCGCGCCCATGCGGTAGGTGTACGCCTCCACGAGCGTCGGTCCCTCGCCGCGGCGGGCCCGCTCCAGCGCCCACCGGGTGACCGCGAGACAGGCCAGCACGTCGTTGCCGTCGACCCGCACGCCCGGGAAGCCGAAGCCCTGGGCGCGCTGGTAGAGCGGGACGCGGGTCTGCTTCTCGGTCGGCTCGGAGATCGCCCACTGGTTGTTCTGGCAGAAGAACACCACCGGCGCGTTGTAGACCGCAGAGAACGTGAACGACTCCGCGACATCGCCCTGGCTGGAGGCACCGTCGCCGAAGTAGGCGATGACCGCGCTGTCGGCGCCGTCCTTGGTGACGCCCATCGCGTAGCCGGTGGCGTGCAGCGTCTGGGAGCCGATGACGATCGTGTAGAGGTGGAAGTTGTTGCTGTTGGGGTCCCAGCCGCCGTTGTTCACACCGCGGAACATGCCCAGCAGGTTGGTCGGGTCGACCCCGCGGCACCAGGCGACGCCGTGCTCGCGGTAGGTCGGGAAGACGTAGTCGTCGTCGCGCAGCGCCCGGCCCGAGCCGATCTGGGCGGCCTCCTGGCCCAGCAGCGAGGCCCACAGGCCCAGCTCGCCCTGGCGTTGCAGGGCGGTCGCCTCGGCGTCGAAGCGGCGGGTGAGCACCATGTCGCGGTACAGGCCGCGCAGGTTCTCGGGGGTGACGCCGGTGACGTACTTGTCGTACTCGGGGTTCTTGACGCGCTCGCCCTCGGGCGTCAGCAGCTGGACGAGTTCCGGCTCGGCGTTCGGCGCGTTCTTTGCGGTCGTTCGCTTGCCGGCCGTGCTGTTGGCTCCGGCGCTGCGTCGCGGTTTGCGCGCGGCAGTGCTCTCCACGGTCACGTGTGCTCCTCCGTCGGTCCGGCTACCCGGGTTCGCCGGGCGCCAGTGCGGCTCACCTGTGTCCCACGGACGCACGGGGTGGGTGCGGCCTTCTGGGGAACAGGCGTGACAGGTGCCCCGGCGAGCGCCCTGCAGAAGGCACGTTACCCAGTGCTCCACATTTCTGTGAAACCCCTCCTGACCTGCGATTTTGCTTGGATATCCAAGTAAATCGCGAAAGTCGGGAACTCTTCCTGGTCACAGCCTTGCAGGGGGCCGGAACAACGGCACGTTATCCCGGTGACCCAGGTCACGGGAAGAGTTCCCCATGGGCGGGACTTCAGGCCCTGTGTGAGACTGCGTTTGTGCGCGAAGAGGGAAAAATCCGGGTATTCCTGCTCGACGACCACGAGGTGGTCCGGCGCGGTGTCCACGAGCTCCTGTCGGTCGAGGACGACATCGAGGTGGTCGGCGAGGCGGCCACGGCGGCCGACGCGCTGGTACGCATTCCGGCCACCCGGCCCGACGTGGCGGTGCTCGACGTACGGCTGCCGGACGGCAGCGGCGTCGAGGTGTGCCGGGAGATCCGCTCTCAGGACGAGTCGGTGCGCTGTCTGATGCTGACGTCGTTCGCGGACGACGAGGCCCTCTTCGACGCGATCATGGCGGGCGCCTCCGGATACGTCCTCAAGGCCATCCGCGGCACCGAGCTGCTGACCGCCGTCCGGGACGTCGCGGCCGGCCGCTCCCTGCTCGACCCGGTCGCCACCGCGCGCGTGCTGGAGCGGCTGCGCGACGGCGGCACCGCGCGGGGCGACGAACGGCTCGCGAACCTCACCGTCCAGGAGCGCCGCATCCTGGACCTCATCGGCGAGGGCCTCACCAACCGCCAGATCGGCGAGCAGCTGCACCTCGCCGAGAAGACGATCAAGAACTACGTGTCGAGTCTGCTCTCCAAACTCGGCATGCAGCGGCGCTCCCAGGCAGCCGCGTACGTGGCACGCCTCCAGACGGAGAGACATTGACGGAGTGACATACGGGACTTATGTCCCTGTTATCTCGCTTTCCGCACCGCCACAGTGAACGCATGCTCTCCGACGCGCCCTCCGAGACGCCTTCCGACGTGCGCACCACCGACCGGCTCGCCGTCGAGCTGCTCGCCCGCACCGACCACGGCCGGATCGCCACCAGCGTGCGCGCCCTGCCCTTCCTCGCCTTCGCCCGGCACATCGTCGAGGACGGCCGGGTGCTACTGCGGCTGCCCAGGAGCTGCGGCTACGACAGGGCCTGCGTCGGCACGGTGGTGGCGTACGGCTCGGACAACCTGGGGTTCGCGCGGCCGGGCGAGAGCCTGTGGACCGTGCAGGTGGTGGGCGCGTGCACGGCGTACGAACCGACCGCCGCCGAGACCGAGCGGTTCGGCCCGGCGCCCCGCCTGATGGACGGCGAGCCGTACGAGCCCGTCTATCTGAGCGTCGAGCCACAGTTCGGGACCGTGCACTCGACGGACGGCGGCCTGGAACGCCACTTCGGGCACACACTGTGACCGAATGCGACTGACTGTGACAAAGCCCAGGTCAAGGCACCGGCTCGTGCCCTAGCATCTGGCGCGTGCCGCGCTCCCCGTTACCACCCCCATTGCCTCACGCGCCCCCGCTGGAGCCCTTGCTGCGCCAGTACGCCGCCGGTTCCGCCGTCACCTGCGAGCCCGTCGAACAGGGCCTGCTCAACCGCGGCTACCGGCTGCGCACGACCCGCGGTCGCTACTTCCTCAAGCACCACTTCGACCCCGAGACCGCCGACCCGGTCGCCATCGCCCGCCAGCACCGCGCCACCCAGCGCCTGGCCGCCCTGGGCGTCCCGGTGGCCCCACCGCTGACCGGCCGGGACGGACGGACGGTCGCCGTCGTCGGCGGGCACGCCTACGCCCTGCACCCCTGGGTCGAGGGGCGGCACCGCGACGGCGGCCAGCTCACCACCACCCAGTGCGAGCGCCTCGGCGCGCTGCTCGGCGTGGTGCACGCGAGCCTGGAGCGCGTCATGCCGCGCCCCACGCGCGCGTGCGACGAGCCGGCCGACAGCGCCGACCCCCAGGACACGTTCACCCTGATCGACGACCTGCTCACGCGGGTACGGCGCCACCACCCGGCGGACTCCTTCGACGAACTGGCCCGCCACCGCCTCCTGGAACGCCGGGCGCTCCTGGAGCAGCACGCCGACCGGCGCCCCCCGCACGGCGCCTGCGTCGGCTGGGTGCACGGCGACTTCCACCCGTTCAACCTGCTCTACAAGGGCGACGCGCCCGCCGCCATCGTCGACTGGGACCGGCTCGGCCTGCGCCCGCGCGCGGAGGAGGCCGTACGCGCCGCCGCGATCTTCTTCGTACGCCCCGCGGGCACGCTGGACCTGCCGAAGGTACGGGCGTACGCGCACGCGTACCGGCGCACGGCCGGCGCCACGCCCTCCCAGCTCGCGGCGGCCGTGCACCGCGTGTGGTGGGAGCGCCTCAACGACTTCTGGATGCTGCGCTGGCACTACGAGCGCGGCGACACCCGCGCGGATCCCCAGTTCCCGGCCGCCTCGGCGCTCGCCGTGTGGTGGACGCGCGAGTACGACGCGGTGTGCGAGGCGTTCGCGTCGTAGCCGAAGGGTCCCCGCGGACGCCGCGCGGGCGGCATCCGGAAAACAGCACGCGCGCGGAGAGGCCGTTTCCGGCTCTACGCGCGCGTGTCAGGTCTGCCGCGATCCTCGGTCAGCCGAGAACGCCCGAGCTCACAGCTCCGGCGTCCGTGCCACCGTCCGCGCCCGGGTCCGTCGGTTCGCCCGTCGGCTGGGTCGGCGTCACGCTCGGCTCGTCCGTGGGCTCCTCGGTGGTCGGCTCGTCCGTGGGCTCGTCGGTCGGCTCGTTCGTGGCGCTCTGGGACGGCGTGTACGAGGGCGTGTACGACGGCGTGTAGTTCGAACCGGAGCTCGTGCCGCTGCCGTCGTCGGTCTGCTCGTCCGTCGGCTCGTCGGTGGTGTCGTCGCTCGGCGTCTCGCTGGCCGAGTCGTCCTCGGTGGTCGCCGACTGGGACGGCGACTTCGAGGGGCTCGAACCGCCGTCGCCCGACCCGGTGTTGTTCAGCGCCAGCGCGACGCCCGCCGCGATGGCGATCACCGCGAGCACGGCGAGGATCCACAGCTTGCCGCGACCGCCGCCCCGGTTGCCGTGTCCCTCGAAACCGCCGTCGTCCCCGTTGCCGTAGCCGCCGGGCAGGATCGGCTGCGGGATCTGGGTCGTACCGGAGGAGTCGCCGGAGGGCAGCACCGACGTGGTGCCGTAGCCCGCCACCGGGGTGCGGCCGTCGTGCATGCCGACCGGGCCGGTGTTCCAGGTGCCGGTGTGGCCGCCCTGGTCGTAGAGCATCTGCAGCCCGTACTGGACCAGCCCGCGCATCTCCTCGGCGGTCTGGAAGCGGTCGTCGGGCTCCTTGGCGAGCGAGCGCATCACCAGGCCGTCGAGCTCCGGCGGCGAGGCGTCGGAGACCTCGGACGGCGGGGTCGGGATGTCCTGGACGTGCTGGTAGACCACCGACAGGGGCGTCTCGCCGGTGAACGGGGGCCGCAGCGCGAGGAGTTCGTAGAGGAGGCAGCCCGTCGCGTACAGGTCGGAGCGGTGGTCGACCGCCTTGCCCAGCGCCTGCTCGGGCGAGAGGTACTGCGGGGTGCCCATGACCATGCCGGTCTGCGTCATCGTCGTGGACGCGCCGTGCAGCGCGCGGGCGATGCCGAAGTCCATCACCTTGACGGCGCCGTTGTGCGTGATGATCACGTTCGCCGGCTTGATGTCACGGTGCACGATGCCGTGCTGGTGCGAGTAGGCGAGCGCCTCCAGGACCCCGGAGACGATGATCAGGGCCTGCTCGGGGCCGGGCGCCTCGGCGTTGAGGAGGAGGTCGCGGATGGTGCGGCCCTCGACGATCTCCATCACGATGTACGGCACCGACTGGCCGGCGCCCGCGCCGTAGCCGCCCGTGGTCACGGTGTCCTCGCCGGAGTCGTACACGGCGACGATCGCGTGGTGGTTGAGGCCGGCCACGGACTGGGCCTCGCGGGTGAAGCGGGCCTTGGAGGTCGGGTCCTCGGCGAGATCGGCACGGAGCAGCTTGACCGCGACGGTGCGCCCGAGCCGTACGTCCTCGGCCGCGAAAACCTCGGCCATACCGCCCCGACCCAGTCTGTGGGTCAGCCGGTACCGGCCGTCGCCGACCAGTCCGCCGTTGCCCCACAGCTCCGGTGCGTCCGACATACCGCCGCCAGCCGTCTCGGGGTCGGACGGGCCCTGAGCGTGCTGCTGTGCCATCAGTCCTCGCCGTCGTTTCTGCCCGCGGTGCGCGCGGTGTTGTCACGGTCTCCGTCGGCCACGCTACAGGCTCGGCGCAAGCCTCCGGTCCGGGACGGGTGCCGCGAACCGCACAGGACGGACCGGCCATCAAACCCTCGAACCGTTCGGTGGTGCAACTTGCGTGTACCGCCCGTACAGCCTCTGTAACGCTCTCGCGCAGCTTCTTTCGCGTACGGTCACGGATCGGGCACCGAACTTGACGTGTCAGTGCCCTCCGGCAGACTTGGCCGGTAATGAGTCAGTAGATCAATGACGGTGGGCCGGCTTCTCAAGGCCGATGGGGGACACGGAACATGAGCCAGGACGGCGCACAGGGCCGGTACGCGGGGCGAGCGCTGGCCGGCGGCCGCTATCAGCTGCGCGACTTGCTCGGTGAGGGCGGCATGGCCTCGGTGCACCTGGCGTACGACGCCGTGCTCGACCGGCAGGTCGCGATCAAGACACTCCACACCGAGCTGGGCCGCGAGCAGGCCTTCCGCGAGCGCTTCCGCCGCGAGGCCCAGGCCGTGGCCAAGCTCACGCACACCAACATCGTCTCGGTCTTCGACACCGGCGAGGACGAGCTGGACGGCTCGACGATGCCGTACATCGTCATGGAGTACGTCGAGGGCCGGCCGCTCGGCTCGGTGCTCGACGAGGACGTGCGGCGGTTCGGCGCGATGTCCGCCGACCGGGCGCTCAAGGTCACCGCGGACGTCCTGGCGGCCCTGGAGATCAGCCACGAGATGGGTCTCGTCCACCGGGACATCAAGCCGGGCAACGTGATGGTGACCAAGCGCGGTGTGGTCAAGGTGATGGACTTCGGCATCGCGCGCGCCATGCAGTCCGGTGTCACCTCGATGACGCAGACCGGCATGGTGGTCGGCACCCCGCAGTACCTCTCGCCCGAACAGGCGCTGGGCCGCGGGGTGGACGCGCGCTCCGACCTCTACTCGGTCGGCATCATGCTGTTCCAACTGGTCACCGGGCGGCTGCCGTTCGACGCGGACTCGCCGCTGGCCATCGCGTACGCGCATGTGCAGGAGGAGCCGGTCGCCGCCACTTCGGTCAACCGGGCGCTGCCGCCCGCGGTGGACGCGCTCATCGCCCGCGCGCTGAAGAAGAACCCGAACGAGCGCTTCCCGAGCGCCGTCGCCATGCGCGACGAGTGCCTGCGCGTGGCCGCCTCCTTCCACGCCACCCCGCCGAGCATCGTCCCCGGCGCCCCCACCCCGAGCGGCGCCGGCGTCGGCTCCGCGGTGTTCCCGCCGGTCGACCAGGCGAGCCAGGCGCCCCCGGGCCCGGTCCACACGCCGTACCAGCCGACCCCCAACCAGAACCCGTACGGCACACCGACGCCCGCTCCGGCGTACGGCTACCCGCAGCAGAGCGGCTACCAGACGCCGGCCGGGTACGGGCAGCAGCCGCAGACCCCGCCGCCCTACAACCTCTCGCCCCAGCCCGGGACCCCCTCCGGGGGCGGCGGCAGGGGCAACCGGCCGGTGGTCGTCGGCGCGATCGTCGTCTCCGTGCTCGCCGTCGGCGGTCTGGTCGCGGCGCTGATGCTCAACAACGGCGGCGGCAGCGGCGACGAGGGCAAGGGCGGCGACAGCAGCGCGAGCGCGTCGGCGACCGGCGACGCCTCGCAGTACCGCGGCCCGGACACGTCGAAGACGATCGACTCCTCCGAGTGCTCGGAGCCGCAGGAGTCGTACAACGACCCCGGCAAGATCCGGCTGCCCGACTTCCGCTTCAAGTACATCAAGTCGGTCAAGGAGTGCCTCCAGGCGGCGGGCTGGGAGGTGAAGACCAGCGATGTCCCGGAGAACACGTACGGACAGGGCGCGGTCATCAGCCAGTTCCCGTCCGCCGACACCGACGTCGACCCCAAGAAGATGCCCGAGATCGAGCTGGGCGTCTCGACGGGCTACCCGCCGTCCTGACCGAACGTGCACGGGCCCGGCAGGTCAGCTGCCGGGCCCCTGCACGTTCGGATGTCTACAGGTACGGTCCGCCCACCCGGCTGCCCGGGTGACCGTCCTCGCCCGCTTCCTGACCGCCGACGCCCGGCGGAAGAGCGCGGCGCATCTGCTCCAACTGGGCCCGCGCGGCCATCTGCTGGGCGAACAGCGTGGTCTGGATCCCGTGGAAGAGTCCCTCCAGCCAGCCGACCAACTGGGCCTGCGCGATGCGCAGTTCCGCGTCGCTGGGGGTTCCCTCGTCCCGGAAGGGCAGGGAGAGCCGCTCAAGCTCCTCGACCAGCTCCGGCGCGAGACCGTCCTCCAGCTCCTTCACCGAGCTGCGGTGGATCTCCTTGAGCCGCACCCGGCTCGCCTCGTCCAGGGGAGCCGCCCGCACCTCCTCGAGAAGCTGCTTGATCATGCTGCCGATCCGCATCACCTTGGCCGGCTGCTCTACCTGTTCCGTCACCGGAATCTCGCGGGAGTCCTCGTCTCCGCCGCCGCCAATCGCCATGCCGTCCTGGCCCACGACCAGGATCTGCGGATTGTCCGGCGACCGTTCGTTCCTCGGCATCTCCATGCCGCCATTCTCTCGCACCCGTGCATTTCATCACCGTGGCACCCCCGGTGATGGGTGATCCACTGTTTCCGGCCCCGGCAATTCCGGTCCGGGCGATCAAGCGGGCGGCGACTCCGGCCGATCAGGTGGCGGCGTCTGCGCCCGCCCGCCGCGGACCATCCGCAACAGCCGGGCCTCGCAGTGGTCCAGCCAGCGGATCTCCGCCTCCGCGTGACAGATCAGCTGCTCCAGGACCAACAGCCGGGCCAGTTCGTCCGGATGCTCGGCGGGCTCCCCGGTCAACGCCCGCGCGCGCTGTCGTACGTACTCGTGCAGCGCGTCCGCGATGTGCCGGCGCTGCGCCTCGACGACCCGGCGCACGTCCACGCCGGGCGCGCCGACCGCGAGGACCAGCTTGATCGCCAGTTCGTCGCGGGGCGCCCCGGACCGCTCCACCGGTCCCGCGAACCAGGCCCGCAGCTCGGTGCGGCCCGCCTCGGTCAGCGCGTACAGCGCCCGGCCGGCCTCGTCGGCCCCGTCCTGGACGACCATCCCGTCCCGCTCCAGGCGGCCGAGGGTCGTGTAGACCTGCCCGATGTTTAACGGCCAGGTGCCGCCGGTACGCGCCTCGAACTCGGTGCGCAGCCGGGAGCCGTAGCGGGGGCCGCGGTCCAGCAGCGCGAGCAGTCCGTGGCGTATCGACATACCTGGATTGTGCAACCGTCCCGCGCCCCTTCGGCCCCCTGGCGCAATCCGGAATGCCGGACCGCGGGGCCGGTGTGAGCCTGGAGACGTGACTCCATGGCTGCGCACGCTGCGCGCGACGGGACGGGTGGTGGGGACGGGGACGGGGGTGCTCGTCCTGTGGTGGGGGGCGGCTGTGCCGTCTTCCGGAGCGGTGCCGTCCCACTGGGCGATGCCGTCTCATGGGGCGGTGCCGTCTCATGGGGCGGTGCCGTCGCCCGGGGTGACCCTGCCGAGCGCCTCTGCCCCCGAGGGGACCATTTCGCACGCCCCAGTTCCCGGAGTGACCCCGGCACACGCCCCCGTTCCCGGGGCCCCCGCGGCCGTGGCGGGCCCGAAGGCGTCCGGTTCCCCGTCCCCCAAGCCTCCCGACCGCCCCGCCGAACCGTCCCGCGCCGGAAGCGTGGCGGGCGAGGGGCGGGAGCGGCCGGGGCGGGCGGAGACGTCGGCCCCGGCCGACGAGAACGCGGACGGGGAAGAGGAGGACGCGGGGTACGTCGAGGAGGAGGACGCCGAGAGCTCCCCCGACGCCACCGAGTCTCCCCAAGCCTCCGGGACGCCGGGGTTCGCCGTCACCCCGGCCGGCCGGCCTGCGCATCGGCCCGTCACCCACGCCGAGGCCCCCACCGAACCCGTCCTGCGGATCCTGCCGCTGGGCAGCGGCCTGATCCTGATCGGCACGGGCCTGGCCCTGGCCTTCGCGGGCCTACGCCTACGCCGCAGATAAACCGCGCGCAAGCAGGACGCCCTGAGGGGCGCGGGGAACTGCGCGACCAGCCCCCACGGCCCGCAGCCGCCCCACGATCCCCGATCACCCCATCCCTGGCGTCAAGGCACCACCAGCAGCACCTTGCCCACGTGCCCGCTCTCCTCCACGACCCGGTGAGCCGCGGCAGCATCCGCCATCGGGATCTCGCTGTCGACGACCGGACGCACGTGCCCGGCGGCGAGCAGCGGCCAGACGTGTTCGCGTACGGCCGCGACGATCGCCGCCTTCTCCGCGAGCGGACGCGCGCGCAGCGAGGTCGCGCTGATGGCGCCCCGCTTGCCGAGCAGCGCGGCGATGTTCAGCTCGCCCTTGAGCCCGCCCTGCATGCCGATGATCGCGAGACGCCCGTTGACGGCGAGGGCCTGGACGTTGCGGTCGAGGTACTTGGCTCCCATGTTGTCGAGGATGACGTCGGCGCCCGCCCCGTCGGTGGCCTTCTTCAGCTCCTCGACGAAGTCCTGCTCGCGGTAGTTGACCAGGATGTCGGCGCCCAGCTCGGCACAGCGGTCGAGCTTCTCCTTCGTACCGGCCGTCACCGCGACCTTCGCGCCGACGGCCTTGGCCAGCTGGATCGCCATCGTGCCGATGCCGCTGGAGCCGCCGTGCACCAGCAGCGTCTCGCCGGGGCGCAGGTGGGCGACCATGAAGACGTTCGACCAGACCGTGCAGACCACCTCGGGCAGGGCGGCCGCGCTCTTGAGGTCGACGCCGGTGGGCACGGGCAGCAGCTGGCCGGCCGGGACGACGACCTTCTCGGCGTATCCGCCGCCCGAGAGCAGCGCGCACACCTCGTCGCCGACCGCCCAGCCGGTGACGCCGGGTCCGGTCGCGGCGATCCGGCCGGAGCACTCCAGGCCCAGGTAGGGGGAGGCGCCGGGTGGCGGGTCGTAGAAGCCCTGCCGTTGCAGGATGTCGGCGCGGTTGACGGCGCCGGCCACCACCTCGACCAGCACTTCGCCCTCGCCCGGCACCGGATCGGGGACCTCGTCCCACACCAGCGCCTCGGGCCCACCAGGTTCGGGAATCGTGATCGCATGCATGTAAAGGACGCTACCCCTCGCTGCCGCGCCGCTCCCGTCCGCCGGGTCCGTACCGAAAAAAGTGTGCGATCACCGATGAGTTCCGGAGAAGGTAAAGGTCTCACCATGCAGAACCCAAGTGCGTGGAAGGAAAACCCACCATGAGCCAGCACACGACCGGCCTGGCCATCGAGACCGCGGGACTGGTGAAGACGTTCGGCGACACCAGGGCGGTGGACGGCGTCGACCTCGCCGTCCCGACCGGCACGGTCTACGGCCTCCTCGGCCCGAACGGCGCGGGCAAGACCACCACCGTCAAGATGCTGGCCACGCTGCTGCGCCCGGACGGCGGCCAGGCACACGTCTTCGGCCACGACGTCGTGCGCGAGGCCGACGACGTCCGCGCCCGCGTCAGCCTCACCGGCCAGTACGCGTCGGTGGACGAGGACCTCACCGGCGCCGAGAACCTGATCCTGCTGGGCCGCCTGCTCGGCCAGGCCAAGAAGGCCGCGCGGGAGCGTTCGGCGCAGCTCCTGGAGGCCTTCGGGCTCACGGACGCGGCGGGCAAGCAGGTCAAGCACTACTCCGGCGGCATGCGACGCCGTATCGACATCGCCGCGTCCATCCTCAACACCCCCGATCTGCTCTTCCTCGACGAGCCGACCACCGGACTCGACCCGCGCAGCCGCAACCAGGTCTGGGACATCGTCCGCGCGGTCGTCGCGCAGGGCACGACGGTGCTGCTGACCACGCAGTACCTGGACGAGGCCGACCAGTTGGCGTCCCGGATCGCCGTCATCGACCGCGGCAAGGTGATCGCCGAGGGCACGAAGGGCGAGCTCAAGGCGTCCGTCGGCGCCGGTTCCGTACACCTGCGGCTGCGGGACGCGGGGCAGCGGCCCGAGGCGGCCGAGGTGCTGCGGCGGACGCTGGACGCGCAGGTGCAGCTGGAGCCGGACCCGGTCGCGCTGACCGCCCGCGTGGGCGCGGCGGCGAGCGACAAGGCCGCCGAACAGGCCGCCCGCGCGCTGGGTGAACTCGCCCGCGCGGGCATCACCGTGGACAACTTCTCGCTGGGCCAGCCCAGCCTGGACGAGGTCTTCCTCGCCCTCACCGGACACGACACGCAGGACTCGGCGGAGCAGGGCACGGACAAGGCAGAGCAGGGCAACCGGAAGAGCGAGGCCGTCGCATGAGTACCGCAACGAGCACCGAGACCAAGGACCTCGCCCCCGTCAGCGCCGAGTCCCTCGCGGCGCTGCTGATCGGCGGGGAGCGACCGCCGAGGCCCAGCGCCCTGTCCGCCTCGCTGACCTTCGGCTGGCGGGCCATGCTCAAGATCAAGCACGTGCCGGAGCAGCTCTTCGACGTGACCGCGTTCCCGATCATGCTGGTGCTGATGTACACGTACCTCTTCGGGGGCGCCCTGGCCGGGTCACCGACGGAGTACATCCAGTTCCTGCTGCCGGGCATCCTGGTGATGTCGGTCGTGATGATCACCATGTACACGGGCATCTCGGTCAACACCGACATCGAGAAGGGCGTCTTCGACCGCTTCCGCACGCTGCCGATCTGGCGGCCGGCGGTGATGGTCGGCTATCTGCTCGGTGACGCCCTGCGGTACACGATCGCGTCCGTCGTGATGCTCACCGTCGGCATGATCATCGGCTACCGCGCGGACGGCGGGGTGGCCGGCGTGCTCGCCGGGATCGCGCTGCTCGTCGTCTTCTCGTTCGCGTTCTCGTGGATCTGGACGATGTTCGGACTGCTGCTGCGCACCGAGAAGTCGGTGATGGGCGTCAGCATGATGGTGATCTTCCCGCTGACCTTCCTGTCCAACGTCTTCGTCGACCCGCACACCATGCCCGGCTGGCTCCAGGCCTTCGTCAACAACAGCCCGATCACCCACCTCTCGTCGGCGGTGCGCGGCCTGATGGCGGGCGACTGGCCGGCCGACGAGGTCGCCTGGTCGCTGGGCTGGGCGGGCCTGTTCGTGCTGGTCTTCGGCCCGGTCACGATGCGGCTGTACAACCGCAAGTAGTCCGGGCGGTTCCCACGGCCCCGGTCAGTGCCGGTGCATCGGGCGGACGTCGGGCGCGATCTGCGTGCCCGGCGACGCCCGCACGATCGTGATCAGCCGGTCCGTCAACTGCAGTGTCCCGACGGCCGGATCGTCGTATCCGAGCACGCGATGCCCGCGTACGACACTCACCACCAGGTCGTCGGTCTCGCGCGGCTTCCTGCCCACCTCGGCCTTTATGACGGGCCGCTCCACCATGTCGAGCCCGCTGCCCTGCTGGATGAGGTCCTCCATCACCATGCCGGCCGCGGGGCTGAGCACGGACAGACCGAGCAGCCGGCCGGCCGCGCTCGCGCTGGTGATGACGGCGTCGGCGCCGGACTGCTTGAGCAGCGGCGCGTTCTCCTCCTCGCGCACGGCGGCCACGATCTTGGCGCCGCGGTTGAGCTGCCGGGCCGTCAGGGTCACCAGTACGGCCGTGTCGTCGCGTTGGGTCGCGATGATGATCTGCCGCGCCCGCTGCACCTCGGCCCGCGTCAGCACCTCGCTGCGGGTCGCGTCCCCGATCACCCCGGCGAACCCGTCGGCGGTCGCCGCCTCGATCACCTTGGCGCTGGGATCGACCACGACGACCTGCTCCTGCTTCAGCCCGGTCGCGCAGACGGTCTGGACCGCCGAACGCCCCTTCGTCCCGAAGCCGATGACGACGGTGTGATCGCGCAAGGTGGACCTCCAGCGGTTCTGACGCCATTCCTCCCGGGTCCGTTCGGTGAGGACTTCGAGCGTGGTGCCGACCAGGATGATCAGGAAGACCACCCGCAACGGCGTGATGACGAGGATGTTGATGAGCCGGGCACCGTCGCTGACGGGGGCGATGTCGCCGTATCCGGTGGTGGAGAGGGTGACGGTCGCGTAGTAGGCCGCGTCCAGGAAGTCGACCGAGCCGTCGGAGTTGTCGTTGTAGCCGTCCCGGTCGAACCAGACGATCAGGGCGGTGGCGGCCAGCACCAGCAGCGCCATCAGCAGCCGTCTCAGGACCTGCTGGATGGGGCGCTCGACGACCTTCTTCGGGAGTTTCACCCGATGGGTCACGAGATGCTCGTCCGCCTGCCGGGCGATCGCGTCATGGCCCGGAAGTTTCACGTGAAACACACCCCGATCCCGGCGAACGCCCAGGGCAGATCGAGCAGTTCGAGCTCCTCACCCGCACGGGACCCACCCGGTGGTACGACGACCAGGGCATCGGCCGCCGCGATACCGCGCAGCATCGCCGGACCGTTGTAGTGCAGCGCCACGGCGTGGTCACCGCGCAGCACGACGGGGATCAACCGGGTGTCGTACGGATGCCCGTGGACCGCGTCCTGGATCGGCATCGTGTACGGCTCGGGGGCCGGGCGGGCCGCGAGGGTCCGCAGCAGGGGCTCGGCGAGCGTGAGCAGGCCGGAGACGGCGGCGAGGGGATTGCCGGGCAGGCCGACGAGGTGCTGGTTCTCCTTGGTGCGGGCCAGCAGCATGGGGTGGCCGGGGCGCACCTCGACGCCGTCCACGAGGAGTTCGGCGCCGATGCGGTCCAGGGTGGGGTGGACGTGGTCGACGGGCCCGGAGGCGGTGCCGCCGGTGGTCACGATCAGATCGGCGGCGGAGCCGGTGACCGCCTTGTGCAGGGCCTTGGCGTCGTCACCGATCCGGCGGACCGCGATCACGTCCGCGCCGAGCGCCCGCAGCCACGACGGCAGCATCGGCCCGAGCGCGTCCCGGATCAGGCCGTCCCGTGGCAGCCCCTCGGTGAGCAACTCGTCGCCCAGGACAAGGACTTCGACGCGGGGAGCGGGTACGACGGTGAGGGTGTCGTAGCCGGCCGCTGCGGCGAGACCGAGCACCGCCGGGGTCACGAGCGTGCCCAGGGGCACGAGTTGGTCCCCGGAGCGGCACTCCTGTCCCCGCGGCCGGATGTCCTGACCGTGCTGGAGATCCCGCCCGGCGTGCAGACGTCCCTTGTCGTCGGTGCGCCCGTGCTCGCTGCGCAGCACGGCGGTGGTGTCCGACGGGATCCGCGCACCGGTGGCGATCCGCACGGCCTCCCCGTCGGTGAGCCGCGCCGGCTCCCCGTGCCCGGCCAGCACGCCCTCGTCCCGTACGTCCCAGGGGCCGGGCCCGGCGACCGCCCAGCCGTCCATCGCCGAGGTGTCGAAGGAGGGCAGGTCGGTGAGGGCGGTGAGGGGGGCGGCGAGGGTGAGTCCGAGGGCGTCCTCGATCCGCACGGAGACAGGAGCGCGCCGCCCGCCGGACCGAGCCGCCCGCGCGGCGATCGCCCTGGCCTCGGCCCAGGCGGTGGCCCGGTGCGTGTCCGCGTGCTGATCGTGCCGGGTGCCGGGTCCGCCGGGCGAGGGCACGGCGTCACCGGAACCGGAAGCGGGGCCGGAACCATGACCATGAGCAGGAGTACGCCCGTTGGGATCCCTCACCAGCGCGAGCACCTCATCGACGTCGAAGTCGGTGTCCTCGGCGTTCCCACCGGTCCGGGCGGTCATCCGGCGTCCGGAGCGGGCCTGGCCTCGGAGTCGTCCTCCTCGGCCCAGCGCAGGGCGAGCGCGGCGGCCTTGCGGGCGGCCTCGGCGACGGCTTCCGGACCACCCCCGGCCTGCGCGGCCGCGTACCCGACGAGAAACGTCGTCAGCGGCGCCGCGGGCCTGGCCACACCATGGGCGGCGTCACGGGCGAGGTCGAGCAGAACGCCGGTGTCGACGTCCAGATCGAGCCCCAGCTCGTCCTTGACAGCGGAAATCCATTCATCCAACACGTGCCCATGCTCCCTGATACGTGCCCTGGCGGCGGCGATGTCGTCCCAGGTGTCGCAGTCGAACGACGCGACGGGGTCGGGGACGCGGGTAAGACGAAGACCACTGACCAGACGCCGGAGGGGGAGGCCGGTCAGGGGGGTGGGATCGGTGGCGGTGGAATCGGTAGAGGTGAGATCGGTAGAAGTGCAATCGGTGGAGGGCGGCGAGCCCGAGGGCGCGGCCGAGCGGGCAGACGTCACCGGGCCGGTGGAAGGGTCTGGTCCGGCGGGGCCCACTCCTGCGGACCGGGCGTTCGGAGCGCCGGACCCGCTCACCCCCGCCCCGGCCAGCGCAGCGAGCTCGCGGTGCAGGGCGTCCGCGCGGTACGCGGCGACCAGGGGTTGGTCGCGGCCGTCGGTGTCGGTGAGGAGGGCGCCCTCCGTGCCGCCCGCCCGCAGGACCGCCAACAGCCGCTGCAC
Source organism: Streptomyces sp. NPDC088794 (assembly GCF_044750545.1). Classification (NCBI taxonomy): domain Bacteria; kingdom Bacillati; phylum Actinomycetota; class Actinomycetes; order Kitasatosporales; family Streptomycetaceae; genus Streptomyces; species Streptomyces sp. NPDC088794. The sequence goes on along the minus strand of NZ_JBIVKB010000007.1, from coordinate 341,028 downwards.
GGTCGTCGGTTCGAGGAACGGGAGGTCGGCGGAGAGGACGACGACGTGTTCCGCCATGGTGTGCGCGAGACCGGCGGCGAGCGCGGCGACCGGGCCCCCGCCGGGCGGTTCCTCCCGCGCCCACAGCACGGGCCGGGCGGTGGGGCGGACATCGGCGACGACCACGGTCGTACGCGCGTCGGCGCAGGCGGCGAGCACCCGGTCCAGCAGTGCCCGCCCGCCGACCCGCACCCCGGGCTTGTCGGCACCACCGAGCCGCCGAGCGGCACCTCCGGCGAGCACGACGGCGTCGTAGGCCGGGTCGGCACCGGGGCGGCCCGGGGGCTCGTACGAGGTCACCCCCCGAGTATGCGTGCCGTCACGATCACAGGGAACGTGCGGGCGGTGACGCAATCACGGGGTTGCGGGGGTCAGGACGGGACGGGTGGGGCAGGCGCGGGCCAGGCGGTGACGCCACGGGCCGCGTCACCGGGTGCGGGACGGGAGGCGCGGCCGGACCCGACCACACATCCGCACCCGCACCACGCACCCCGGCTCAACGCGAGCGGGACGCGAGGCGGCGGCCCGGCTCAGGCCACGCACCCGCACCCGCGCCCGCACTCACCCTGCCCCTCGCCCAAGCCCCTCGCCCGAGCCCCACGCACGGGCCCGCTCACAACGTCCGCAGCAGCACCGCCGGTTGTTCCACGCAGTCCGCCACGTAGCGCAGGAAGCCGCCCGCGGTGCCGCCGTCGCAGACGCGGTGGTCGAAGGTGAGGGAGAGCTGGACGACCTGGCGCACGGCCAGTTCGCCCTCGTGCACCCACGGCTTGGGGACGATGCGGCCGACGCCGAGCATCGCGGCCTCGGGGTGGTTGATGATCGGCGTGGAACCGTCGACGCCGAACACCCCGTAGTTGTTCAACGTGAAGGTCCCGCCCGTGAGTTCACTGGGCGTGAGCGTGCCGGCCCGCGCCGCCTCGGTCAGCCGGGCGAACTCCGCGCTCAGCGACTCGGCGTCCCGCCCATCGGCGTCCCGCACGACCGGTACGACCAGACCCCGCTCGGTCTGTGCGGCGAAGCCGAGGTGGACGTGCTCCAGTCGGACGATCTCCCTGGCCTCCATGTCGACGGAGGAGTTGAGCTCGGGGAAGCGGGCGAGGGCGGCGGTGCAGACGCGGGCCAGCAGGGCGAGCACGGAGATCTTCGGCCCGCTCCCGGCGTTCATCGCGGCCCGCGCGCGCATGAACTCCGTCGCGTCGGCGTCCACCCAGCAGGTCGCGTCCGGGATCTCGCGCCGGCTGCGGGAGAGCTTGTCGGCGACGGCCCCGCGAACTCCCTTGAGGGGCACGCGAGTTCCCGCGCGCGTGACACCCGACGGGGTGGGTGCGGCGGTCTGCGCGACAGGCGTGGCGGTTTGCGCGAGGGGCGCGGAACCCGTGGCCGTGACCATGGTCGTCACCGTGCTCGGCGAGACCCCGGTACGCATCGCCTGCTCGACGTCCGCCCGCAGGATCAGTCCGTCGCGGCCGGACCCCGTCATCGCCCGCAGATCCAGACCGTTCTCGCGGGCGAGCCGCCGCACGAGAGGCGAGATGACCGGCACTGGCCCGTCGGAGCTCCGGCCGGTCGACCCGTCGGCGGTCTCGACGGTGCCGTCGATCCGCCCCGGCCCGGCCGCGCCATTGCGAACCGGCGCCGTCGAAGCCGTCGAAGCCGTGGACACCGCAGGACCCGGCGAAGCGGCGGCACCCGTCGGCTCCGCGGGCCGGACCCGCCGTCGCCGCGCGGGTGCCTCCGAAGTGCCGTACCCCACAAGGACGTTGCCCGAGCCCTCCGCCGAACCACCGGAGGCCTCCGCCGGACCGCCGGACGGCGACCCACCGACCGCCACCGTCAGCAGCGGCGCCCCCACGGGCAGTTCCGCGCCCTCCTCGCCGAAGCGGGCCGTGACCACGCCGCCGTAGGGGCAGGGCACCTCGACCATCGCCTTGGCCGTCTCGACCTCGACGACCGGCTGGTCGATGGCGACGACGTCGCCGACCTGGACCAGCCAGCGCACGATCTCCGCCTCGGTGAGCCCTTCGCCGAGGTCGGGCAGTTTGAACTCCAGCACCTGTGCCATCAGCCCTCGGCCTCCCACTGAAGTCGGGCCACCGCGTCCAGGATCCGGTCCACGCCGGGCAGATGGTGCCGCTCCAGCATCGGCGGCGGGTACGGGATGTCGAACCCGGCCACGCGCAGCACCGGCGCCTCCAGGTGGTGGAAGCAGCGCTCGGTCACGCGGGCCGCGATCTCCCCGCCGGGGCCGCCGTAGCCGCCCGACTCGTGCACCACGACCGCGCGCCCGGTCCGCCGGACCGACGCGCACACCGTCTCGTCGTCGAACGGCACCAGGGAGCGCAGGTCGACGACTTCGAGGTCCCAGCCCTCGGCCCGCGCGGCCTCGGCGGCGTCGAGGCAGACGGGCAGGGACGGTCCGTAGGTGATGAGCGTGGCACTGGTGCCCGGGCGGCGCACCACCGCGCGGCCGATCGGCTCGACGGGCGACGGGTCGTCCGGGTTCCAGGAGTCCTTCGACCAGTACAGCCGCTTGGGCTCCATGAAGACGACCGGGTCGTCGGAGGCGATCGCGGAGCGCAGCAGTCCGTAGGCGTCGGCGACGGTCGCGGGCGTGACGACGTGCAGGCCCGGGGTCGCCATGTAGTACGCCTCGGAGGAGTCGCTGTGGTGCTCGACGCCGCCGATGCCGCCGCCGTAGGGGATGCGGACGGTAATGGGCAGGGGCATCGCCCCGCGCGTGCGGTTGCGCATCCGGGAGACGTGGCTGATCAGCTGCTCGAACGCGGGGTAGGCGAACGCGTCGAACTGCATCTCCACGACCGGCCGCAGCCCGTACATCGCCATGCCGACGGCCGCGCCGAGGATGCCCGCCTCGGCCAGCGGGGTGTCCGTGCAGCGGTCCTCGCCGAACTCCTTGGCGAGCCCGTCGGTGACCCGGAAGACCCCGCCGAGGGTGCCGACGTCCTCACCGAGGACGTGCACGGTCGGGTCGGCGGCCATGGAGTCGCGCAGCGCGCGCGTGAGGGCCTGCGCCATGGTGGCCGGCTTGAGGGCGACGGTGGTCATCAGTGCGCCCCTTCCCGCTCGGCGGCCAGCTCCGCCGCCAACTGCTCACGCTGCTCGCGCAGTTGCGGGGTGGGTTCGGCGTAGACGTGCGCGAAGAGGTCCATCGGGTCGAGCGCCGGGTCCTGGTTCATGCGCTCGCGCAGGTCGGCGGCCATGGTCTCGGCCGCGTCCCGGGCGGCCTGGACGCCGGCCTCGTCGAGCAGGCCGCGCTCGGTCAGCTCGTGCTCCAGGAGCGCGATCGGGTCGTGTGCGCGCCAGGCCTCGACCTCGGTGTCACCGCGGTAGCGGGTCGCGTCGTCGGCGTTGGTGTGGGCTTCGATGCGGTACGTGATCGCCTCGACGAGCGTGGGACCGCCGCCCGCGCGTGCGTGCCGTACGGCGTCGGCGAGGACCGCGTGCACGGCCGCCGCGTCGTTGCCGTCGACCAGGCGGCCCGGCATGCCGTAGCCGACCGCCTTGTGGGCCAGGGAGGGTGCCGCGGTCTGCTTGGCGAGCGGGACGGAGATGGCGAAGCCGTTGTTCTGGACCAGGAAGACGACCGGGGCCTGCCAGACGGCGGCGAAGTTCAGCGCCTCGTGGAAGTCGCCCTCGCTGGTGCCGCCGTCGCCGACCATGGCGAGCGCGACCACGTCGTCGCCCTTGAGGCGGGCGGCGTGCGCGAGCCCGACGGCGTGCGGGAGCTGGGTGGCGAGCGGGGTCGAAAGGGGGGCGATGCGGTGCTCGCGCGGGTCGTAGCCGGTGTGCCAGTCGCCGCGCAGCAGGGTGAGCGCCTGGACGGGGTCCAGGCCCCGGGCGACGGCGGCGAGGGTGTCGCGGTAGCTGGGGAAGAGCCAGTCGCGCTCCTCCAGGACGAGCGCGGCGGCGACCTCGCAGGCCTCCTGGCCGGTGCTGGAGGGGTAGACGGCGAGGCGGCCCTGCTTGGTGAGGGCGGTGGCCTGCGTGTTGTATCTGCGCCCGCGGACCAGTTCGGCGTACAGCCGACGCAGCAGGGCCAGGTCGGCCTGCGCGGCGGCGTCGGTGCCCAGAACGCGGAACGGGTGCGCGTCGGGCAGCAGCGGCGCGGGGTCCGTGCGGGGCTGCCAGGCGGGCGGCGGCGCGGGCCGGTAGGCGCCCCGCTGCTCCAGGACCGTCATGACGGCACCTCCTCGTGCGAACGGCTGTGGACGCGTCACGAGAGTGATGCGCCTCACCTACCGATTGTTCGGTCGTCGGCACATTTTGGCTACAGGCACCTCCAGGCTGTGGACAAACGGTTCTGCACAACCTCAAATGAACGCAGTACGTCCATGGTAGGGAGGCGGGGGGATATGGCACCTGAACAAATGGCCGAAGGATCAGAGGGCAGCGGGAGCAGCGGGGCCGGCGGGCCCCAGCCGCCCGCGCGCCCCCTCGACGCGATCGATCTGGACATCCTTCAGATGCTCCAGGCGGACGGCCGCGCGTCGATACGGTCCGTCGCCGAACGGGTGCACGTCTCGCGCGCCAACGCCTACGCGCGGATCAACCGCCTCCTCGAAGACGGCGTCATCCGGGGCTTCGGCGCCCGCGTCGACCACGAACGCGCCGGTCAGGGCACCTCGGCGTACATCACCCTGAAGATCGTCCAGAACTCCTGGCGCACGGTGCGCGAACAGCTGAGACAGCTGCCCGGGGCCTCCCACATCGCGCTGGTGGGCGGGGACTTCGACGTGCTGCTGCTGGTGCACACGCCCGACAACAAGGCGCTGCGCGAGCTGGTGCTCACCCGGCTCCAGAACATGCCGGAGGTGCTCAGCACGCGCACGCTGCTGGTGTTCGAGGAGGAGGACCTGGAGCCGCAGGGCTGACCCGTGTGGCGTGTCAGTCCTGCTGGCGCAGCCCCGAGAAGACCAGCCGTACGACCGCGTCCGCGACCTCGCGTTCGTTCATGCCGCGCCCGTCGGGGCGGTACCACTCGACGATCGAGTTGATCATGCCGAAGACCAGCCGCGTCGCGAGCCGCACCTCCACGTCGCCGCGCACCTCGCCGGCGTCGGCCGCGGCCCGCAGCAGGTCGGCGACCCGGTGGTCGAAGTCCCGGCGCCGGTCCAGGGCCCACCGCTCGGTGCCCGTGTTGCCGCGCACCCGCAGCAGCAGCGTCACGTAGGGCAGCTCGGTGATCAGCACCTCGACCATCCGCCGCACGACGTACTCCAGCCGCCCCTCGGCGCTGCCCACGCGCGCGGGCTCCTCGTCGAGGATCTCGAAGAGGCCGTCCAGGGCCCGGCTCACGGCCCGGCGCAGCAGCTCCTCCTTGCCGGCCACGTGGTGGTAGATCGACGACTTGGAGATGCCGGCCGCCTTGGAGAGATGCTCCATGGAGGTGCCGTCGTAGCCGCGCTCGTTGAAGACCTGGACGGCGACGGACAGCAGCGTCTCCGGGGTGTACGTGTCGCGCTTGGCGGTGGTCATGACGTGCTGCCCTCCCGCTTGTCGGTGGCGTACGCGTGTCGGTAGAGCGCGAGGGACGGCGCGTAGCGTCCGGACGGGTCGCGCATGTGCAGGTCGTCCAGGAGGGCGTAGGCCCAGTTGCGGCCGAGCCTGCGGCTCCATTCGAACGGGCCCAGGGGGTAGTTGACCCCCTGGCGCATCGCGGTGTCGATGTCCTCCTCGGTGGCCACGCCCTTGGCGACGGCGTCGTGCGCCAGGTCGACGATGCGGGCGACCGTGCGGGCGACGATCATGCCGGGGACGTCCCCGATGAGGCTGACGTCCTTGCCGAGCGCCTGGAAGAGGCCGGTGGCCTCGGTGAGCGTCTGCGGCGAGGTGTCCTGGGAGGCGGACAGGGCGATGCGGGTGGCCTTGCGGTAGTCGAGGGCCAGGTCGAAGTAGACGACGTCGCGGAACTCCACCGAGGTCTGGCCGTCGGCTAGCGCCAGCTGGCCGCCGCCGGGCAGCACCAGGCGGGTGCCGTGGTCCTCCTCGTCCTCGCGGACCTGGATGCCCGCCTCGCGCAGCAGCGGGAGCAGTTCGGCGGCCGGGCCCAGGTCGCCCTCGACGACGACGTAGGCGGGCGCCCGCTGCGGTTCCGCGGTGTGCGGCTCGGCGGGCTCGGCGTCCTTGCCGTGGTCGTACCAGCCCTGTCCGCTCTTGCGGCCGAGCCGGCCGGACTCCACCAGGCGGCGCTGGGCGAGCGAGGGCGTGAAGCGCACGTCCTGGAAGAAGGCCTCCCACACCGAGCGCGTCACCGCTTCGTTGACGTCCTGCCCGATGAGGTCGGTCAGTTCGAACGCTCCCATCCTGAAGCCGCCCGACTCGCGCAGCACGGCGTCGATGGTGGCGGGATCGGCGCCCTGGGCCTCGTAGACCGCGAACGCCTCGGCGTAGAAGGGCCGGGCGAGCCGGTTGACGATGAAGCCCGGGGTGTCGGCGCAGGCGACCGGGGTCTTGCCCCAGGCGCGGGCCATCTCGTACGCGCGCGTGGCCGACGTGACGTCGGTGGCGAAGCCGGAGACGACCTCGACGAGCGGCAGCAGCGGGGCGGGGTTGAAGAAGTGCAGGCCGACGAGACGGCCGGGGTTGCGCAGGGCGCCGCCGATGGCGGTGACGGACAGGGACGAGGTGTTGGTGGCGAGCAGACAGTCCTCGTCGACCAGGTCCTCCAGCGCCCGGAACAGGTCCTGCTTGACGTCCAGCCGCTCCAGCACCGCCTCGACGACCAGCGTGCAGTCCGCGAGGTCGGCGAGGTCGGCGGCGGGCAGCAGCCGCGCACGGGCCGCGTCCCGCTCGTCGGCGGAGAGCCGGTCCTTCGCGACGAGCCGGTCGAGACGGACGACGATCGCCTCGGCCGCCTCCTGGGCGCGTCCGGGGACGGTGTCGTACAACCGCACGTGGTGGCCGGCGACCAGCGCGACCTGGGCGATGCCCTGGCCCATGGTGCCGGTACCGACGACGGCCACGGGGCTGCTGAGGTCCAGTGCTGTCATGTGCGCGATCCTCCCGCACGGGGTTTTCCACAGATGCGGCGGACCCCCTTGTCCCGACCGATCGTTCGGTTACTCTAACTCTGAGCGGGTGTTCCCGCGCCTTGTTACTGCCCAGGTCATGAGCCCGGCAAAGAGTCACAGTGTTCGCAAGACGAGGAGATGGTCCCCCCATGGCTGCCGAACCGACCGCGCACGAACTGATCGCCAAGCACCGGCCCACACTCGACCAGGCCCTGGAAGCGATCCGTACGCGCGCGTACTGGTCGCCCCACCCCGAACACCCCAAGGCGTACGGGGAGAACGGCAGCCTGGACATGGCGGCGGGCAAGGCCGCCTTCGACGCCCTCCTGGGCACCCGCCTCGACCTGGACCAGCCGGGCACGGACGGCTGGACGGGCGGCGAGGTCTCGCCGTACGGCATCGAGCTGGGCGTCGAGTACCCGCACGCGGACCTCGACGTCCTGCTGCCCGCCATGAAGGCCGGACAGCGCGCCTGGCGGGACGCGGGCGCGGAGGTCCGCGCGGTGGTGAGCCTGGAGATCCTCAAGCGGATCGCCGACCGGACGCACGAGTTCGCGCACGCGGTCATGCACACCAGCGGCCAGGCCTTCATGATGGCGTTCCAGGCGGGCGGCCCGCACGCGCAGGACCGCGCCCTGGAGGCGGTGGCCTACGCGTACGCGGAGCAGGTCCGCACGCCCGGCACGGCCCAGTGGACCAAGCCGCAGGGCAAGCGCGACCCGCTGGTCATGACCAAGGAGTTCACGCCGGTCCCGCGCGGGATCGCCCTGGTGATCGGCTGCAACACCTTCCCGACGTGGAACGGCTACCCGGGCCTGTTCGCCTCCCTGGCCACCGGCAACGCGGTCCTGGTCAAGCCCCACCCGCGTGCGGTGCTGCCGCTCGCGCTCACCGTCGAGATCGCGCGCGAGGTGCTCGCCGAGGCGGGCTTCGACCCGAACCTGGTGGCGCTGGCGGCCGAGCGCCCCGGCGAGGGCATCGCCAAGACGCTGGCCACCCGCTCGGAGATCCGGATCATCGACTACACGGGTTCCACGGCGTTCGGCGACTGGCTGGAGGCCAACGCCCGCCAGGCGCAGGTCTACACGGAGAAGGCCGGCGTCAACACGGTCCTCGTGGAGTCGGCCGCGAACTACAAGGGCATGCTCGCCAACCTGGCGTTCTCGCTCTCGCTCTACAGCGGCCAGATGTGCACCACCCCGCAGAACCTGCTGATCCCCCGCGACGGCATCGGCACCGACCAGGGTCACAAGACCTTCGACGAGGTGGTCGCGGATCTCGCCCGCGCGGTCGACGGTCTGCTGGGTGACGATGCGCGCGCCAACGGGCTGCTGGGCGCGATCGTCAACCCTGACGTGAAGGCCCGTGTGGAGGCCGCCGCCGGACTCGGCGAAGTCGCCCTCGCCTCCCGGGAGATCACGAACCCCGAGTTCCCGGACGCGGTGGTGCGTACGCCGGTGATCGTGAAGCTGGACGGGGCGAAGCCGGACGACGAGGCCGCGTACATGAACGAGTGCTTCGGTCCTGTCTCCTTCGCCGTCGCCGTCGACTCCGCCGCGGATGCGGTGGCCTTGTTGGGGCGGACGATTCGGGAGAAGGGGGCGATGACGGTCGGGGCGTACACGACCGATGCGGGGGTCGAGGCTGCGGTCGAGGAGGTCTGCCTCGAGGAGGCGGCGCAGTTGTCGCTGAATCTGACGGGTGGGGTGTACGTCAATCAGACGGCTGCGTTCTCGGACTTCCACGGGTCCGGTGGGAATCCGGCGGCGAATGCTGCGCTGGCCGACGGGGCGTTTGTGGCCAACCGGTTCAGGGTTATTGAGGTGCGTCGGGACGCCTAAGGGGGTGGGGGTGCGGATTCTGCGCGGCTGACGGTTCGTTGTGGCTGGTCGCGCAGTTCCCCGCGCCCCTAAAAGCACTCGGCGCTGCCGTTAAAGGGGTGCCCCTGTTCCGATGCTCCAGTGGTACAAGGTCATCGCCACGCTCGTCGCCAAGTTGTAGCTGGAGACCTGCGGGCGCATCGGCAGGGACAGCAAGTGGTCGGCTCGCGCGCGTAGTTCGGGCGAGAGTCCGGCGCGCTCGGAACCGAAGGCGAGGACGGCGTCGTCCGGGAGTTTGATGCCCCGGATGTCGTCGCCCTCCGGGTCCAGGGCGAACAGCGGGCCCGGCGGCAGTTCTTCGACCGGCAGGTGCTCGACCGTGGTCGCGAAGTGCAGGCCCGCGCCGGCGCGCACCACCGTGGGGTGCCACGGGTCGAGCGTGCCGGTGGTGATCACGCCGGTCGCGCCGAAACCGGCGGCCAGGCGGATCACGGCGCCCGCGTTGCCCAGGTTGCGCGGGTTGTCGAGGACCACGACGGGCGTGGTGCGCGGCAGCCGCGTCAGCTTCTCCAGCGCGGCCTCGCGAGACGGTCGTACGGCCAACGCGGCGACCTCGGTCGGATGCGGGCGCGGCACGAGGTTCGCGTACGTCCCCGGCGCCACCTCCGTCAGAAGGCCGGCCAGCGTGTCCCGTACGTCCGGGGCCAGGTCGTCCGCGAGGGCCAGTGCCGCCGCCCGGTCCACCGCCACCGCCACCGGGATGTCGGCCCCGAAGCGCACGGCGTGCTTGAGGGCGTGGAAGCCGTCGAGCAGGACGGAGGCGTCGGCCAGCCGGTGCCAGGTGCTGAGCAGGTCCGGGTCGGAGGCGGTCATGGCGTGAAGCCTACGGGCGCGTGCTCGGGGTTCTCCGGGGCCTCCGGGGCGCGGGGCGCCGGCAGCTCCGTACGACCGCGTCGGACCCGGGCGAGGACGCGGTCACGCGCGCGTGCCGCCCAGCCGCCCGTGCGGAGCAGGAACGACGTCGGCAGGAAGACCGCGTCCGCCGCGATCATCGCCAGCGAGAAGAACGGCAGCCCCAGGACCACCGCGATCACGGCGTGCTCGAACATCATCGCGGCCAGCAGGACGTTCTTGACCCGCCGGTTGAACAGCGTGAACGGGAACGCGACCTGCACGATCACGGTCCCGTACGTCACCAGCATCACCATCGTGCCGCTGGAGGAGAGCAGGTCGGCGAGGGCGGGCCAGGGCGAGAAGTAGTCCAGGTGGAGCGGGTAGTAGACGGCGGTGCCGTCCTGCCAGCGCGAGCCCTGGATCTTGTACCAGCCGGCCGTCGCGTAGATCAGACAGGCCTCGGCCATGATCACGAACAGACCGGCGTTGTGCACGATGTTGCCGATGACGTCGAGCAGGATCCGCGGCTCGCTGCCCTTCGCCAGCCGCCCGACCGCCCACCACACGCCCAGCGCCGACCACATGCCCCACAGGATCACCGGCACGGTCGGGTCGACGCCGTCGAGCCGCCCGCCGGCGGTCACCGCGACCAGCGCGAAGCCGAGCACCGACCACAGGACGGGACCGGTCCGGTCCGTGACGTGCTCACCCCGCGCGCGTGCCTCGTCCGTGCGCCGCGCCCGCCGCGCGTCCAGCGACCACACCTGGCCGCAGCGGGTGAAGACGAGGTAGATCGACATCAGGTGCAGGACGTTGTCGCCGCCGTCACCCATGAAGACGCTGCGGTTCTGGAGCGAGAGCACACCGAGCATGAACAGCACGGACATCGTGCGGGTGCGCCAGCCCAGGAGCAGCAGCGCGCCGGTCAGCACGGCCAGCGCGTAGACGATCTCGAACCACGTCTGTCCGTCCGACCACATCAGGGCCGTGAACGCGTGGTTGTTGGCGATCAGCTGCTGGGCGAGGTCCCAGCTCCAGGGGCTGTCGGGACCGTACAGCTCCTGGCGGTGCGGCAGCTCGCGCAGCAGGAACAGCAGCCAGGTCGCGCTGAAACCGATACGGACCACGGCGGCCTGGTACGGGCCGAGCGCCGACTCGGTGATCCGGGCGATGGCCGCGGAGACCGACAGGGCGAAGCGGTTCACGCGGCGCCTCCGTCGCTGTCGGCGGCGGTGACCGTCCACCAGGGCAGCACGCGGTACATCGGTTGGTCCGAGATCTTCTCGTCACTCCACTTCGGCGCGGGCACGTTGGTGGTGCGTGCCCTGACCTGCACGTTCTCTATGACCCCGGTCCGCCCGGCCGCGCCCTCGCGGTCCAGACGCAGCACCACGATCCGCCGCAGATACGTCTCGGACAGGGTGCCGCGCAGGCCCGAGGGGCGGTTCTCGGCGTCGTGGGTGGAGGCGAAGAAGTCCCAGGCCCGGCGCAGTTCGTTCTGGTCGGTGTGGCTGGGCAGCAGATTGCCGTCTATGGCCCGGCCGTCCTCGGCGGACAGGTCGTACCAGCCGGTGGTGTTCACGTCCCCGTCCTCGGTGTGCACCTCGGCACGGACTTGGACGGCGATGTTCTGCTGGAGCGGATTGGGCGCGAAGAGCTTCCAGTTCTGCTCGAACTCCGGGTACACCCAGTCGTCTATCGCGTTGCCGTGCTGCTTGGTGACCGTGTTCGACGGCGCGACGTGCAGAAAGACCAGCGCGAGATGCACGCACACGGTCACGGCGACGACGGCCAGCGCGAGCGCGGCGGCGACCTGATAACGAGGGGAGAGCGCGGCCACGCCGGTACGGGGGTCGGGGGGCGGCAGGACGGCGGGGGGTACGGCGGCTGCGGGAGGTACGGCGGCTGCGCGGGGCACGACGTCAGGAGGTACGGCCGAGGGCGCTACCGCCGAGGTCGGCTCGGCCTCCGCGTCGGCTCCGGGAGTCGCCGTCCCGTCCGGCCCGCCCGGCCCGGCCGGCTCCCGCCGGGCGTCCGAGTCCGTGTCGTGCGTGTCCATTCCACCCCGTTTCCCGATCCCGGTCCGCGTTCGCGCACCGCTCCACCGCGCACTCGCACGGGAACGGTACTCAGGCCCGCCCGCCCGGCACAGCCCCCCTCGAACACCTGGTCGTGCCGGTCGTCCACAGCGAGGGACACCTTACGGGGCGCGGCCTCCAGGAGGTTCAGGACAAACCGGACGATCGGTCGGGGCGAATCCTGTGTCCACCCTCGACCATTCCCTTCTTCTAGAACCTGTTCTATCTTGACGCACCGTCAGATCAACGGAGCCGCCGAGAGGACTGGACCGTGGACTTCACCTTCACCGAGGAGCAGCAGGCGGCGGCAGAGGCGGCGCGGGGCGTGTTCGCCGGGGTCGCCCCCGACGCGGTGCCGAGTCCCGCGCTCGTCGCGGGCGCCGTCGCCGACGACTTCGACCGCGCGCTGTGGGCCACGCTCGCCGAGGCGGACCTGCTGAGCCTGCTGCTGGACGCGGAGTACGGCGGGGCCGGCCTGGACGCGATCGCGCTGTGCCAGGTGCTGCGCGAGTCGGCGAAGGTGCTGGCCAGGGTGCCGTTGCTGGAGAGCAGCGCGGCCGCGGCGGCCGTACAGACGTACGGCGGCGAGGAGTTGAGGTCGGCCCTGCTCGGGCCGGCGGGCCGCGGCGAGCTGGTGCTGACCGTCGCCTCCAGCGGACGTACCGGCCACGACGGGGCCGAACTCGCCGTGACCGCACGGCAGGACGGCGACGCGTGGATCCTGGACGGGGTGCAGACGGCGGTGCCGTGGGCCCAGGTCGCCGACCACATCCTCGTACCCGCGCACACGGCCACGGACCGGCCGGTGCTCGCGGTGGTCCCCCGCGCCCACGAGGGCGTCGGCCTGGGCGAGCAGTTCTCCACCAACGGCGAGCGGCTCGGCGAACTGCGCCTGGAGTCCGTCCGGATCGGCGCCCGTGACGTCATCGACGCCGACGGCGCCTGGGAGTGGCTGCGCGAGCTGCTGACCACCGGGACGTGCGCGCTGGCGCTGGGGCTCGGCGAGCGGGTGCTGCGCATGACCAGCGAATACACCGGCAAGCGGGAGCAGTTCGGGTTCCCGGTCGCCACCTTCCAGGCGGTGGCCGTGCAGGCCGCGGACCGTTACATCGACCTGCGGGCGATGGAGGCGACGCTGTGGCAGGCCGCCTGGCGGGTCGCCTCGGGGGCGCCGGGCGCGCTGCCGGTCTCCGGTGACGTGGCCGTCGCCAAGATCTGGGCCTCGGAGGGCGTACGACGGATCGTGCAGACGGCACAGCATCTGCACGGCGGCTTCGGGGCCGACGTCGAGTACCCGCTGCACCGGTACCACGCCTGGGCCAAGCACCTGGAACTGTCGCTCGGCCCCGCGGCGGCGCACGAGGAAGCCCTGGGCGACCTGCTGGCGGCGCACCCGCTCAGCTGACCCGCCCCGATGGGCCGAGACGTCTAGAGGACGAACCCGGTCCCGCCGTCGTCCGTCACGACGGGCCGGCCCGCCGCGGCCCACACCTGCATGCCGCCGTCGACGTTCACGGCGTCGATGCCCTGCTGGACCAGATACGTCGTGACCTGCGCCGAACGCCCGCCGGAACGGCAGATCACATTGACCTTGCCGTCCTGCGGCGCGGCCTCGGTCAGCTCGCCGTACCGGGCCACGAACTCACTGATCGGGATGTGCAGGGCACCTTCCGCGTGCCCCGCCTCCCACTCGTCGTCCTCACGGACGTCGAGCAGGAAGTCGCCGTCCCTGAGATCCCCGACCTCGACCGTGGGCACACCAGCTCCAAAATGCATGCCCCGACGCTACCCGACGCGCCCGACACCATGCCGGGCCGGTTGCTTCGCCCGCCGTCGGGCCGGCCCGGTGGCTACCCGACCAGCTCCGCCAACTCCCGCTCCCGCTCGGCGACCTGCGCCAGCAGCTGCTCGGCGATCTCGTCCAGCAGGTGGTCCGGATCGTCGGGCGCCATCCGCAGCATCGAGCCGATCGGCCCGTCCTCTAGCTCCTTGGCGACCAGGGCGAGGAGTTCCTTGCGGCGGGCGAGCCATTCGAGGCGGGCGTAGAGCTCCTCGCTGGGGCTCGGGCCGCGCTGCTCGGGCTCCGGTCCCTTGGCCCACTCCGCGGCCAGTTCGCGCAGCAGCGGCTCGTCGCCGCGCGCGTAGGCGGCGTTGACGCGGGTGATGAACTCCTCGCGCCGGGCCCGCTCGGACTCGTCCGTCGACAGGTCGGGGTGGGCCTTGCGGGCCAGTTCGCGGTAGAGCTTGCGGGCCTCGTCGCTGGGGCGCACCCGCTGCGGGGGCCGCACCGGCTGGTCGGTGAGCATCGCGGCCGCCTCCGGGAACAGTCCGTCCCCGTCCATCCAGCCGTTGAACAGCTCCTCGACGCCGGGCATCGGCATCACCCGGGCCCGCGCCTCGTCCGCCTTGCGCACATCCTCGGGGTCGCCGGTGCGGGCGGCCTTCGCCTCGGCGATCTCCGCGTCCAGCTCGTCGAGGCGGGTGTACATCGGCCCGAGCTTCTGGTGGTGCAGCCGGGAGAAGTTCTCGACCTCGATACGAAAGGTCTCGACCGCGATCTCGTACTCGATCAATGCCTGTTCGGCGGCCCGCACGGCCCGCTCCAGCCGCTCCTCGGGCCGCGGCGTACCGTCCTCGGGCACCGCCTGCGCCCCACCGGCGGCACCGGCACCCTGCTCAGCGTCTGGGCTCGTCACCCGCTCAGCGTAGGCCACGCGCGGGTCGCCCACGCCGCCCCACCGTCACGGGCCCTCACGACGACGGCCCGACACCGGTCCCAGGCCCCCGCAACCACCGGGGCCACGCGCGTCACTCACCACCACGGACACGGCGAACCGGCACGGTCACAGCCCTAGCCCGTCCCCGCCCCGGAGCACCCCGCCTCCACCCACTCCGCCGCCAGGTCCCGGCAGGCGACGACCAGCGTGCCCGGGCGGCAGGCGATCTCGTGGGTGCAGCCCTCGGGGTGCGGCAGGAGTTCGTCGAGGATCACGTCGCCCAGCGCCGAGACGTCGCAGAAGCCCAGGACGTCCACCTGGAAGCGCGAGACACCCTCGTACCGCACCAGGAGGTCCCCCTCGTGCTGCCCGCAGTCGTGGCCGAAGCGGATCTCGATCTCGTCGTCGCCGGTCCGGCGCACCGCCTGCGGCCTGAGATCCTTCACACACCGTCGGCCGGCGAGATCGTAGTGCCCGGGGTCGGTGGCGAACGCGCCTGCCCCCGGCGGCAGTTGGTCGGCGAGCGCCGGCAACCGCGCGAGATAGGGCCGCGGGTCGACGACCCCGGTCGCCTCACCGTCCCGCCCGTCGAGGTCGACGTACTTCACCCGGCGCTCCTCACATCCGTCACTTCCCTCAGACCCCCATCTCCGCCGGCACCTTCCCCGCCCGCACCGCGGCGACCAGGTCGGCGTGGTCGGCCTCCGTGCGGTCGGCGTAGGCGACGGCGAAGTCGGCCAGGGCCTCGTCCAGCTCCTCGCTCTTGCCGCAGTACCCGGAGATCAGGCGCGGGTCGGCGCTGTGGGAGTGGGCGCGGGCCAGCAGGGCGCCGGTCATGCGGCCGTAGTCGTCGATCTGGTCGGCGGCGAGGGCCGCGGGGTCGACGCTGCCCTTGCGGTTGCGGAACTGCCGTACCTGGAAGGGCAGTCCGTCGACCGTCGTCCAGCCCAGCAGGATGTCGCTGACGACCTGCATGCGCTTCTGGCCCAGGACCACGCGCCGGCCCTCGTGTTCGACGGTGGGTGTCTCGAAGCCGGCCGCCACCAGGTGCGGCACCAGCACGGACGGGCGGGACTCCTTGACCTGGAGCACGAGCGGTTCGCCCCGGTGGTCCAGGAGCAGCACCACGTACGAGCGCGTGCCCACGCTGCCCGTGCCGACGACCCGGAACGCGACGTCGTGCACCGCGTGCCGGGACAGCAGCGGGAGGCGGTCCTCGGAGAGCGTCGTCAGGTAGTGCTCCAGGGAGGAGGCGACCGCGGCGGCCTCCTCGTCAGGCACGCGGCGCAGCACGGGCGGGGCCTCCACGAAGCGGCGGCCGCCGTCCTCGGTGCGCTCCGTCGACTTCGCCGCGAACCGCCCGCTGGTGTTGCCCCGCGCCTTCTCGGAGACCCTCTCCAGGGTGCCGACCAGGTCGTGGGCGTCGGTGTGGGAGACGAGCTCCTCGTCCGCGATGGCGTTCCACGCGTCCAGCACCGGGAGCTTGGCCAGCAGCCGCATGGTGCGGCGGTAGGCGCCGACCGCGCCGTGGGCCGCCTTGCGGCAGGTGTCCTCGTCGGCGCCGGCCTCCCGGCCCGCGAGCACCAGTGAGGCGGCGAGCCGCTTGAGGTCCCACTCCCAGGGGCCGTCGACCGTCTCGTCGAAGTCGTTCAGGTCGATGACCAGGTCGCCGCGCGCGTCCCCGTACAGGCCGAAGTTGGCGGCGTGCGCGTCGCCGCAGATCTGGGCGCGGATCCTCGTCATGGGGGTCCGCGCGAGGTCGTGGGCCATGAGGCCGGCCGAGCCGCGCAGGAACGCGAAGGGGGTCGCCGCCATCCGGCCCGCCCGTATCGGCGTGAGCCCGGGGATGCGGCCGCGGTTGGACTCCTCGACGGCGGCGACCGCGGTGGGCCGGGAGCCGTCCAGGTCGAACGCCGCGTGCGAGCCGCGCGGGACCAGCCTGCGCAGCGCCTTGCCCTCGTCCTTGGGCGAGCCCTCGGCGGGCCCGTGGGCGAACCCCGGCACCCGCGGCAGCCTGCGCGCCGCGGCGACCGGCACCACGACCACCGTCGGCTCCGCGGCCGCCGGTTCCACAGCAGCCGTAGGCGCCGCGGACGCCGCAGCCTCGACTCCCGCCGTGTCTGTCGTCACCGCTCCGTTTTCGGTCACACCGACCGCCTCCCCCGCACGCACACGAACATCAACTCGTGCAGACCGTACAGCCGGTGGCCGAAACGCGTCAGACCCTGTGGACAACTCCACGCCTGTGGAAAACCGGACACCGGTCAGCAGTCCGGCGGCTGCGCCCCTTCGGGCAGGTGCACCTTCGCCCACTCCCCGAGCTCCTTGAGCGCGGGTTCCAGCGCGGCCCCGGCCGGCGTCAGCCGGTAGGAGACGCGCAGCGGCGGACCCTCGTCCACCTCGCGCACCAGCAGGCCGGCGGCGCCGAGTTCGGTGAGCCGGTCGGAGAGCATGCGCTCGCTGATGCCGGGGATGGCGCGGCGCAGGTCGGTGAAGTATCCGGGTCCGCCGGTCAGGACGGCCACGATCGGGCCGGTCCAGCGCTTTCCGAGCAGCTGGAAGACGCGCGTGATGCCGCCGTCGACCCGCTTGCACGCGCCCACATCGTGACCCTGCTCGACCGCCATGCACCCCAGGGTACTGCCCCCATCATGAGGGGATGAAAAAAAGTAAGTGACTGTGTTATCAATAGTCCAGTACGAATTCTCACCACCTTACGGGAGCTCCCCATGCCCACACTCCTGCACATCGACTCCTCCGTGTTCCCGGCCGAGGCCTCCGCCTCCCGGGCCGTCACGGAGGCCTTCCGCAAGGCCTGGGAGGAGCAGCACCCGGAGGGCACGGTGATCCACCGCGACCTCTCCGTGAACCCGGTGCCGCACATCACCGCCGACTCCCACACCGCGGGCTTCGCGGATCCGGCCACGCACACCCCCGAGCAGGCCGCCGCGTTCGCCGCGCGGCTGCGGCTGATCGAGGAGCTGGAGGAGGCGGACGCCGTGCTGATCGGCGCCCCGATGTACAACTTCGCGATCCCCTCGACCCTCAAGGCCTGGCTGGACAACGTGATCCTGATGGGCCGCACCGCCGGCACCGAGGACTCGAAGATCGCCGGCACCCCGGTCACCGTGGTCGCCAGCCGCGGCGGTTCCTACGCCCCCGGCACCCCGCGCGAACAGAACGAGTACGTGCAGAACTACCTCGCGGCGGTCCTCACCGGAACCCTCGCCCTGGACGTCGAGTTCATCGTCCCGGAGCTGACCATGGCCCCGCACAACCCGGCGATGGCCGAGCTGGTCCCCCTCTACGAGGCCTCGCGCGAGCGCGCCCTGGAGGAGGCCGCCACCAAGGCCAAGGCGGTCGCCGAACGCCTCGCCGCGTGACGCCCGCCGGGCGGTGGCGAAGCCGTGTGATTGTCCTCACCAGGTAATACGGCTCACACCGCCCCCGGACAACGCGAAGGCCCCCAAGTCCTGAGACTTGGGGGCCTTCGACTGGTGCGCGAGGGGGGAGTTGAACCCCCACGCCCTTTCGGGCACTGGAACCTGAATCCAGCGCGTCTGCCTATTCCGCCACCCGCGCATTGGGTGTGTCCTCGGGCTTTTCCCCAAGGGGTTGGCGCCTTCCGACATGCAGAAGATTAGCACGGGGGCAGGGGTGGGTTCACATCCCTTATCCGGGGGCAGCCGACGACCAGGGCAGTCGTCGAAGGCACCTCCGGACCGCCACCGGGCGGTGTGGTCGGCGAGTGATCCAAAAGTTCCCTGGCTCCGTATCAATGTGCGGCTGTTCACGTATCAACCTCGTACCGGTCCGGCCCGTCTCCCCAGGAGCCGGGCCGGGCGCACAGTCAGGTGCGGGACACTGGTCTGCGGCCGCCTCTACGATCCTTGCCAGAGGATGCGACGAGGAGTACGCGGGAGGAGTTCGCCAGGGGAGTGCACCGCGGGAGTTCGAAACAGGGCTCCGCAGGGAACTTCGCAGGCGTCGACACCCGTCGACAGGGCCGACAGGGGGAACCAGCCGATTCAGCGGCGCGTGGATACGATCAGTAAGCAGTACCAAGTACGCAGTGCCCAGGACGGCAGAGACGGAGGAGGTGCCCCATGGGAGTCCTGAAGAAGTTCGAGCAACGCCTCGAAGGTCTGGTCAACGGCACCTTCGCCAAGGTGTTCAAGTCCGAGGTCCAGCCGGTGGAGATCGCGGGCGCGCTGCAGCGTGAGTGCGACAACAACGCGACCATCTGGAACCGCGACCGGACCGTGGTGCCCAACGACTTCATCGTGGAGCTGAGCGCGCCGGACTTCGAGCGGCTCAGCCCCTACTCCGGCCAACTCGGCGACGAACTGGCCGGCATGGTGCGCGACTACGCCAAGCAGCAGCGGTACGCCTTCATGGGACCGATCAAGGTCAACCTGGAGAAGGCGGACGACCTCGACACCGGTCTGTACCGGGTGCGCAGCCGTACGCTCGCCTCCTCCACCAACCAGCAGGCCCCCGGCAGCGCCGCCCCGGCGGCTCCGCCCGCGGCCGGCCGGCCCGGCGGCGGTTACGGCTACCCGCCGGCCGCCGCACCCGCGGCCGCCCCGCCGATGCCCGCCGGGCCGCCGCCCGGCGGCGCGCGCCCCGGTGGGTACGGCTCCCCGCAGCAGGCCCCGCGCGCGGGCGGCGGCCCGGTCGGCGCTCCGGCGCCCGGCTCCCGTACCCGCCACTGGATCGAGATCAACGGCACCCGCCATCAGATCTCCCGCGCGACGCTGGTGCTGGGCCGCAGCACCGAGGCCGACGTGCGGATCGACGACCCCGGAGTATCCCGCCGGCACTGCGAGATCCGGACCGGATCGCCCTCTACCGTCCAGGATCTCGGGTCCACCAACGGCATCGTGGTGGACGGGCAGCACACCACCCGCGCTACGCTCCGCGACGGCTCGCGGATCGTCGTGGGCCAGACCACCATCGTTTACCGGCAAGCCGAAGGGTGAAGCGGGGGCAATGTCAGAGCTGACCCTGACGGTCATGCGGCTAGGATTTCTGGCCGTTCTATGGCTGTTCGTGATCGTGGCCGTGCAGGTCATCCGCAGCGACCTGTTCGGAACGCGGGTCACCCAGCGCGGGTCCCGCCGGGAGGCCGGGCGCCAGCAACAGCCCGCCCGCCAGCAGGCCGCGCCCCCACCGCAGCGTCAGCAGGCCGGCGGCCGCCAGCGACGCAACGCACCGACCAAGCTCGTGGTGAGCGAGGGCATCCTCACCGGCACCACCGTCGCGCTGCAGGGCCAGACCATCACCCTGGGCCGGGCGCACGACAGCACGATCGTGCTGGACGACGACTACGCCTCCAGCCGCCATGCCAGGATCTATCCGGACCGCGACGGCCAGTGGATCGTCGAGGACCTGGGCTCCACCAACGGCACGTATCTCGACCGGAGCCGGCTGACTACCCCCACGCCGATTCCGCTGGGCGCGCCGATCCGCATCGGCAAGACCGTCATCGAGCTGCGGAAGTAGATACGACAATGAGCGAGCGGAGCGAGCACGCAGCGGTGGCCCCCACCACGGGCCCCGGCGCGCTCCCGACCGGAGGGTGGGCACCGTGCGGATGTACCCGGAGCCGACGGGCGAGGTGCGCATGAGTCTGTCACTGCGCTTCGCCGCCGGATCGCACAAAGGCATGATCCGGGAGGGCAACGAGGACTCCGGATACGCCGGTCCGCGCCTGCTCGCCATCGCCGACGGCATGGGCGGCGCCGCCGCCGGTGAGGTCGCCTCCTCCGAGGCCATCTCCGTCATCGTGGCGCTCGACGACGACGTACCGGGCTCCGACATCCTCACCTCCCTGGGCACGGCCGTGCAGCGGGCCAACGACCAGCTGCGCATGATGGTCGAGGAGGACCCCCAGCTGGAGGGCATGGGCACCACGCTCACCGCCCTGCTGTGGACCGGCCAGCGGCTGGGCCTCGTCCACGTCGGCGACTCGCGCGCGTACCTGCTGCGCGACGGCGTGCTGACGCAGATCACGCAGGACCACACCTGGGTGCAGCGGCTGGTCGACGAGGGCCGGATCACCGAGGAGGAGGCCACCACCCACCCGCAGCGCTCCCTGCTGATGCGCGCGCTGGGCAGTGGCGACCATGTCGAGCCCGACCTCTCCATCCGTGAAGTCCGGGCCGGCGACCGCTACTTGATCTGCTCCGACGGTCTGTCCGGGGTGGTGTCCCACCAGACCCTGGAGGACACCCTCGCCAGCTACCAGGGCCCCCAGGAGACCGTGCAGGAGCTGATCCAGCTCGCGCTGCGCGGCGGCGGCCCCGACAACATCACGGTGATCATCGCCGACGTCCTCGACCTCGACACCGGAGACACCCTCGCCGGGCAGCTCTCCGACACCCCGGTCGTGGTCGGCGCGGTCGCCGAGAACCAGCATCAGCACCAGCAGCACGACAACGGCATCATGCAGACCCCGGCCGGCCGCGCCTCCGGGCTCGGCCGCCAGGGTCACGGCCAGGGCGGGGGCGGCGAGTTCGGCCCGCCCGGCTCCGGCGACACCACCGGCTACGTGCCCGCGGGCGGCTTCGGCGACTACTCCGACGAGGACTTCGTCAAGCCCGGCAAGGGCCGCAAGTGGCTCAAGAGATCCTTCTACAGCGTGCTCGCGCTCGCCGTCATCGGCGGTGGCCTGTACGGCGGTTACCGCTGGACGCAGAACCAGTACTACGTCGGCACCAAGGGCGAACACGTCGCGCTGTACCGGGGCATCAGCCAGGACCTGGCCTGGGTCTCGCTCTCGAAGGTGCAGAAGGACCACCCCGAGATCGAACTCAAGTACCTGCCGCCCTACCAGCAGAAGCAGGTCAAGGCCACGATCGCCGAAGGCGGGCTGAAGGACGCCCAGTCGAAGGTCGACGAGCTCTCCGTGCAGGCCTCCGCCTGCAAGAAGGAGTCGGAGCGCGAGGCCGCCGAGAGCGAGAACAGCTCGAAGACCGGTACGGGCGAGGCGGGTGGGACCACGGGAACCACAAACACCTCACTCACGTCCAAGGCCACGCCGAGCCCCTCGACCTCACCGAACCCGTCCACATCAGCGACCGCCCCGACCCCCAGCCCCGGCCCCAGCCTCTCGGAGGAGGAGCAGAAGGTCGTCTCGCTGTGCGGTAAGCAGTAGGCAAGCCGTGAGAGGCCCCGTCACACGATGAGCAGTACTACCAACCAACCGACGCACCACACGTCCACGATCGGCGCGATCGGAGCGCCGAGCAGACGCAACACCGAGCTCGCCATGCTCGTGTTCGCCGTCGTCATCCCGGTCTTCGCCTACGCCAACGTGGGGCTGGCCATCGACGACCAGGTGCCGGCGGGTCTGCTGAGCTACGGCCTGGGCCTGGGTCTGCTGGCCGCCATCGGGCATCTCGCGGTACGCAAGTTCGCCCCGTACGCGGATCCCCTGCTGCTGCCCCTGGCCACGCTCCTCAACGGGCTCGGACTCGTCGTCATCTGGCGACTGGACCAGTCGAAGCTGCTCCAGTCGCTGCCCAACTACGTCCAGGCCGCGCCCCGCCAGCTGCTGTACACCGCGATGGGCATCGCCCTGTTCGTCGTCGTGCTGATCTTCCTGAAGGACCACCGCGTCCTCCAGCGCTACACGTACATCTCCATGTTCGCCGCCCTGGTGCTGCTCCTGCTGCCGTTGGTGCCCGGACTCGGGGCCAACATCTACGGCGCGAAGATCTGGATCCGGGTCCCCGGCCTCGGCTCCCTGCAGCCCGGCGAGTTCGCGAAGATCCTCCTCGCCATCTTCTTCGCCGGCTACCTCATGGTGAAGCGTGACGCCCTGGCTCTCGCCAGCCGCCGCTTCATGGGCCTGTACCTGCCGCGCGGCCGCGACCTCGGCCCCATCCTGGTCGTCTGGGCGATCTCGATCCTCATCCTGGTCTTCGAGACCGACCTCGGCACCTCGCTGCTGTTCTTCGGAATGTTCGTCATCATGCTGTACGTCGCCACCGAGCGGACCAGCTGGATCGTCTTCGGTCTGCTGATGTCCGCGGCCGGCGCGGTCGGCGTGGCCAGCTTCGAACCGCACGTCCAGCAGCGTGTCCAGGCGTGGCTCGACCCGATGAAGGAGTACAAGCTCAGCCAGGCAGGCGTCGTCGGCCACTCCGAGCAGTCGATGCAGGCCCTGTGGGCCTTCGGCTCCGGCGGCACCCTCGGCAGCGGTCTGGGCCAGGGCCACTCCGATCTGATCCGGTTCGCCGCCAACTCCGACTTCGTCCTGGCCACCTTCGGCGAGGAACTCGGCCTGGCCGGCATCATGGCGATCCTGCTCATCTATGGCCTGATCGTGGAACGCGGCGTGCGTACCGCCCTCGCCGCCCGCGACCCGTTCGGCAAGCTGCTCGCCGTGGGCCTGTCCGGCGCCTTCGCCCTCCAGGTCTTCGTGGTGGCCGGCGGTGTGATGGGCCTGATCCCGCTGACCGGTATGACCATGCCGTTCCTGGCCTACGGCGGCTCCTCCGTACTGGCCAACTGGGCGCTGATCGGCATCCTCATCCGCATCTCCGACACCGCCAGACGACCGGCGCCCGCCCCCGCCGCCAACCCCGACGCCGAGATGACCCAGGTGGTCCGCCCGTCATGAACAAGCCCCTGCGCCGGATCGCGATTTTCTGCGGCCTGTTGGTCCTCGCGCTGCTCGCGCGTGACAACTGGCTCCAGTACGTCAAGGCCGACAGCCTCAAGGACGATCCGAAGAACCGCCGTGTCACCATCGCGCGCTACTCCACCCCGCGAGGCGACATCATCGTCGACGGCGAGCCGATCACCGGCTCCACCAAGACCAGCAAGTCGGGGCTCAACGACCTTGAGTACAAGCGCACTTACAAGAACGGCGCCATGTGGGCGCCGGTCACTGGGTACGCCTCCCAGGCCTTCGGCGCCAACCAGCTGGAGTCCATCGAGGACGGCATCCTCACCGGCGACGACGACCGGCTCTTCTTCCGCAACACCCTGGACATGATCACGGGCAAGGAAAAGGCCGGCGGCAACGTCGTCACCACGCTGAACGGCGCCGCCCAGAAGGCCGCCTACGACGGTCTGAAGAAGCAGGGCGGCAAGGGCGCGGTCGCCGCGCTCGACCCGGCCACCGGCAAGATCCTGGCGCTGGCCTCGTACCCCTCGTACGACCCGTCGTCGTTCGCCGGGAACTCCACAGACGTGGACTCCAAGAACTGGACCAAGCTCCAGAAGAAGAACAACCCCGACGACCCGATGCTCAACCGGGCGCTGCGCGAGACCTACCCGCCGGGCTCCACCTTCAAGGTGGTCACCGCCGCCGCCGCGCTGGAGAACGGCCTGTACAAGTCGGCCGAGGAGAAGACCGACTCGCCGCTGCCCTACATCATGAAGGGCACCACGACCGAGCTGAAGAACGAGGGGAACATCCCCTGCAAGAACGCGACGATGAGGGTCGCGCTGCAGTACTCCTGCAACACCGTCTTCGGCAAGATCGGCTCCGACCTCGGCAACGACAAGATGCTGGCGGAGGCGAAGAAGTTCGGCTTCGACCAGGAGCAGTTCACGCCGGTCCGCTCCAGCGCCTCGGTCTTCTCCGACGACATGAACTCCTCGCAGACCGCGCTCTCCTCGATCGGCCAGTTCAACACCGCCGCGACCCCGCTGCAGATGGCCATGGTCGCCTCCGCGGTCGCCAACGACGGCAAGCTGATGAAGCCGTACATGGTCGACAAGCTCCAGTCCTCCAACGTCGACACGATCGCGCAGACCGACCCCGAGGAGTTGAGCCAGCCCCTGTCGTCGGAGAACGCGCAGATCCTGCAGTCGATGATGGAGACGGTCGTCAAGGACGGCACCGGCAAGAACGCGCAGATCGGCGACGGCGTGACGGTCGGCGGCAAGACCGGTACCGCGCAGCACGGTGTGGAGAACAGCGAGAACCCCTACGCGTGGTTCATCTCCTACGCCAAGCTCGGCGACGGCAGCACGCCGGTCGCCGTCGCGGTCGTGATCGAGGACGACAACGCCGTCCGTGACGACATCTCCGGCGGTGGCCTCGCGGCGCCGATCGCGAAGAGTGTGATGGAGGCGGTCATCAACTCCAAGAAGTGACGCCGCTCACCTCCCCTTCACATCGGTGCACGTTGCGATACCGGTCCTGTATCGGGTGACGGGCTTGGCCAGATCACACAAAGCCAGCCGGGTACGGTAGGCCCGGACGGCAGCCTCCGACCGCACAGCCGTGCCGGTCGGGACCGACGGAGAGGGCTGGTAGGGAACTATGGAAGAGCCGCGTCGCCTAGGCGGCCGGTACGAGCTGGGCCAGGTGCTCGGTCGCGGTGGCATGGCAGAGGTCTACCTCGCCCATGACACCCGCCTCGGCCGCACCGTGGCGGTGAAGACGCTACGCGCCGACCTCGCGCGCGACCCGTCCTTCCAGGCCCGCTTCCGCCGGGAGGCCCAGTCGGCCGCCTCGCTCAACCATCCCGCGATCGTCGCGGTCTACGACACGGGCGAGGACTACATCGACGGGGTCTCGATCCCGTACATCGTGATGGAGTACGTCGACGGGTCCACGCTGCGCGAACTGCTGCACTCGGGCCGCAGGCTGCTGCCCGAGCGCACCCTGGAGATGACCATCGGGATCCTCCAGGCCCTGGAGTACTCCCACCGCGCCGGCATCGTCCACCGCGACATCAAGCCCGCCAACGTCATGCTCACCCGCAACGGCCAGGTCAAGGTCATGGACTTCGGCATCGCCCGCGCGATGGGCGACTCCGGCATGACGATGACCCAGACCTCCGCGGTGATAGGTACGGCTCAGTACCTCTCGCCGGAGCAGGCCAAGGGCGAGCAGGTCGACGCCCGCTCGGACCTCTACTCCACGGGCTGTCTGCTCTACGAACTCCTCACGGTCCGCCCGCCGTTCGTGGGCGACTCCCCGGTCGCGGTCGCTTACCAGCACGTGCGCGAGGAGCCGCAGCCGCCGTCGGTCTTCGACCCCGAGATCACGCCCGAGATGGACGCGATCGTCCTCAAGGCGCTGGTCAAGGACCCGAACTACCGCTACCAGTCGGCCGACGAGATGCGCATGGACATCGAGGCCTGCCTCGACGGCCAGCCGGTCGCGGCCACGGCGGCGATGGGTTCGGTGGGCTACGGCGGTTACGGCGACGACCAGGCGACCACGGCGCTGCGCGCCCAGGACGCCGGCGCGACGTCGATGCTGCCGCCGATGAACCCGGACGACGGTGGCTACGGCTACGACGACCGGCCGGACCGGCGCCGCCAGAAGAAGTCGAACACCTCGACGATCCTGCTGGTCGTGGCGGGCGTTCTGGTGCTGGTGGGCGCGATCCTGATCGGCAAGTGGGCGTTCGGCGGGAACAACGTCGGCAACGACGAGGTGCCCGTGCCGAACCTCGTCAGCCTGTCCCAGGCGGACGCCGAGAAACAACTGACCAACAGTGAGCTGAAGCTCGGGGACGTCACCAAGAAGCCCTGCGCCGACCAGGCCAAGGGCACGGTCTGCTCCTCGAGCCCGGCGAGCGGCACCACCATCAAGAAGGGGACCGCGGTCAGCCTCGTGGTCTCGACCGGCGCCCCGAAGGTCGCTGTACCGAGTGTCCTGGGCAAGAGCCTCGACGAGGCGACGGACATCCTTGAGGGCGACGACTACAAGTTCGTCATCAAGACCAAGACCCAGGTGTCCACGGAGGACCCGAACACGGTCCTGGAGCAGAACCCGGGGCTCGGCAAGGAAGTCGAGAAGGGCTCGACGATCACACTGACGATCGCGAAGGCCGAGGCGAAGTCCACGGTGCCCGACGTGGTCGGCCAGAGCTGTGATGCGGCCAAGGCCCAGATGACGGCCAACAACCTGGTCGGCACCTGCGTCGACGAGGAGACCGACGACAACAACAAGGTCGGCAAGGTCATCTCGACCGACCCGCAGGTGGGCACCCAGGTCGACAAGAACTCGACGGTCAACATCAAGATCGGCAAGGCCAAGCAGCCGGAACAGGTCCAGGTCCCACAGATCCAGAACCAGCGGCTCGGCGACGTCAAGCAGTTGCTGGCCAACGCGGGTCTGGTGGTCGGCAACATCCAGGGCTCGAACGACGACAACGCGATCGTCATCTCCTCGGACCCGGGCCAGGGCAACACGGTCGACAAGGGCTCCGCGGTCAACCTGATCGCCGTGAACAACGGCAACGGCAACGACGGCGGGACCAACTTCTTCGGCGGTACGAGCGGTTAGCGGTTGGCACCACCGGTGAACAACAGTGGGCCCCTGCCGGGGAATCCGGCGGGGGCCTCTCTATTGCCCGAGACGAGACCGCAGCGCCGCGTCCTGGAACGAACCGACGTACTCGACAGGGTCAAAGCGCTGTCACTGCTGCCGGACGGGATGCATGTGACGACGGCGATGGTGGCGACGTACTTCGGAGTCGGCCTCGAAGCCGTCAAGTCGCTCGTCAAGGATCACCGGGCCGAGTTGGAAGCCAACGGCTACCACCTGTTGACGGGCGAGGAACTGAGGTCCTTGAAGGACCTCAGTGGCATTCAGTCACGCGCTCGCTCCCTGGCCCTCTTCTCCCGCCGCGCCGTCCTCAACGTCGCCATGCTCCTCAGGGACAGCGAAGTCGCACGTCAGGTGCGTGTGTATCTCCTGGACATGGAATACCTGGCACGCACCACGCCTGTGGAAAACTTGTTCAACGCCCTGATCGAAACGTCGGGCGAGCACAGCAGAGAGCTGATCGCCCTTCGGGCAGGCGTCCAGCGGATCGAGAAGCGACTTCAGCAACACCATGCCCGACTGCGGCGGTTGGAGCATCGCCACAAGTGATTCGGGTCAGCGCAGTTCCTTCGGTGGAGTGCGCTTGTTGTCCACCTTCTCCACCCGGACCAACTCGCCCCAGACCACGTACCGGTACCGCGATGTGTAGACCGGCGTGCAGGTCGTCAGCGTGATGTAGTGGCCGGCCTTCTTCTTGCCGGATTCCTTCGGGATCTGGGTGAGGACCTGGACGTTGTACTTCGAGGTCTCCGGGAGGGTGGCGTAGACCTTGTAGACGTACCACTTGTCCTTCGTCTCGAAGACGATCGGGTCGCCCTTGCTCAGCTTGTCGATGTTGTGGAACTTCGCGCCGTGGCCGTCGCGGTGGGCGGCGAGGGTGAAGTTGCCCTTTTTGTTCGACGTGGGAAGCGTGGCCTTGGCGGGGTCCGTGTAGTAGCCGGCCACGCCGTTGTTGAGGATCTTCGTCGAGGTGCCCTTCTCGACCAGGACCTCGCCGTTCTTCATGGCGGGGACGTGCAGGAAGCCGATGCCGTTCTTGGTGTTCAGGGCACCGGGCCCGGTCGCCTCCTGGGACCAGTTGTCACGGACCTTGTCGGCTTCTTTGTCGGCCTTGCGGTCGGCGACGACGTTGGTCCACCACAGCGAGTAGACGACGAACAGGCCGAGCACCAGCCCGCCGGTGATGAGGAGTTCGCCGAGGACGCTGACCGCCTGCGCGACGGGCCCGGGCCCGCGACGGACCTCGGGCGGCGCGGGCGCATCCGTGTGCTCTTCGTGCTGTGTGCCGTCGGTGGTCGCTGCCACGTTCATCCGCCCCTACTCGACGAGCGCATCCGGCTTCCCCTTGCTGCGCGGCCGTTCCTCGACCATCTTGCCCCAGACGATCAGCCGGTACTTGCTGGTGAACTCCGGCGTGCAGGTGGTGAGGGTGATGTAGCGGCCCGGCGCCGTGAAACCCGATCCCTTCGGGACGGGGTCGATGACAGTCGTGTTGCTCGGCGCCGTCGACGGCAGCATCGACGCGACCTTGTAGACGTAGTAGTCGTCCTGCGTCTCGACGACGACCTCGTCGCCCGCCTTCAGCCGGTTGATGTACCGGAACGGCTCGCCGTGCGTGTTGCGGTGCCCCGCGAGCGAGAAGTTGCCGGTCTTCGCCGACGGCATCGCCGTCTTCAGCGGGCTCTCGCTGTAGTGACCGACCATGCCCTTGTCGAGCACCTTCTTGTTGCTGACGCCCTCGGCGATCGGCACCACGACGTCCAGCTTGGGGATGTGGAGGATCGCGAAGCCCTGCCCCGGCTCGAAACTGCCCGGCGCCCGCTTGCCACTGGCCCAGTCGTTCTGGAGGCTGCTCGTCTCCTTGTCCGCCTGCGCGTGCGCCCGGACGTTCGTCCACCACAGCTGGTAGCTGACGAACAGCAGCATCAGCACACCGGTGGTGATGAACACCTCGCCGATCGCCCGGCTGGCCATCACCGCCGCACCCGGCTTACGGGCCTTGGCCTGCCGACGGGCCTCCATCCGGGACAGCGGCGCCCCCGAACCCCCCTCGGCGGCCCCCGGGATCCCCGCGGCCTCCGACGCCGAGGGCGCACCCCCGTGCCGACCGTGTCCGCCGTGCCCTGCGTGGCCGCCATGACCCCCGTGCCCCCCACGACGGCCCTTCGCGGCCTTTCTGCGGGCCGCCCGGCCACCCGGGGTGGTTCCTGTGGCAGATGTGGTCGCTGAGGCGGCAGACGGCGATATGAACCCACCCGGCGGCGGCTCGGGTATCCGCAGCGCCACCGTCTCCTCGTCGATCGGCGGCTGGTACGCCTGCTCGGGCGCCTGCCGACCCACGGTCCAGTCCCCCAACGCCGATGACGCCTCGTACGACTCCTGTCCGTACGAGGCGCCTGACTCGCGCTCGGGGCGCAGCGCGGTCACGCCGAGGCCCTGCCCACCACCGGGGCGAGCCCGGCCGACCTGGCCACCGCGCCCTGGTCGCCGCACTCCACCAGCCAGTTGGCCAGCATCAGGTGGCCGTGCTCGGTGAGCACCGACTCGGGGTGGAACTGCACGCCCTCGACCGGGAGTTCACGGTGCCGCAGCCCCATGACGATGCCGTCGTGGGTGCGCGCCGTGACCTCCAGCTCGGCCGGCACGGTCGCCGGCTCGGCCGCGAGCGAGTGGTACCGGGTCGCCGTGAACGGCGACGGCAGGCCCGCGAAGACGCCCTTGCCGCCGTGCTCGACCAGGGAGGTCTTGCCGTGCAGCAGCTCCGGCGCGCGGTCCACGACCCCGCCGTACGCCACCTGCATCGACTGCATGCCCAGGCAGACGCCGAAGACGGGCACCCCGGTCGAGGCGCAGTGGCGGACCATCTCGACGCAGATCCCGGCCTCCTCGGGTGTCCCGGGGCCCGGGGACAGGAGCACGCCGTGGAAACCGTCCTGGGCGTGCGCGGTCGACACCTCGTCGTTGCGCAGCACCTCGCACTCGGCGCCGAGCTGGTACAGGTACTGGACCAGGTTGAAGACGAAGCTGTCGTAGTTGTCGACGACGAGAATCCGCGCTGTCACTGGTTGTCCACCGTCACATCGTTGAAGGGAAGCAGCGGTTCGGCCCACGGAAAGACGTACTGGAACAGGACGTAGACCACGACCATCGCCAGCACGAGCGAGATGAGCGCCTTCACCCATGCGTTGCCCGGCAGATGCCGCCAGATCCAGCCGTACATGCCGTCCCTTCCGTTCCACCACGGCACCAGACTCACGCCGTACCGCACCAGACTAACGGCGTAGAGCCTGTGGTCTCCCGGCCTCCACCGGCTGCGTGGAGTCCAGGTGCGCCCACACGATCAGCCGGTGACTGTGTCCCCACTCGGGATCGCACGTGGTCAACGTGAGATACCGGCCTTCCCGCGTATACCCCGACTTACGTGGGACAGGGTCGATCACCTCAACGTCCGTGGGGACGGTTTTGTAGGGCCCTTTGTCGATCCGATAGGTGAACCATGTGGTCCCGTCCGTCAACACCACCGCGTCGCCCTTGCGCAGCTTGGGGAAGTCCTTGAAGGGATCCCCGTATGTCCGCCGATGCCCGGCGACGGCGAAATTGCCCTCCTGCCCGAGCTGGGCGGTGCCCCGGTAGTGACCGAGCCCCTTCTTGAGGGTGCTCACCGCGGTGTCTTCGAGCACGGGCTTGTTCCACGTGAAACCAAGCCGCGGGATGTACATGATCGCGAAAGGCTTGCCCGGGCTGTAGGCCGCCGGCGCCTTCGGGCTCGCGGGCGTGGAAGCCGTGGGAGCCGCCGTGGTCCGGGGCTCCGCCGTCTGCTTCGCCCACTGCCCCTGGAGGACGTCGATCTGGTGGTTCATCGCGCCGTCCGCCCGGACCCCGGTCCAGAACAGTACGTAGACGACGAAGAGGACGATCAGCGCGCCGACCGTGATGCACAGTTCGCTGACGGTCCTGACGACAACGCGCACCGGCAGCTCCTGAACGGCTCAGTTCACCCCACGGGCTCGGCGTAGTGCAGATCCACTGTGCCCGAGTAGCCGGGCAGAGTCACCGTCCCGTCCTGGGTGACTTTCCAGCCGAGGCCGTAGACATTCACGTAGACCATGTAGTTCTGGATCGCCTTCGAATCGGACAGCGCCTTGTTCAGCCTGTCCGGGTCACCGACGGCGGTGATCTTGTACGGCGGTGAGTAGACCCGGCCCTGGAGGATCAGGGTGTTGCCCACGCAGCGCACGGCGCTGGTGGAGATCAGCCGCTGGTCCATGACCTTGATGCCCTGGGCGCCGCCCTGCCACAGCGCGTTCACCACGGCTTGGAGGTCCTGCTGGTGGATGACCAGGTAGTCGGGCTGCGGCTCGGGATAGCCGGGGAGCTTGGCGGTGGCGTCCGGCGGGGCGTCGTTCAGCGTGACGGTCATCGCCTTGCCCGTCACCTTCTGGGTGCCCGCGCTCTTCTCCAAGCCGGCGAGCTTGTCGTCCTCCGCCTTGGTGCTGCCGTCGTCGCCCTCGGCGAGCGATTCGACGTCGTCGCGCAGCGAACCGTTGGACTCGTCCAGACCCTTGTTCTTGTGGCTGCGCTCCTGGATGAGGTCGGAGAGCTTGAGCAAGGACGCGTCCGTGCGGATGTTGGTGCCCTTGGCGGTGTCGAAGCTGGTGAAGAAGATGAGCCCCGCGAGGGCGAAGACGGCCACCGTGAGCACCCGCATCGGCCGCAGCCGACGACGCGCGGGTTCGGGCGCGGAACCCGTTGTACCCGTACCGGGGGAGTCGGCAGAATTGGTCAACGTACCCTTATCTCCTTCGGCGCCGCGGAAGCACTACGCTAACGGACGCCCGGGGGAGCACTAAGAGTCCCCTTGTACGCTGCCCCGGAGCCCGATCCAGTTACCTGCGCGGCCACGCAGCGCATCGACAGGAGAGACCCTCGTGCCGAAGTCACGTATCCGCAAGAAGGCCGACTACACGCCGCCACCGGCGAAGCAGGCGACCGCCATCAAACTGAACAGCCGTGCATGGGTGGCACCCGTGATGCTGGCCATGTTCCTCATCGGGCTGGCCTGGATCGTCGTCTTCTACGTGTCCGACGGGTCGATGCCCATCGACAGTCTGGACAACTGGAACATCGTGGTGGGCTTCGGCTTCATCGCCGCCGGATTCGGTGTCTCCACGCAGTGGAAGTAGCGGCCACCACACGGTGAACGCAGCTCTGCCCACGGCTATCCGCTGAGTTATCCACAGCCGTTGTCCACATGGGGAAAAGAAAGACGATCTGTGGATAACCCATCGGGTGTTGACGCTGGTGTGACAGACCTACCGGCAACCGAAAACTCGTTCGCCCCCTGCCTGACCTGCAGAAATGCCGGTCAGTAACAGGGGGCGACGACGTTCCCCCACCGTGTGCACTAGATCCGCCACACGCTGTGGACAACGGTTCGGTATCAGGTGAGCTGTGCGGTCCTGATCAGGGTCATCGCGACCACGACGACGAGGACCACCGCGCACGTCCCGTACTGCACCAGGTTCCGCCGTTCGCGCGGGGCGTGGACCATCGCGTAGCCGGTGATCACGCCGGCCACGAGGCCGCCGATGTGGGCCTGCCAGGCGATGTTGCTCCAGCCGAAGGTGAAGATGAGGTTGATCACCAGCAGGGCGATGACCGGCCGCATGTCGTAGTTGAGCCGGCGCATCAGGACCGCGGTGGCGCCGAAGAGGCCGAAGATCGCGCCCGAGGCGCCCAGCGAGGGCTGATTGGCGGCGGCGATCAGATAGGTGAGCGCGCTGCCGGCCAGCCCCGAGACGAAGTAGAGGGCGAGATAGCGGGCGCGGCCGAGGGCCGCCTCCAGGGGGCCGCCGATCCACCACAGGCTCAGCATGTTGAAGAGGATGTGGATGTAGCTGCCGTGCAGGAACATCGCGGTCAGCATCCGGTACCACTGGCCCTCGGCGATCCCCTCGACCGAGCCGAGGACCGGGACGTAGGCCTGGCCGAGCAGCTCGAAGCGGGTGTCGAAGCGGTCGCCGACGGAGAGCTGGACCAGGAAGACCGCGAGGTTCACGCCGACCAGGATCTTCGTGACCAGCCGCGGGTCGGCGGCGACCGTGCCGCCGGCGAGGGTGCGGGGGCGGCTCGCGGCGGGGGCGTGGCCGGTACCGGAGTCGCCGCGGGCGTCATCGGGGCACTGGAAGCCGACGGACGCGTCGACCATGCACTCGGGGCAGATCGGACGGTCGCAGCGGGTGCAGCGGACGCCGGTCTCGCGGTCCGGGTGGCGGTAGCAGCCGGGCAGACGCTGGGCGTCCTGCGAGCTGTCGGCGGCTCGGTCGTCCATGACATCCCCCAGGTCGTCGCATAGGTGGTCGCGCGCGAGGGCGGGCACGAAATGCACCGCCCCGCCCAATCTTTACGGATGGGCGGGGCGTTTGGTTCCTGCCCTGCGGGGTTCCCGGTCTGTGCGGCTCGCTCTCGCGAGTCGGGTTCAGCTCTCGCGGGTCTCCACGACGACCGTCTCGATGACGACGTCGTCGAGCGGGCGGTCGGTGCGCGGGTTGGTCTGCAGGGCGGCGACGGTGTCGACGACCTTCTGACTGGCCGGGTCGGTGACCTCGCCGAAGATGCTGTGCTTGCGGTTCAACCAGGTCGTGGGGGCGAGGGTGATGAAGAACTGGGAGCCGTTGGTCGCCGGGCCCGCGTTGGCCATGGCCAGGACGTACGGCTTGTTGAAGGAGAGGTCCGGGTGGAACTCGTCCTCGAACTGGTAGCCGGGCCCACCGGTGCCGTTGCCCAGCGGGTCGCCGCCCTGGATCATGAAGCCGCTGATCACCCGGTGGAAGATCGTGCCGTCGTAGAGCTTGTCCGAGGACTTCTCGCCGGTCTCGGGGTTGGTCCACTCACGCTGGCCCTGGGCGAGCTCGACGAAGTTCCGGACCGTCTTGGGGGCGTGGTTCGGCAGGAGCCGGACTTCGATGTCGCCGTGGTTGGTCTTCAGGGTGGCGTAGAGCTGCTCGGCCACGATCTGCCTTCCGTTGTCTTCCTTGTGCCGCCCCGATCCTCCCACGCCCCGCGCCCTGCTCGCGGAAATCGGCCGAGTGCCTCCAGGGCGGGGGCACTCGCCGTCGATCCGTGGCATTGTCGACGACAAGCTCCCGTTGCACCGCATTCATCCTCTATTGGACTTGGCCGACATGCCCCGGGGTGTGCCGGCAGGCATGATCCGTAAAAGGGTGGAAAGTCGAATTACGTACGCCACCGAGGAGGAGGAACCAGTGACCCGCATCGACAGCGTGCGCGCCGCGACCGGTTCGGCGAAGGACAGCGTGCTGCACGCCGCGGAAGTGGTGGCGCCCTACGCCGACACGGCCAAGGACAAGGCCGCCCACTACGCACAGGAGGCCCGCGTCCGGCTCGCGCCGCGAGTCTCGCTCGCCGCCGACCAGGCCCGTGTCCAATACGACGCCCATCTCGCGCCGCGGCTGGAACAGGCGCGTACGCATGTGCCGCCGAAGGTCGACCAGGCCGCCCACGACGCCGCGATCCGCACCCGGCAGGCCGCTCGACAGGCCGCCGAGTACTCGCGGCCGAGGATCGAGCAGGCGGTCGCCGCCGCCGGGCCCGTCCGCGAGGAGGCCACCGCGCGGGGGGCGGCCGCGCTGGCCGCGCTGCGCGGACAGGTCTCGCCGAAGGAGATCCAGAAGCTGGCCCGCAAGCACCAGCGTCGGGCACGGGCCGGTCGGGCCGCGAAGGCGCTGCTGGTGGTCGGCGTGCTGGCGGGTGGCGCCTTCGCCGCCTGGAAGTGGTGGGACAAGCAGGCCAACCCGGACTGGCTGGTCGAGCCGCCCGCGGCGACCGAGGTCCCCGAGACCGGCCGGCTGACGTCGGTGGACGGCAGCCTCGGCGAGGCGGGCCTCGACCCCGAGGTACAGGTCAAGGAGGCCGAGGAAGAGGCCGCCCAGCGTGACGAGGGCCGGTAGACGTTCGATCGACCCTGACCTGGGGCCCCCGGCGCGGTAGCCGGGGGCCCTTCGTCGTCCTCACGACGGGCCGGACAAAGAAACGGTCCGGGCGGTTTCTTTATGCAGCCGATCCGAGACGCCTTCCCCCTTCATGCGTGACGCGTACACGGGAACAGGGCCTCACGGAACCCCTCATCCCGGATACAACCCCTACCCAGAACGTGACGAAACAGACCGTATGGTCGGGTAGAGTGCTCGTCACACCCTGTTAGACGGCGGTTCGACGAGGCGCCGCCGGCACGGAACGACGCAACGCACGCCTCGAAGGGGACGACATGGCCAAGCAGGCCCGCGCGGTGCAGACCCGGCGCTCGATCGTGGAGGCCGCGGCGAGCGTGTTCGCCGAGTTCGGCTACGAGCGGGCGGCCACGTCGGAGATCCTGCGCCGGGCGCATGTCACCAAGGGCGCGATGTACTTCCACTTCCCCTCCAAGGAGTCGCTCGCCCAGGCGGTCATGGACGAGCAGACCTCGCTGGTGAATGTGGAGCCACAGCTCTCGCCCCTGCAGTCGGTCATCGACATCACCCACCAGTTCGCCCACGTGCTGTGCCACGACGCCCTCGCCCGGGCCGGCACGCGACTGTCCATCGAGGGCATGCACGTCGGCGGCACGCACCCGTGGGGCGACTGGTTCGACCTCACCACCCGGCTGCTGGCCGAGGGACAGGAGCAGGGCGAGGTGCTGGCACAGGTCGAGCCCCGGGAGACCGCCGAGTTCGTCGTGGCCGCCTTCACCGGCGTCCAGTTGGTCTCCGAGGCCCTCAGCCGACGGGCCGACCTGCGCGTCCGGGTCGCCGGGATGTGGCGCCACATCCTGCCGTCCATCGCCCACCCGGCCACCATCGCCCGGCTCCGCCCGGAGGGCGCCACCGAGATCGCCGAGGTCACCGAGGCCACCGAGGAAGCCGGAGTCCACGCCGGTACCGCCTGAGGGCCACGGCGCACGGGAACACACCAGAACGCATGAGAAAACCCCCGCCCGACCGCGTTTCCGCAGGCCGGACGGGGGTTCTCGGTGTGGAGCCTAGGGGAGTCGAACCCCTGACATCTGCCATGCAAAGACAGCGCTCTACCAACTGAGCTAAGGCCCCGGAAAAGTAGCGCCCGCCGGAGGAAACCCACACCGGTCGGCGCCGCAGACCAGAGTACCGGGTCACCCCCCGTATCTCGCAAAAAGATTGGGGGTCCCCGCTGGCGACCACTCTCCGTAAGATGCTCGGCGTGGTTCGCGACAGCGAACCACCGTACTTGGGGAAGCGATGGGGAGACGCAATGGACGCCGCACAGCAGGAAGCGACCGCAAGAGCGCGGGAACTGCAGCGGAACTGGTACGGGGAGCCGCTGGGGGCGCTCTTCCGTAAGCTCATAGAAGATCTCGGCCTCAACCAGGCCAGGCTCGCGGGGGTACTGGGCCTGTCCGCGCCGATGCTGTCCCAGCTGATGAGCGGTCAGCGGGCGAAGATCGGCAACCCGGCCGTCGTACAGCGGGTTCAGCTGCTGCAGGACCTGGCGGGGCAGGTCGCGGACGGCAGCGTCAGCGCCGCCGAGGCCACCGAACGCATGGAGGAGATCAAGAAGTCCCAGGGGGGCTCGGTGCTCAGCAACACCACGACCACGACGAGCAGTTCGGGTGCGCCGACGGTCAAGCGGGTGGTCCGCGAGATCCAGTCGCTGCTCCGCTCGGTGGCCGCCGCCGGCGACATCATCGATGCCGCCGACACCCTCGCCCCGACCCACCCGGAACTGGCAGAGTTCCTCCGGGTCTACGGCGCCGGCCGCACCTCGGACGCGGTCGCGCACTACCAGTCCCACCAGAGCTGAACCGGGGGCCCGGTCGCCGAAGGGGGTTCGGCAGCCGGGCCGACGGCCACCGGCCGAGGAGGACACGAGGCGCGAAGCTCGGGTCACGGGGGTTCGGGACACGGGGCTCGTGTCACGAGGGCGAGTCACAGGGATTCAGGTATCGGGCGTTCGGGCCTCGGGGGAGGCTCGAAACACGGAGGCCAGGCTACGGGGGTGGCGGCCACGGGGGCGCGGTGTACGGGGGCGCGGGAACGCAGGGCGAGAGGGTCGTATCACTCATCACCGGCCGTCAACTGGCCGACATCGACCATCGCTGACCTTCGCCGACCACCGTTGACCATGGCCCGACCCAGAACCGACCGAGGACCGACCGAGGACCGACCGAGGACCGACCGAGAATCCGCGCGAGAGGGAGTCGTATCGCTCATTGAAGGGGAGGTGAGGGGGAAGCAAGGGGGTAGCCGTAGGGGGAGGAGCGACGCACAGCCATGGGTGAGGTCTTCGCCGGACGGTACGAACTGGTCGACCCGATCGGACGCGGTGGGGTCGGCGCAGTCTGGCGTGCCTGGGACCACCGCCGCCGCCGCTACGTGGCCGCCAAGGTCCTCCAACAGCGCGACGCACACGCCCTGTTGCGCTTCGTGCGTGAGCAGGCCCTGCGTATCGATCACCCCCATGTGCTCGCACCGGCCAGCTGGGCCGCCGACGACGACCAGGTGCTGTTCACCATGGACCTGGTCGCCGGCGGCTCGCTGGTCCACCTGGTGGGGGACTACGGCCCCCTGCCGCCCGTCTTCGTGTGCACGCTGATCGACCAGCTCCTGTCAGGTCTGGCCGCCGTGCACGCGGAAGGCGTCGTCCACCGCGACATCAAGCCCGCCAACGTGCTCCTCGAAGCTACCGGCACCGCCCGACCGCGCCTCAGGCTGTCCGACTTCGGCATCGCCATGCGACTGGGCGAGCCGCGCCTGACGGAGACCAACCTCGTGGTGGGAACGCCCGGTTATCTCGCGCCCGAGCAGATGATGGGCTCCGAACCCGACTTCCCCGCCGACCTGTTCGCCGTCGGCCTGGTCGCGCTGTATCTGCTGGAGGGCGCGAAGCCGGACGCCAAGGCCCTCGTCCAGTACTTCGCGGAGTACGGCACACCGAGCGCCCCCAAGAGCGTCCCCGAGCCGCTCTGGCAGGTCGTGGCCACCTTGCTGCAGCCCGACCCGGTCGCGCGCTTCCGCACGGCCACGGGGGCGCGCAAGGCCCTCGCCGCCGCCCGCGAACTCCTCCCGGAGCCCGGCCCCGACGACGAACTGATCGAGATCTTCGACCAACTCGGCCCTCTCCCAACGGGGTTCGTACCGGAGGGACCGCTCAAGGCCGCGGCGGGGGTGGACACGAGTCTCAGGACGGGGACCGGAACGGGGTCCGGGACAGGATCGAGATCCGGGTCGGGGGCGGGCACGGGGGCAGGCACGGGGCTTGGCTCGGACAGACGCCCCCGCCCGGGCACAGGCGGCGCCGCCACCTCCGTAGGCGGAGGAAGCCGTCAAGCGCCGTACCGGCCCGGCGATTCCACCACCGACCGAAGCGGGATGTCGTCCCGGCCGTCGGACCCTCGCCAGAGCACTGGCCCCCAACCGCCGTCCGACACCTCCGCGCCCTCCACCCCTTCCCCGTCCACCCCGTCCACCCCGTCCTCCTCCCAGCAGCCCAGCATGTCGGACACGGGCAGCTTCCATCTGCCGCCTCCGCAGGCCACCGGCTCCTCCCCTCACATCCCTGCCTCCGCCCCGGCCGCCCCTGCTCCCCACACGCACCCCGACCAGGGCCCCCAGCACCAGCCACACCAACCGAACCAGCCCGCCCACGTCTCCCCCCACGACCCCACGCATGTGCTCTTCTCCCCCCAGCCACCCGTCCAGCGTGCTGAACCCTCTACTGCTTCGTACACCGCCCAAGTCCCGCAGGTTCCACCTACCGCGCAGAAAACTTCGCGCCGGAGCCACCGGGCCACCCGCGCCGCACGCCGGCCCGGCCCACCCGCGAAGGTCGCGATCCCGCTTCTGCTGCTGGCGCTGACCTGCTACGCGGTCGGCTTCTGGGCCCTGACCCAGATCTGAACCGCCGCTCCGGCAACCGTCGCCGTCACAAGGCCCCGGCCCGGCGCCGAGCCACGACGGTCCACGCCCCCAGCCCCACCAGCACCGCCGTGCCGCCGCCGATACCGGCCACCGCGAGAGCCGTCATCGCGGTGTCGCCGCCTCCCCCCGCACCGCCTCCCCCGTCCCCACCGTCCGCAGGCGCGTCCGCTCCCTGCCCCGCGACCTCGAACATGTTCCGCGGCACGGACTGCCCCGCGTATCCGGGCCCGCCCCGCACCTCCCCCTTCACCCCGACCCGCAGGTTCAGTCCGAACGGTCCGTCGCCGAAGTCGTCGGCGACACCCTCGGCGAGGTGCACGACCAGGTAGTACGTGCCGGCGAAGC
Source organism: Streptomyces sp. NPDC088794 (assembly GCF_044750545.1). Lineage (NCBI taxonomy): Bacteria > Bacillati > Actinomycetota > Actinomycetes > Kitasatosporales > Streptomycetaceae > Streptomyces > Streptomyces sp. NPDC088794. The sequence continues at coordinate 301,843 of NZ_JBIVKB010000007.1, read as the reverse complement.
GCATCCCGTTCACCCGGTCGGAGAACGCGTAGCGGTTGACGTAGTCGACCGGCGGCACCGCGTCGAGGGAGGCGGTCTTCTGGCGGCCGTCGTAGCTGACGCTCGCGTCCTCGACGTCGGCGCGCACGGGGTTGTAGAGGGCGAGGTCCAGCGCGCCCGGCGCGAGCCCCGTGGGGCCGTCGGAGCTGCCCAGTTCGGCGGCGGCGGAGAGCTGTTGGCCCCAGCCGACCGGCACTTCGTAGAAGAGCGTCTGTCCGGGCGCGATGTCGGTGCGCCACACGCCCTGTCCCACGGCGGCGGCCTGAGCGAATCCGGCGCCTCCTCGGCGCTCCTCGGCTTCGCCCGTGGGGACGCTGGGCGAGGCGGAGTCCCACACCTTGGGCGCGCTGGTGGCGCCGACCGCCTTCAGGCGCGGCTCGGTCGCGGCGGTGAGCTCCAGGTCCCAGGCGCCGGGCGAGGTGTCCGTCGTACCGGAACGTTCGACGACGACGTAGTACGCGCCGGCGTCCTCGCACACCGCGTCGCGGGGAGCGGTCGTACGAGCGCCCCAGGTGGTGATGGGGTGCGGGCTGCGGGACGCGCCGAAGCTCGCGGTCTCGAAGGAGCAGGAGCGGCCGTCGGCGTTCTGCATCCACACCTTGATGCCGGAGGTGACGGAGAGTTCGCCGCCGGTGCGCGGGACGGCGGTGACGGAGACGTACGCGTTGGAGGTGCCGTCGAGGTCGAGGCGGTAGTAGACCTTCTCGCTCTCGGGCAGGGAACTGCGGTACGTCCTGCCGGACTCGACGAGGGGCGCGTCCGCAGTGCCCGACGCCCCGTCGACGGGCAGGGCACCCGGCGCGAAGGCGTAGCCCGAGGGGGAGTCGTCACCCGAGGCGGAGGTGGTGGCCGAGGGGGAGGTGGTGGTCAGGGGGGACGTGGTCGTCGAGGGGGAGGAGGCGTCCGGGTCCGGTATGGGGGCCGCCGTCGCGGTCCCCGCCGGCCAGGACGTGAGCGCCGCGGCCGTGCACAGCACCGCCGCGGCCGCCACACGCGCGCGTGCCGACGGACGACCGCGCCGTGCCCCGGCACGCCACCACGCCGTACGCCGCCCCATCCCGCGTCACCCCTAGTCGTCACGTCGTCACCCGGACCCGCAAGGCCGTGGCCCATCCTGCCCCGCACGGCCGCGCGTCATCCGCGCATTCCGTACGAGCGTCCGAAACGCCCTGCTCCGGCCCTGATGTGACGCCCTCTCCAGCCCCCGTCGACGCCCCTCGCCGCCTCCGGGTAACGCAAAACCCCGACCGCGAGGCGGCCGGGGTTTTCAGTATCGGTTGTCGGTGCTCAGGAACCCGTGGGCACGGAGTCGGTTGCCTCCGTCCACAGGTCCTGCTCCGCGCGATCCGCCTGGATCTGGCGGTACACGAGGAGCCCGCCGATGGCGGCCAGTGCGACCAGGAGAAGCTTCTTCACCGCGCGACCTCGTCTTTCTTTGACGTAGGGGACCTCTGGCGCCCGACTATACACACCGCCCGATATCGATCGGTGACCTGCGTGGACCCCCTCAACTCCCCTCCCACGCACCGCAGTAGAACCGGAGTTCACCACTCCGATCGGAGGGTGATCACACCTCCACAGCCGGTCACTTTGGACCCTCCCGACCCCTTTTCAAGCTCCTTGCACCCATCCGGGTGGTGTTCATCAGAAGATCGACGCGCCATGGGCGTCGGTCCACCACTTCGCGGTCTCCATACACATCATGAGGAAAGTACGCAAATCGCCCAACCCGAAAGTGAGGGGCCATGGCCCAGAACCAGGTCACGAAGCTGTGGACCACCATCGTCACCGCCTTCCTGGCGCTGTGCACGACGCTCGGACTCATCACGACGACCGCCGTCGCGGCCGTACCCCAGACCGGGACGACCAGCAACAGCGGCGCGTACACGATGACGCCGGCCACGGCCCACGAGCCCTGGGCCCTCACCAGGTCACTGCCCCCCACTATGAAGCAGCGCATCCGCGCCGAGGCCCACGGCAAGTCCCCCAGCTGCCGCCACCGCACCCCCGCGGACGCCGACGCGGAGACGAGCACGGACATGGACACGACGCTCACCGAGGCGACCGCCGCCTCCCCCGAGGAGACAGCTCCCCTTCAGCTCTGAGACTCCGGCCCTGCCCTGACACCACGGCGAACTGGCGAACTTGCGTACCCAATCGCCCACTTGGAGAGTCTCCGCAGACCCCTGACCGTGAATCGGTCGGGGGTCTCACTGTTGAGTCACGCATATACGAAGTTATCTTCACTTGACGAACCGTGGATTACGCCCCATTCTTCCCGATGTGACGACCTGACCGGCCCGACCACCCGCACTGACCGTTCCGCACCAGAGGACTGCTGATGGACGCCAGACCGACCCCCCTGCTCCTCGTCCACGGCTACTGGCACGGTTCCTGGTGTTGGAGCGAGGTCATCGCCCCCTTGGCCGCAGGCGGCCGTACGACTCTCGCGGTGGACCTGGCCGGCCATGGGCTGCGCGCACTGCGGCCGGCGTGCCTCAGCGCGCGCCCGTTCGACTCCGCCGCCCTGGCCACAGAGGTGTCGCCGGTCGCCGAGGTCGACCTCGACCAGGCAGCCGACCTGCTCGTCGCGCAGATCGAGCAGGTCGGGCACGGGGCGCCGGTCACCGTGGTGGCCCACAGCATGGGCGGCACGGTCCTGACGCGGGCCGCACAGCAGCGCCCCGAACTCATCGCCCACGCCGTGTACTTGACCGCGTTCATGCCGGCTTCGGACACTCCGGCCGCCGCCTACATCCAGAGCCCGGAGAACGCCGGTGAGCTCGTCGGCCCCTCTCTCCGGGCCGATCCCGCCGCGATCGGAGCGCTGCGCCTCGACGTCGCGTCGGACGACCCCGCCTACCGGCAACAGCTGCGGGACGCGTTCTTCGGAGACGTCGACCGGGCCGTCACCGACGCCGCCATCGGGCTGCTGACGCCCGACGCCCCGGTCGGCATCGCGCTGGGCACCACGAGCCTGACCCGTGAGGGCTGGGGCTCCGTTCCGCGCACCTACGTCACCTGCGCCCAGGACATGGCGGTCCGGCCGGCCCTCCAGCGGAAGTTCATCGCGGACGCCGACGCGGCCTTCCCGGACAACCCGACCTCCGTCGTGGCGCTCGACGCCTCCCACTCGCCGTTCCTGTCCATGCCCGGACGAGTGGCGGAGATCATCACGAAACTGGCCTGACCGCGGACGGAATGGCTTCCTGGTCCGACCGCCCGGGCACACATCCCGGCAGGCTGGTCGCACATGCAAGAGACCCCCAACCGCGATCGGTTGGGGGTCTTCTGGCTGGTGGGGCTAACAGGATTTGAACCTGTGGCCTCATCCTTATCAGGTCGATCAGGGCGACCCTTTACCCCTGCTCCTCGACTGCTGGGCAGCCATCGAGTAGTTGCACAAGTCCGCCCTGATCCACCTGCGTACGCGACTGTTGGTGTCAGCCGCTGGTGTCAGGCGCGTTGGCTAGTTTGACAACGCAGATCACATGTGGGTACGGAGCCACTTCACGACCTCGTCTTCGAGGTAGCCCGAGTAGTCATCGCTCGTCACGTTCACCACGAGGATGAGGTCGTTGGCATCCATGTAGGACTTCAAGGTGCCTCGCACCTGATCGGCCGACTTTTGGGTGGCGACCAGCCAAGTGGACTCCAGCGCGTGACACCAAGAACTACCGAGCGACTTGATTTGCTTGATCAATGTCGTGTAGTCCTGACCTGGCTTCTTCAGGTCGTACGAGATCATTTGGATCACTGCACACCTCTTTCTGAGGTGGGCATGCCGAAGGCGTGGGCTTGGAAAGCCTTACACCTCGTTATATGGTCCCCAGGCGCCTAGGAACGCACTGAAGCCCCATACCGGGATGCCCAACCTCGATTGAGCCCCGGTGTGGGGCTTTCTTCGTGTCTTGACGGACCATTAGACACCCATGACCGGAACTGAGCAACCAACACCCACATGGCGCAGAACACTACTTGTGGGGTACTCGATAGTAATGAACCCCAACATGTAGTGGTTGCTCGGACGTTGAAGCCAAACCACCAATTCTATCTGGTGGCACTGACAACAACTCGTTGGCCGAATCCAGCCTCAACCACAGACCACCCTGCTCCCATCCCGTCCGCCGTCGACCCACACACCGTGGAGCGGGCGTGGTTCCTGGCGTCCAGGTGGAGCGCGCCACTGTACGAACGACCTGGACGCCAGGGGCCTCGTCTGCTCGGCTCTGCCTGGGTCGATGGTGGTCGGGATGGGAGCTCCCCGCGCACGCCACTACGAACCGGTAGCCGGGAACGGCGCCCCTCCATCCCGGTGTCGGCCGATCCCCCGCCGGAGGCATCGCCCTGACTGCGACATGTGTACGGTGATCACCCATCACCCCGGGCCCCCACGTGGGCGCGCGTTGGCGCAGCCCGCCGGAGCGGGCCGAAGGCAGGAGCGGCGGCGGAGCGGAGCCAGGAGCGCGCCCGGCGGAGCGGAGCGTAGCCGGGGCTTGATGAGGTAGAGAAACCTGTAACAACGCCCTGGCCGATACGCGCCTTGGCCGCACTGCGCCTCTGTGGTGACCTGGGGAAACAGGCACTCTGGGGGAGGACTGCATGTCGGCTGTGCAAGGTGACTTAGCCCTGAACCGACCGGGAGACGCTGTTCGGCGCAAGATCTTGGAGCTACAGCCCAGCGCCTTCAAGAGGCTCGTGGGCCGGTGGTTACGGAACTCCGAGATCTACAGCTGGAGCAACGGACTCGTCGGTGAACGCGTGACCGGTCGACGGCTCAACAGGCTCAAGGGACGTGGCTGGCACATCCTGCACGCTGTCCAGTGGGCCAGCGGCTCGGACATTGATCACCTGGCGATCGGCCCGGCCGGCGTGTTCACGATCAACTCGAAGCGCCACAAGGGGAAGACGGTCTGGTACGGCGACAGGGCGATCACAGTGAACCGCGCGGCGACGCGGCACATAACCATCAGCCAGGGTGAAGCACTGCGTGTCTCCCGAGTCCTGTCGCAGCGCTGCGGGTTCCGCGTCCCCGTACGTCCAGTGATCGCCGTGGTGCATGCCGCGAAGCTCACGGTGAAGAGCGCGGCCCCGCCGGTCCTGGTCCTGGCGGCTGATCAAGTAGATCGCGCGTTGGCTGGGCTGTCACCAACGCTTTCAAGAGATCAAATCGATCGGATCTACGCCGTGGCCCGTGATCCGCGCACGTGGGCTACTGCCTGATCAGCACCTACGCGTCGAAGTCGTACTCAAGGACGTAGGAGGCTGCGTCGAGGGTCATTTCGTTGATCTCAACGGAGCGCCCCTCGTCGGCAAAAGCGGTCCGGCAGACCAAGATGACAGGGGTGCCGGCGGAGATGCTCAACTGCGCCGCTTCGTGCTTCGTGGGCATGCGGGAGCGGATCTCCTCGCGGAAGTGCACTGGTTTGTAGCCGAGTTCGGCCAGACGCGCGTACGTTCCGCCGGGGCCTGTGTCTTCTTGGGTGATCGCTGACCCTGCGACTACCGACATGGGGAGATAGCTCGTCGCGAGAAGAACGGGCTTCCCGTCCAGGACGAACCGCCGGCGTCGCACGCAGACGGTCTCCCCGTCCGGCAGGCCCAACACCTGCCCAATCTGTTCAGGCGCGGTCTCCTCCGACACCGCCACCTGATCCACCACGAGCGTCCGGTCCTCGATGTCGGCAGACCAGATGGACTGACCGCTGCCCCACTGCTCCTGCGAAAGTCGCTGGATCCCTCGACGCCTCAGAGGGCGGAAAGATCGGACGAAGACGCCGGCGCCCTTGCGAGACTCGGCAATCCCTTCGTCCTTGAGCACGCTCAAGGCCTGACGGGCTGTCATGCGAGCCACGCCGTGCTCGGCCATCAGGTCGTTTTCTCCCGGAAGCCGATCACCGGGACCGTACTCGCCCGACTGGATCGCCTCGCGTAGAGAGTCCGCGATCCGCTGGTACTTCGGCCGACGGTCGTCGTCGGTGGTGGTCATTCGGGAGCCCTCCCTTCTTCTCTAGACAGCCTAGGCCATAGGCCTACCGGTTGCCCTGTCGTGTGTCCTCGATCCCGCCCCTTCAACATCTCTATACAGATTCGCTTGACGTCTCTAGAGACGTACGCTCTACTGGAGATGTCTAGAGAGGTCGCCAGAGGGTGGCTTCCAAGAACTGAGGGATGGGCTCATGCCGTCGTTCAAGATCGATGTTTCGACCGCCCTGGTGTTTGTGGCGACCGCGCCGGCGCCGAAGCTCGCCAACAAGCAGACCGGGGAGCGGGCCATGGACCGGGAGACCGGGGCCGGCCTGTCGACGGTGGGTCTGCTGATCTCCGACGAGGGGGAGGGCAACCTGTACCAGGTCACCATCCCCGAGACGGGCATCCCCGAGGGCCTGATGCCGGGTACGCCGGTGCGGGTGATCGGGCTCAAGGCCCGTGACTGGGAGAACGAGTTCAACGGCCAGAAGCGGCACGGGATCTCGTTCCGCGCGGTCGCCGTGACGCCGGGGGCCTGACCATGACGGACCTGGTCGCCCTGTTAGAAGCCGGAGGTCTAGCGGCCGGCGCCGGTGGGCTCGGCTACGCGAAGTACCGCGCCCCCCGCGTGTACTGGTCGCTGGTGGGCCTGCCGGTCACGTGGGGCCGGTTCACCTGGACCTACCGCAGCACGATGGAAGTGTGCGGGCTGACGGTCCAGCCGTCCGGCTTCGGCGCCTTCGTCCGCCGCAACCTGGCCCGCAGCGAGGTCCGTCCGGTCCCGCCGAAGGTGCGCCGGGTCCGCCCCACCATGGTCGGCCTACGGATCACCCTGCGCCTTCCCGCCGGCCTGGAGCCCGCCGACATCACCGCCTCGACCGAGCGCCTTCGCCACGCGTGGGGAGTCCGCTCGGTCACCGTGGCGGAGACCAAGCCGGGCTTCGTCGAGCTGCGGATGACCGGCTACGACGTGCTGCGCCGCGTCCAGTTGCCGCGTAAGGCTCAGCCCCGTGACCTGATGGTTCCGGTCGCGCTGCGGGAGGACGGCACGGTGTTCGAACGCGACTACCGCGCGATCCCCATGGCGCTCACCCTGGGCGCGACGCTGTCCGGGAAGTCGGTGTACCAACGCAACCTGGTCAAGGGACTGGCTCAGCTCCCGGTCGGGCTGATCGGCATCGACTGCAAGCGCGGTGTCGAACACGGCCGCTACGCACCCCGCCTCTCCGCCCTGGCCACCGACCCGGAGTCCGCCGGCCGCCTGATAGACGCGCTGGTCGCAGAGATGGAGGAGCGCTTCGATCTCCTCGCCCTGTACGGCGTCTCGGACCTGTGGGAACTGCCGGCTGAGGTCCGGCCGGTGCCGCTGATCGTCCTCGTCGACGAAGTGGCGGAACTGTTCCTGATCACCTCCAAGAAAGATGAGCCCGCCCGCGACCGCACGGTCATGCAGCTCGTGCGCCTGGGACAGATGGCCCGCGCGATCGGCATCTATCTGGAGGTGTGTGGGCAGCGTTTCGGCTCCGATCTGGGCAGGGGCGCAACCGCCCTGCGCGCTCAGCTCACCGGCCGCGTGGTGCACCGCGTCAACGACAAGCAGACCGCCGACATGGGTCTCGGGGACATCGCCCCGGACGCGGTGACGGCGGTGACCGCGATCGCTCCGGATCGCCCGGGTGTCGCGGTGGCCGGTGACACCTCCGGTGGCTGGTCCCGCATCCGCACCCCCGAGACCACTCCTGACGAAGCCGCAGCCGTCTGCCGCGCCTTCGCCCACCTCACGCCGGCGCTGCCGTTCCTCGCGCCGTTCCGCCCGGTCGCGCAACTCTCCGTCCCGCCGATGCCAGCCGTACCGCCACTGGTACAGCCCCGGCCCGTCACTGAATAGCGCTCCCGGTTCCACGGTCGGCGTGACCGCCTCGCGCCAGGTCCCTACCCGATCCATGCCCAAACCCGGACGGAGATCGCTCATGGCCGCACGCAAGACCACCAAGACGAAGATCGCCCCGCCCACCGTGCTGTGTCCGGTCTGCCACGGCACCGGTGAGGTCTCCCGCACGGTCCGCGTTGGACGCAAGCGTCGGCCCGTCGGTGACCAGACCGGGTTCTGCCTGAACTGCCTGGGTGCCGGCGAGATCCCCGCCACCGACTGACCTGGAAGGGAGGTGAAGAGCATGCGCCGCTCGCTGCGCCTTGACGCCGTACTCGTGCAAGCCGTGATCGCTGGTGCGCTGTCCTTCGCCCACCTGCACGACCTGGCCCTAGCCGCGGGGCAGACCGGCTGGAAGGCCTGGGCCTACCCGATCTCGGTTGATCTGCTGATGGTCGCCGCATGGCGCCGGCTTCGCGCCCAGTCCTCCCGGCTGGCCTGGTGCTGGTTCCTGGTCGCTCTGATCGCCTCGCTGGGCGCGAACATCGCGACCGCCGGCTTCCTCGACCTCGACAACCCGCCCGCCCTGCTCCGCCTCGGCGTCGCCGGCTGGCCCGCACTCGCCTTCCTGGGCGGCACCCTGCTCGCCCACCAACACACCGACCCTGCAACCGAGTTGGAGCCTGAGCCCCGACCGGCACCGATGGTCGACCGCCCCGAGCCTCCCGCCCCGGTCGTGGAGATCACCAAGCCCAAGCCTGCGCCGGTACTGCCCGAAGCGACCGTGCCGAGTGTGCCGCCCGCGTTGATCGACCACGCCCGGAAGATCGCCACCGAGCACCGCACGCGGACCGGTGCCGACATCGACACCGCCACCCTGCGCACTCGCCTCAGCATCCCGGAAGCCCTCGCCGGCGCAATCGTCGCCCAACTCACCTGATTCCAAAGGAGATTCGCCCATGGCTCTGTTCACGTTCAACCGCGCGGCTGACTACCTCGACGCCGCACGCGAGATGGCCGCAACCGGACGCCCGACCTTGGCCCGCCTGCTCGCAGAGGAAGCCGCCGACCGCACCCCCGACCCGGACACGGCTGCCCGCATCCGTGCCGAATTCCCCGGTCACAGCTTGCGCCAGGAGGACTGAGCGTGCGTCCCAACCGCTTCTACGACGTGATCCGCATCGGCCCCGTGCAGGTCGGCACGTTCAACAACGGACGCGGCCAGACCAAGCACACCGCCGCATGCACCGCGCCGGACTGCGGATTCTCCACCGAACACGGAGACCGTTCCGCGGCTGAACTCGCCGCCCGCACCCACCGCTGCACCACCTGACCAGGAGGACGATCCGATGCAGTTACCCGAAGACCAGTGGCGCGCAGGGCACATCCCAGCCGAGGTCTACCGGCAGCTTCCGACCGGAAGCGACCTGCACAAGATCGTGATCGTGCGGGAAGCCCCACGCTCGTACAAGGGCCCGATCGCCATGACCCTGCTGATCATCGTCGGGTCCATCGCGGTCCTGCTCGTGATCGCGTTCGTCGTCCAGATCATCGCCGGCGCGGCCGTCTCGATCCTCTCCGCCACCGGCGGACTGAGCTACACGATCAACCGCAGCAAGAACCGCTACCGCAAGTAGCGCCCTCCGGGGCGGCCTCAACCGCCAAGTCAGTGCCGCCCCGGACGGCTCCACACCTTCCCGATCTTCCGACCCGAAAGGGCTCCACTCATCATGCCTGCCCACACCATGCCCCGTGCCATTTGCCGTGAATGCGGTGGCTTCCCCGTCGTCAGCATCACCACCGGTGAACGCCACCTCGACGGCTCCCGGGTCCTCCTGCACGTCGTCTGCCGGACCTGCAACGGCACCGGCCTCATCCTCCCCGCACCCGCCCTCAGCCAGACCGGGAGGTGACTGCATGAGCGACACCGCCACCGCGGCGGGCCTGGATGCGGCCACCCTCACCGACCTGTTGAGGGTGGCCGCATCCGACGGCTTCGACCGCATCCAAGAACAGATCCGCCGCACCGGCGGCTGCTCGGACCCGATCCACCTACACGGCGCCACCGTGACCCGTGACGCACTCACCGGACAGGTCCTGCACTCCTACAGCACCGACACCGAACCCGGCGGACGGCTGCGCATCGCGTGCGGAAACCGCCGTGCCTCGCGCTGCCCCTCCTGCGCCTGGACCTACGCCGGCGACACCTACCACCTCATCCGCGCCGGCCTCGTCGGAGACCCCACCAAGGGCACCCCCTACACGATCCGGGATCACCCCCGGGTCTTCGCCACCCTCACCGCCCCCTCGTTCGGACCCGTCCACAACCGCCCCGGCAACCGCCCCTGCCGATGCGGACGGCGCCACGGCGAGGACGCTCCCGAACTCGGCACCCCGCTCGATCCGGCGACGTACGACTACGCCGGCGCGGTCCTGTGGAACAACCATGCCTCGGAGCTGTGGCGCTACTTCACGATCTACCTGCGCCGCGAGATCGCCAAGCGGGCCGGCCTGACCCAGAAGGCTGCCCGGGAAGCCTCCCGCGTCGCCTTCGGCAAGGTCGCTGAGTACCAGAAGCGCGGGGCCGTGCACTTCCATGCCGTGATCCGCTTCGATGGAGCCGACGGGCCTGACGATCTGCCCCCGTCCTGGGCCACCCTCGCGCTCCTCGACGATGCGATCCGCGCAGCCCGCAAGCGCGTTGCCGTCGACGTACCTGCGGCCGGTGACCAGCCTGCCCGCACCCTGCGCTGGGGCGTCAAGCTCGACGTCCAGCCGATCAAAGCCTTCGGCCACGGCGAAGAGATCACCGAACTCGCGGTCGCCTCCTACGTCGCCAAGTACGCCACCAAAGCCGCCGAGACCACCGGCACCGTGGACCGCCGGATCGGCAACAAGGAAGCGCTCGTGCTCCTGGGCGTGCCCGACCACCCCAGTCGGCTGATCGCGGCGTGCCTGGATCTGCACGCGCTCTACCCCGACCGGAAGTTGCAGGACTGGGCGCACATGCTCGGCTTCCGGGGCCACTTCTCCACGAAGTCCCGCCGCTACTCCACCACCCTGGGCGCCCTGCGACAGGTCCGAGCCGACTACCGCGCAGCCCAACAACGCGCCTCCCTCGGCCTGCCCGACCCCGACGACAACCCGGAGGCAACCACGCTCACCCTCGCGCACTGGGCGTATGCCGGGCACGGCCACACCCCCGGCGAATCCTGGCTGGCAGCCAACATCCGCCGAGAGATCCAACTCAACCGCGAGACCGCACGCGACGAACTACCCGCCCTGCTCGACCTGGAAGGAGCTGCCACATGACCACCGCCGCACCCGAACTGCTCAAGGTGCCGGAGGTCATGGCACAGCTCAAGGTCGGTCGCTCCAAGGTCTACGACCTGATCCGCACGCATCGCCTCGTCTCGATAAAGATCGACGGATGCCGCCGTATACCGGCTGATGCCGTGCGGGACTTCATCAACGGTCGTCTCGGAGAGGCCGCCTGATGACCAAGAGGCGCCCCAATGGCGGGGGCACGATCTCGAAGCGCGCAGACGGCCGCTATATGGGCCGCGCGTACGTCACCGACACGGACGGCAACCGCGTCCGTAAGACGGTCTACGGCGCCACGTGGGACGAAGCGAACGAGAAGCTCGGCAAGCTCCAAGACCAGGAGCGCAACGGCGTCCCTGTGCCTTCTCGTTCCTGGTCGCTCGGGGAGTGGCTGGCCTACTGGCTGGAGCACATCGTTGAGCCGGACTCCGAGCACAACACGTACGTCAAGTACGAGTCCAAGGTGAGGCTGTACCTGGTGCCGCACCTCGGAAAGAAGTCGCTGATCAAGCTGACTCCTGCCCAACTGCGTTCCTTCATGGCCACGTTGAAGCGGGACAAGGTGCCGGCGCCCACGCGCTTCGAGGTGCTCCGCGTGCTCCGCAACGCCCTCAACCGGGCCATCCGCGAAGAGCTGCTGACGCGCAATGTCGCGCTCCTGGTCGACATGCCCAAGGTCAGCAAGGACAAGGGAAGAGCCTGGAGCGCTCGTGAGGCGATCACGTTCCTACGGACGGCCCGTGCTCACCGCTTCTACGCAGCCTGCGTCCTGGTCCTTGTCCTCGGCCTCCGCCGCAGTGAGGTGCTGGGCCTGCGCTGGCAGGACATCGACTTTGAGAACCGGCAGTTCACTCCGGTCAAGCAGGTCCAGCGAGAGAAGGGCAAGGGCCTGATTCTCAAGGATCTCAAGACGGAGTCCTCGACGGCCGTACTGCCGCTGCCTGAGTTCTGCGCCCGTGCCCTGGAAGAGCGCCGCGAACTGCAAGATCTAGAGCGGCAGATCGTCGGTGAGGCCTGGCAGCAAGAGCCAGACCATGACGTGATCTTCTCGGCGGAACGTGGCGGGCTGACTGACCCGGTGGGCTTCTCCCGAGCCTTCAACGCCCTGGTGAAGCGAGCCGGTGTGCGTCGGATCACGGTCCGGCTCGCGCGGCACACCTGCGGGACCCTGCTCGCCTTCCTGAAGGTCCACCCCAAGGTCGCTCAGACGATCCTCCGGCACAGCCAGATCAGCATGACCATGGACGTCTACACGCACGTGGTGGGCTCGGACCAACGGGAAGCCGCCGCGATGCTGGCCGATCTCCTGGAAGATCCGCTCATCGGCTGACCGACCTGGCGGGATAGTTCCGGGATAACCCGGCAGTAACCCGCACGCCGTTGGTGTCAACCGGTGGTGTCAAAAAGACCCCCTGCCTGATGGCAGAGGGTCTTTTGACTGGTGGGGCTAACAGGATTTGAACCTGTGGCCTCATCCTTATCAGGGATGCGCTCTAACCAACTGAGCTATAGCCCCGCCGCGCTCTGCGGTGTGTGTCCCGCGCGCTGACCCCTGAAGATTAGCGCACGACGTGGGCAGTCCCAAAATCGATAGTCGCCGGACCGTCCGCGGAGGTTTGAACCCGTGCCGGGCTCCCTGCGGACGGCCGGTCACTCGTCCTCGGCGAGCGTCAGCTCGATGCCTCCGACGAAGCCCGCGGAGAGGTTGTAGATGAACGCGCCGAGGGTCGCGAGAGCCGTCGCGAGGACGACGTCGATGACCGCGATGACCGACGCGAACGTCAGGACGTGCGGGAGGGACAGGAACGACTGCAGGTCGAAGCCGTTCGACTCGTTCGAGCCGGTCGCCTCGGAGATGGTGCCGCCGACCGTCGAGAAGACGCCCATCGCGTCCATGACCATCCACAGCACGGCGGACGCGACGATCGTGCAGATGCCCAGGGCGATGGAGAGCAGGAAGCTCACCTTCATCACGGACCACGGATCGGCCTTCGACACGCGCAGACGTGCCTTGCGGATCCGCGGAGTGGTGCGTGCCCCGGTGCGCGGCCGGCGGACTGCGCCGGCCGGAGCGGGGGCCTGGGGCGCGGCCGGAGCCGCCGGGTTCTGGTAGGCCTGCGGCGGGTGGTACGGCCCGGCTGCCTGCTGCTGCGGCTGCCGCTCACCGGGGAGCGGGGAGGCCGGCTGCTGCGGCGGTGCGGGCGGTGCGGCGGCCTGCGAGTGCGGCTGGGCGCCCGGGGCTGCCGGACCCGTCCCAGCCGCGTGCTGCTGGGTCTGCGGGCCTCGGGTGTCCGTCACAGTTCCCCCCTGGGATCCATGAGTGTCCGGCGAGCGCGGCTCGTTCGCGGGTGGCTTGATCGCTTTGAGCTGGGTCGTATGCGAGTCCGTCACCTGCGCGGCGGAGCCACGGCCGCCGCCGTCAGTTTCAGTACCCCTGGGGGTACCGGCCGACCCGGCGCCCGTGGCTCCGCTCACGATGTCTCTCTCCTCGTGCTACTCGGAGGAGGGCGACTCGCCCTCTTCCGTGCCGGTGGTCGTGACGTCCTCTGCGGCCTCGTCCACGGCGTCCTCGCCGTCGACTTCCTCCGCCTCGCGCCCCGCCTCGGCGTTACGAGCGATACCGACGACGGCATCGCGCTTGCCCAGATTGATCAGTTGGACGCCCATGGTGTCACGGCCCGTCTCCCTGACCTCGTTGACTCGCGTACGAATCACACCGCCCGACAGCGAGATGGCGAGGATCTCGTCGAGCTCCTCGACCACCAGCGCGCCGACGAGAGAGCCGCGGTCCTCGACGATCTTGGCGGCCTTGATGCCCAGGCCGCCGCGACCTTGGACGCGGTACTCGTCGACAGCGGTCCGCTTCGCGTACCCACCGTCTGTGGCAGTGAACACGAACGTACCGGGTCGAACAACATTCATCGACAGAAGTTCATCGCCTGAGCGGAAACTCATGCCCTTGACACCCGAGGTAGCACGCCCCATGGGGCGCAGAGTCTCGTCGGAAGCAGTGAACCTGATCGACTGTGCCTTCTTGCTGATCAGAAGCAGATCACTGTCGGACGAAACGAGTTCCGCTCCGATCAGTTCGTCGTCGGAACCGTCCTCGCGCTCCCGCAGGTTGATCGCGATCACACCGCCGGAGCGGGGCGAATCGTAATCCTTCAGAGGCGTCTTCTTGACCAGACCGCCCTTCGTGGCCAGCACCAGGTACGGCGCCGCCTCGTAGTCGCGGATCGCGAGGATCTCGGCGATCGACTCGTCCGGCTGGAAGGCCAGCAGGTTCGCGACATGCTGCCCGCGCGCGTCACGGCCGGCGTCCGGCAGCTCGTACGCCTTCGCGCGGTACACCCGGCCCTTGTTGGTGAAGAACAGCAGCCAGTGGTGCGTCGTCGACACGAAGAAGTGGTCGACGATGTCGTCTTCCTTGAGCTTCGCGCCTCGTACGCCCTTGCCGCCGCGCTTCTGGGAGCGGTAGTCGTCCGTCTTGGTGCGCTTGACGTAGCCGCCGCGCGAGATGGTGACGACGATGTCCTCTTCGGCGATCAGGTCCTCGATGGACATGTCACCGTCGAAGGGCACCAGCATCGTCTTGCGGTCGTCGCCGAACTTCTCGACGATCGCGGCGAGTTCCTCGCTGACGATGCCGCGCTGGCGGACCGGGGAGGCCAGGATCGCGTTGTACTCGGCGATCTTCGCCTGGAGTTCGTCGTGCTCCTGGATGATCTTCTGGCGCTCCAGGGCGGCCAGTCGGCGCAGCTGCATCTCCAGGATGGCGTTCGCCTGGATCTCGTCGATCTCCAGGAGGCCCATCAGGCCCGTACGCGCGATCTCCACGGTGTCGCTGCGCCGGATCAGCGCGATGACCTCGTCGATGGCGTCCAGGGCCTTCAGGAGGCCACGCAGGATGTGCGCCCGCTCCTCGGCCTTGCGCAGCCGGAACTTCGTACGGCGGACGATGACCTCGATCTGGTGCGCCACCCAGTGCCGGATGAACGCGTCCAGGGAGAGGGTCCGCGGCACACCGTCGACCAGCGCCAGCATGTTGGCGCTGAAGTTGGACTGCAGATCCGTGTGCTTGTAGAGGTTGTTCAGTACGACCTTGGCGACCGCGTCCCTCTTGAGGACGATGACGAGGCGCTGGCCGGTACGGGACGACGTCTCGTCGCGGACGTCGGCGATGCCGCCGACCTTGCCGTCCTTCACCAGGTCGGCGATCTTCTGCGCGAGGTTGTCGGGGTTGGTCTGGTAGGGGAGTTCGGTGACCACCAGGCACTGGCGGTTCTGGATCTCCTCGACCTCGACGACCGCGCGCATGGTGATCGAGCCGCGGCCGGTGCGGTACGCCTCTTCGATGCCCTTGCGGCCGACGACGAGCGCGCCGGTCGGGAAGTCGGGGCCCTTGATGCGCTCGATCAGCGCGTCCAGGAGCTCCTCCTGCGAGGCCTCCGGGTTCTCCAGGCACCACTGGGCGCCCGCCGCGACCTCACGGAGGTTGTGCGGCGGAATGTTGGTGGCCATGCCGACCGCGATGCCCGCCGAGCCGTTGATCAGCAGGTTCGGGAAGCGGGCCGGCAGGACGGTCGGCTCCTGGGAGCGGCCGTCGTAGTTGTCCGTGAAGTCGACGGTCTCCTCGTCGATGTCACGGACCATCTCCATCGACAGCGGCGCCATCTTGCACTCGGTGTAGCGCATGGCGGCCGCCGGGTCGTTGCCCGGGGAGCCGAAGTTGCCGTTGGAGTCCACCAGCGGCATCCGCATCGACCACGGCTGCGCGAGGCGGACCAGCGCGTCGTAGATCGAGGAGTCGCCGTGCGGGTGGTAGTTGCCCATGACGTCGCCGACGACACGGGCGCACTTGTAGAAGCCCTTCTCGGGCCGGTAGCCGCCGTCGTACATCGCGTACAGGACGCGGCGGTGCACGGGCTTGAGGCCGTCACGGACGTCGGGCAGGGCTCGCGACACGATGACGGACATCGCGTAGTCGAGGTACGAGCGCTGCATCTCCGTCTCGAGCCCGACGGGCTCGACGCGCTGGGCGATGATGGCGCCCTCTTCAGGCGTACTGGGCGTGTTCTCGTCGGTCATTGCTGGTGGGGATCCTTCCTGGTGCGGTCAGCTGAGACCGACTCAGATGTCGAGGAAGCGGACGTCCTTGGCGTTGCGCTGGATGAACTGGCGGCGCGCCTCGACGTCCTCGCCCATCAGGACCGAGAACAGGTCGTCGGCCTGCGCGGCGTCGTCCAGGGTGACCTGGCCGAGGACGCGGTGCTCCTGGTCCATCGTGGTGACGCGCAGCTCCTCGGCGTTCATCTCGCCGAGACCCTTGAAGCGCTGGATCGAGTCTTCCTTGATCCGCTTGCCGCTCTGCCGGCCCAGCTCGATCAGCGCGTCGCGCTCACGGTCCGAGTACGCGTACTCGAAGTCGTCACGGCCCCACTTGATCTTGTACAGCGGGGGGCGCGACAGGAACACGTGCCCGGCCTCGACCAGCGGCCGCATGAAGCGGAACAGGAAGGTCAGCAGCAGGGTGCTGATGTGCTGACCGTCGACGTCGGCGTCCGCCATCAGGATGATCTTGTGATAGCGCAGCCTGGCGATGTCGAAGTCCTCGTGGACTCCGGTGCCGAAGGCGGAGATCAGTGCCTGGATCTCCTGGTTCTGCAGGATCTTGTCGATCCTGGCCTTCTCGACGTTGAGGATCTTGCCTCGGATCGGGAGGATCGCCTGGTACTGCGGGTTCCGGCCGGACTTGGCCGAGCCGCCGGCGGAGTCACCCTCGACGATGAAGATCTCGCACTTGGTGGGGTCGTTCGACTGGCAGTCGGACAGCTTGCCCGGCAGGGACGCGGTCTCCAGCAACCCCTTGCGACGGGTGAGGTCGCGGGCCTTGCGGGCGGCCACGCGCGCGGTGGCGGCCTGGATGCCCTTGCGGATGATGTCCGCGGCCTCGTTCGGGTTGCGGTCGAGCCAGTCGTTGAGGTGCTCGTAGACCGCCTTCTGTACGAAGGTCTTCGCCTCGGTGTTGCCGAGCTTGGTCTTGGTCTGGCCCTCGAACTGCGGCTCGGCCAGCTTCACCGAGATGATCGCGGTCAGACCCTCGCGGATGTCGTCGCCCGTGAGGTTGTCGTCCTTCTCGCGGAGCAGCTTCTTGTCGCGCGCGTACTTGTTGATCAGCGACGTCAGCGCGGCCCGGAAGCCCTCTTCGTGCGTACCGCCCTCGTGCGTGTGGATGATGTTGGCGAAGGAGTACACACCCTCGCTGTAACCGCTGTTCCACTGCATCGCGACCTCGAGGGACAGGCTCTTGTCCTTGTCCTCCGCCTCCAGGTCGATGATCGTCGGATGCACCACTTCTCCCTTGCGGGAGTTGAGGTACTTCACGTAGTCGACGATGCCGCCCTCGTAGTGGTACGTGACGGACTTGACCTCGTCCTTCTCGTCCGCACCCGCCTCGTCGGCACCGACCGTGGCCTTCGCCACCTCGCGCTCGTCAGTGAGTTTGATCGTCAAACCCTTGTTGAGGAACGCCATCTCCTGGAAGCGCCGCGAGAGCGTCTCGAAGGAGTACTCGGTCGTCTCGAAGACGTCCGGGTCGGCCCAGAAGGTGACCGACGTACCGGTCTCGTCCGTGGCCTCGTGCTGCACGAGCGGGGCCGTCGGCACGCCCAGCTTGTAGTCCTGCGTCCAGCGGTGTCCGTCGGTCCTGATCTCGACGGCGACCTTGCTGGACAGCGCGTTCACCACGGAGACGCCCACGCCGTGCAGACCACCGGAGACCGCGTAGCCGCCGCCCCCGAACTTGCCGCCCGCGTGCAGCACCGTCAGCACGACCTCGACGGCGGGCTTGCCCTCGGACGGGACGATGCCCACCGGGATGCCTCGGCCGTTGTCGATGACGCGCACGCCGCCGTCGTGAAGGATCGTCACGTCGATCGTGTCCGCGTGGCCGGCCAGCGCCTCGTCGACGGAGTTGTCGACGACTTCCTGCACCAGGTGGTGCAGGCCTCGCTCACCGGTCGAACCGATGTACATACCGGGTCGCTTGCGGACCGCGTCCAGACCCTCGAGGACGGTGATGGCGCTGGCGTCGTACGAGGCGGTGACCTCACCGTTCGACGAGGTCACCGCGCCGTTGTCGCCGGCGTCGCTGGACGGGATGTTCTCGTTGGGGTTGCCGGAATCGGCCACGAAGCGCCCTTTCTGGCACAGCACCAGCCAGGCTCGTCGGCGGGTTGCCGGAGCGGCTGCGGCATGTTGCGTTGGTAAGCCTTGATCAGCGTTGCTCAGCTTTTCCCGGGCGGTCCCCATCAGTGGGGCGGGATTAGCTCCCAGTCTACCGGTAGCACCGACAGTGATGGGGGTTTGCCGGTACCTGAGTCCTCATGTGCCGCCCTCAACCGGCGTCTTCCGGGTCCCCATATACGGAGCGGGGCTCCAAGAGGCTCACAGCGGCACTCAGCGCTTCCGGCTGTCAACCCTTGGCTACTTGGGAGTCAGATCGCGATTCGCAACCGCACGCCGTTGCGCGGCCCGGCCGTCACGCACCCAGATATGTGATGTCAGTCACCCATAGGTGTCGCCGGGTCCCTTGCTGCCCGGAGCACGCAGCGGACCGTAATTACGGGCGGGTCCGCTCGGGCCGAGCACCTTGATCACCTTCACCGTGCCGTGACCGAGATCCTCGTTCAGCCGGGCCACCAGGGTGGGCGCCAGCAGGCGCAGATTCGTCGCCCAGGCCGTCGAGTCGCAGCGCACGACCAGCACCTGCTCGTCCTCGTCGTACCGCTCCGGCACGCAGTGCTTGGCCACGTCCTCGCCGACGATCTGCGGCCAGCGCCCCATCACCCCGCCCACCGCGGCCGGGGCCTCCCAACCCCGCTCGGTGATCAGCCGGTTGATCGCCGCACCGAACGCCATGGGGTCGCGTCCGTCGGCGCGCGCGCCGGAGCGCAGGCCCCCGCGCCGCGCCTGCTTCTTCTGCCGCGCCGCGTCCCCACGCGCGCGTGCCTGTTCCTTGGCCGCCCTGAGCGCCACGCGCGCGAGGTCGACGCCGGACGGCTCCGCGGCCTTCTCCGGGACGACGGGCTCTTCGTCGGTCATACGCGCTCCACCGCCCCGTCCGACACCGAGAACCGCGTCCCCGCCAGCACGTGCGGTACGTCGTCGTCGACCGCGGCCGTCACCAGGACCTGCTCCCCGGGCGCGACCAGCTCCGCCAGCCGCTCACGCCGCCGAGTGTCCAGCTCGGCGAACACATCGTCGAGCACCAGCACCGGCTCATTGCCCTCGGCCCGCAACAGGTCGTACGACGCCAGCCGCAGCGCCAGCGCATAGGACCAGGACTCCCCGTGCGAGGCGTACCCCTTGGCCGGCAACTGCCCCAGCTTGAGCACCAGATCGTCCCGATGGGGTCCTACGAGGGTGATGCCCCGCTCGATCTCCTGCTTGCGCGCCTCCGCGAGCGCCCCCATGAGCTGCTCGTAAAGATCCTCACGCGTGTGTGCCTCACCGGGCGCGGACGGCTTGTACTCCAGGGCGATCGGGCCGCCGCCGGGCGCCAGTTGCTCGTACGCCTTGTCGGTCAGCGGCTGGACGGCCGCGATCAGGTCAAGGCGCTGGGCGAGCAACTCGGCGCCCACGCGCGCGAGATGCTGGTCCCAGACGTCGAGCGTCGACAGGTCCATCGAGCGGCCGCCGTGCCGCCGGGCCAGGGCCGCGCTCTTGAGGAGCGTGTTGCGCTGCTTGAGAACACGCTCGTAGTCGGAGCGCACGCCGGCC
The DNA here is from genome assembly GCF_044750545.1 of Streptomyces sp. NPDC088794. Classification (NCBI taxonomy): domain Bacteria; kingdom Bacillati; phylum Actinomycetota; class Actinomycetes; order Kitasatosporales; family Streptomycetaceae; genus Streptomyces; species Streptomyces sp. NPDC088794. The sequence continues at coordinate 281,859 of NZ_JBIVKB010000007.1, read as the reverse complement.
ATGCGCGGGGAGCGTGCGGTGATCAGCTCGTCGAGGAACCGGCGCCGCTCGCCGGGGTCGCCCTTGACCAGGGCGAGGTCCTCGGGCGCGAACAGCACGGTCCGCACGATGCCGAGCACGTCCCGCGGCCTGACCTGCGAAGACCTGTTGATCCGGGCGCGGTTGGCGCGGCCGGGGTTCAGCTCCAGCTCGATCAGCTGCTGCCGATCGCCCTGTTTGACCTGCGCCCGGATGACCGCGCGTTCGGCGCCCATGCGCACCAGGGGGGCGTCGGAGGCGACGCGGTGGCTGCCGAGGGTGGCGAGGTAGCCGACGGCCTCGACGAGGTTCGTCTTCCCCTGCCCGTTGGGGCCCACGAACGCGGTGACGCCGGGGTCGAGCGGGACCTCGACCCCGGCGTACGAGCGGAAGTCGGCCAGCGACAGATGCGTGACGTGCATGGTCGTTCGCCGACCTCCCCCGGGTTGTGGACTGCCGGGCAGCCCTGTGGATTACTTCGTCTCTACCGCGTGGCCGCCGAACTGGTTGCGCAGCGCCGCGATCATCTTCATCTGGGGCGAGTCGTCCTGGCGGGAGGCGAACCGCGCGAACAGCGACGCGGTGATCGTCGGCAACGGCACCGCGTTGTCGATGGCGGCCTCCACGGTCCAGCGGCCCTCGCCGGAGTCCTGTGCGTAGCCCTTGAGCTTGTCGAGGTGCTCGTCGCCGTCGAGCGCGTTCACCGCGAGGTCCAGCAGCCAGGACCGGATCACCGTGCCCTCCTGCCAGGAGCGGAAGACCTCGCGCACGTCCGTGACGGAGTCGACCTTCTCCAGCAGTTCCCAGCCCTCGGCGTAGGCCTGCATCATCGCGTACTCGATGCCGTTGTGGACCATCTTGGCGAAGTGCCCGGCGCCGACCTTGCCGGCGTGCACGGAGCCGAACTCGCCCTCGGGCTTGAGGGCGTCGAAGACCGGCTGCACCTTGGCGACGTTCTCGGCGTCACCGCCGTACATCAGCGCATAGCCGTTCTCGAGGCCCCAGACGCCTCCGGAGACGCCGCAGTCGACGAATCCGATGCCCTTGGCGGCCAGTTCCTCGGCGTGCTTCTCGTCGTCCGTCCAGCGGGAGTTGCCGCCGTCCACGACGACATCGCCCGGCTCCAGGAGCTCGGCCAGTTCGTCGACGGTCGACTGGGTGGGGGCACCGGCCGGGACCATCACCCAGACCACGCGCGGACCTTGGAGTTTGCCCACAAGCTCTTCCAGGCTGTGGACATCGGCGAGGTCCGGGTTGCGGTCGAATCCGACGACGGTGTGGCCTGCGCGGCGGATCCGCTCGCGCATGTTGCCGCCCATCTTGCCGAGGCCGACGAGACCGAGCTCCATCAGTTGTTCCTTAGGTTGCCGAGTGTCGTGTGGGGCACGTGATTCGTACCCACGTCCGAGCCTAAACCCGGACGCTCACGCACACCTGTGGGCATACGCGCTCAAACGTACGCCCCGACCTGCGGGTTTCCGAGGGCGCGCTCAGCCGCTCAGCCGCACCGGCATGATCAAGTACTTGTAGGCCTCGTCCGCCTCGGCGTCCAGCGCCGGCTTGCCGCTGAGCAGCGCGGGCTTCGTGGACGTCGTGAACGACAGCTGGGCGACCGGGGAGTCGATGGCGCTCAGGCCGTCCAGCAGGAACGTCGGGTTGAAGGCGATCGACACGTCGTCGCCCTCCAGCTGCGCGTCGACCCTTTCCACAGCCTGTGCGTCGTCGCTGGAGCCGGCCTCCAGGATCAGCACGCCCTGCTCGAAGCTGAGCCGCACCGGGGTGTTGCGCTCGGCGACCAGGGCCACGCGCTTGACGGCCTCCACGAAGGGGGCGGTCTCGATCACGGCGATCGAGTTGAACTCCGTCGGGAACAGCGAGCGGTACTTCGGGAGGTCGCCCTCCAGGAGCCGGGTCGTCGTACGGCGGCCCGCGCCCTCGAAGCCGATGAGGCCCTCGCCCGCGCCGGAGCCGGACAGCGCCAGGATCACGCTGTCGCCGCTCGTGAGGGCCTTGGCGGTGTCCAGGAGCGTCTTGGCGGGCACCAGGGCGACCGCGGACGCCTCGGGGTTCTCCGGCTTCCACAGGAACTCGCGGACCGCGAAGCGGTAGCGGTCGGTGGAGGCCAGCGTGACCGTGTCGCCCTCGATCTCGATGCGCACACCGGTGAGCACGGGCAGCGTGTCGTCGCGCCCGGCGGCGATGGCCACCTGGGCGGCGGCGGCCGCGAAGACCTCACCGGGGACCGTGCCCGTCGCGTTCGGCATCTGCGGCAGGGCCGGGTACTCCTCCACAGGCAGGGTGTGGAGTGTGAAGCGGGAGGAGCCGCAGACCACCGTCGCCCGTACACCGTCTGTGGAAATCTCCACCGGGCGGTTGGGGAGCGCGCGGCAGATGTCCGCGAGCAGGCGGCCGGAGACCAGGACCGTGCCCTCTTCCTCGACCTCGGTCTCCACCGACACGCGTGCGGAGACCTCGTAGTCGAAGCTGGACAGGCTCAGCTGGCCGTCCTCGGCCTTCAGCAGAAGGCCGGCGAGGACAGGCGCCGGCGGACGGGCCGGGAGGCTGCGTGCCGCCCAGGCAACTGCCTCCGCGAGTACGTCGCGTTCCACCCGGATCTTCACTGTTGCCGCCTCCTGCTGTTGCCGGCGCTTCTCGGCCTGCCTGGCTTCGTCGTCTGTCTCGGTGTTGTCAGCCCCTGTGAAGGGAAGGACACCGGGGAACAGTCTGACGCACCCCACTGACAGTAGGTGCCGCTCGGGGTCAAGTCGTGACGAGGGGCAGTCGGGAGCGAGACAGCGAGTTGTGCACAGGGCCCACTTCGAAACGGTTTCCCAGCTCTCTCTAGTTGCTAGTAGTAGTAGGGCCTGTGGAAACCGTGGATAACCTCGTTTTCCCAGCTCAGAGCGGGAATTTTGTCCACTGGCCCTGTGGGCGGAGGCGGTGGACAACCGGGCGCTTCTGTGGAGAACGGAAAGTTCTGCACACTCCATGCACAGCCGAGGGGCACTTCTCCCCAGCGCCGTCCCCAGCTTTACCCACGTTTCCCACAGCCCAACCCGGCACCTTCGTGTGACGCCTTTCACTCGACCCGGTGATCAGGCGCGTCGCGTTGCCGAACAGTGGACAGGGATGTGGAGAAGCTGGTGATCTCTGGGGACAACCGGCCCTGGCCTGTGGGTTGTCGGTGGACAACTTCGTGCACAGCTTGTGGATCATTCGGCTGTCCACAGTCTGTGGAGATCGTTCGTCCACTAATCCACAGGCACCTGACCTGGCCTGACGGTCTTTCGGCAGGGGCGCCTGTGGACACGATCTGGACAACTTCCCAGTCCCCAGGGTGTGGACGGGAGAAAGTCACCGAATCTGTGGAGAGAGGCCGTAACCCGGCCCGTATTCGAACAGCGGGTTGCCGCGACACGAAGAAGGGCGCCCTCGGGAACTCGTCCCGGGGCGCCCTCAGCGGTCGTCCGCGCGGCTGTCAGCCGTTCTTGATGCGGTTCGTCAGCTCGGTCACCTGGTTGTAGATGGAGCGCCGCTCGGCCATCAGATTGCGGATCTTGCGGTCCGCGTGCATGACGGTGGTGTGGTCGCGGCCGCCGAACAGCGCGCCGATCTTCGGCAGCGACAGGTCGGTCAGCTCCCGGCACAGGTACATGGCGATCTGCCGTGCCGTCACCAGCGCGCGCCCGCGCGAGGTGCCGCACAGGTCCTCGACGGTGAGCCCGAAGTAGTCGGCGGTCGCGCTCATGATGGCCGTCGAGGTGATCTCGGGGGCCGAGTCGTCGCCGCCGGGGATCAGGTCCTTGAGGACGATCTCCGTCAGGCCCAGGTCCACCGGCTGCCGGTTGAGCGACGCGAACGCCGTCACCCGGATCAGCGCGCCCTCCAGCTCGCGGATGTTGCGCGAGATGCGGGACGCGATGAACTCCAGGACCTCCGGCGGGGCGTTGAGCTGCTCCTGCACCGCCTTCTTACGAAGGATGGCGATCCGGGTCTCCAGCTCGGGCGGCTGGACGTCGGTGATCAGACCCCACTCGAAACGGTTCCGCAGCCGGTCCTCCAGCGTCACCAGCTGCTTGGGCGGCCGGTCGCTGGAGAGCACGATCTGCTTGTTCGCGTTGTGGAGCGTGTTGAACGTGTGGAAGAACTCCTCCTGCGTCGACTCCTTGTCCGCGAGGAACTGGATGTCGTCGACCAGGAGGATGTCCATCTCGCGGTACCGCTTGCGGAAACTGTCGCCCTTGCCGTCGCGGATGGAGTTGATGAACTCGTTGGTGAACTCCTCCGAGCTCACGTACCGCACGCGCGTGCCCGGGTAGAGGCTCCGCGCGTAGTGTCCGATCGCGTGCAGCAGGTGCGTCTTGCCGAGCCCCGACTCCCCATAGATGAACAGGGGGTTGTACGCCTTCGCCGGCGCCTCGGCGACGGCCACCGCGGCCGCGTGCGCGAAGCGGTTGGAGGCGCCGATGACGAACGTGTCGAAGAGGTACTTCGGGTTCAACCGCGCGGTCGGCTCGCCGGGACGGGTCGCCGGCGCGGGCTGCGCGGCCAGCGGGCCGGGAGCACCGGGGCTCATGGAGCCGCCGCGGTGGCCGTGCCCGGAGTTCGACGGCGGCTCGGACCGGTCCCGGCGGCCGTCGCGCTGGTCGTAGTCGGACCGGGGCGCGTCGTAGTCGGGACGCGGCTGGTCGTACTCGGAGCGCTGACCGTCGTACGGCGGACGCTCCATCGACTGCGGGCGGTAGTCCTGGGACGGCGGCGCGTAGGAGTCCTGCGGATTGTACGGCTCCTGCTGCTGGCCGTAGGTGTCCTGGGACGGCGAGGCGTAGGGGTCGCGCTCCGGGAAGCCGAGCCGCGGCTGCTGCCAGCTGTACTCGTCCTGGGACGGGCGCGGCCAGGCGCCGGGCTCGGGGCGCTGGTACTCGGAGGGGTAGGCGGGGCGGGCGGTGGGCAGCTGATCCTGGCGTGAGGGGGGCAGCTGGTCGCTCGGGGCGCCGGGCAGTTGGTCGGGGCGGTTCGACCGGCGGTCTTCGGCGCGGTGGCGGCCGTAACCCTCGTACTGGCCGGAGGAGAGCTCGGGCTCCTCGTAGCGCTGCTGGGGGCGGGGCTGCGGGGCCGGCGGGCCGGGAGGCTCGCCCGCGGAGTCGTCGACGGTGATCGCGATCCGGATCGGGCGGCCGCATTCGCGGGTCAGTGATTCGGCGACGATGGGAGCGAGGCGGCCTTCGAGGACGCCCTTCGCAAACTCGTTCGGTACGGCGAGCAGGGCGGTGTCGGCCACCAGCGCGAGGGGCTGGCAGCGGCGGATCCAGTGCTCGTCCTTTGCCTCGACCCCCTGCGCACGGCCCTCACCGAGGAGCTGCTCCAGTACTCGTGGCCACACTGCGGCAAGATCGGCAGGCACGTCAGCCACAGGGCACGCTCTCTCGTGGGTCCCACGAACGTGTGGTTGCGGGACGGATCGGGTGGTAAATGGGGTGGCGGTGGGGACAAGGGAACGAATCGGAGTCCAGCCACGGTAGTCAGGGCGACGGGTGCGGTTCAAGTTGTTGTCCCCAGGCTGTGGATAGTGTCTCCCGGTGGCCCCTGGTTTGACCGGATGGCTCAGCCGCGCGTACCGTAACCAGGTCGAGTTGTCGATGGCTGCTGCCGCCTGCCTCCGATGGGCACAGATCGCTGAAGGTGATCGGGAAGCGGTGCAATCGGGCGTGACGCGAGCTTCTCGTGGGCGCACGGTGACAGCCAGGACGGCACCCGCCAAACCCCGATTGATTTCTGGAGCCCCCGAGTGAGCAAGCGCACCTTCCAGCCGAACAACCGTCGCCGCGCCAAGACCCACGGCTTCCGCCTGCGGATGCGTACCCGTGCCGGCCGCGCGATTCTCGCGAACCGTCGTGGCAAGGGTCGCGCCAGCCTGTCCGCCTGATCCCGGTCAGGTCATGCCGTCGTGCTGCCCACCGAGAACCGGCTGAGGCGGCGCGAGGACTTCGCGACCGCGGTACGACGAGGGCGCCGGGCCGGACGCCCGTCCCTAGTCGTCCATCTTCGTAGCGGTGCCACGGACCCGCACGCGCCAGGGGAGAGCGCTCCCCCGACGCGTGCGGGTTTCGTCGTGAGCAAGGCCGTGGGTGGTGCGGTGGTGCGCAACAAGGTGAAGCGCAGGCTGCGTCACCTGATGCGCGATCGAGTCGCCCTGCTGCCCCCCGGTAGCCTGGTAGTCGTACGAGCGCTGCCCGGTGCGGGTGACGCCGACCATGCACAGCTGGCCCGAGACCTGGATGCCGCCCTGGAGCGGCTGCTGGGAGGGGGCGCGCGATGAAGTACCCGCTGCTTGCACTGATCAAGCTGTACCAGTGGACGATCAGTCCCCTGCTCGGCCCGGTGTGCAAGTACTACCCGTCGTGCTCTCACTACGGCTACACGGCCATCGACCGGCACGGTGCGATCAAGGGCACGGCACTTACCACCTGGCGCATCCTGCGGTGCAATCCGTGGTCGCTGGGCGGTGTGGACCATGTGCCGCCCCGCAAGCGTCCGCGGTGGCACGAAATGCTGCGCGGCGCCCGGCGTGCACGCAAGGGCGGGACCTCCGCCGCCGAACAGGCCATCGAGGGACAGACTCCTTCGAGCCCGGCCGCCGAGACCCCGTCCCATGTCCAAGGAGCATGATTAGTGGACACGATTGCCAGTCTTTTCAGCTTCATCACGACACCCGTTTCCTGGGTCATCGTCCAGTTCCACTCCGTCTACGGGAAGATCTTCGGTCCCGATACGGGCTGGGCCTGGGGCCTGTCGATCGTGTCTCTCGTGATCCTGATCCGCATCTGTCTGATCCCGCTCTTCGTGAAGCAGATCAAGGCGACCCGGGCCATGCAGACGCTGCAGCCCGAGATGAAGAAGATCCAGGAGCGCTACAAGAACGACAAGCAGCGCCAGTCCGAAGAGATGATGAAGCTGTACAAGGAGACGGGCACCAACCCGCTCTCCTCGTGCCTTCCGATCCTGGCGCAGTCCCCGTTCTTCTTCGCGCTGTACCACGTGCTCAACGGCATCGCGACGGGCAAGACGATCGGCGTCATCAACGACCCGCTGCTCGCCAGCGCTCGTAAGGCGCACATCTTCGGTGCCCCGCTGGCGGCGAAGTTCACCGACAGCGCCGACAAGGTCGGCCAGCTCGGTGCCACGCTGACCGACGTCCGCGTCGTCACCGCGATCATGATCGTGATGATGTCGGCGTCGCAGTTCTACACGCAGCGCCAGCTGATGACGAAGAACGTCGACACCACGGTGAAGACGCCGTTCATGCAGCAGCAGAAGATGCTGATGTACGTCTTCCCCGTCATGTTCGCCATCTTCGGCATCAACTTCCCCGTCGGTGTCCTCGTCTACTGGCTGACCACCAACGTGTGGACCATGGGCCAGCAGATGTACGTCATCCGCAACAACCCGACGCCGGGTTCCAAGGCCCAGGCCGCCTACCTGGAGCGCCTGACCAAGCACGTCACGCACCACGGCAGGACCCGCAGGCGGAGCGAGAAGACCATCGTCAAGGCGATCGTCGCCAAGGGCAGGGACCGCAACGAGTTCGAGCGCAAGTTCATCAACGCGCTGAACAAGGCGGGTCTCGCGGCCCAGGCGGACGGCACCGTGGCGAAGGGCGAGGCCGAGGTCACCACGCTGACCGAGGACGGCACGCCCACCGCCGGCGGTGCTCCCAAGCGCCAGCAGCCCAAGCGTCAGTCGAAGGCACAGCGCCAGGGCGGCCCCAGGGTGGCCGGCGAGTCCACCGCCTCCGCCTCCTCGACGCCGTCGACGTCGCTGGAGAAGTCCGACGAGCCACAGGACGCCAAGCCCGCCGACAAGCCTGCGGACAAGCCCGCTCCGAAGTCCGGTGCGAGTGGTCGCAGCAAGGCCCAGTCCGGGCAGCGCAAGGGCGGTCCGCAGCGCCCCAAGTCCCCCTCCAAGAAGTAAGAAGGAGCCCATCCCGTGACGGAAGGCACCACCTCCGCTCCCGCCGAGGGTGTAGACACCCTGTCCCGCCTGGAGCAGGAGGGTGAGATCGCGGCGGACTACCTCGAGGGTCTGCTGGACATCGCCGACCTCGACGGCGACATCGACATGGACGTCGAAGCCGACCGCGCCGCTGTCTCGATCATCAGCGACTCGGGTGGCCGAGACCTGAACAAGCTGGTCGGCCGTGACGGTGAGGTGCTGGAGGCGCTCCAGGAGCTCACGCGCCTCGCCGTGCACCGGGAGACCGGGGACCGCAGCCGCCTGATGCTGGACGTCGCCGGCTACCGCGCCAAGAAGCGCGCCGAGCTCTCCGAGCTGGGCGCCAAGGCCGCCTCCGACGTGAAGAACACCGGCGAGCCGGTGAAGCTCGACCCGATGACGCCGTTCGAGCGCAAGGTCGTGCACGACGCGGTCAAGGCCGCGGGCCTGCGCAGCGAGTCCGAGGGCGAGGAGCCACAGCGCTTCGTCGTCGTGCTTCCCGCCTGATCGGTCCTACGTTCCTCCGGCCCCGTCTGTAGCGCAGACGGGGCCGAAGTTTGTCAGCCTGATAGCTCTGGTGGTCGGCGCTCGGTGCGCTGATGCGGTACGGAAGGACGGTCCCCGTGACGGAGGCAGCGGAACTCCCCCCTGCGCCCGAACAGGCGCGTGAGGTGTTCGGCGATCGGTTCTCGGATGCGGTCCGGTACGCGGAGCTGCTCGCCGAGGCGGGCGTGCAGCGCGGCCTGATCGGTCCGCGTGAGGTGCCCCGGCTGTGGGAGCGGCACCTGTTGAACTGCGCGGTCCTCTCGGAGGTGGTGCCCGAGAACGTGACCGTCTGCGATGTCGGCTCCGGGGCAGGTCTGCCGGGCATTCCCCTGGCGCTGGTCCGGCCGGATCTGAAGATCACGCTGCTGGAGCCCCTGCTGCGCCGGACGAACTTCCTCACCGAGGTCGTCGAGCTGCTGGGCCTGGATCATGTGACGGTCATGCGTGGCCGGGCCGAGGAGGTCATGGGCAAGTTGCCGCCCGTGCACGTGGTGACGGCCCGCGCCGTGGCCCCGCTGGACCGGCTGGCCGCCTGGGGGATCCCGCTCCTTCGCCCGTACGGAGAGATGCTCGCCCTCAAGGGAGACACCGCCGAGGAGGAGCTAAAAGCGGCCGCCACGGCGCTGAGCAAGCTCGGTGCGGTGGAGACGTCGATCCTCCATGTGGGCGACGGCGTCGTGGATCCGCTGTCCACGGTGGTCCGGGTCGAGGTCGGGGAGAGCCCCGGTGGTGTGCGCTTCGCGGCCAAGAAGGCGAAGGCGGCCCGGACCGGACGGGTACGTCGCCGTCGCTGATCCGTCCTGACGACGAGACGTACTCCACACAAGCTGTCAAACCTACGCATGCCGGAGTGTCGCGACAGTTTGGGTCACCACTGCTGTGCATCGTGTTTCACGTGAAACGTCGCTCCTTGTTGCACGGCATCATCAGCCGGGGCCGCGCCGCGGAACCGCGCGACCGAAAACCCCTAGGTTCGCTGAGAGAAGACGCTTCGGATGACGCTCCGTCCCCCTTCAGGGGCACGGAGTTGTCCACAGAGGTGGATTTCTCCACAGAACACCAGGCCTCACTGGTTCACGACCCCGAAGACATGGGAGGCTCTGTTCATTGCGAGCCTGAAGTCGAGGAGAGTGAATCCTTGCGGTCCGACGCCAACATCGCGGGACCGATGACCGATCCGGTCCCCGGTCCCCGTACCGAGTCGATGGGGGAGGATGTTTCACGTGAAACACCGCCTCCGATGGACGACACTCCGATCGGTCGTGCTGCCCAATTGGCTGTAGAGGCTCTTGGCCGTGCTGGCGAGGGGCTGCCCCGCCCCGAGCAGACACGCGTCATGGTGGTCGCCAACCAGAAGGGTGGCGTGGGCAAGACGACGACGACCGTCAATCTTGCCGCTTCCCTTGCTCTGCACGGTGGCCGTGTCCTGGTGATCGACCTCGACCCTCAGGGCAACGCATCCACTGCGCTGGGGATCGACCATCATGCCGAAGTCCCGTCCATCTATGACGTCCTGGTCGAGAGCAGGCCGCTGGCGGAAGTCGTTCAGCCTGTACCTGACGTCGAGGGTCTGTTCTGTGCCCCCGCCACGATCGATCTCGCCGGTGCGGAGATCGAGCTGGTCTCGCTGGTGGCCCGGGAGAGCAGACTGCAGCGGGCCATCCAGGCCTACGAGCAGCCACTCGACTACATCCTCATCGACTGCCCGCCCTCGCTCGGCCTGCTGACGGTCAACGCCTTGGTGGCCGGTGCGGAGGTCCTCATCCCGATCCAGTGCGAGTACTACGCGCTGGAGGGACTGGGTCAACTGCTGCGCAACGTCGACCTGGTACGGGGTCACCTCAACCCCAATCTGCACGTATCGACGATCCTGCTCACCATGTACGACGGCCGGACGCGTCTCGCGTCCCAGGTCGCCGACGAGGTGCGCAGCCACTTCGGTGACGAGGTGTTGAGGACGAGCATTCCCCGCTCGGTCCGGATCTCCGAGGCACCGAGCTACGGGCAGACGGTACTGACGTACGATCCGGGGTCCAGCGGTGCCCTGTCTTATCTTGAGGCGGCACGAGAACTCGCTCTGAAGGGCGTCGGTGTCAGCTATGACCCGACGCAGGCCCACATCGGCGCCCAGAGCAACCCGAGCATGGTGGAGGGCATTCAGTGAGTGAGCGACGGAGGGGTTTGGGCCGTGGTCTCGGCGCACTGATCCCCGCTGCCCCGACGGAGAAGACGCCGGCCCCCGCCGCGGTGGGAGGCAGCGGTTCCGCGTCGCCGACGTCGGTGCCGCTGCTGACGACCGACCGTGGTGTGGCCGCGGCGAAGGTGGCATCGCTGCCGCCTGTTTCACATGAAACAGAGGAGCCGTTCCTCAACGGTGTGGAGACGCCGGCACCTCCCATCGGTGCCCACTTCGCGGAACTCCCCATCGACTCCATCACGGCGAACCCGCGTCAGCCGCGTGAGGTCTTCGACGAGGACGCGCTGCAGGAACTCGTCACCTCCATCAAGGAGGTCGGCCTCCTCCAGCCGGTCGTCGTACGGCAGACGGGTCCGACCCACTACGAGCTCATCATGGGTGAGCGGCGTTGGCGGGCCTGCCGTGAGGCGGGACTCGAAGCGATCCCGGCGATCGTGCGGGCCACGGACGACGAGAAGCTTCTCCTGGACGCCCTCCTGGAGAACCTGCACCGCGCACAGCTGAACCCGCTGGAAGAGGCCGCCGCCTACGACCAGTTGCTGAAGGACTTCAACTGCACGCACGACCAGCTGGCGGACCGCATCGGTCGCTCCCGCCCGCAGGTCTCCAACACCCTGCGTCTGCTGAAGCTGTCGCCGGCCGTTCAGCGCCGGGTCGCGGCAGGAGTCCTCTCGGCGGGTCACGCACGGGCACTGCTCTCCGTGGACGACTCGGAGGAGCAGGACCGGCTGGCTCACCGCATCGTGGCCGAGGGCCTCTCGGTACGGGCGGTCGAGGAGATCGTGACCCTCATGGGGTCGCGTCCGCAGTCGGCTCAGCGCTCCAAGGGACCGCGGGCTGGTGCCCTCGTCTCCCCGGCGCTCACCGATCTCGCGGGGCGTCTCTCGGACCGCTTCGAGACCCGCGTGAAGGTCGACCTGGGTCAGAAGAAGGGCAAGATCACTGTCGAGTTCGCTTCGATGGAGGACCTTGAGCGGATCCTCAGCTCCCTCGCCCCGGGCGAGGGGCCGGTCCTCCAGAAGAGCCTTATGGACGGCGATTCCGAGGAGACCGAGGACTGAGTTCCTCCGTGGCCGGCCGGGCACTCTCGCCCGATCGGCCACCGGAGCGGGCCGTGTCCGGTGTGTACCGGACACGGCCCGCTCTTTGCTTTCAGGCAGTATCGATGGAATCGCATCGTCGATACGATGCGTTCGGGTATGGCACATCCACCTGGCAGCACCTCTTGGGGAGGCAGGGCCATGCGAACGATGAGCCGAACCGGACTGGTGGGCGCTGCCCTGGGACTGGGCGCGGTCGGCGGCTTCGTCGGCAGCCTGCTCAGGGAACACAGCGCTCTGACGGCCGCCCGCGGCGCCGCGGGCGAAGGAAGCGAGGAACAGCCTTCATGGGGCGCCGGCTCGTACCGCTCACGCTGGACAACCTCCCGGACCTTCCCAAGCGGTGCAGGTCATGTGTCTTCTGGGAGTTGGACCCCGTCAGCGGAGAAGCCGCGGTAAGAGGGGGCACGCCCGCTCTGGAGAAGGAAGGGTGGATCTCCGCCGTCCTGCTGGACTGGGGATCCTGCGGTCGGGTCGTCTACGTCGACGACGTACCGGCGGGCTTCGTGCTCTACGCCCCTCCCGCTTACGTGCCACGGGCGACGGCATTCCCCACGAGCCCGGTGTCGCCGGACGCCGTCCAGCTGATGACCGGCTTCATCATGCCGGGCTACCAGGGACAGGGACTGGGCCGCGTGATGGTTCAGACGGTCGCCAAGGATGTGCTGCGCCGAGGCTTCAAGGCGATCGAGGCCTTCGGTGACGCGCGCTGGAAAGAGCCCGGCTGTGTGCTGCCCGCCGACCACTTGTTGGCCGTCGGCTTCAAGACCGTTCGCCAGCACCCCACTTATCCGCGGTTGCGGCTGGAACTACGAACGACCCTCTCCTGGAAGGAAGACGTCGAGATGGCGTTGGACCGGCTGCTGGGGGCCGTACAGAAGGAGCCGGTGCTGCGTCCGCTCTAGCAGCGAGTGGGCCGCACACGAGGGCTCAACGGGGCTCCACGAACACGAATGGGCCGACCCGTCCGGGTCGGCCCATTCGTGTTTCACGTGAAACATCACTCAGCGATGAAGTCCTCGAGGTCGCGAACGATCGCGGCCTTCGGCTTCGCACCGACGATGGTCTTGGCGACCTCGCCGTTCTGGTAGACGTTCAGCGTCGGGATCGACATGACGCCGTACTTGGCGGCCGTACCCGGGTTCTCATCGATGTTCAGCTTGACGATCTCGATCTTGTCGCCGTACTCGGCGGCAATCGCCTCGAGGGACGGAGCGATCTGGCGGCACGGACCGCACCAGGCGGCCCAGAAGTCCACGAGGACGGGCTTGTCGCTCTTGAGGACGTCCTGCTCGAAGGAATCGTCGGTCACGTGCTTCAGGGTGCCGGCCACGGCGGGCTCCTTAACTGGTTGGTGCGGTGGGGCGGGATGGAGGTCAGACAGCGGTCTTCTCGGGCTCGGCGTTCTCCTCGTCCGCCAGTGCGGCGAGGAAACGCTCGGCGTCGAGGGCGGACGAGCAGCCGGTGCCGGCCGCGGTGATCGCCTGCCGGTAGGTGTGGTCGACGACGTCGCCGGCGCCGAAGACACCGGTCAGGTTGGTCTGGGTCGAGGGGGCGTCCACCTTGAGGTAGCCCTCTTCGTCCAGGTCCAGCTGACCCTTGAAGAGCTCGGTGCGCGGGTCGTGGCCGATCGCGATGAAGAGGCCCGTGACCGCCAGGTCGGAGAGCTCACCGGTCTTGAGGTTGCGCAGCTTCAGACCCGCGAGCTTCTGGTCGCCCTGAATCTCCGCGACCTCGCTGTCCCACACGAACTTGATCTTCGGGTCGGCGAAGGCGCGCTCCTGCATCGCCTTGGAGGCGCGCAGGGTGTCCCGGCGGTGGACGATCGTCACGGACTTGGCGAAGCGGGAGAGGAAGGTCGCCTCTTCCATCGCGGTGTCACCGCCGCCGATCACGGCGATGTCCTGGTCCTTGAAGAAGAACCCGTCACAGGTGGCACACCAGGAGACTCCGCGTCCGGAGAGCACGTCCTCCTTGGGCAGACCGAGCTTGCGGTGCTGGGAGCCCGTGGTGACGATGACGGCCTTCGCCTTGTGGACGACGCCCGCGGTGTCGGTGACGGTCTTGATGTCGCCGGTCAGGTCGACGGAGACGATGTCGTCCGGAACGAGCTCGGCGCCGAAGCGCTCGGCCTGGGCGCGCATGTTGTCCATGAGGTCCGGGCCCATGATGCCGTCCCGGAACCCGGGGAAGTTCTCCACGTCGGTGGTGTTCATCAGCGCACCGCCGGCGGTGACGGCGCCCTCGAAGACCAGCGGCTTCAACGACGCGCGCGCGGTGTAGAGCGCCGCCGTGTAGCCGGCGGGCCCGGAGCCGATGATGATCACGTTACGGACGTCGCTCACGACTGGATTCCTCGTCTCTGGACTGCATCGTCAGACCGGTGGGAGCTCCTTTCAGAACTCTCACCCCACCCAACGGATCCTAAGGGGCGTGCATTCCCGCTGTGTCCGGGCACACGGGGGCGAACACAGTGTGCGGGGACGCGGCCGAGAACACCACGGAGCACGCAGACGAAGCGCGGGCGGTCAGGGCTGGGCGTAGGACTTCGTCAGCAGGACCTTCGCCTGAGTGGACGGAGCCTTGGTCGCGCAGGTCGCGTCCACGACGTACGCGGTCACCTTGGCGCTGTCGGAAGCGTCGGTCAGGACGACCAGCAGGACGGGAGTCCCCTTGTAGGTGCCCTGCTTCGTGGCGAGGGCCGCGTCGGACCGGCCGATGCCCCTCTGGATGCACGCGGGAACGTCGGGCACGTTGAAGATCTTGGGAGAGACGGTGTCGGCGCTGGGATCTCCCGCGATCCCGAAGCTGTGGTTGGTGCCGGAGCTGCTTCCGGAGCGGTCGTTCTTGCCGAGGAGATCGGCCACCTGCTTCTGAAGCCCGCCCTCGGAGAAGGTGTCCGCAGCAGTGGACCGGCCGTTCGCCTCCGTGTCGGAGGGCTTGCCGTCGTTGTGCGTGGCGACCAGGACACCACCGAGCCCGAGAGCGGCGACCGCGAAGACACTGCCGAGGACGGCGACCCGTCGACGCCCGGCCGACTTCCGGTCCTTGCGACCCGGCCCAGTAGTCCTGACCCGGGCATGACCCGCCGGCCGGTCAGCCGTTGCCGATGTTTCACGTGAAACATGTGCGCTGTCGCTGTCGCCCTGAGTGGACAGGGACGAAGACGCACCCACGAGCACAGGGGTGGCAGGGATGTCCGTGTGATCGGGCGCCGACGCGTCGAGCAGCGCCTCGGCCGCGAGGGCCGCGTCGATCCGTTCCGCGACATCGTCGGGCATGCGCTGTGCGACCGGCACCGTGCCGAGCAGTCCCCGGATCTCCTCCAGGGAGGCGTACACGTCCGCGCAGAGTTCGCACCCGTCCAGATGCCGTCGTACGTCGGCGGTCCGGGACGGCGGGAGGAGTCCTTCGGTGAGGTCGGAGATCTCGGCGACGTCCGGGTGCCCGGCCATGTCCGTCGTGGATGTCACGCTCGCCCACCTCCGCCCTTCACTGCAGCTGGATCGCTTGGCCCTGTATCGCGTGGACCGGTGCTTGGCGGTCCCGCTGCGGGTGGGACGGATGTCCCCTGCGTCCGGTTCCGCCCCTGGCCCCCTTCCTTTCCGTCACCCGCGTTCTCCGGCCGCAGGTGGGTGAGGAGGGGGAGCAGTCTGGCTCTGCCCCGCGCGCAGCGGCTCTTCACTGTCCCGGTGGGGACGTCGAGCACGCGGGCGGCTTCGGCGACGGGGTATCCCTGCATGTCCACCAGGACGAGGGCCGCGCGCTGGTCGGGCGGCAGTGTGCCGAGGGCTTTGAGGAGCTGGCGGTGCAGGTCGTTGCGCTCGGCCGGCGCCTCCGCAGACTCGTGCGGTTCCAGGAGCTGCTCGAGCCGTTCGTTGTCGTCGACGGGAGAGGTCTTGCGGGAGGCCGCCTTGCGGGCCCGGTCGAGACAGGCGTTCACGGTGATCCGGTGCAGCCACGTCGTGACGGCCGACTGGCCGCGGAAGGTGTGGGCAGCCCGGTAGGCGGAGACGAGGGCGTCCTGCACGGCGTCAGCGGCCTCCTCGCGGTCGCCCAGCGTCCGCAGGGCGACAGCCCAGAGCCGATCACGATGCCGCCGCACGAGCTCACCGAAGGCGTCGGGGTCGCCCTCCACGTGGCGGGCGAGCAACTCCTGGTCACTCGCTCCCGCGTATCCGGCGCCTTCCGCCATCTGACCCCCTCTGCCTTGCCGTCAGCCTCAGCTGGTCACCTTGATGTCCGCCACCCGGCCGCGGTTGCCGTCGTCCGTGAGCGGCAGCTTGGTCAACCAGACCAACAGGTAGCGGGACTTGAGGGACTCGTTCGGCTTGAGGGTGACGCTCGTACCCGAACCGCCGGCGACCTTCTTGTAGGAGTCGAAGGACGTCGGTTCCGAACTCGCGTCACTGGATGCGGCGCGCAGTTCGACGGACGTGTCCCCGATGAAGGTAACCGTCACCTTGCCGACCTGCTGGACCTTGCCGAGATCGAGGATGACACCGAGGCCCGGTTTCAGGTTCCCGAAGGTAGCGCCCTTGTAGTAGTCCGTCTGCCAGTAGGTCGAGAGGCTGTTGTCGTAGGTCTTGCCTATGTCGCCCGGCTTCTCGGACCCATCGCCGAACGGGTCGAAGTCGCGGGCACCGCTGATGGCGATCGGCTTGCTGACCGCCTTCTGCGGGTTCTTGTCGTTGCCGTCCGTCGTCTGGGTCTGGTTCGTGTCGTCGGACTTGTTGCCCTTGTCCATGAGGGCGTCCGCCAACTGCCAGCTGCCGAGGCCGAGCGCGGCGATCAGGAGAGCCGAGACGGCCCACTTGAGGGCCTTGCCGGTGCGGCTCTGCAGCGGGGCCGGCGGTGTCGGCAGCTGCTGAGTGGCGCCCGGGTGCGGCGCGGGGCGGCCGTACGAGCCCTGTTGGTACGTCGTGCGCTGGTACTCCGGCGGAGCCGTGAACGCGGGCTCCGGTGGCCGGATGCGCGGCATCTCGCCGACGGCCTTGACCAGTTCCTCCGGCGTCGTGCACGGAGCCTCGTGACGGGAGGCGGTCGCCCCGTCGTTGGCGAGCGCCCGCATGGAGAGCTCGGACAGGCCCCGGTGGACATGGGCACGCACCTGGTCGGGCGCGATCAGGCCGACGTCCTTGGGCAGCCCGGCCAGACCGTAGGCGTCGTCCTCGTACGGCCAGCGCTGTGTGAGCGCCGCGTACAGGAGGGCGCCGACGGACTCCGTGTCGGTGCGCTGCGGGGTCTCGGACGTGATGCCGCGCAGCGCGGCGTTCACGGCGAGGCCGCGGATACGCCACTGACCGCTGGAGGTGCGCAGCACGGCGTTCGGGTTCAGCCGCAGATGCGCCAGGCCCTCGCGGTGCGCGGCGGCCATCGCCGAGGCGATCTGACTGACCATCTGGTACGCGTCGTGCGGCTCCAGCGGGCCGGGGGCGAGCAGTGACGTCAGCTCGACCGCGTCGGGCAGCCACTCGTGGACGACGTAGACGAGGTCGTCCTCCTCGACGGCGTCGAGGACCTGGACGAAGCGCGGGTCGCCCAGCAGCGCCGACGAACGGGCCGCGGCCAGGACGGAACGTGCCCGCGCATGGTCCGCGGGCAGGAGGTGGACGCCGACAGCGCGGCGCAGTTTCTCGTCGACGGCGCGCCAACTGCTGAATCCGTCCAGACGGGTGACGCACTCCTCGAGCCGATACCGCTTGGCGAGCTTGTGACCGCTGTGCAGCTCGGGCGGTGAGGCCTTCTCGGGACCCTCGGTCCCGCCACTCCCCTGTGCCTCGTCGTTCTCCGTGTCCCGCTCCCGGTTCTGGGCCACGCCGTCGGCCGTGGACTGGTCCGCCTCGGCGGTCAGCGGCTCATCGCCGCTGTTGTCTGCCACGTCGACGGCAGCCGTGCTCCGTTCCGCCACCGTCGTCCCTGCCTCCCCACTCATCGCGCGCCGACCGACTTCCGTGCGCGCCGTCCGACGCCGAACCCAATTGTGCCCACAGTCCGCCGCTATGCACGACACACGATGGCGGACGATGGTTGTGCGCGTACCCCGGCCTCAGCGACCCAGACGTCCACGGACCATGCCTACCAGCGAGTTCAGCTCCTCGATCCGCATGCGCCGGGCCGCGACGAAGAAGATCCCGAGCAGCACTGCTCCACCGGCCAGCAGTGCCGCGAAGGATCCGACAACGCCTTGGCCGAGCGTGTGGCCGATCCCGTAGCAGGCCGCGCCGCTGAGCAGCGCCGCGGGCACCGACGCGATGCAGAGCCGCGCGTACGTCCGCAGGACGCGGTTGCCGTCCAGGTCGCCGTTCAGCCGCTTGCGCAGCCGGTTCCAGGCGACACCGACGCCGATGGCGTAGGCGAGACCGTACGAGGCGGCCATGCCGACCACGGCCCAGCGGGCCGGCAGGAGGTAGTAACAGAGCACCGAGGCCCCGGCGTTGACCGCGGCGACGATGACCGTGTTGTAGAAGGGCGTCCGGGTGTCCTCGTAGGCGTAGAAGGCGCGCAGGACGACGTACTGCACCGAGTACGGGATCAGGCCGAGGGCGAAGGCCATCAGCATGAAGCCCATGTTCGTGGCCTCGCTGGTGCCCGAGGAGCCGAAGATCAGCGTGCACATCGGGATGCCGAGGGAGAGGAGACCAAAGGCGATGGGCACGATCGCCACGGCGGTGGTGCGCAGCCCTTGGGAGATGTCGTCGCGTACGGCGCCGCCGTCGCCCTCGGCCGCGGAGCGCGAGATGCGCGGCAGCAGCGCGGCCATCAGGGAGACGGTGATGATCGCCTGCGGCAGACCCCAGATCAGCTGGGCGTTGGCGTAGGCGGCGAAGCCGGTGCCGTCGACGGGTGAGGACTTGCCAGCGGAGGTGGACAGCTGGGTGACGACCAGTGCGCCGGCCTGGTTGGCGAGGACGAAGAGGACGGTCCACTTGGCGAGCATCGCTGCCTTGCCGAGACCGTGGCCCTTCCAGTCGAAGCGCAGCCGCAGCCGGAATCCCGTCTCGCGCAGGTAGGGGATCATCGCGAGGGCTTGGACGACCAGGCCGAGGAGGATGCCGATGCCGAGGAGTCGCTGACCCTGCGGCGGGATGTTCCCGGCCTCCATGCCGGAGTTGGCGGAGGTGCCGTACACCCAGATGAACATGCCGAGGGTGACGATGATGACGATGTTGTTCAGGACCGGGGTCCACATCATCGCGCCGAACTTCCCGCGCGCGTTGAGGATCTGCCCCATCACGACGTGGATGCCCATGAAGAAGATCGAGGGCAGGAAGTAGCGGGTGAAGGTGACGGCGACCTCATTGGCTGCCGGGTCGTCGGCGACCTTCACCGACAGCAGGCGGACCAGCAGCGGTGCGGCGAAGACGGCGAGTGCCGTGAGCGCGCCCAGCGCAATCATGACAAGGGTCAGCAGCCGGTTGGCGAACGCCTCGCCACCGTCCTCGTCCTCCTTCATGGCGCGTACGAGCTGCGGCACGAAGACGGAGTTGAGGCCGCCGCCGACGGTCAGGATGTAGATCATCGTCGGCAGCTGGTAGGCGACCTGGAAGGTGTCGCCGAGCAGGCCGACGCCCAGGGCGGAGACGATCAGCGCCGAGCGGACGAAGCCGGTGAGGCGGGAGACCATCGTGCCCGCGGCCATCACGGCGCTGGACTTCAGCAGCCCCGTGGCTTTCCCACCGGCCTTCTTCGCGGCCGGAGCAGCGGTCACGGCGGGTGCGGCGGCGAGGTTCATGGTCCGGTCGTCCACGGGCGGCGGAGCCTGGTACGCGGGAACCGGTCCCGGCCCGCCGGGGGCTTGCGCCGGACCCGGAACCGCGGGGGAACCCGACGCGGGGAAGCCGCCGCCCTGTTCCTGGTCGCGGAAGAGGTGCGCGAAGGCGTCCGGCTCGTGGCGCTCCTCGCCGGCCTGCGTGACCAGGTCGTCGACACCGACGTACTGGGTGGTCCGGGGATCGTCGCCGTACGGCAGGTACTGGGTCGCTCCGTCCGGCTCGGGCGCCGGGGTCTGGGCCCACACACGGGGGTCGGGTGCGTACGGGGACTGGGGCGGCTGGCCGTAGAGAGGCTGTTGAGGCTGGTACGTGCCCGGGGGCGGCGGGGGATGCGCGGCGCGGTCGTAGAGCGCCTCGGCGACCGGGTCCTGAGCGGTGAGGTCCTGGGCCCGGTAGGGGTCCTGGTCGTAGGCGTCCTGGAGGTACATGTCGGCGGGGGGCTGCGGCGGTACCTGGCCGTGCTCGGGCGGCGGGCCCTCGGGGTGACCCGAGCTGCCCGCGCCCTGGCCGCGATCACCGTCGTACGGCGCGTTCATGACTTACTCCACCTCATCGTCCCGGGCCCACCGGCCACGACATCCTCAACGGTCCACTCTCTCACCCGTGCCGGACGGGTCGGCGCTTTCCGCTGCGGTGTCCGGTGTCGGGTCACTCGGCTGCTCCGGGTCGTCTGCCCGGGTGCCGGTGCCGGACTCCTCCGTGAGACGGTCCGAGGGGTCCTCGGGGTTCTCCGGGCCGTCGGTGGGATCCGCCGCCTCGTCGGGGCCGTCCTCCTGGGCCTCGCGGGCGGCCGCCCTCTTGCGCTGGGTGTACATCCGGAAACCGGCGAGGACGAGCAGGAGGAAGCCGCCGCCGATGACCAGCATCACGGTGGCCGTGAACTCGGTGACCTTGACGTCGAAGGTGACCGGGGCGCCGTACGGCTGGCCGTCCTGCGTGTACAGCTGGGCGATCACCGTCGCCTGGCCGTTGGCCTTGGCCGAGGTGGTGAACTTCACCGTCTGGCTGTGCCCGCCGGACACCGCGATGGGCTGCTCGAAATAGTCGTGGCCGTGGATCTGCAGGCGGGTCGGGCTCGTCGACGTCAGGCGCAGCATCAGGTGGTCCACGCCCTGCACCAGGTTGTTCTGCACGGTGACCGGGATCGTGGCGCTGCGTCCTGACAGCTTGGTGTCGGACTTGTCGATCAGTCTGACCTGACCGGTGATGTCGTAGAGGTAGGCCTCCACACCGGTGCGGAAGCTGGTGGCGGCGTTCGCCCGGCCCCGCCACGACGTCGACATCTCACGGTTCATGGCCCGCCCGAAGGGGGTCACCACGCGGGCCTGGTCGGTGAGGACCACCTTGAAGCTCTCGAGGCTGCTCTGCGTCCTCGCGATCTGCTCGAAGGCCGACCGCGGCAGCTCCTGCTTGCGCAGAGAGGAGGGGTACGAGGACGCCGACGGCACCTTCGTCGTGGCGCCGGGGTCGGGCTTGGCCTTCGCGGCCGCCGTGAGGTCCTGGGACGCGGACCAGGTGCCGTCCTGCAGGGCGGTCAGCGCGGTGGCCATCGCCTGGGCCTGGCGGGCCGACGGCATCCGCTGCGGGGCGACGACGATGCTGCGCTGGTCGTCCGTCTGGAGGTTGAGCGAGAGGCTCTGCGCGAGGAACTCCTGCACGGCGAGCGTGGCGTCGGAAGCCTTCGTCAGGTCGCCCTGGAACGCCTTGGACAGCCGGGCGTCCGCGACGACCGCCGTGGTGCCGCCGCCGATCGGGCGGGCCGCTGAGGGGGTGTAGGACAGGCCGCCGGTCTCCTGGAGGCTGTCGCTGCGCGCGATCACCTTGTCGGCCCCCGCGGAGGTGGCGACCTTGACGATCGACGGGTCGACGGCGCCGTCGACGGGCCACGCGAAGTCGGTGCTCGGCGTCACGTGCAGGATCGTGTCCACCGTGGTGGCGGCGACGTCGGTCGCCTCGTTGAGGTGGTTCAACGAACCGGTGACGCTCGTGCCGTTGTGGGCGAGGGAGGCCAGGTCGGGATCGGCGAAGGGAAGCGCGACGACGTCCTTCTCCGCCACCGCGCTCTGCAACTCGTCGAGGAACGCCTTGGCGACCGCCTGATGGGTGCCGGCCGTCGTGGTGGTGCCGTCGGCGGACCGGATCCGGTAGCTGCCCGTCATGGCGTCGATCGAGGCCAGCAGGTCCGGATCGATCACCCACGTGACGTCCAGGTCCTTGCCCAGGGACAGCATCTGGTCCAGGCGGCCGCCGGCGGAGATCTCCTTGGCGAGGTCGTCGTTGAGGAAGACCGGCGTCTGCTGCTCGTTCGATCCCGTCTCCGCCGTCATGTGCACGGTCGAGATCAGTGGCCACAGGAACGTGGTCTTCGTCTTCGTGTCCGCCTCTTCGGGCTGCCACGGCAGGAAGGTCCGCTGGATGCCGAGGACCTGGTCCCAGGGTTGCGCGGACGTCTGGCCGGACAGGGAGACGGCGAACGGGTAGACGCCGTCGTCGCCGAGGTCCAGCTTGTCGACCGGCACGGAGATGCTGAAGTGCTCGGCGACGCCGGGAGTGAGTTTGGAGAACTTCTGGACGTACTTGCCGCCGACCTCGGAGCCGGTCGCCGCCTGGGTGTCGGTGCTGCTCTTCGCGGCGTCCTCGATGGCCGACCGTGTGTTCAGCGGAGATCCCAGAGAAAGCCCTACGTGCGCCCCGGTGACCGCCTGCTTGCCGTTGTTGGTCACCGTGCCGGTCACGGTCACCGTGTCGCCGTCCGTGGGGGCGCTGGGGCTGAGGGAATCCAGGGCCACGGACACCGAGCCCGAATCGGCCGCCTGAGCGAGCGTGGCGGCAGGCAGCTGGAACAGACCGGCCAGCAGAGGCGCACCGGCGAGCAGCGCTCCGGTGCGCCGCAGCCACCGGCGGGCAGGTGAGGGACTCGTCCCCGGGAAGTCTGCCGCCTCGGCCACGCGTTCGCCCGTCCCTAGTCGTCGTCAGTGGTCGTCGGAATGTGCGTCCACGCATGGTAACGATGCGCGCGGAGGGGAAGTGCCGCGGACTGGTCCACAAGATCGGCAGACTGGGGCAGGTGCCCTGTATGTGCGGGTATGCAATACCGGCCGCCGCGCATGTCCGGCGAAGCTCTTTGTGGACGTTTAATGGAGACGCCCGCGGTCGCCCGCGCCACGTACCCTCTTCTGTTGTGCCGAACGCCAACGAAGACACCTCCAGCGCCCTCCGTCAGGTGCCGCACCGTGCGGTGAGCGAACCACTCCAGGTCGCCCCTGTCGCCGAGGACCTCGCCCTCCGTTTCCAGGAAGCCGGGTTCTCACTCGCCCTGGTCGGCGGCCCGGTCCGGGACGCGTTGCTCGGCCGGCTCAGCAACGACCTCGACTTCACGACCGACGCCCGCCCCGAGGATGTCCTCAAGATCGTCCGGCCGTGGGCGGACGCCGTGTGGGAGGTCGGCATCGCCTTCGGCACGGTCGGGGTACAGAAGGACGGCCACCAGCTCGAGGTGACCACCTACCGGTCGGAGGCCTACGACCGGACCTCCCGCAAGCCCGAGGTGTCCTACGGCGACTCCATCGAGGAGGACCTCGTCCGGCGGGACTTCACCGTCAACGCGATGGCCCTCGCGCTCCCCGAGAAGAAGTTCATCGATCCGCACGGCGGACTCGACGACCTCGCGGCAGGGGTCCTGCGCACCCCGGGCACTCCCGAGGCGTCCTTCTCCGACGACCCGCTGCGCATGATGCGCGCGGCGCGCTTCGCCGCCCAGCTCGACTTCGAGGTGGCTCCCGAGGTCGTCGCGGCCATGAAGGACATGGCCGGACGGATCGACATCGTCTCGGCGGAGCGGGTACGGGACGAGCTGAACAAGCTCATCCTGTCTCCGCACCCCCGGAAGGGACTGACCCTGCTTGTCGACTCCGGCATCGCCGATCACGTCCTGCCCGAGCTGCCGGCCCTGCGCCTGGAGCGCGACGAGCACCACCGGCACAAGGACGTCTACGACCACACCCTGATCGTCCTTGAGCAGGCGATCGAGCTGGAGCAGGACGGCCCCGACCTGACTCTCCGGCTTGCCGCACTCCTGCACGACATCGGCAAGCCGCGTACGCGTCGGTTCGAGGACGACGGCCGGGTCTCGTTCCACCACCACGAGGTGGTCGGCGCGAAGATGACGAAGAAGCGCATGACGGCGCTCAAGTACTCCAACGAGCTCGTGAAGGACGTCTCACATCTGGTCGAACTCCACCTGCGCTTCCACGGATACGGCACCGGCGAGTGGACGGACTCGGCGGTCCGCCGCTACGTCCGTGACGCGGGACCGCTCCTCGACCGCCTCCACAAGCTGACCCGCTCGGACTGCACGACGCGGAACAAGCGGAAGGCCGCGGCGCTCTCCCGGGCGTACGACGGACTGGAGGAGCGGATCGCCCAACTGCAGGAGCAGGAGGAGCTGGACGCGATCCGTCCGGACCTCGACGGCAACCAGATCATGGAGATCCTCGGGGTCGGCCCCGGCCCGGCCGTCGGTCGCGCCTACAAGCAGATGCTGGAACTCCGTCTGGAGAACGGGCCGATGGGGCACGACGCCGCGGTGGCCGCGCTCAAGGAGTGGTGGGCTCAGCAGGACTGAGTCCGTGGAGCGGGGTCATGTTTCACGTGAAACATGACCCCCACTGCGAACGACCGGGGCCAGGGCGTCGGAGGCGCCAATGAGCTGGGCGCGCCAAGGGGCGATGTTTCACGTGAAACATCGCCCCTTCTGGGTCCTGCTCGTTCTTACTTGTCCTTCAGGCAGAGCAGGAAGTCACTGCCGTCGCCGGACTCCGTGTACGAGTACTGGAAGTCCTTCGCCTGCTCCTCGCACTTGCTCTCCGCCGTCACGGCCGAGTAGTTGCCCTTGATCTTGGCCAGCACCACGTACTGGGCCTTCGCGTCGCTGCAGCCCACGACCTCAAGGTCCGGGTTGGTGTCGCTCGTGCTGCCTCGGTGCATGCAGTCGCCGACCTTCGCCGTGTCGGCGTCGTCGCGGCTGGTTATGTAGCCGCCGATGGCTACGCCCGCGACGACCAGGACGATGACGATGTTCTTGATCGTCTTGAAGCTGAGCTTGCGACCCTGCGGCGGGGCCGGGGCGAACGGAGCGGCTCCCTGAGGGGGGAACCCGGGCTGGCCAGGCTGCTGCGGGTAGCCGGGCTGCGGCGGGTAAGGAGCCTGGCCCTGGGGCTGGCCGGCAGGCTGCTGGGCCTGCGCGAACGGGTTCTGGCCCTGGGGCGGCGGAGTTGTCACTTGGGGGTCCCCCTCAAACATGGATGCGTGTCGCGCGTAAGAAGCGCGTAAGACGGACGTAAATTACCGGCCGCCACTGACATCTCTGTAGCCCCATCGAACTCTGTTTCTTTGATGTGACACTTACTGGCGCTCAAAGCGGGCCATAGCCGCCGCAACTGCCCCGTAGACAACGGCGATTGCGAGGACCAGCGTCACCGAGCGGCCGTCGGGCGGCAGCATCAGGGCGGCCACCGCTGCCGCGCCGACGAAGGCGATGTTGAAGAGGACGTCGTAGACGGAGAAGACCCGCCCGCGGAATCCGTCCTCCACCGAGGACTGCACGATCGTGTCCGTCGCGATCTTCGCGCCCTGGGTGGTGAGGCCCAGGACGAACGCAGCGACCAGCATCGGTGCGGTGGCGAACGGGAGGCCCAGCGCGGGCTCCAGGACCGCGGCCGACGCGGCGCAGACGGCGATCCAGGGGCCCGGTCCGAGGCGTCCGGCTGCCCAGGGGGTCAATACGGCCGCCACGAAGAAGCCGGCGCCGGAAATCCCCAACGCAAGCCCCAGCAGGGCGAGTCCGTCGTCCGTGGTCGTGGAGAAGGCGTAGCGGCAGAGCATCAGCACCATGACCAGCAGGGCGCCGTAGCAGAACCGCATCAGCGTCATCGTCAGGAGCGCCCAGGCGGCCTCCCGACGCGGTGGTGCGGCGAGGTGCCGTACGGCCGCCGCCAGGTCGCGAGCGGTGCCCGAGAGGGCCGTCGTCAGCCTCTGCCGCACCAACTCACGGTCCGGCCCCAGCAGTTCGGGTGCGAGACGCAGTGACGCGAGTGCCGCGCACAGGTACAGGGCGGCGCCCAGCAGCACCACTGCCGCGTCGGAGTCCGCGAACACCAGCCGTACGACGAAGGCGAGACCGCCGCCCGCGGTCGCGGCGAGCGTACCGGCGGTCGGGGAAAGGGAGTTGGCCATCACGAGGCGCTCGGCGTCCACCACGCGTGGCAGCGCGGCGGACAGGCCCGCGAGCACGAAACGGTTGACGGCGGTGACGCACAGGGCGGAGACGTAGAAGAGCCAGTCCGGGACATGGACGAGGATCAGGACGGCCGTCGCCGTCGCCATCAGCGCGCGCAGCAGATTGCCGTAGAGGAAGACCTGGCGGCGGCGCCAGCGGTCCAGCAGGACGCCGGCGAAGGGGCCCACGAGGGAGTACGGGAGCAGCAGGACCGCCATGGCGGAGGCGATCGCAGTGGCCGAGGTCTGTTTCTCCGGGGAGAAGACGACGTACGACGCGAGCGCGACCTGGAAGACGCCGTCGGCTCCCTGTGAAAGCAGGCGTACGGCGAGCAGACGCCGGAAGTTCCCGAGGCGCAGGAGAGCGCGCAGGTCCCGCACGACAGCCATGGGCACAGCCTCACATACGGGGAGGGTCCCGGGGTCGGTGACCCGGGGACCCTCTCAGCCCTGGCAGGAGCGTTCTCAGTGACGCGCGCCGGTGGTGCTCAGCGCTCGACCTCGCCCTTGATGAACTTCTCGACGTTCGCGTAGGCCTCGTCGTCGAAGTACTGGACCGGCGGGGACTTCATGAAGTAGCTCGACGCGGAGAGGATCGGGCCGCCGATACCGCGGTCCTTGGCGATCTTCGCGGCACGCAGGGCGTCGATGATGACACCCGCGGAGTTCGGGGAGTCCCAGACCTCGAGCTTGTACTCCAGGTTCAGCGGGACGTCGCCGAACGCGCGGCCCTCAAGGCGGACGTAGGCCCACTTGCGGTCGTCGAGCCAGGCCACGTAGTCCGAGGGACCGATGTGGACGTTCTTCGCGCCCATGTCGCGGTCCGGGATCTGCGAGGTGACGGCCTGCGTCTTCGAGATCTTCTTGGACTCCAGGCGGTCGCGCTCCAACATGTTCTTGAAGTCCATGTTGCCGCCGACGTTGAGCTGCATGGTGCGCTCGAGACGGACACCGCGGTCCTCGAACAGCTTCGCCATCACGCGGTGCGTGATGGTGGCGCCGACCTGCGACTTGATGTCGTCACCGACGATCGGGACACCGGCCTCGGTGAACTTGTCCGCCCACTCCTTGGTGCCGGCGATGAAGACCGGAAGGGCGTTGACGAAGGCGACCTTGGCGTCGATGGCGCACTGGGCGTAGAACTTCGCCGCGTCCTCGGAGCCGACGGGCAGGTAGCAGATGAGGACGTCGACCTGCTTGTCCCTGAGGATCTGGACGACGTCGACCGGCGCCTCGGCGGACTCCTCGATGGTCTCTCGGTAGTACTTGCCGAGACCGTCGAGGGTGTGGCCGCGCTGGACCGTGACGCCCTTGTTCGGGACGTCGCAGATCTTGATGGTGTTGTTCTCGCTGGCACCGATGGCGTCCGAGAGGTCGAGGCCGACCTTCTTCGCGTCGACGTCGAAGGCGGCGACGAACTCGACGTCACCGACGTGGTATTCGCCGAACTGGACGTGCATCAGGCCGGGCACCTTGGACGCCGGGTCGGCGTCCTTGTAGTACTCGACTCCCTGTACCAGCGACGCGGCGCAGTTGCCCACGCCGACGATGGCTACGCGAACCGAACCCATTCCGGTTGCTCCCTGTGTGTACGAGTGAGGCCCTGGCAGGGACCTCACGTGGTGGTGTCGCCGGGCGTATCCGGCCCGGGGGTGTCCCCGGGCCGGGGCAGGACGCCCGGCGCTCCCTCTGTGGTGTCGCGAGCGGGTTCTCCGTGGGCGGGACCCTTCAGGTCCCGGCCCGCCCGCTCACTTTCGATGAGCTCGTTCAGCCAGCGCACTTCGCGCTCCACGGACTCCATCCCGTGGCGCTGGAGCTCAAGCGTGTAGTCGTCGAGGCGCTCTCGGGTGCGTGCCAGGGAGGCGCCCATCTTCTCCAGGCGCTCCTCCAGCCGGCTGCGACGGCCCTCCAGCACGCGCATCCGTACGTCCCGGGACGTCTGCCCGAAAAAGGCGAAACGAGCGGCGAAGGTCTCGTCCTCGTACGCGTCGGGGCCGGTCTGCGAGAGCAGTTCCTCGAAGTGTTCCTTACCTTCCGCCGTCAACCGATAGACGATCTTGGCGCGACGCCCTGCGAGTGGAGCTGCGAGGGCGTCCTCGGGGGCGTTCCCCGGTTCCTCGATCAACCAGCCGCTCGCGACCAGCGTCTTGAGGCACGGGTACAACGTTCCGTAGCTGAAAGCCCGGAACACGCCCAGCGACGTATTGAGCCGTTTGCGCAGCTCATAGCCGTGCATCGGGGATTCGCGCAACAGGCCGAGGATGGCGAACTCGAGGATCCCGGCACGCCGGCTCATCCGCTCGCCTCCTCGTCTTATGTCGCGCCGATGTATCGACTCGATACATCATGACGATAGAACGGCCTTCCGGATGCGACAAGTGGGGAGACGGTGAACGGGATCACATCACTTATTCACCCGAGGCAAGTTGCCTGATTTGGGGTGAACTTCGGGGCTAGGCAGGTTTTGACGGTGCGTAGTCTGTGCGCCATGGACACCACCGGGAACCGAGTGACGCGAGGGGGCGTCATCGTGCTCGGTGCAGTACGGATGAATGCAGGATCGACCGCATCCGTACTTCGGGGGGACCGGAAACCAGCCGCCGTTTCCAGGCGCGCACGGGTGCGCCTGCCCGAGGAGTAGTCGTTCGATGAGCGAGCACCGTCGCAAACCGCCGCAGCCGCAGGGAGGCGGACGTGCCGAATCCCGACGCGGCCAGTCCGGTGCGTCCTCCGGCCGCCGTGCGGCACCGCGAGGCGCCACCGGATCTCCTGCCGACGCGTACGGGTCTGATTCATACGGTTCGGGAGGCGAGGAGCCGTCGTACGGCGGCCGCGCCGAGGCCCGCCGCGCTGCACAGAGAAGCGGGGGCGGTCGCCGCAGGGCGCCCGAACCCGGTGGCCCCAGCGGACCCGGACGCGGCAGGGGCCGCGCCGTACCCGCCAAGAAGAGGCTGATCGACTATCCGCGCGCGGGCAAGTACGGCGCCGCGCGCTGGGTGCCGTCGTGGAAGCTCATGGCCGGCATGTTCATCGGCTTCTTCGGCAGCCTGGTCGCCGTCGCGGGCGTCGCCTACGCCCTCGTGGGCGTCCCTGACATCGCCAAGACCGCCGAGGCGCAGAACAACGTCTACTACTGGGCCGACGGCAGCGAGATGGTCGCGACGGGTGGTGAGACCAACCGTCAGATCGTCAACCTCTCGCAGATCCCCGAGGCGATGCGGTACGCCGTCATCTCCCAGGAGAACAAGACCTTCTACACCGACAGCGGCATCGACCCCAAGGGCATCGCCCGCGCCGTGTTCAACATGGCCAGGGGCGGTGAGACGCAGGGTGGCTCCACCATCACCCAGCAGTACGTGAAGAACGCCATGCTGGACGACCAGTCGCAGACGATCTCCCGGAAGTTCAAGGAGATCTTCGTCTCGATCAAGGTGGGCACCACGGTCAAGAAGGACCAGATCATGGCCGGCTACCTGAACTCCGCGTACTACGGGCGCAGCGCCTACGGGATCCAGGCCGCCGCCCGCGCGTACTTCAACAAGGACGCCGTCGATCTCAACCCGGGCGAGTGCGCCTTCCTGTCGGCGATGCTGAAGGGCGCCACGTACTACGACCCGGCCGGTGCGACGTCCATCGACTCGGCCGCCACTCCCCAGGCCAACAGCAAGCGTGCCCTGGTCCAGATGCAGGACACCCTGAACAAGATGGTCGAGTACGACCACTTGGACGCCACGGAGCGGGCGAAGTACACCACGCTGCCCAAGGTGCAGAACCCGCGGTCGAACGCCGCGCTCAGCGGGCAGGTCGGCTACCTCGTCGACCTCTCCAAGGCGTATCTGATCAACAACACGAACATCACCGCCGACGACCTGCAGAAGGGCGGCTACTCGATCTACACGACCTTCGACAAGAAGAAGGTCAAGGAGCTCGAGGACTCCGTCAAGAAGGTCCAGAAAGCCAACATCAAGCCCAAGCAACGCCCGGAGACGGACACGCACGTCCAGTTCGGTGGTGCTTCCGTGAATCCGACCACCGGGGCCATCGAGGCCATCTACGGCGGTGAGGACGCGACGAAGCACTTCACCAACAACGCGGATGTGACGGGTGCTCAGGTCGGTTCGACCTTCAAGCCGTTCGTTCTCGCGGCGGCGATGAAGTGGGGCGTGCGGGACAAGAGCCTCGGTGCGGAGCAGGCGCAGGACGAGCGCACCCAGGTGTCCCCGAAGAGCCTGTTCAGCGGTAAGAACAAGCTCAAAATCAAGGACTACGACGATACGGTCTGGAAGAACGAGAAGGGCCAGGAGTGGCTGCAGACCAACGACGGCAACGAGTCGTACGGCAGTCCGCCCAACTACGACATCGACCTCCGCGAGGCGATGCGTGAGTCGGTGAACTCCGCCTTCGTGCAGCTCGGCATGGATGTCGGCCTGGACAAGGTCAAGGAGGCGGCCGTGGACGCCGGTCTGAAGTCGGACAGCCTCGCCGGCACCAGCTTCCCGTCCTTCTCCATCGGTATCTCCGACCCGAGCGCGATCCGCATGGCGGGTGCGTACGGGACCTTCGCCGCCAGTGGTGAGCAGCGTGACCCGTTCTCCGTCCAGAAGGTCACCAGCAAGGACGGCACGGTCTTCACGCACAAGGACAAGCCCAAGCAGGTGTTCACCCGGGCGGTCGCCGACAACGTCACCGACGTGCTGAAGACCGTGGTCGACAAGGGCACGGGCACCAACGCCAAGCTGGACGACCGGGAGGTGGCCGGCAAGACCGGTACCACCGACGGCAACAAGTCCGCCTGGTTCGTGGGCTATACGCCGCAGCTGTCCACGTCGATCACGATGTTCCGGTACGACGACGACGAGACCAAGAAGAACCGCACCTTCCTGGAGATGTACGGAACGGGTGGTCAGAAGAAGATCCACGGTGCCTCGTTCCCGTCCGAGATCTGGCACGACTACATGGAACAGGCGATGAAGGGCGAGAAGGTGCTGTCCTTCCCGACGCCCGAGCCCATCGGTGAGATCGTCAACGAGGAGCCGAGCCCGACGCCCACTCCGACGCCCACCGAGACCGAGGAAGCCACTCCGACCCCGACGCCGACGCCGACCGAGACGGTCGAGAGTCCGACGCCCACGGTGAGCGAGTCCTGCCGGTTCGAGTTCCAGTGCGGTGGCGACGACGGAGGTACCGACGACGGCGGCACGGACGGAGGCGCGTCCTCGACGCCGACGGCCACGGAATCGACAGGCACCGGCACCAGTAGAGGCGAGGACAACGGAGGCATCTTCGGAGGTCCGAACGGCTAGCTGCCAAAACGCCCAGCACGGGTGTTTCACGTGAAACATGCATATGTTTCACGTGAAACAGGGGCCGTCACATCCACCGGATGTGGCGGCCCTCGGCGTATTGCCAGGCTCGTACGGCAGGATGTGCGGCATGCCCAGCGCAGAATCGACGCAAGCGAGCGAGCACGAGTCAGACATGGTGCGGCCCACCAAGGAGGACGAGGTCGCCCGGTCCGGCAGTGAGCTGATCGGCGGTCCCCTCGGGCGACGTGCCCTGCTCGGGACGTCCTGGTGGACTCCCGTCCGGGTCGTCGCTCTCGTCGCGATCGGCATGTTCGCCCTCGGCCTGATCCAGAAGGCCCCCTGCTACAACGGCGCCTGGTTCTTCGGCGCCAGCTCCCAGTACACGAAGGCGTGCTACTCGGACATCCCGCACCTGTACCAGGGGCGTGGTTTCGCCGACGGACTCGTGCCGTACTTCGACAAGCTCTCCGGCGACATGCCGTACCTCGAATACCCGGTGCTGACCGGCGTGTTCATGGAGGTGGCCTCCTGGCTCACGCCGGGCAGCGGCACCATCCAGGACCAGGAACAGTGGTACTGGATGGTCAACGCCGGGATGCTGATGGTGTGCGCGGCCGTCATCGCCGTCTGCGTGGCCCGTACGCACCGGCGGCGGCCCTGGGACGGTCTGTTGGTCGCCCTGGCGCCCGCCTTCGCGCTGACCGCCACCATCAACTGGGACCTCCTGGCGGTCGCTCTGACGGCCGCGGCGATGCTGATGTGGTCCCGAGGTCGCTCGCTCGCTTTCGGCGTCCTCCTGGGGCTCGCCACGGCCGCCAAGCTGTACCCCGTGTTCCTTCTGGGCCCGCTGTTCCTGCTGTGCTGGCGCGCCGGCAAGTGGCGGGACTTCGGCAAGGCGTTCGGCGGAGCGGCCGTCGCCTGGCTGGTCGTGAACCTGCCGGTGATGTACTTCGCCTGGGACGGCTGGGCGCAGTTCTACCGGTTCAGCCAGGAACGAGGCGTGGACTTCGGGTCGTTCTGGCTGATCATGGCCCAGAACTCGTCCGACCCGCTGGACACCGACACCGTCAACACCCTTGCCACGCTGCTGGTGTTGCTGTCCTGCGTGGGCATCGCGGCCCTCACCCTGACCGCCCCGCGCCGACCGCGTTTCGCGCAGCTGGCGTTCCTGATCGTCGCGGCGTTCATCCTCACCAACAAGGTCTACTCACCGCAGTACGTGCTGTGGCTGGTGCCGCTGGCGGTCCTGGCGCGCCCCAAGTGGCGGGACTTCCTGATCTGGCAGGCCTGCGAGGTCGCGTACTTCCTGGGCATCTGGCTGTACCTCGCCTACACGACCAGCGGAGATGCGCACAAGGGCCTGCCGCAGGACGGCTATCACTGGGCCATCGCCGTGCACCTGCTGGGGACGCTGTACTTCTGCGGCATGGTGGTGCGCGACATCCTCATGCCCGACCGGGACCCCGTGCGCAGGTCCGGGGACGACGACCCCTCGGGGGGCGTGCTCGACGGCGCGGAGGACGTCTTCGTCCTCGGACCGGCGGCGAATCCGCCGCGGCACGCCGCCTACTACGAGGGCCCGCAGGTGGAGTGGGGCAGCGGCGGAACGGAGTCTTCCATGGACCGTTCGCTCTGAGCGAACAGGCCATCCGGACGAGCAAGCAGAAGGCCGGGTACGGAGGTTTCCGTACCCGGCCTTTCGCGTGTCGAGAGGGGCTGAGCCCAGCGTGTGGCAGAGAGCCTGGCTCAGCGGTCGACGATCCGGTCGAACTGCGTGGTGGTGTGCCGCAGATGGGCCACGAGCTCGTCACCGACCGTCGGCTCGGCCGCCTCTGACGGCACGAACAGGATCGAGACCTGCATGTGCGGAGGCTCGGCGAACCAGCGCTGCTTGGCGTCCCAGACGAATGGAGAAAGGTTCCGGTTGACCGTGGCCAGGCCGGCCCGGGCGACGCCCTTGGCGCGCGGCATGACGCCGTGCAGGGCCTTCGGGGCCTCCAGGCCCACCCCGTGCGACGTACCGCCCGCCACGACCACCAGGAAGCCGTCGGAGGCCGCCTTCTGCTGCCGGTAGCCGAACCGGTCGCCCTTGGTGACGTGAGTGACGTCCAGGACCGCCCCGCGGTACTCGGTGGCCTCGTGGTCCCCGAGCCACAGCCGCGTGCCGATACGGGCGCGGAAGCGGGTCTGCGGGAACTGCTGCTGCAACCGGGCGAGATCCTCGGCCTTGAGGTGGCTGACGAACATCGTGTGCAGCGGCAGCCGGGCCGCGCGCAGCCGGTCCATCCAGCCGATGACCTCCTCGACGGCGTCCGAGCCGTCGGTGCGGTCCAGCGGCAGGTGGATGGCGAAGCCTTCCAGGCGGACGTTCTCTATGGCCTGGTGCAGCATCGGCAGGTCCTGCTCGCTGATGCCGTGCCGCTTCATCGAGGACATCACCTCGATGACCACGCGGGCCCCCACGAGGCCGTACACGCCGTCCACCGACGACACCGAGCGGATCACCCGGTCGGGCAGCGGGACGGGCTCCTCACCACGCCGGTAGG
Source organism: Streptomyces sp. NPDC088794 (assembly GCF_044750545.1). Classification (NCBI taxonomy): domain Bacteria; kingdom Bacillati; phylum Actinomycetota; class Actinomycetes; order Kitasatosporales; family Streptomycetaceae; genus Streptomyces; species Streptomyces sp. NPDC088794. The sequence goes on along the minus strand of NZ_JBIVKB010000007.1, from coordinate 248,103 downwards.
GCGTCAGCACCAGCAGGTCACCGCCGAACCAGTCCTTGATCCGCGCGGCCTCGTACGTCGTACCGACGGCGAGGACGTCCGATCCCAGACGCGTGGCCTCCTCCGCCAGCCGCTCGTGCCCGAAGCCGTAGCCGTTGCCCTTGCAGACCGGGACGAGCCCCGGGAACTGCTCCTGCACGTGCTTGTGATGCGCCCGCCAGCGCGCGGTGTCGACGTAGAGCGTGAGCGCCATGGCCGGACCTGGAACCTTTCTCGTGGCTGCGGTGTATCAGAGGTATGGAATCACTGAACGTGACGTCAGCGGCGCGACATGTAGATGTCGAGGGCCTTGTGGAGCAGTTTGTTCAGCGGGAAGTCCCACTCGCCCAGGTATTCGGCGGCCTGTCCGCCCGTGCCCACCTTGAACTGGATCAGACCGAAGAGGTGGTCGGTCTCGTCCAGCGAGTCGGAAATGCCCCGCAGGTCGTAGACGGTGGCACCGAGCGCGTACGCGTCGCGCAGCATCCGCCACTGCATCGCGTTCGAGGGCCGGACCTCACGGCCGATGTTGTCGGAGGCGCCGTAGGAGTACCAGACGTGCCCGCCGACGATCAGCATCGTCGCAGCCGACAGGTTCACGCCGTTGTGCTGGGCGAAGTACAGCCGCATGCGGTTGGGGTCCTCGGAGTTGAGGGCCGTCCACATACGCTGGAAGTAGGAGAGCGGGCGGGGCCTGAAGTGGTCGCGCAGGGCCGTGATCTCGTACAGCCGCTGCCATTCCTCGAGGTCGTGGTAGCCGCCCTGGACGACCTCGACACCGGCCTTCTCGGCTTTCTTGATGTTGCGGCGCCACAGCTGGTTGAAGTTCTTGTGGACCTCTTCCAACGACCGGTTGGCGAGGGGCACTTGGTAGACGTAGCGGGGCTGTACGTCACCGAAACCGGCGCCGCCGTCCTCGCCCTGCTGCCAGCCCATCCGACGGAGCTTGTCGGCGACCTCGAAGGCGCGCGGCTCGATGAAGTCGGCCTCGATGTCGCGCAGTCGCTTCACGTCCGGGTTCTGGATGCCGGCCTTGATGGAGGTGGCCTCCCAGCGCCGGATGATGACCGGCGGGCCCATCTTCACCGAGAAGGCGCCCTGGTGCTTGAGATGCGCGAGCATCGGCTCCAGCCACTCGGTGAGATTCGGCGCGTACCAGTTGATGACCGGGCCCTCGGGGAGATAGGCGAGGTAGCGCTTGATCTTGGGGAGCTGCCGGTAGAGGACGAGGCCCGCGCCGACCAGTTCGCCGGTGCGGTCGTCGAACCAGCCGAGGCTCTCGGAGCGCCACTCCGCCTTGACGTCAGCCCATGCAGGGACCTGCATGTGGCTCGCCGAGGGCAGAGTCTGGATGTACGCCAGATGCTGCTCGCGGCTGATCGTCCTCAGGGTCAGGCTCATTCGGGGCGCTCCTCGGGCTGGTGTGTCCCCATGGGTACAGGGGCTCCGGCTCTCGCGCCGAAGCCTACTGCGCCTTGCGAGCGCCCCGACTGGGCGTACGGAACCTGCGCCCCGGCCTGTGGCCCGTCGAGGCGTTCCGTGGTGCTTTGTGCGGTGTTGGGGAGGGGACTCCCTTGGCGTCAGCCGCCGATGACCCCGCCGAAGAGGCCGCCGTGCGCCATGCCGAGGAAGAAGCCGACCCCCGCGGCGCCGAGACCCAGGATGAGTCCGAAGCGTTCGCGTGTCGTCTCCGAGATCCACTGGCCGTACGCGCCGGTGGCGAGGCCGATCAGGCCGGCCCAGGAGCTGAGCAGATGCAGGTTGTGGAACATCGACGAGACGAAAGCCGTGATGCCGAGCACCAGGGTCACCGCGAGCAAGGTGTCCTGGAGCGGGTGGGGCTTGCCGTCCGTGGCGAAAAGGCCGCCGACGGTATTGGGTCGCAATGCCTGTGCCATAGGGCACCTCCTGCGGAAGACGGCGCACGGTAGCGCCATACACACCCGATGTGTACAGACTGACGGTCCCCCGGGCCGGATTTCAACCGGAAGCCGGTGTGCGGGTAGTCTGTACCGTCTGCACGGTGTCTGCCCTTGTCGCGGCGGTGTCTCCGACAAGGAGCCCCCGATTGTCAGTGGTGGCCGATACCGTTGCTTACGCATCACAACCCTCCTGCCACGGAACGACCGTGGCCGCTGAGTCCGAAGGAGGTGGGTTCCACATGCGTCACTACGAGGTGATGGTCATCCTCGACCCCGATCTGGAGGAGCGCGCTGTCGCCCCCCTGATCGAGAACTTCCTCTCCGTCGTCCGTGAGGGCAACGGGAAGGTCGAGAAGGTCGACACCTGGGGCCGTCGTCGTCTCTCGTACGAGATCAAGAAGAAGCCCGAGGGCATCTACTCGGTCATCGACCTGCAGGCCGAGCCTGCGGTCGTCAAGGAGCTCGACCGCCAGATGAACCTGAACGAGTCGGTCCTCCGGACCAAGGTCCTCCGCCCCGAGACCCACTGAGCATCTAGCTCAGCTGATCTCGGGATTCGAGTAGCAGCACCAAGCAGCCAGCAGCAAACCCGCCGAGAGGTTCCCCCATGGCAGGCGAGACCGTCATCACGGTCGTCGGCAATCTTGTCGATGACCCCGAGCTGCGTTTCACCCCGTCCGGTGCGGCGGTCGCGAAGTTCCGTGTCGCGTCCACTCCCCGCACCTTCGACCGTCAGACGAACGAGTGGAAGGACGGCGAGAGCCTGTTCCTGACCTGCTCGGTCTGGCGTCAGGCGGCGGAGAACGTCGCGGAGTCGCTCCAGCGAGGCATGCGCGTCATCGTGCAGGGCCGGCTGAAGCAGCGGTCCTACGAGGACCGTGAGGGCGTCAAGCGCACGGTCTACGAGCTGGACGTCGAGGAAGTCGGCGCCAGCCTGCGCAGTGCCACGGCCAAGGTCACCAAGACCGCCGGTGGCGGTCGCAGTGGCCAGGGCGGCGGTTTCGGCGGTGGCGGTGGCCAGGGTGGCGGCGGCTGGGGTGGAAACTCCGGCGGCGGTCAGCCGGCCGGCGGCGCTCCCGCCGACGACCCGTGGGCAACCGGCGCTCCCGCCGGTGGCAACCAGGGCGGCGGCGCGAGCGGTGGCGGTGGCGGCGGCTGGGGTGGAAACTCCGGCGGCAGCGGCGGTGGCGGCGGCTACTCGGACGAGCCCCCCTTCTAGGCCCTTGGGCCGAGGGGCGGGTCGTACCCAAACTTCTTGATCACACAGGAGAAACACCATGGCGAAGCCGCCTGTGCGCAAGCCTAAGAAAAAGGTCTGCGCTTTCTGCAAGGACAAGGTCACGTACGTGGACTACAAGGACACGAACATGCTGCGGAAGTTCATTTCCGACCGCGGCAAGATTCGCGCCCGCCGCGTGACCGGCAACTGCACGCAGCACCAGCGTGACGTCGCCACGGCTGTCAAGAACAGCCGTGAGATGGCGCTGCTGCCCTACACCTCCACCGCGCGCTAAGGGAAGGGTGACCGACAAATGAAGATCATCCTCACCCACGAGGTCTCCGGCCTCGGTGCCGCGGGCGACGTCGTCGACGTCAAGGACGGTTACGCTCGCAACTACCTGATCCCGCGGAAGTTCGCTATCCGCTGGACCAAGGGTGGCGAGAAGGACGTCGAGCAGATCCGTCGTGCTCGCAAGATCCACGAGATCCAGACCATCGAGCAGGCCAACAGCATCAAGGCCCAGCTCGAGGGTGTGAAGGTCCGTCTGGCCGTCCGCTCCGGCGACGCCGGCCGTCTCTTCGGTTCCGTCACCCCGGCCGACGTCGCTTCGGCGATCGAGGCTGCCGGTGGTCCGAAGGTCGACAAGCGTCGTGTCGAGCTGGGTACGCCCATCAAGACGCTGGGCGCCCACGAGACGACCGTTCGTCTGCACCCCGAGGTTGCCGCCAAGGTCAACATCGAGGTCATCGCAGCCTGACCGCTGCGCTCGGCTTGAGCCGTTGAGAGAAGGGGCCGCACCTGCCTGGTGCGGCCCCTTCTGCATGCCCGGCCCTTCATGCCTAACGGCGGTGGGGCGGCGACCGGGCGGGCGCGGTGTTTCACGTGAAACCGTCCGCCTCGAACCCGCCGTTTCACGTGAAACACTCAGCGCGTCGCGCCCGTGACGAGCCAGCGGCCGGAGCGGGTGCGCAGCCACAGAGTCAGCATCCTTACGGTCATCATCAGCGTCATGGCCGCCCAGAGAGCGGTGAGTCCTCCGCCGAGCGCCGGAACGAACAGAGCGACCGGCGTGAAGACCGCCAGGGTGATCAGCATCGCCCACGCCAAGTAAGGTCCGTCGCCCGCGCCCATCAGGACTCCGTCCAGGACGAAGACGATGCCGCTGATCGGCTGTGCGGCAGCCACGATCAGCAGGGCGGGCAGTGCGGTGTCCTTGACCGAGGGGTCGCCGGTGAACAGGGACAGGAACACCGGTCGGGTGACCAGCACCAGCAAGCCGAGGACGACGCCGGTGGCGATGCCCCACTGCACCATGCGGCGGCAGGCGGCGCGGGCGCCCTGGGTGTCTCCGGCGCCGAGATAGCGCCCGATGATGGCCTGTCCGGCGATGGCGATGGCGTCGAGAGCGAAGGCCAGCAGGCTCCACAGCGACAGGATGATCTGGTGGGCCGCGATGTCGGCGTCACCGAGCCGGGCGGCGATCGCGGTGGCGATCATCAGAATCGCCCGCAAGGACAGTGTGCGCACGAGCAGAGGTGCGCCGGCCTGGGCCGAAGCTCTGATGCCGGCGGCATCGGGACGCAGCGAGGCGCCGTGCCGACGGGCACCGCGGACGACCACGACCAAATAGACGGCGGCCATGCCCCACTGGGCGATGACCGTGCCCCAGGCAGAGCCCGCGATGCCGAGGTCGGCGCCGTAGACGAGGCCGGCGTTGAGGGCGCCGTTGGCGACGAAGCCCGCGACGGCGACGTAGAGCGGTGTCTTGGTGTCCTGGAGGCCGCGCAGGACACCGGTCGCGGCGAGGACGACGAGCATGGCGGGGATGCCCAGGGCAGAGATGCGGAGGTAGGTGGTCGCGTAGGGGGCGGCGGTGTCCGAGGCACCGAAGAGCTCGACCAGGGCCGGTGCGGTGGGAAGGGTGACGGCGATGACGGCGGCACCGAGCAGGAGTGCCAACCAGATGCCGTCGATGCCCTGCCGGATGGCGGCCTGGAGGTCACCGGCGCCGACGCGACGGGCGACGGCCGCCGTGGTGGCGTAGGCAAGGAAGACGAAGACGCTGACCGCTGTCATGAGGAGGGCCGAGGCGACGCCGAGTCCGGCGAGTTGGGCCGTGCCGAGATGGCCCACGATCGCGCTGTCGGCCATGACGAAGAGGGGCTCGGCGACGAGTGCGCCGAAGGCCGGGACGGCCAGTGCGACGATCTCTCGATCGTGCTGTCGCCGGTCGGCCTCGGGGGTCGCGGGAGCCTGTGTCATGAGCACTAATGTAATCGTCCACAGGTAAGAGATGCAATGCAGATGAGACCCTTACTCCGCTTCGCGGCCCGTGCTCTTTCGCGCACCGTTCGAAGTGATCTTGGTCCAACTGGAAAAGTTTTTCTTCTGCACAGCCGGTGGACGGGAAAGCCGCAGGTCAGGATGGGCGTCGCGACGAAGATCGGAGCTTGTTCACAGGGCTGTCCACCGGGTCGTGCACAGGTTTTGCGGAGTTCTCCACAGCATCCGGGCCGTCGTCCACATGGCCTGTGGATAACCAGATTGGCTGACGGTGCCCACAGGCCTACGGTGGTGCGGCGCCCGCTCCGTTCGTCGGCTGGGAAACCATCACAAAACCGACGCGCCATAACCGGAGTTGGGCGTCTTGTTTGTCAGTGCCGTGCCGTAGAAAAGAGAGGCACGGCTAGGTCCGCTCTCGGCGGACGGGAGGAGGTGTCTCGGTGAGCATTTCCGAGCCCTTGGACGATCCGTGGGCCGACAGTGGTCCGAGTGATCGTCTGCCTGCCCGCCGGCGCGGCGAAGGCGGCCGCGGGCGCGACGAGCAGCACGACCGCGGCCGGGAGAACGGCCAGTGGGAGAGCGGCGGGACGTCGTTCGAGCGCGTACCGCCGCAGGATCTCGACGCCGAGCAGTCGGTTCTCGGCGGCATGCTGCTGTCCAAGGACGCCATCGCCGATGTCGTGGAGGTGCTCAAGGGCCACGACTTCTACAAGCCCGCGCACGAGACGGTCTTCCAGGCGATCCTCGACGTCTACGCGAAGGGTGAACCGGCCGACCCGATCACGATCGCCGCCGAGCTCACCAAACGCGGCGAGATCAACAAGGTCGGTGGCGCATCGTATCTGCACACCCTCGTCCAGACGGTGCCGACGGCGGCCAACGCGGAGTACTACGCGGAGATCGTCCACGAGCGGGCGGTGCTGCGCAGGTTGGTCGAGGCCGGAACCCGCATCACCCAGATGGGGTACGCGGCGGACGACGACGTCGACGAGATCGTCAACCGCGCGCAGGCCGAGATCTACGCGGTCACCGAGCAGCGCACCAGCGAGGACTACCTGCCGCTCGGCGACATCATGGAGGGCGCGCTCGACGAGATCGAGGCGATCGGCTCGCGCAGCGGCGAGATGACCGGCGTACCGACCGGGTTCACCGACCTCGACTCGCTCACCAACGGTCTGCACCCGGGCCAGATGATCGTCATCGCGGCCCGACCCGCCATGGGCAAGTCCACGCTCGCGCTGGACTTCGCGCGCGCGGCGTCGATCAAGCACAACCTGCCGAGCGTCATCTTCTCCCTGGAAATGGGCCGCAACGAGATCGCGATGCGTCTGCTGTCCGCCGAGGCGCGGGTGGCCCTGCACCACATGCGTTCCGGCACCATGACCGACGAGGACTGGACCAGGCTGGCGCGCCGGATGCCCGAGGTGTCGTCCGCGCCGCTCTACATCGACGACTCCCCGAACCTGTCGATGATGGAGATCCGCGCTAAGTGCCGCCGGCTCAAGCAGCGCAGCGACATCAAGCTGGTGATCATCGACTATCTGCAGCTGATGCAGGCGGGTGGCTCCAAGCGCTCCGAGAGCCGTCAGCAGGAGGTCTCGGACATGTCCCGAAACCTCAAGCTCCTGGCCAAGGAGCTGGAGGTCCCGGTGATCGCGCTCTCGCAGCTGAACCGTGGTCCCGAGCAGCGCACGGACAAGAAGCCGATGGTGTCCGACCTGCGTGAGTCCGGTTCCATCGAGCAGGACGCCGACATGGTGATCCTGCTCCATCGCGAGGACGCCTACGAGAAGGAGTCACCGCGCGCGGGCGAGGCGGACATCATCGTCGGCAAGCACCGTAACGGCCCCACGGCGACGATCACCGTCGCCTTCCAGGGCCACTACTCGCGGTTCGTGGACATGGCGCAGACCTGATCCGTTCGCCCTGAGACCAGCGCGGTGGTGGTGCTGCTCAGCGCCTCGTCTCGTACCTGGTCACGATCACGCCGCCGGGGAACATCCGCGTCTCGACGAGGTTCAGGTTCACCCAGTTGTCCAGCGCGGTGAAGAACGGCGTGCCGCCGCCCACCAGGACCGGCGCGGTGGCCAGCACGTACTCGTCGATCAGCCCGGCCCGCATGGCCGCCGCGGCGACCGTCGCGCCGCCGATGTCCATCGGGCCACCGTCCTCGGCCTTGAGCCGGGTGATCTCGGCGACCGCGTCCCCGGTGACCAGGCGGGTGTTCCAGTCGACCTTGTCGATCGTCGAGGAGAACACCACCTTCGACATGTCCCGCCAACGGCGCGCGAACTCGACCTCCGCCGGGGTGGCGCCCGGCTGCTGGTCGGCGGTGGGCCAGTGGGAGCTCATCGTCTGCCACAGCTTGCGCCCGTAGAACGACAGGTCGGTCGCCTGCAACTGGTCGGACCAGAACTGGAACAGCTCGTCGCTCGGCGGCCCGCCCCAGCCGATGTCGTCGCCGGGCGCGGCGATGTAACCGTCCAGAGTCAGGTTCATGCCGTAGATCAGTTTCCGCATGGCGCCAGCCTTCCGTGAGTCGGTGTCACGCGTACGGACCGGCGCGGCGCGGGAAACTCATCGCCGCGCGATCCGAACCCACATGCGGTCATCGTGCCCGGTGGTGGCGCTGACGGTCGGCACAACCGAAGGAGCCCGGGTCAGACGGACTGTGCCCCGGGTCAGACGGACTTGACGACGATGCCGGTGTCTTCGAGCGCCGCGACCTCGTCGGCGGGCGCCCCGGTGTCGGTGACGAGGGTGTGCAGGAGGGTGGCGGGGCCGACGTGGGCGTACGCGGTGTGGCCGAGCTTGGTGGCGTCGGTGGCCACGATGATGCGGCGCGCGCCGGCGATGGCGGCCTTCTTCACGGCCGCGTCGTCGAGGTCGTAGGCGGTCAGGCCCTCGGCCGCACTCAACCCGCAGCAGCCCATGACGGCGGTGTCGAAGCGCAGGGCCGCCAGGGACGCGAGGGTGAGCGGGCCGGTGAGGGCTCCCTCCGCGGCCCGGGGCTGCCCGCCGGGCACCATCAGGGTGGCCGGGCCCGGGCCCTCGCCGAGTACCTGGATGGCCTGCAACGACAGGGGCATCACCGTGACCGGCCGTCGGCGTAGCAGATGGGCGACCTCCAGGCAGGTGGTGCCGCTGTCGAGGAGGACGGTCTCGCCGTCGGCGATGAGCGAGGACACCTCGGCCGCGATGCGGCGCTTGGCGTCGACGGAGTCGTGGGAGCGCAGGGCGAAGGGCGGCTCCTCGCCCCTGAGCAGCAGGGTGCGCGCCCCGCCGCGGACCCGCTCCAGGACGCCGTGCGCGGCCAGCGCGTCGAGGTCACGCCGGATGGTCATCTCGGAGGCGCCGGTCAGTTCGACGAGCTCCTGGACCGTGCTCCTGCCCGACTCCCTGACGGCCTGCGCGATCATCCCGTGCCGGTCTGCGTTGCTCATACCGCGATTGAACACCCCACCAAACGAACATGCAATGTGTGCGAAGTGCCAGTATTCAACCATCATTGATGTTCGTTACGGTCGTCGGCATGAGTCATCCGCTGCGTGCCGCCCGAGTCGCGACCTTCGTCTACTTCAGTCTGTGCGGCACCCTGATGGGCACCTGGGTGGTGAACATCCCCGCCATCGAGGAGCGCGTGGACATCAGCCACGCGACGCTCGGGGCCCTGCTGGTGCTGCTGGGGCTCGGTGCCTTTATCGGGATGCAGGTGGCCGGGAGCCTGACCGACCGTCTCGGGGCGCGCACGGTCGTCCCCGCCACTGGTGTCCTGTGCAGCGCGGCTCTGGTGCTGCCCGGCCTGCCCCGTGAACCGTGGACGCTGGCAGCCGCCCTGCTGGTCTTCGGCTTCTGCAACGGCTGCCTGGACGTGAGCATGAACGCCCACGCCGTGCACGTGGAGAAGGCGTACGGCCGCCCCGTCATGTCGGCCTTCCACGCCACCTTCTCGGTCGGCGGCGTCCTCGCCGCACTCGTCGGAGCGGCCACGGCGAGCGCCGGTCTGAGCCCGGCGGCGGGCATGGCCGCCATGGGAGCCCTGGGCATCGCGGTCGCCCTGGTGTCGGCACGCGCCCTGCTGCCCGCCGTACCCGCCGCTGCCGCCGCCGACTCCGTGGGGGAGACCGAGCAGCCGCCGGCCGCCGGGCGCCGCGGCACCAGCAGGCGCATCTGGATCCTCGCCGCCCTGGCGCTCCTGGTCATGCTGTGCGAGGGAGCCGCCAACGACTGGAGCGCGCTGCACCTCAAGGACGTCCTCGGCGCACCCGCGAGCACCGCCGCCTTCGCCTACGGCACCTTCGCCGCGACCATGACCATCGGCCGACTGCTCGCCGACCGCCTCGTCGCCCGGTTCGGGTCCATGGCGATCCTGAGGTACGGCGCGGCGACGGCCGGCGTCGGCATCACGATCGTGACCGTCTCCCCGTGGATCTGGGCCGCGTTCGCGGGGTGGGCGCTGTTCGGCCTGGGTCTGTCCGGCTGTGTCCCGCAGCTGTTCAGCGCGGCCGGGCACGCCGACCCCGCCGCCGCGGGGGCCAATGTCTCCCGGGTCGCCGGGCTCGGCTACGTCGGCATGCTCGCGGGCCCGGCCGTCATCGGCTGGCTGACCCACTTCGTCGCCCTGAACCACGCCTTCGTCCTGCTGATCCTGCTGTGCGCGATCACCACCGTGGCCGCAGGAGTCCTGCGCACCGGATCCGACCGCACGAGCGAGGAGATGGCGCACAGCAGCCACTGACCGCCGGTGCGGCACGGCTCACTCGGTGCCGGACCGGCTTCTCCTCCCGCCCCGGCCACCAGAACCCGGAGGAACCCCCACCATGCCCACCGACCGCGGCATCGTCCTGTTCGACCTCTTCGGCGTCATCGCCCGCCACCAACGCCCGGGTGCCCTGGGAAAGATGGCCGCCCGCTGTCACACACCCACGGATGCCTTCACCACGGCCTACTGGGCCTGCCGCCCGCCCTACGACGCCGGTCGGCAGTCCGCGCCCGAGTACTGGACCGCCGTACTGCGCTGGCTGTCCCGCTCCGCCGACGCCGACACGATCGAGGACCTGCGCCTCATCGACATCGACAGCTGGTCGCGCGTCGACACCTCGATGGTCGCCTACGTCCAGTCCCTGCGCGGCGTCGCCGAGGTCGCCCTGCTGTCCAACATCCCCTCGGACCACGCGGACGCCTTCCTCGCCGCGCAGCCCTGGCTGCGCGAACTGGACCACATCGCCTTCTCCGGGAAGATCGGAGCGGCGAAGCCGGACCCGGCGGCCTTCCGGCACTGCGTCGTCGCCATGGGGGCCGCTCCGAACGACTTCCTCTTCGTCGACGACCGCGAGGAGAACGTACGCGCCGCCCGGGCCACGGGGATGAACGGACACGTCTTCACCGGTCGTGACGCACTGGCGGCCGTCGTCGACACCTGGCTGCCGACCCGACACCCGCGCCCCCGGGGCAAATACGCTCGACGCCCGAGCGGCTCCCGGGGTGGACTGGGGGAATGACGACACCTCAGGAAGAGCTGCTCCCCGCCACGCGACGGGCGCTGCTGCACCGGATCGCCGTGGCCCAGGCCGAAGGGCGCGCGCCGTCGCTGGTCGCGGCGGTGGTACGGGGCGGGCGGACCGTGTGGCACGGGGCGCGGACCTCGGTGGACGGGCACGGTCCTGACGAGAACGTGCAGTACCGGATCGGCTCGATCACCAAGACCTTCACCGCCGTTCTGGTGCTGCGGCTGCGGGACGAGGGCGCGCTCGACCTCGGTGACCCGGTGGAGAAGCATCTGCCGGGCACGGGCGTGGGGGAGGCCACCGTCGCCGACCTCCTCGCGCACACCAGCGGGCTGGCCGCCGAGTCGCCCGCGCCCTGGTGGGAGCGGACTCCGGGCTCGCTGCGCCCCGAACTCGCCGACGTCCTGGGCGAACAGCCCCTCCGGCACCCGGTGGGCCGCCGCTTCCACTACTCCAACCCGGGCTACACCGTGCTGGGCACGCTCGTCGAGAAGCTGCGCGGCGCTCCCTGGGAGGAGGTGCTGCGGCGGGAAGTGCTCGAACCCCTGGGCCTGGACCGCACGAGCGGTCGTCCGAAGGCGCCCCACGCGGGCGGCTGGGCCGTGCATCCCTGGGCCGACGTCATGCTGCCGGAGCCCGCCGAGGACCTCGGGCGCATGGCACCCGCCGGTCAACTCTGGTCCACCACCGGCGACTTGGCGCGGTTCGCGATCTTCCTGGCGCAGGGGGACGACCGGGTCCTGAGCGCCGAGACCGTACGGGAGATGCGTGCGCCGGCGGCGCCGGGCGAGGCCGCGGACGTCGCGGACGGCGTCTCGTACGGACTCGGGCTGCAGATCCAGCAGAGCCACGGTCGGCTGCTGGTGGGCCACTCCGGTTCGCTGCCGGGCTTTCTGGCGAACCTCAGCATCAGCGTCGAGGACGACGTCGCCGCGGTGGTGCTGGCCAACTGCACCTCCGGCCCCCCGCTGTCCACGATCGGCGCCGACCTCGTACGCATCGTCGCCGAGGCCGAGCCCCGCATCCCCGCCCCGTGGCGGCCACTGCCCGAAGTGGACGCGTCCGTAGGGGAGTTGGCGGGCCCGTGGTACTGGGGAACGCACGCGTTCGCCCTCCGGCTGACGGCCGCCGACGGGCTCTCCCTGGGGCCCCTGTCCGGCGGTGGCCGTCGGTCCCGCTTCCGGGCCAACGCCGACGGCACGTGGACCGGACTGGAGGGCTACTACGCCGGAGAGCTCCTGAAGGCCGTACGACGGCCCGACGGGACCGTGAGCCATCTGGACCTCGGGTCCTTCGTGTTCACGCGTCAGCCGTACGACGAGGGGGCTTCCGTGCCGGGTGGAGTCGACCCGGAGGGGTGGCGAGGCATCGGATAGCCGACGTGTCGGCAGGTGGGTGTCGTGTTTCACGTGAAACACGACACCCACCCGACCTCACAGCTGAAGCTTGAAGCCCACGTGTGAGGCGGTGAAGCCGAGCCTCTCGTAGAAGCGGTGGGCGTCGGTGCGGGTGCTGTCGGAGGTCAGCTGGACCAACTGGCAGTTCTGGCGCCGGGATTCGTCGACCGCCCACTCGATGAGCTGCGTGCCCAGGCCGCTGCCGCGCTCATCGGCATGGATGCGGACACCCTCGATGATCGACCTGGTGGCACCCCTGCGTGACAGACCGGGGATGACCGTGAGCTGAAGCGTGCCGACGACCCGGTCCTCACGAACGGCGACGACCAGATGCTGGTTCGGGTCGGCCGCGATGCGCTCCCAGGCGGCCAGGTACGGGGCCGGATCGTCCGGAGACTCGCGCTGGGCGCCGAGCGGGTCGTCGGCGAGCATCGCGACGATCACGGGCACGTCGTCCGCCGTGGCGGGCCGTATCTCAAGATCTCCCATACCCGCAGCCTATGCACAGGGGCGCGCGGTCCGGCTCAGCCGGCGGCCACCGTCAGCGGGGCGAAGCGCCTGGTCCAGTCCCCGGGGAGCTCCGCGATGCCGTAGGTCATGACGGCGTTGTCGGCGACGCGGGCCAGACCGCGTTCCTTGACCCACGCCAGCAGTTCCTCGTGGCGTGCGTCGATGTCGGTGCGCAGGGGGCGGTCGGTGAGGGCGGCGAGAGAAGCGATCAGCGCCTGTGCGGTCTCGGTGTCCTGGGCGATCAGCGGGCCGACGACATGGGTGTCCATGTTGGGCCAGGCCGCCGCGTAGCCGATGAGCCGGCCGTCCCGCTCGGCGACGCGCAACTGGTCCGCGAAGGCGGGGAGTCGGGTGAGGATGTGCGTCCGGTCCAGACCGAACACCTCCTCGTCGAGCCGGAGGATCGAGGTGAGGTCCTCCGCGGTGGCCGCGCGCGTGACGACCTTGGGTTCCGGTCCGCCGGGCGTGAAGTGCCCGAGCAGCATCTCCGCCCGGCCGATGACCTTGAAGCCGAGTTCCTCGTAGAGCGGCCGGCCGTACGGGGTCGCGTGCAGGGTCAGCGGAGTGGTGCCCATCGCCGAGACGAGGTGTCGCATCAGCCGGCGTCCCACGCCCTGACGGACATGCCGTTCGGCGACCAGCACCATGCCGACGGCTCCCAGACCGGGGCGGTCCTGCGGTCCGTACTCGGTGACGACACAGGCGCTGACGAGACCGCCGTCGGGGTCGTCGATCCCGTAACCCTTCCCGGATGCGAGGAGGAAGCCCCACTTGTGTTCCTCGCGCGGCCACCCCCGGTCCTCGGACAAGTCGGCGCAGGCGGTGAGATCGCGAAGCGTCAGACGGCGGATCGGAAGAGCGGCGAGAGAAGGAGTCGGCACGCAGGTCAGGCTGTCTGACGGGTGGCCTCGTCGTCCACCGCTTTCCGGTTCTTCTCAGGCGGGGACACGAGCTTTTGGCCATGTCGTGGGCAGCCGTACACAGAGCCGACAACGGCCGGTGTTTCACGTGAAACACCGTCGCCGAAGAGCCGCCGCGTCGCCGGACTAGTCTCGGTGACCATGGCGCGACTTCATCTCTTCGATCTCGACGGCACGTTGCTGTACGGCACCTCGGCGCCCGTGGAGATCTCACGGCAGTTGGGTCTGGAAGCCGAGACGGTGGCGCTGGACAAGGCGATCTCGGCGGGACTGATCGGACCGCCGGAGTACGCGGCCGGCGTGCGTGAACTCTGGGCGGATCTCACCGAGGCCCATGTGGCGGCGGCCTTCGAGCAGGCACCGTGGCTGGGCCGGATCCGGGAGGTCTGGGCGGCGATCCGGCAGGAGGGCGACTACTGCGCCGTCGTCTCGCTCTCCCCCTCCTTCTTCGTGGAACGGCTCACCGGCTGGGGTGCGCACGCGGCGCATGGATCCCTGTTCCCCGCCGTGCCGTTCACCGAGCCCGTGGATCCAGCCGGGGTGCTCAACGCCGCCGCCAAAGTGAAGATCGCCGGACGGCTGTGTGAGGAGTTCGGAGTGACGTCCGCCGACTGCGTCGCTTATGGCGACTCATTCTCGGACAAGGACCTGTTCGGTGCGGTGTCGACTTCCGTGGCGGTCAATGCGGACCTCCACCTGACCGGTCTCGCGACACACTCGTACATGGGCATGGATCTGTGGGAAGCCTATGAATTGGTGCGCCACGCCCGGTAATTGAAGGAATTGATGGTTCGACCCGCTCCATTCGTGGTGATGGAAGGCCGGACTTGTGATCGAGGCGGTGGCCGGTATGGTCGACTCCGGTTCGCCGGGAGCAGGGGCGCGGAGCGCACTGCGGCCAATGTCACACTCTCGGCTTACTTGTCCGTACGGAATGTGAACGCGGTTTGAATGTGGCTGTATCGGCCACTGGGCGAAACGGGGAAAGCAAGCCGTCTGCGGGGGAAGCAGGCATCTTCCGATCGAGGAGGTGCGCAGACCGACCGAAAGATGTTCGAGGCGAGGCACACCATGGACGCTCCGACCACCACGTCGGGCGACAACGGCACGTCCGGCGGCAGGGCCGGCTGGTTCGCGTCGCACACACCGCCGGAGACCCCCCAGGGCAGTGGGCGCGAGGCCTCCGAGGGCAATCGCCTCGCCGCGATGCGGCCGGTCGGCAGACCCACCGCGGACATCGACCCGGGCCGACAGCGGGAGCCCGCCGGGCAACCGGTCGCGCCGGCCCCCGCAGCCGACCCGTACGTCCCCGCCCAGCGCTCCACCTCCGCCGCCCCGCAGCCCGCTCCCGCCGCCCCGCAGACGGCCGTACCGACCCGTGCGGAGCAGGCCTCGCCGGACGCCGTCCTCATCCGCAGGACGATGGCGGAGGTCGCGCCGGTCGCCGACAAGGTCACCTCGTACTTCTACGCGTTGCTCTTCGTCCGCCACCCCGACCTCCGGTCGCTGTTCCCGGCGGCGATGGACACCCAGCGGGACCGACTGCTGAAGGCGCTGCTCACCGCGGCCGAGCACGTCGACAACACCCCCGTCCTCGTCGACTACCTGCAGAACCTCGGCCGCGGCCACCGCAAGTACGGCACGCGCCCCGAGCACTACCCGGCCGTCGGGGAGTGCCTCATCGGCGCGCTGAGCAAGTACGCGTCGGCCGTCTGGCACCCGGAGACGGAGGCGGCCTGGGTGCGGACGTACACGACGATCTCGCAGGTCATGATCGACGCGGCCGCCGCGGACGAACTGCGCGCCCCGGCCTGGTGGTACGCCGAGATCGTCACGCACGACCTCAGGACCCGTGATGTCGCCGTCCTCACGGTCCGCCCCAACCAGCCCTATCCCTTCCTCGCCGGCCAGTACGCGAGCGTGGAGACACCGTGGTGGCCGCGGATCTGGCGGCATTTCTCCTTCGCCTCGGCGCCTCGCCACGACGGTCTGCTCACGTTCCACGTGAAGGCCGTCCCGGCGGGCTGGGTCTCCAACGCGCTCGTGCACCGCTCCCGGCCCGGTGACATCCTCCGCCTGGGCCCGCCCGCGGGCTCGATGACCGTCGACCACACGACCGACAGCGGCCTGCTCTGCCTGGGCGGCGGCACCGGCATCGCGCCCATCAGGGCGATGGTCGAGGACGTCGCCGAACACGGCGAACGGCGTCCGGTCGAGGTGTTCTACGGCGCCCGCACCGACCACGACCTGTACGACATCGACACGATGCTCAGACTCCAGCAGACCCACCCGTGGCTCACGGTCCGCGCGATCATCGACGAGCAGGCGCATCTCCAACTGCCGGACGCCATCCGCCAGTACACGCCCTGGAGCGGCTACGACGCCTATCTCTCCGGACCGCCCGGCATGATCCGCAGCGGTGTGGACGCGCTCAGGAGCGTCGGGATCCCGCCGGAGCGCATCCGGCACGACTCGGTGGAGGAGCTCGTCGGAGCCGGCGACTGAGACGGCACGAACGGCTGCCTCGGCGTCGCCGACTGACGCGGCGCCGGGATCAGCCGAGGTCGGGCGCGTGCATCGCGCGTACGCCCTCGATGTTCCCGTCCAGGTAGTGCCGCAGCGACAGCGGCACGAGATGGACGGAGGCGATGCCGACCCGGGTGAACGGCACCCGGACGATCTCGTACTCCCCGGCCGGCTCGTCCACTTCCGGGCCATGGCGCAGGGACGTGTCCATGGACTCCAGGTGGCAGACGAAGAAGTGCTGCACCTTCACGCCGGTCGTGGCGGCGTCCTTGCCGATGTGTTCGACGGTGTCCACGAAGCAGGGCACCACATCGGTGATCTTGGCGCCGAGTTCCTCGTCCACTTCGCGATGGAGGGCTTCGACGACGGTTGTGTCCTCGGGCTCGACTCCGCCACCGGGGGTTACCCAGTAGGGATCGACGCCTGGTTTGGTGCGTTTGATCAGGATCAGGTAGTCACCATCGAGCAGAACGGCACGAGCGGTGCGCTTGACCACGGGTCGGACGGTCATGGGAGAAATGTGGCCCGGCTGGTTCCACGTGAAACATCGCAGGGCGTCACCGACCGAGCTCCCCGAGTAGTCGCGACAAAAGGCCAGGTCAGCACCAGTCGGCCGCCGACCGCAACAGCCAGTCGTGCGCCCGCGCGATATGGGGCATCGCCAACGTGCCGGTGCGGACCACCAAGAAGTACGTCCGCAGCGGTGGGACCGTGGGCTCGTGCAGGGCCAGGACTTCACCCCGCTCCAAGGCGGCGGCGCACAGATAGCGGGGCAGCACCGCGAGTCCCGCGCCCGCGACGGCACAGGCGAGGACCGCCCGCAGATCGGGCACGATGACCGTGCCCGGGGTGGCCGGGCGGGAGTCGAAGACGGCGGCCCAGTAGCGGGAGACGAAGGGCAGCGACTCGTGCACCTCGATCACGGGGACGTTCTCCAACGCGGGCGCCCCCTTTCGGCGCGGCTTGCCGGGGATCCGCTCGGCCCGGCTCGGGGCGGCGACCAGGACGTGCTCCTCGTCGCAGAGCGGAGTCGCCGTGAGCAGCGCGCCCCGTGGGCGGGCCGTACTGATGGCCAGATCGTGATGCCCGGCGGCAAGCCCTTCCAGGGTCTCCTCCGCGTTCCCGAACGAGGTGCGCAGTGCGAAGCCCTGGCTGTCCTCGCCGGTCAGCCCGGTGAGGGCGGGCAGCGCGCGCTCGGCGGTGAACTCCGGGGGACCGGCGAGGTGCAGGGTGCGCAGGGAGGAGTCCTCGTCGAGGCCGGTCTCGGTGATCTCCACGAGGGCGTCGAGGTGCGGGGCGGCCTTGTGCGCGAGTTCGTCACCGATGCTCGTCGGCGTCACCCCGCGGGCCTGCCGCAGGAACAGCGGGCGGCCCAGCTGACGCTCCAGCGTGCGGATCTGCGAGGTCACGGCCGGCTGCGACAGACCGAGCAGCGCGGCGGCCCGAGTGAAGGAGCCGGCCCGGTGCACGGTCACGAAAGTGCGCAGCAAGGCCAGATCCATGGCACGCCCTCCCCTTTCCCTGCCCCACTCCCGGCCCCGGGCAGGGCCCAACTATAAATAAGTCGATAGGTCTCTGTCGCTACTGTGATTGGACACTGACACAGAGTCAACTAGCCTTGGTCGCGCGGTTCTTCGCGCGCGGAACCGGGGGCGGTCCGAGCCACGAGGGGGGAGGCTCGGACCGTCCTTTGTCGGTAGGCGGCCGTCGACGGGAGGACCGTAAACCGGTCACCGCGCCGACTCGTCCAGCGCGCGGAGCACGTCCGCCACCAGGTCCTCGGGATCCTCGGCGCCGACCGACAGCCGGATGAAGCCCTCCGGCACCGCGTCCCCGCCCCAGCGACCGCGCCGCTCGGCCGTGGACCGCACCCCGCCGAAGCTCGTCGCGTCGTCCACGAGCCG
This sequence comes from Streptomyces sp. NPDC088794, assembly GCF_044750545.1. Taxonomy (NCBI): domain Bacteria; kingdom Bacillati; phylum Actinomycetota; class Actinomycetes; order Kitasatosporales; family Streptomycetaceae; genus Streptomyces; species Streptomyces sp. NPDC088794. Next base: position 229,894 of record NZ_JBIVKB010000007.1, on the reverse strand, counting down.
CAGCGCGTCCAGGAAGGCGTCGGCACGCGTGCGTGTAGGCAGCGTGAAGGAGACCACGCATCCGTAGCGGTGCATCTGCCGTGCGGCCATCTTGTGCGAGGGATCGTCGGGCAGCCCGGGATAGCGCAGCCCGGTCACCTCGGGCCGCTCCCGCAGCGCCTCGGCGACCACGAGGGCCGTCGCGCACTGCCGGTCGACACGGAGCTGGAGGGTGGCGATCGAACGGTGGGCGAGCCAGGCCTCCATGGGTCCCGGAATCGCGCCGACGACCTTCCGCCACCGGCGTACGGCGGTCATCGCCTCGGCGTCGCGGCCGACCACGTACCCGAGGAGCACGTCGCCGTGCCCGGTGAGCTGCTTGGTGCCGCTGGCCACGGCGAAGTCGGCGCCGAGCTCCAGCGGGCGCTGCCCCAGCGGCGTCGCGAGGGTGTTGTCGACGGCGACCAGGGCGCCACGCGCGTGTGCCGCCTCGACGAGCCGCCGGATGTCGCACACGTCGAGCCCGGGGTTCGAGGGCGACTCGATCCACAGCAGCTTGGCGCCGTCCAGCGCGTCCAGTTGGGCGTCGCCGCCGGTCGGCGCCGTGCGCACCTCGATGCCGTACGCCTCCAACTGCTCGCGCACCAGGGGCAGTACCTGGTAGCCGTCGTTGGGCAGGACGACCGTGTCGCCGGCGCGCAGCTGGGAGAAGAGCACCGACGAGATGGCGGCCATCCCGGAGGCGAAGACGAGCGTCTCGACGTCATCCTGCCCGGGCGCCTCCAACTCGCCGATGGCGCGCTCCAGATGCGTCCAGGTCGGGTTCTCGTCCCGGCCGTACTTGTACGGTCCGGTCGCCTCGCCCGGCAGATGGAAGTGGGCGGCGAACACCGGACCGGGCAGCGTCGGCTCGTGCCTGACCGGCTCGGGCAGCCCCGCCCTTACCGCGCGCGTGCCGTCACCGGCGCCGTGTATCGGCGCTCCCGCAGCGGAATCACTCATGCCGCCTGTCCCTCCACTTGCTCGCGAACCGCGGCGAGCAGACCCTCGCTCGCCGCCTCCACCATCTCAAGGCACTCCTCGAAGCCGTCCAGGCCCCCGTAGTAGGGGTCGGGCACGTCGAGGTCGTCGCCTGCGGCGGGGTCGTAGGAGCGGAGCAGGCGCACCTTCGCCGCGTCCTCCGGGGTGGGTGCGAGGCGGCGCAGGGCCCTGAGGTGGCCGGCGTCGAGGGCGACCACCAGGTCGAGGCGGTCGAACCACGACGACAGGAACTGCCGGGCCGTGTGCTCGCCCTCGTAGCCGTGCTCCTCCAGGACCGCGACGGTGCGCGGGTCGGCGCCGTCGCCCTCGTGCCAGCCGCCGGTACCGGCGCTGTCGACCCCGACCCGGTCCGCGAGGCCGGCCTCCGCTATGCGGGCGCGGAAGACGGACTCCGCCATCGGGGACCGGCAGATGTTGCCGGTACAGACGAAACAGACGCGATACGTCATCGCGTGCTCAGTCCCCGTCGGGCAGGACGACGTTGAGCGCCCAGGAGACGATGGAGATGATCAGACCGCCCAGGACGGCTGTCCAGAAGCCTTCCACGTGGAAACTCAGGTCCAGCTTGTCGGCCAGCCACGAGGTGAGCAGCAGCATCAGCGCGTTGATGACCAGCGTGAACAGGCCCAGCGTCAGGATGAACAGCGGGAAGGTCAGCACCTGTAGAACCGGCTTGACCAGGAAGTTCACCACCCCGAAGACCAGTGCGACCAGGAGCAGGGTCCAGACCTTCTTGCCCGTGCTGTCACCGGTCAGGGTGATCTTGTCGAGCAGCCAGACGGCGACCGCCAGGGCGCCCGCGTTGGCGATCGTCTTGACTACGAAATTCTTCATGTGTCTGATCGTGGCAGACGAGATCGGAAACGAGCAGTGGGACGAGGGCGACAAGAGCGATGAAGGCATTCCGGTTGGACGAACTGGAGGCGGAGCGCGCCGCCAACGACGGCGCTTACCTGCAGTTTCTGCGCGAACGGAATATGTCGGTCGGCTTGTACGCGCTCGACGCGGGCAGCCAGGACCCGCAGCAGCCGCACCAGCAGGACGAGGTGTACTTCGTGGTCAGCGGCCGGGCCGCGATCACGGTCGGCATGGAGACGACCCAGGTGGCGCGCGGCAGCGTGGTGTACGTGCCCGCCGGGGTGGCCCACAAGTTCCACCACATCAGCGAGGATCTGCGGGTCCTGGTGGTGTTCTCTCCGCCCGAGAGCTGAGGCCGCGCCTCGGGGTTCCCTAGGGGATCGATCAGGGGAGGACAAGGGATGCCGGGCCTCCGCCGGGGCCCCTGCCGGCTCTAGCATCGAATGCAGGACGACAGGCAGGACAACAGAAGGATCCGGCGTCACAAGCCCGGGTCATCGACGGACCCGGCACCAGCGACGGGCGGAGAGGTAAGGACGACAGCTATGGGAGAGATCTTCTCGACACTGCCCTGGTGGGTGAAGTGGATCGCGGTGCCGGTCATCGCCCTGGTCGTGTTCGGCGGACTGATAGCGACCGTGGTCGGCTTCGTCATCGGACTGCTCTTCAAGGCACTGGTCTTCGTGGCACTGGTCGGCGGACTGATCTACGTCGTACGGAAGTTCACGTCGAGCTCCTCGTCGCGCAGCGACTGGTGAGGCTCGTGGGACACCGGTGATCGGTAACCCATGGGACACCGGTGACCGGTAACAGGAATCACCGGTTCCCTCGCGCGAGGGAAGTTTTCCGGCGGGCCGTCCGCGCGCGGTGACGGACGGTTAGAGTCCGGAATTCGACGCGGGGACGACCCCGCGAGCGGCGTACACCCCCACCCGTGTTCCCCCGCACGGGCTGCCCCCTCGCGCTCCGGGAGTGACCTTTGGCCACGGTAGACACCGGCACCGCAACCACAACCCCCCACGCATCCCCAGCCACACCCTCGCCGGCGGCCCCGCCCCCGGTACGCCCGATCCCGATCCGTCCACCCGAGCAGCCGGGCCCGTCGACACAGGAACGTACGCCGATGCCTCCGGCGGTTGAACAGGAGACAGCGCATCCGGCGTCCGGGCACGGAAGTCCTCCGGGGGCCGGGCCTGCGGGTCCTCCGGGACCTGGGGCCGCGGGGCCTCCGGACTCCGGGCCCGCCAGCCCTCCGGGATCCGGGCCGGCCAAGCCCCCGGGACCTGGGCCCGCCAGCCCTCCGGGATCCGGGCACGCCGAGCCTCCGGTACCTGGGCCCGCCAATCCTTCGGAACCTGGGCCCGCCAATCCTTCGGAACCTGGGCCCGCCAGTCCTCTAGGACCTGTGCACACGAGATCCCCGGAATCCGAGCGCGCAGGGTCCCCTCGATCCGGGCACGCGCCCACCGCACCGTCGGCCCCGCACCCACACCCCCAGGCCGCCGCCACCCTCATCGGATCCGTCCAGCGGGCGATGCGACTCCTCGAGTGCGTCGCGGACCACCCGCACGGAGCCCCCGCCAAGCAACTCGCCCGCGAGACCTTCCTCGCCCTCCCGACGGCGTATCACCTGCTGCGCACCCTCGTGCACGAGGGCTATCTGCGCCGGGACAAGGGGCTGTTCTTCCTCGGTGACGCGGCCGAGCGGCTGAGCAGCAGCGCGGCCCAGCAGAAACGTCGCAGCACGATCGTCGACGCGCTGGCCCACTGGCGGGACGCGATCGGCGTGCCCGTGTACTACGCCGTGTACCGGGACGGCGAGATCGAGGTCATGTGCGTCTCCGACACCCCGGGCAATCCGGCGGTCGAGGAGTGGGCCGACTTCCGCGAGACCGCGCACGCGCACGCGATCGGGCAGTGCCTGCTGTCCCAACTGGACGAGGACGCCCGCCGCGACCACCTCGGGCGCTACCCCGTGCAGTCGATCACCCCGTACACGGTGCGTGACGACCACACCCTGCTGAGGCGGCTCGAACGGACCCGGCGGATGGAACCGGTCGTCGAGCGGCAGGAGTACGCGCTGGGCACGGTCTGCGCGGCGGTCCCCATCACCGTGGGCACGACGGCGGCCACGATGGCCATTTCCCTGCCCTCGCACCAGGCCGATCGGCTGGCGGCCGCGACACGGCAACTGCAGAGCGAGGTAGGGCGGTTGCTGGGGTCACTGGCGATCTCTATCAGTATCTGAAAACTCACTCCTTGTGATCTGTCGCCTACTTTAAGCAAGATGCCAGCAGTGTCAGAGGGATCATTCCTGGCCAATCGGTGGCATATGACGGGGTAGTGACGGGGTAGGCGATGCGCGAGTCCGTACAGGCAGAGGTCATGATGAGCTTCCTCGTCTCCGAGGAGCTCTCCTTCCGTATCCCGGTGGAGCTGAGTTACGAATCCTGTGATCCCTATGCCGTGCGGCTGACCTTCCATCTGCCGGGCGACGCCCCGGTGACGTGGGCCTTCGGCCGCGAGCTGCTGATCGACGGGGTGGGCCGGCCGACCGGAGAAGGGGACGTACGGGTCTCGCCCGCCGACCCCGACTCCCTGGGCGAGCTGCTGATCCGGCTTCAGGTCGGCGGCGACCACGCGCTGTTCCGGTCGTCGACGGCGCCGGTCATCGCCTTCCTCGACCGCACCGACAAGCTGGTGCCGCTCGGCCAGGAGGGTGAGCTCGCCGACTTCGACGCCCATCTCGACGAGGCGCTGGACCGGATCCTGGCGGAGGAGCAGAGCGCGGGCTGATCGGTGTCAGGGTGTCTCGGTGTCTCGGTGTCTCGGTGTCTCGGTGTCTCGGTGTCTCGGTGTCTCGGTGTCAGGGTGTGCGGTCGTGCGGTGGGTGGGATGTGTTCGGACAGCGCGGCGCTACGGGGTTGTGCAGTAACGCTTCTTCTCTGCTCGCCCGCCCTGCCTGTCCGCCCCGCCGCCTGCTCGACCTGACAACGAGGGCGGCGCTTCTCGACCGCTCAGCGCTTGCGACGCCGTCCGTGTCCCGTGCGGGTCTGGATGGGGGCGGTGTCGCTGATCGCCGGATTCGGGGCCGGGGTCGGCCCCGTGGGTGCTGTTGTGGCCGTCGCTACGGCCTTCTCCGCCGTCGGGCGGTCCGCCGAGACCACCAGGGCCGCCAGCAGCGTGGTGACCGGCACCGAGGCGACCAGGCCGATCGAGCCGACCAGGGTTCGTACGATCTCCTCGGCCACCAACTCGCTGTTGGCGACCGCCCCGACGCTGCTCTGCGCGATCGAGAAGAGCAGCAGCAGCGGCAGCGCGGCGCCCGCGTAGGCGAGGACGAGGGTGTTGACCACGGACGCGATGTGGTCGCGGCCGATGCGGATGCCCGCCCGGTACAGCCCGCGCCAGCCCATCGAGGGGTTGGCCTCGTGCAGCTCCCAGACCGCCGAGGTCTGGGTGACCGTCACGTCGTCGAGGACACCGAGCGAGCCGATGATGACGCCCGCGAGCAGCAGACCGCTCATGTCGATCGACGGATACAGGCCATGGATCAGACCCGTGTTGTCGTCGGTGTTGCCGGTGAGCGCGGCCCAGCCGATGAACTGCGAGCCCAGGACGCCGATCAGCACCAGTGAGATCAGCGTGCCCAGCACCGCCACGGACGTTCGGGCGGACAGGCCGTGACACATGTACAGGGCGATCAGCATGATGGCGCTGGACCCGATCACCGCCACGAGCAGCGGGTTCGAGCCCTGGAGGATCGCGGGCAGGATGAAGAAGTTCAGGATCATGAAGCTGATCGCCAGGGCGACCAGGGCCATGATGCCGCGCAGTCGGCCCACCACCACGACGGCGAGCGCGAAGATGCCGGCCAGCACGCCCATCGGGATCCGGCGGTTCACGTCGGTGACCGAGTACTGGAGGTCCTTGGGCGCCGAGGGCTCGTAGGCGACGACGACCTTCTCGCCCTTGTGCAACTGGCGTGACTGGTCCGGCTGCACGATCTCGGTGAACGTACGGCCCGTGTCCTTGCCGGTGTCGACGCGGATGGTCGCCTTCTTGCAGGTGCCGTTCTCCTCCTGCTGGGCGGAGCTGCCCTCGGCGGTGGAGGTGTCACCGGTCGACGAGCCGGACGAGGCGTTCACCGACTTGCAGCTCAGGCTCTGCATCTTGGTGACCGTCGCCTGCTGGGTCTGCCGGTCGAAGCCGACGCCGGTGCGCTCGTGCGCCGGGGCGCCGCCGGGCCACAGCACCACGAGCCCGACCACCACGGCGGCGGTGAACGGGATCAGGATCGCGGCGATGACCTTGCGCAGGTGCTTGGAGACGGGGGCCGCGGGGCCGTGGCTGTGACTGTGCCCGTGACCACCGCCGGAGCCGGAGCCGGGCCCATGCCCATCGCCGGGATCGGGCCCGTGCCCGTGTCCGTCGCCTGGATCCTGGCCGTGACTGCGGCCGTGGTCGTCTCCGGCGCCTTGCCCCTGCCCGAGACCGTGACCGTGCCCGCCGCCCGGGTGAGGTCTCTGATCGTGCCCGCCACCCGAAGAGGGCCGCTGACCGCGCCCACCACCCGAGTTGGGCCCCTGACCAGGCTTCCCGCCGAAGTCGCCGCCGGTGCCTTCACCGAGGCCGCCGGCGGAATTGCCGTCGAAACCACCACCGTATCCACGGCCGTTGGTGCCCTCGCTGTACCCCCGCCCGGGGCCACCGCCGGGGCCATGACCGGGGCCCGGGCCGCGGCGCGGGTCCGGTGGCGGGTATGGAGGCTGATTCGTGGTGGTCACCGCCCGATCATCGCAAGAACGAAAGAGGCCCTCTGTTCACCGCGCCCGAATTGACGCTAGCGTGGAGGCACCTTTGCACACGCGGGAGCTCGGAGCACCGGGCTGAGAGGGCGCTGACCTTCGTCCCAGCGATGTTTCACGTGGAACGTCAGTCGACGGAATTCGAGTCGAGTGATGTTTCACACGAAGCGTCGACAGACGGAAGCCGCTGCGTCGACCGCTGAACCTGTTACCGGGTAATGCCGGCGTAGGGAGTAGGTCTCATGACCATCAAGGACGCAAGCACGCCTGTCTCCAGCCAGGACGAACCGCCCGTTCAGGGCCAAAAGTCCACGGAGACCGGGAAGTCCATCGGCTGGCACAAGGGGTACGTCGAGGGCTCGCGCCCCGATCTGCGCGTGCCGGTCCGTCAGGTGCACCTCACCAACGGGCAGTCGGTCACCCTGTACGACACCTCCGGCCCGTACACCGATCCGCTCGTCGACACCGACGTGCGCCGGGGACTGGCGCCACTGCGGGAGAACTGGGTCATCGCGCGCGGTGACACCGAGGAGTACGCGGGTCGTCCCGTCCGTCCCGAGGACGACGGGATCAAGCACACCTCGCCGCGGGGCGGTCTGCGCAACCTCGACGCGGTCTTCCCCGGGCGACCGCGCCAGCCGCGCCGCAGCCGGGACGGCAGCGCGGTCACGCAGCTCGCCTACGCGCGACGGGGCGAGATCACACCCGAGATGGAGTACGTGGCCATCCGGGAGCAGGTCGAGCCCGAGGTGGTCCGCGAGGAGATCGCGGCGGGCCGTGCGGTGCTGCCGGCCAACGTCAATCACCCGGAGATCGAGCCGATGATCATCGGCAAGCGGTTCCTGGTGAAGGTCAACGCCAACATCGGCAACTCCGCGGTCACTTCCTCGATCGAGGAGGAGGTCGAGAAGATGACCTGGGCGACCCGCTGGGGCGCCGACACGGTCATGGACCTGTCCACCGGCCGCAACATCCACACCACCCGCGAGTGGGTGCTGCGCAACTCCCCCGTCCCCATCGGTACGGTGCCGCTCTACCAGGCGCTGGAGAAGGTCGACGGCCGGGCCGAGGAGCTGACCTGGGAGATCTACAAGGACACGGTCGTCGAGCAGGCCGAGCAGGGCGTGGACTACATGACGGTCCACGCGGGCGTGCGCCTCCCGTTCGTCCCGCTGACCGCCAACCGCAAGACCGGCATCGTCTCGCGCGGCGGCTCGATCATGGCCGCGTGGTGCCTGGCACACCACAAGGAGTCGTTCCTCTACGAGAACTTCGAGGAACTATGCGAGATCCTCGCCGCGTACGACGTCACGTACTCGCTGGGCGACGGCCTGCGGCCCGGCTCGATCGCGGACGCCAACGACGAGGCGCAGTTCGCCGAGTTGAGGACGCTCGGGGAACTCAACACGATCGCCAAGCGTTTCAACGTACAGACCATGATCGAGGGCCCGGGACACGTCCCGATGCACAAGATCAAGGAGAACATCGACCTTCAGCAGGAGATCTGCGATGAAGCTCCGTTCTATACGCTCGGCCCGCTGACCACGGACGTCGCGCCCGCGTACGACCACATCACCTCCGGTATCGGTGCGGCGATGATCGCCTGGTGGGGGACGGCGATGCTCTGCTACGTCACGCCCAAGGAGCATCTCGGTCTGCCCAACCGTGACGACGTCAAGACCGGCGTCATCACCTACAAGATCGCCGCCCATGCCGCCGACGTCGCCAAGGGACACCCCGGCGCGCAGGACTGGGACGACGCGCTGTCCGACGCCCGGTTCGAGTTCCGGTGGGAGGACCAGTTCAACCTCGCCCTGGACCCGGTCACCGCGCGGGAGTTCCACGACGAGACGCTGCCGGCGGAGCCTGCCAAGACGGCCCACTTCTGCTCGATGTGCGGGCCGAAGTTCTGCTCGATGAAGATCTCCCAGGACATCCGTCGCGAACACGGCGGGACCAGGGCGGAGGTCGAGGAGGGCATGGCCCAGAAGTCGAAGGAGTTCGCGGCGGCGGGCAACCGGGTGTACCTGCCGATCGCCGACTGAGGCGCAGGGCTGAGGAGTCAGGGCTGAAGGTTCAAGGCTGAGCCCTGACGGCCACAGGGTGACGAGGGGGCGGGACCGGCTGGGCTGCCCCCTCGTCACCGACACCACCGCAGCGGTCCCCGACCGCCCACCGGTCTGTCGGTCATTCGGCCGACACCGGATCGCAGCCGCGCTCCTACGCTGAACCGCGTGGACTGGAAACGCCTGCTCAACCCGGCCGCCGGTCGGCTGCTCAAGGTCAGCAGCCTGATCGCGTTCGTGCTCACCTGGACCGCGGACCTCGCCGTGCTCGGCCGGAGCGCCGATCCCTACGGATCGCCCACCACCTGGCTGCCCGTGTACGTCACCGGTCCGCTGCTGGGGCTGCTCGCCCTCGGCCTGCCGCGCTCGGCAGGTCTGGTCAGGCGCGTTGTCGCCGCGGTGGCGATCTCTCTCGCGACGACCGTCTGGACCATGATCGAACCCTCCGACCTGGGGTGGTGGGGGACGCTGGAGACAGCAGGGTTGCTCGTCCTCGTCGTGCACACCACGGGGCACTCCTGGCGGCCGGGAATCGCGACCGCGTACACCCTCACCGTGATCGTCGCGATCCTCGCGGTGCCGCTGCGCAGCGGGTCATGGGAGGTGTTCGTCGCCGGCGGCTACGTCCTGACCATCGCCCTGGCGATCTGCGTCGTCGTGGGCTGCGCCATCCGTTCCCTGGAGGTCCGCAGGGAACGCGCGGTGCACGACGTACGCCAGACCGAACGCCTGGCCCTGGCCCGCGATCTGCACGACCTGATCGCCCATCACATGACCGGCATCATCGTCCAGGCCAACGCGGCGCTGACCATCAGGGCCACCGCCCCCGCCAAGGTGGAGCCCATCCTGCGTGAGATCGCCCGGTCGGGGACGGAGACCCTGGAGTCGATGCGCCGCCTGGTACGCGTCCTGCGCGAGGACAACCACGCCGCCCTGCGCCCCGGCGACCTGCTCACCGAACTCGCCGACCTGGTCTCCGCCCACTCCACCGCCGCCGGCGAGGGCACACCGGCCCGGCTGGAGGTCACGGCGGCGGCCCGCACCGCCCGCCTGAGCCCCGAGGTCGAACTCTCGGTGCAGCGGCTGGCCCAGGAGGCCCTCACCAACGTCCGCCGCCACGCCCCCGACGTCCGGGCGCAGCCTGCGGGCCAGTTCGACGCACTCCACGCCGTCGGCCGCCTCGCCGACGACGTCGATGTCCGGCTGCGCCCCCAGGATCAGACTGAATCCGGTGCGCACCAGCTGCTGGTCGTCGGCGATCACCACAGTGATCCGTGTATCGGCCACTGCCCGTTCGTACCACGGCGTGAGCAACGGCCACGTCGACCGTGCCCACGGTTCTCACGCGCGGTTGTCGGTCATTCGGCCGACAGAACGAGTGTTCGGCTTGCGCTCCCCCGAAGGGGTCTGTCGAGGCGGAGGGCGCAAGCCGAGGGTTACTCCGGCTGGTGGTCCGGGCCTCCGAAGTCCGGGCTGGTGTAGTCCGGGCTCGTGAAGCTCGGGCGTGGGCCGGCGGCCGGGCCGTCGTCCGGGCTGGTGAAGCCCGGGCGGTCGTAGCCTAGGTGCGGGATGCGGCCGGTCGGTGCCGACGGTGCCGTGGGGTGCAGGGCCACGGCGGTGCCGGGATCGGCCAGCGCGTCTCGCAGGAAGGGCAGGATGCCGCGCTCCAGGAGGGCCTCGCGCCAGGCTTCCCTGGCTCGGGTCACCTCCTCGCCGAGTTCGCCGTAGAGGCCGGTCTCGAGCGAGGGCCTGTTGCGCAGTGCGGTGAGCAGCAGCCCGACGGCGGCGACGAGGATCGCGGCCGCGGTCATGGCGCCGAACACCCATCCGGCGGTGAGCATGGTCTGGGCGAAGGCCGGTTCGGGGGTGAGCATCTTGAGGATGTAGCCCACGAGCAGGAAGATCGCCGCGGCCGTGCCGGCGAGGACGGGGGTGAGGACCGCGGCGACGGCGACGGCGCCCGCCCCTTCGGCTGCCTCCCCCAGGGTGGTGGCGAGCCCCATCGCGCCCACGCCCGACTCGGCCGAGCCGGTCTCGCGGGTGGACGACGGGGTGGACGACGCCGGCTGGCGCAGTTCCTCGCGGACCTTCACGTAGTGCTGGTACTCGGTCGCGGCGGCCACCGTGATGAGGGCGGTGGCGTTCAGCGCCATGGTGCGCAGCTGTTCGGGGTTCAGCCGCTGTCCGACAGCGGCCAGTTCCGGGCGGGTAGGGGCGGAGCGCAGCGCCTCGTCGAGGATCCGCTCGTACTCTTGGCGGTCCTCGCTGTGCAGGTGCTGCGGAACGCTGTTCATGTGCATCCCCCGATGCTCCGTAGGGCTTGGGGCTCGCATGCCAACGAGCCGTCGGGCAGAAACGGAGGGGAGCCTGCTACGGATAAGCCGATGGTAGAGCGGCGACGGCACAGGGTGACAGGGGGTTTCCAGAAATTGGGCCCTGGCCTGCGCTGTTCTTCGCGGTCGCGATGTGGGCGGCTGCTTGCCCTGTGAACGTCTAGTTTTCCAGCGGCAGTTGCTGGACCAGCAGTTTTCCGGCCATGGTCACGCCGCCGTCCATCGCGATGGCCAGTCCGTCGGCGTAGATGTGCGGTCCCTCGACCAACGGCCGGGGCTCCTCCTCGCTCTCCTCGGAGCCGACTTCGCCCAGCAGATAGGGGATCGGGCTGTGGCCGTGCACGATGCGGGTGCCGCCGTACATGTCCAGCAGCGAGCGCACGGCGTCCGCGCCGCCCTCGTCGCGGAAGGAGAACCGCTTGGTGAACTTGCGGAACAGGTCCCAGCATTCGTCCGCGTCGTTGCGGGTGAGGGTCTCGCGGACGGTGTCGTTGACCGCCTCGATCGAGTCGCCGTAGTCGAGGTAGGCGGTGGTGTCCGAGTGGACGAGGAGATAGCCGTCCACCTCCTCGACGGCGTCGAGGCGGGCCATCCACTGCAGATGGTGGTCCTGGAGGCGGTCCATGTCGGTCTTCTGGCCGCCGTTGAGCAGCCAGGCCGCCTGGAAGGTGGCGGTGCCCGCGCCGGAGTTGACGGGGGTGTCGGAGAACCGCTTGGCGCCGAGCAGCAGCAACTCGTGGTTGCCCATGAGGGCCTTGCAGTAGCCGCCGGCCGCCGCCGCCTCGGCGGACAGCCGCATCACGAGGTCGATGACGCCGATGCCGTCGGGGCCGCGGTCGGTGAAGTCGCCGAGGAACCACAGCCGGGCGGTGCCCGCGCTCCAGTTGCCCGCGGAGTCGATCAGGCCCCGCTCCTGGAGGGCGGCCAGCAGTTCGTCGAGGTAGCCGTGCACGTCACCGACGACGAAGAGCGGCCCCGCGGCGCCTTCCTCGCGGTCCGGGGCGGCCAGCAAGGCGGGGTCGACAGGCACCTGAAGCGTGTCACCGCGGTTGATGACGGGCAGGTCCCGCCGGGTCGGCGTGTACCCGTCGGGGTGGTCGGCCGCCTCCTCGACGGGTACGGCGACATCACCCGGGTGCGTGGTGTCGCCGTACGGACCGGTCTCGTGGACGTATGCCGGCACCCGGAAGTCGCGCAGCGTCGCCGCCCGCTCCGCCTCGGGTCCCTGACCGGCCCCCTGAGTCATCAGACCCCTCCACCATCACGCCGCATCTGAACCGCTTCGGACTGCCTGGTCGCAGCGGCCCGCGGTGTCGTGGGCCCATCATAGGAATGCCGATCGCGCCATGTGATGACCCAGGGGTGGTGAATCGGAGCAAGAGGCCGGTTCACCGCGGCTTTCGCCCCGATTGGGCAGGGCTTGGACCACCCCGGGTGAGGGGCGACCTACCCCTTCTCGGGTGACCTCGGAGGGCTGACCGTCGTGCGCGGGGGACGCCGCTGGGACGAGGTGCGCACGATCAGCTCCGTCGGTATCACCTGCTCGACCGGTTGGTCCGATTCGACCCCCTCGATCGCGTCGATGAGGAGCTGCACCACGGCGGTGCCGATGCGACGCGGCTTCAGCGAGAGCGTGGTGACGGGCGGCTCGGTGTTGGCGTACACCGTGGACTCGCTGCAGCAGACCAGAAGCAGGTCGTCCGGTACGCGCAGTCCGTAGCGCCGGGCCGCGGCGAGCAGATCGGTGCCGTTGGGATCGAACAGGCCGTAGACGGCGTCGGGACGGTCCGGGCGGGCGAGCAGCCGGTCGGCGGCGACGGCGCCCGCGCACGGGTCGTGCGCCGGGTACTCCTCGTAGACCGGGTCCTGGCCGACGCGTTCGCACCAGCGCAGGTACGCCGTGGTCGACAGCCGCGTGTAGGTGTCCGTGGTCGTGCCGGTCAGCAGGCCGATGCGGCGGGCGCCGGCGTCGGCCAGGTGGTCGAGGATGCCGAGTACGGCGGCCTCGTGGTCGTTGTCGACCCACGCGGTGACCGGGAGCGAGCCGGCCGGGCGGCCGTCGGAGACGACCGGTAAACCCTGCCGGACCAGCTCGCTGACCACCGGGTCCTGGTCGGAGGGGTCGATGACGACCGTGCCGTCCAGGGCGACGTTCGACCACACGTCGTGGCGCGAGGTCGCGGGGAGGATCACCAGCGCGTAGCCGCGGGCGAGCGCGGCCGAGGTGGCGGCTCTGGCCATCTCCGCGAAGTACGCGAACTCGGTGAAGGTGAAAGGTTCATCCCCGTACGTCGTCACGGTCAGGCCGATGAGACCCGACTTGCCGGTACGGAGGGTGCGGGCGGCGGCCGACGGGCGGTAGCCCAGCCGGTCGGCGACCTCGCGGACGTGGCGACGGGTGGCGTCCGGGAGCCTGCCCTTGCCGTTCAGGGCGTCGGAGACGGTCGTGATGGAGACTCCGGCGGCGGCGGCCACGTCTCTGATGCCCGCCCGGCCCGGCCTGCTCCCTCGACGTGAGGTTTCCGCGCGGCTCACCTGGTGCTTCCCTGCTGCTGTCATGGCGAGCCGATAGTAGGGCTCATGCGGTCGGGTAGGGCGGACGCATATGCACGCGTTGACAGGCACGTTTCTGCATGGTCATTTAGGGTCAACTACCTTTGAAACAAAGTCAGTTGAGCGATCCAATGGCACTACGTGACTTGTCGGCACGCATGAGCCTGCCAACTCCCCGATGTCTCGAAGAGGTCTCAACTCACCTGCACGGGTGATGCGCGCCACGGCGTGAGCCACCAGTGCATAGATATATGTATGTGCGCCCCCCGATTCGTCATCCTTCGTGCCCTGATGCCCGTGATGCGGATGTGGCGGATGAGGTCTGATCAGGAAGAGCCTCGGCTGTACGCACCGGCGGCGAATCCTCATAAGGTGAGAAGTATTGGAAGCCGGTGGTGGCGACGGGTCCGCCGGTGGTCGCGAGGAGGACTGCGGTGAGCGAGAAGAGCCCCAAGCTGCGCGCCGAGCTGGCGGGTATCCCCACCTACAAGCCGGGCAAGCCCGCGGCCGCCGGCGGGCCGGTGGCGTACAAGCTGTCCTCCAACGAGAACCCGTATCCGCCGCTGCCCGGTGTGCTGGAGAGCGTGACGGCCGCGGCCTCCTCCTTCAACCGCTACCCGGACATGGCCTGCACGGGTCTGATGAACGAGTTGTCGGACCGGTTCGGCGTCCCGCTGACCGACCTGGCCACCGGCACCGGCTCGGTCGGTGTCGCCCAGCAGCTGCTGCAGGCGACCGCGGGACCCGGTGACGAGGTCATCTACGCCTGGCGGTCCTTCGAGGCGTACCCGATCATCACGCAGATCAGCGGTGCCACGGCGGTGCCGGTGCCGCTGACCCCGGGCGATGTGCACGACCTGGACGCGATGGCGGACGCGATCACCGAGCGGACCCGGCTGATCTTCGTCTGCAACCCCAACAACCCGACGGGCACGGTCGTACGGCGGGCCGAGCTGGAGCGGTTCCTGGACCGGGTGCCCGCTGATGTGCTCGTCGTCCTGGACGAGGCCTACCGCGAGTTCATCCGGGACATCGAGGTGCCGGACGGGGTGGAGCTGTACCGGCAGCGGCCCAACGTCTGCGTGCTGCGGACCTTCTCCAAGGCGTACGGGCTCGCCGGTCTGCGCGTCGGTTTCGCGATCGCCCATGAGCCGGTGGCGGCGGCGCTGCGCAAGACGGCGGTGCCCTTCGGCGTGAGCCAGCTCGCCCAGGACGCGGCGGTCGCCTCGCTGCGGGCCGAGGACGAACTGCTCGGCCGGGTCGGCTCGTTGGTCGGCGAGCGTCACCGTGTGGTCGAGACGCTGCGGGGCCAGGGCTGGACGGTGCCCGAGACCCAGGCCAACTTCGTGTGGCTGCGGCTGGGGGAGCGCACGCTCGACTTCGCGGCGGCCGCCGAGCAGCACGGGGTGGTGGTCCGGCCGTTCGCCGGTGAGGGCGCGCGGATCACGGTGGGGGAGACCGAGGCGAACGACATCTTCCTGAAGGTGGCGGAGGCGTTCCGCAAGGAGCTCTAGCCTCCGGCGGTGTCCGGAACCCCAGCCTCCCGTAGCGGTCCGCCGATGTGATGTGGGTCCCCTTTGCCCGTCAGGGGGCCCCACCCGCCCGGAGTCGAACTGTCATGCGTCATACTTGCTTGTGAATGTGAACGCGTTCACAAGCGTGTCCCATTGCTCCGCTTTGTATGTGACAAAGGGGGCAAACTGCCGCTGTGACCACGGCGACATAAGGAGACTGACGACGTGGAATTGGCTCTGGCGCCGGAGACACTGGCGCGCTGGCAGTTCGGCATCACCACCGTCTACCACTTCCTCTTCGTCCCCCTGACGATCTCGCTCGCCGCGCTCACGGCCGGCCTGCAGACCGCCTGGGTGCGCACGGAGAAGGAGAAGTACCTCAGGGCGACCAAGTTCTGGGGCAAGCTCTTCCTGATCAACATCGCGATGGGTGTCGTCACGGGCATCGTGCAGGAGTTCCAGTTCGGCATGAACTGGTCCGACTACTCGCGCTTCGTCGGTGACATCTTCGGCGCCCCGCTCGCCTTCGAGGCGCTGATCGCCTTCTTCTTCGAGTCGACCTTCATCGGTCTGTGGATCTTCGGCTGGGACAAGCTGCCCAAGAAGATCCACCTGGCCTGCATCTGGATGGTCTCGATCGGCACGATCCTGTCGGCGTACTTCATCCTCGCGGCCAACTCGTGGATGCAGCACCCCGTCGGCTACCGGATCAACAAGGCCAGGGGACGCGCCGAACTCACCGACTTCTGGCAGGTGCTGACGCAGAACACCGCGCTGGCGCAGGCCTTCCACACGCTCAGCGCGTCCTTCCTGACCGGTGGCGCGTTCATGGTCGGCATCGCGGCCTTCCACCTGTTCCGCAAGAAGCACGTCTCCGTGATGAAGAGCTCGCTGCGGCTCGGGCTGATCACCGTCGTCATCGCGGGCATGCTCACCGCGCTGAGCGGTGACACCCTCGGCAAGGTCATGTTCAAGCAGCAGCCGATGAAGATGGCCGCCGCCGAGGCGCTGTGGGACGGCCAGGACTCCGCGCCGTTCTCGATCTTCGCGTACGGCGATGTCAGCAAGGGCCACAACAGCGTCGAGCTGTCCATCCCCGGGATACTGTCCTTCCTCGCCGACGACGACTTCAATTCGTACGTCCCCGGCATCAACGACACCAACAAGGCCGAGCAGGAGAAGTACGGACCCGGCGACTACCGGCCCAACATCCCGGTCGCCTTCTGGGCGTTCCGCTGGATGATCGGCTTCGGCATGACGTCCTTCGCCATCGGTCTGCTCGGCCTCTGGCTGACCCGCAAGAAGTTCATGCTGCCGCAGCACCTGCGGGTCGCCGACGACGAAGTGCCGAACCTGGTCCTCTTCCGCAACAAGGCCCTCAGCCCCAAGCTCGGCCGCCTCTACTGGCTCGTGGCCATGTGGACCCTGGGCTTCCCGCTGATCGCCAACTCCTGGGGCTGGATCTTCACCGAGAACGGCCGCCAGCCCTGGGTCGTCTACGGCGTCCTGCAGACCCGGCACGCGGTCTCCCCCGGGGTCTCCCAGTGGGAGGTCCTCACCTCGATGATCGTCTTCACCCTGCTCTACGCGGTCCTCGCCGTCATCGAGGTCAAGCTGCTCGTGAAGTACGTCAAGGCCGGACCGCCCGAGCTCACCGAGGCCGACCTCAACCCGCCCACGAAGATCGGCGGCGACACCCGTGACGCCGACAAGCCGATGGCCTTCTCGTACTAGGCCCAGGGAGATCGAGTCATGGAACTTCACGACGTCTGGTTCGTCCTCATCGCCGTCCTGTGGACCGGCTACTTCTTCCTGGAGGGCTTCGACTTCGGGGTCGGCATCCTCACCAAGCTGCTCGCCCGCAACCGCACCGAGAAGCGGGTACTGATCAACACCATCGGACCGGTCTGGGACGGCAACGAGGTGTGGCTGCTCACGGCCGGCGGCGCGACCTTCGCCGCCTTCCCCGACTGGTACGCCACCCTCTTCTCCGGCTTCTATCTGCCCCTGCTGCTCATCCTGGTCTGCCTGATCGTGCGCGGGGTCGCCTTCGAGTACCGGGCCAAGCGGCCCGAGGAGCACTGGCAGCGCAACTGGGAGACCGCGATCTTCTGGACCTCGCTGCTCCCCGCCTTCCTCTGGGGCGTGGCCTTCGGCAACATCGTGCGGGGCGTGAAGATCGACAAGGACTTCGAGTACGTCGGCAACCTCGGCGACCTGCTCAACCCCTACGCCCTGCTCGGCGGGTTGGTGACGCTGACGCTGTTCACCTTCCACGGGGCGGTGTTCACGGGGCTCAAGACCGTGGGGGACATCCGGGAGCGGTCGCGCCGACTGGCCCTTCAGGTCGGCGCCCTGACCGCCGTACTGGCGCTGGCCTTCCTGCTCTGGACGCAGGTCGACAGCGGTGACGGCAAGAGCCTGGTCGCGCTCGTCGTGGCCGTGGTGGCGCTGCTCGCCGCGCTGGGGGCGACGGCGGCCGGCCGTGAGGGCTGGGCGTTCGCGCTGTCCGGCGTCACGATCGTGGCGGCCGTCGCGATGCTCTTCCTGTCGCTGTTCCCGAACGTCATGCCGTCCTCGCTCAACGCGGACTGGAGCCTCACGGTCACCAACGCCTCGTCGAGCCCGTACACCCTGAAGATCATGACCTGGTGTGCGGGGATCGCCACCCCGATCGTGCTGCTCTACCAGAGCTGGACCTACTGGGTGTTCCGTAAGCGGATCGGTACGCAGCACATCGCGGACGCCGCGCACTGAGTCGAGGTGGGGCATGTTTCACGTGAAACATGCCCCTTGAGAAGAGGGTGTGTTTCACGTGAAACCGATCGACCCACGTCTGCTGCGATACGCCCGCGCTACCCGCGCGTTCATGATGGCGGTCGTCGGACTGGGCGCCGTCGGGGCGGCGTTGGTGATCGCCCAGGCGATGCTCATCGCCGAGATCGTGGTCGGTGCCTTCCAGCACGGGATGTCGGTCGCCGAACTCCGCACTCCCCTGCTGCTGTTGGCGGCCGTCGCCGTCGGCCGTGCCCTGGTCGCCTGGCTCACGGAACTCGCCGCGCACCGAGCCAGCGCGGCGGTGAAGTCGGAGCTGCGAGGGCGGCTGCTGGAGCGGTCCGTGGCGCTGGGCCCGGGATGGCTGAGCGGGCAGCGGACCGGATCACTGGTCGCCCTCGCCACCCGCGGGGTCGACGCCCTCGACGACTACTTCTCGCGCTACCTCCCGCAGTTGGGCCTCGCGGTGGTCGTCCCCGTCGCGGTACTGGCCCGGATCGTCACCGAGGACTGGGTCTCGGCGGCGATCATCGTCGGCACCCTCCCGCTGATCCCGGTCTTTATGATCCTGATCGGCTGGGCCACGCAGTCCCGGATGGACCGTCAATGGCGGCTGCTATCCCGGCTGTCCGGGCATTTCCTGGACGTGGTCGCGGGACTGCCGACCCTCAAGGTCTTCGGACGGGCCAAGGCGCAGGCCGACTCGATCCGCCGCATCACCGGCGAGTACCGCCAGGCGACCATGCGTACCCTCCGCATCGCCTTCATCTCGTCCTTCGCGCTGGAACTGCTCGCGACGCTCTCGGTGGCGCTCGTCGCCGTGACGATCGGCATGCGGCTGGTCCATGGCGACATGGACCTCTACGTCGGTCTGGTCGTCCTCGTCCTCGCCCCCGAGGCGTATCTGCCGCTGCGCCAGGTCGGCGCCCAGTACCACGCGGCGGCCGAGGGGCTGGCCGCGGCCGAGGAGATCTTCTCGGTGCTGGAGACACCGGTGCCGGACTCGGGGACGGAGTCCGTGCCGGCCGGGGGCATCACCTTCCAGGGAGTCACGGTCCGGTATCCCGGGCGGGCCGAGGGCGCCGTCTCGGACGCGTCCTTCACCGTCGAGCCCGGGGAGACGGTCGCCCTCGTCGGACCGAGCGGCGCGGGCAAGACGACGCTGCTGAACGTGCTGCTGGGCTTCGTGCCGGCCACCGAGGGGCAGATCCTGGTCGGTGGCACCGACCTCGCCGACATCGACCCGGAGCAGTGGCGCTCGCGGATCGCCTGGGTACCGCAGCGCCCGCAGCTGTTCGCCGGCACGATCGCCGAGAACGTACGCCTCGCCCGTCCCGATGCCGACGAGGCCGCTGTGCGGCGGGCGTTGGCGGATGCCGGGGCGCTGGAGTTCGTGGACGCGCTGCCCGAGGGCGTCGACACCGCGCTCGGTGAGGACGGGTCGGGGCTGTCGGCCGGGCAGCGGCAACGGCTCGCGCTGGCCCGGGCGTTCCTCGCGGACCGGCCCGTGCTCCTGCTCGACGAGCCGACGGCGGCGCTGGACGGGGCCACCGAGGCCGAGGTCGTGGCGGCGGTACGGCGGCTCGCGGTGGGGCGGACCGTGCTGCTGGTCGTGCACCGGCCGGCGCTCCTCGGCGTGGCCGACCGGGTGGTGCGGCTGGCGGCACCCGTGGCCGCCGCTCCCCTGGAGGCTGCTTCTCCGGATGCCGATTCCAGTGCCGCCGAGGCCCGGCCGATCGAGACCGTCGCCGTGACCGACGAGGCGGAGCCGGAGACGACCGGGCGGACGGCTACCGGGTCGACGACGACCACTCGCCGTGTCCTCGCCCGCGTCCGCGCCATGTCCGGCCCCCGTCGTGGCCGTCTCCTCCTGGCTCTCCTGCTCGGAAGTCTCGCCACCGGCAGTGCCGTCGGGCTCATGGCGACCTCCGGCTGGCTGATCTCGCGGGCCTCGCAGCAGCCGCCGGTGCTGTATCTGATGGTGGCCGTGACGGCGACCAGGGCGTTCGGCATCGGCCGGGCCGTCTTCCGGTACGCCGAGCGGCTCGTGTCGCACGACGCCGTGCTGCGGATGCTCGCCGACACCCGGGTCACCGTCTACCGACGCCTGGAGCGGCTGGCGCCCGCCGGGCTGCGCCGCACCCGCCGGGGCGACCTGCTGTCGCGCCTTGTCGCCGACGTGGACGCCCTCCAGGACTACTGGCTGCGCTGGCTGTTGCCCGCCGGTGCCGCCGTCGCCGTGTCCGCCGCGTCCGTCGGCTTCACGGCCTGGCTGCTGCCGGAGGCCGGTGCCGTGCTCGCCGTCGGACTGCTCGCGGCCGGCGCCGGAGTCCCCCTGCTCACCGGCGCGGTCGCCCGACGCGCCGAGCACCGGCTGGCCCCCGCCCGCGGAGCGCTGGCGACCCGGGTGACCGATCTGCTCACCGGAACCGCCGAGTTGACCGTCGCCGGCGCCCTGCCCGCCCGTACCGCCGAGACCCGACGGGCCGACGGCGCCCTCACCCGCATCGCCTCACGCGCCGCGGCCGCGACCGCCCTCGGCGACGGACTCACCGCCCTGATCTCGGGCCTGACCGTCACCGCCACCGCCCTGGTCGGCGCCCAGGCCGTCGTCGACGGACGGCTCGGCGGCGTGACGATGGCCGTGGTCGTCCTCACCCCGCTCGCCGCCTTCGAGGCCGTCCTCGGACTCCCGCTCGCCGTCCGCTACCGACAGCGCGTGCACCGCAGCGCGGAGCGCGTGTTCGAGGTCCTCGACGCGCCCGAGCCGGTACGGGAGCCGGAGCGGCCCCGGCAGGCGCCCGCCTCGCCGTTCCCCGTCGCCCTCAAGGGCCTGGCCGCCCGGCACGACGGGCAGGACCGGGACGCCCTCGCAGGCCTCGACCTGACCCTCGAGGAGGGGCGCCGGATCGCCGTGGTCGGACCGTCCGGCTCCGGCAAGACGACACTCGCCCAGGTGCTGCTGCGGTTCCTGGACCCGGAGGCCGGCTCGTACACGCTGGCCGGGGTCGACGCGTACGCCCTCGACGGCGACGACGTACGACGGCTGGTGGGGCTGTGTGCGCAGGACGCGCACCTCTTCGACAGTTCGGTGCGCGAGAACCTGCTGCTGGCCAGGAAGGACGCCACCGAGGACGAGGTGCGGGACGCCCTGCGGCGGGCCCGGCTCCTCGACTGGGCCGACGGCCTGCCCGACGGGCTCGACACGCTGGTCGGCGAGCACGGGGCCCGGCTGTCGGGCGGCCAGCGGCAGCGGTTGGCGCTGGCCCGCGCGCTGCTCGCCGACTTCCCCGTCCTCGTGCTCGACGAGCCCGCCGAACACCTCGACCTGCCCACCGCCGACGCCCTCACCGCCGACCTGCTGGCCGCCACCGAGGGCCGTACGACCCTCCTCATCACCCACCGTCTCGCCGGACTGGAAGCCGTGGACGAGGTCGTCGTGCTGGGTGAGGGACGGGTCGTACAGCGCGGGACCTACGGGGAACTGGCCGCGGTGGAGGGGCCGTTGCGGGCGATGGCGGAACGGGAGGCGGAGACGGAGCTGTTGGTGGGGGCCGGATAGCGGTCTGCGGGGTGGATCGGCTCGACTTTCCGTAACAAACACGACTAATTACGCTCAGGTCATGTCCCGAGACCCGTCTCCCGACCCGTCCGTCGGCCTGGCTGCGCGCGTGCCGCAGCTGCTGGCGGCGATGCGGTCCGTCGGGAGCGGTCTCGAACTGCACTCCACGCTGGACCGGATCTGTGCGACCGCGGCGGCCCTGACCGGTGCCCGGTACGCGGCCATCGGTGTCGTGGACGGGGAGCGCGCGGGGCTCACCGACTTCGTCTGGTACGGCGTCGACGAGGCGACCGCTCGCCGGATCGGCCGGCCGCCCGACGGGCGGAAGGGCCTGCTGGGGGCGCTCATCCGGGAGCCGGAACCGGATCCGGTGCGGCTCGCGGAGCTGACGACGGATCCGCGCTGCTGCGGCTTTCCCGACCACCATCCGTCGATGCACGCCTTCCTGGGCCTGCCCATCCGCGTCCAGGGCGAGATCTTCGGGAACCTCTATCTGGCCGAGAAGTCGGACGGGGAGCCGTTCGACGACGGCGACCTCGACCTGGTGCGGGTGCTGGCCACGGAGGCCGGTATCGCCATCGGCAACGCCCGGCTGTACGAGGCCGCCCAGCAGCGGGAGCGCTGGATCGACGGCTCGGTCGCCGTCACCACGGCCCTGCTCTCCGGCGGCGACACGGAGGACGCCCTCCAGGTCGTCGCGGAGCAGGCCCGTCGGCTGTCCGGGGCCGCGGCCGGGATCGTGCTGCTGCCCGCCGACGAGGGCGGCCTGGAGATCGTCGCCGTGGCCTCCGAGAAGCCGTCGGGCCACCTCGGCCGGGTCATCCCGCCCGAGAGCGAGGTCGTCGCCGAACTCCTCGCCGGGCGGCCCGTGTTCGTGGCGGACGCCGGCACCGACCCGCGCATGCTGTCGTCGCTCGCGCGCGCCTACGGCCCGATCATGATGCTGCCGCTGCAGAGCGACGGCCGGGTGCTGGGCAGTCTCGTCATGCCCCGGGCGCGTGGCGAGCAGCCGTTCACGGAGAGCGAGCGCGTCCTCGGCACCCAGTTCGCCGCGCAGGCCGCGCTCGCGCTGAAGATGGCCGACGCGCAGCGCGACCGGGAGCGGCTCGCGGTCTACGAGGACCGCGACCGGATCGCCCGTGACCTGCACGATCTCGTCATCCAGCGGCTGTTCGCGACGGGCATGATGCTGGAGAGCGCCCAGCGCGGGGCGGTCGTGCCCGAGGTGCGGGACGGTGTCGGCAAGGCCGTCGGTGAACTCGACGTCACCATCCAGGAGATCCGCACCGCGATCTTCGCGCTCCAACAAGGCTCCGCCGAGGCGCCGTCGGGGCTGCGCACGCGGGTGCTGCGCGAGATCAACATGGCCGCGGTGCCGCTCGGCTTCCGGCCCGCGCACCGCTTCGTCGGCCCGGTCGACACCGTCGTGGGCGACCTGACCGGCAAGAACATCGTCGCCGCTCTGCGCGAGGCCCTCTCCAACGCGTTCCGGCATGCCGGGGCCTCCCGGATCGACGTCGTGGTCGACGCGACGGCGACGCTGCCGGACGGGTGCCCCGGCGTGCGGCTGACGGTCGCGGACGACGGCGTCGGCATCCCCGAGGGCGGTCGCCGCAGCGGCCTGAAGAACCTCAAGCGCCGGGCCGAGTCGCTGGGTGGCGACAGCCGGCTCGGGCCGGGCATCGGCGAGAACGGCGGCGGCACGACGGTGGTGTGGCAGGCGCCGTACTGACTCCGGCGCGAGGCGGTGGTGTGCGACTCCTGCCGCCCCTCCCCGGACGCCCGTCAGTGACCCGTCCGCAGCAACCTGTCCCCCAGGCGTACGACGTGAACAGGCCAAGTAGCCGAGGTTCGGGTCACGATCGCTGACATGGGCTCACCTCGCCGTCCCCCCTTGTTCGTTCCGGCTCTGCTGTGCGCGTTGGCGGTGCTGGCGGCACGGGCCACGGCTGCCGACGGCGGATCGGGCGACGGCGCGTACGGCGCCGGAGCGAGCGCCGGTGACATGAGCGTCGGTGAGCAGGTGGCCCGGCTCTACGAGGACGCGGCGCTGGCGACACGGCAGTACGAGGCGGGCCGGCAGCAGGCGGAGGTCCAGCGGGCGCGGGCGCAGCGGGCCGAGGAACTGCTGGACCGGGAACGGCGGGAGATCGCCGTACTGCACGAGGACCTGGGCCGGATCGCGCGCGCCCAGTACCGCGACGGCGGGGGTCTGCCGATGGCCGCGCAGATCGTCCTGGCGAGCAGCGCGGACGAGTTGATGCGCGGTCAGCACGTCTTCTCGCAGGTGAACCTGGCCGTCGGCAACGCGCTCGACAAGAGCCGCCGTGCCGAGGCCCGGCTCGCCGCCGACCGGACGAAGGCGGCGACGGCCTGGCGGTCGCTGGAGCGGCGCAGCATCGAGCTCGCCGCCGTGAAGAACACCATCCAGGGCAAACTCGACGAGGCCCGGGGGCAGTTGCAGGGCCAGGCGGACGTCTCGGTCGCGGCGGGCGCCTGCCGGGGCGCGGTCCGGCTCGACCAGCCGCGGACGCAGGTGACGGGCGCGTGGGTGACGCCCGTGGAGAGCTACGAACTGTCCGCGGGCTTCGGCAGCGGTGGCGCCCGCTGGGCCAACCGGCACACCGGGCAGGACTTCGCGGTACCGATCGGGACGCCGGTACGGGCGGCCGGCGCGGGGCGGGTGGTGAAGGTGTCGTGCGGGGGAGCCTTCGGGATCGAGATCGTGATCGAACACCCGGGCGGCTACTACACGCAGTACGCCCATCTCGCCGCCGTCGCCGTCGACCAGGGCGAGCGCGTGGCCGCCGGCCAGTGGATCGGCCAGTCGGGCACGTCCGGCAACTCCACCGGCCCGCACCTGCACTTCGAGGTACGCGTCACACCGGAACTGGGCTCGGCGGTGGACCCGGTGCCGTGGCTGGCGGCACGGGGCGTGCCCGTCGGCTGACCGGCGGGGCGCCTAGGGCAGACGCTCCAGCAGCTCCTCGATCACGACCGCCACGCCGTCCTCGTTGTTGGCGACGGTCCGGCCCGAGGCCGCGGCGACGACGTCCGGGTGGGCGTTGCCCATCGCGTACGACCGGCCGGCCCAGGTGAGCATCTCCACGTCGTTGGGCATGTCGCCGAAGGCGACGACCTCCTCGTGCGAGATCCCGCGCTCGGCACAGCACAGGGCGAGCGTGCTGGCCTTGGAGACGTCCGGGCCGCTGATCTCCAGCAGGGCGCTGGGGCTGGAGCGGGTGACGTTGGCGCGGTCGCCGATGGCGAGCCGGGACAGCGTGAGGAAGGCGTCCGGGTCGAGGGTCGGGTGGTACGCGAGGATCTTCAGCACCGGCTCCCCGGCCCCCGGCGCGTCCGGCGCCAGGAGTCGCTCGGCGGGCGCGAGGGTGTCCGGCGTCTCCATGTGCAGCTTGGGATAGTCGGGTTCCTGGTAGAAGCCGTACGTCTGCTCGACCGCGTACACCGTGCCCGGCGCCGCGTCCCGCAGCAGTCGTACGGCGTCCAGCGCGTTGTCCCGTGCCAGCTCCCGCACCTTCACGAACCGGTGGGCGCCGGGGCCGCCGTGCAGGTCGACCACGGCGGCGCCGTTGCCGCAGATCGCCAGGCCGTGGCCGTGCACGTGTTCGCTGACGACGTCCATCCAGCGGGCCGGGCGGCCGGTGACGAAGAAGACCTCGATGCCCGCCTCCTCGGCGGCGGCGAGGGCGGCGACCGTGCGCGGGGAGACCGATTTGTCGTCCCGCAGCAGGGTGCCGTCGAGATCGGTGGCTATGAGCCGCGGTGGGGCGGCGGATGCCGGGGTCTCGGGCTGTCGAGTCGCTGAGGTCACCGGCCCATTCTCCCGCATATGCGCGCACGCCCGTGCGCCGGAGTGCACAGATGAGACATAGATGACCCTCAGCCCAGGTCAGCCCAGCTGCGCCGTCGCCTCCATGGCGATCTGCTCGAAGACCTTCTCGTCGGCGGCGAAGTCGGAGTCGGGGATCGGCCAGTGGATCACGATCTCGGTGAAGCCGAGGTCCCGGTGGCGGCCCGCGAAGTCGACGAACGCGTCGAGGGAGGACAGCGGGCGGGCGCGGTCCGGGGTGAAGCCGGTGAGCAGGACCTTGTCCAGCTCGTCCGCGTCCCGGCCGAGCTCCGCGCAGGCGTCGGTGAGCCTGTCGAGCTGGCCGCGCAGGGCCCGCACCGACTGCTCCGGCGTGCCCTCGTCGTACAGCTTGGGGTCGCCGGTGGTCACCCACGCCTGGCCGTACCGGGCGGCGAGCCGCAGCCCGCGCGGGCCCGTCGCGGCGACCGCGAAGGGCAGCCGGGGGCGCTGCACACAGCCGGGGATGTCGCGCGCCTCGTGCGCCGAGTAGAAGTCGCCCTCGTAGGAGACCGAGTCCTCGGTGAGCAGCCGGTCCAGGAGCGGTACGAACTCGGCGAGCCGGTTGGCGCGCTCGCGCGGGGTCCAGGGTTCCTGGCCGAGCGCGGTGGCGTCGAAGCCGGTGCCGCCGGCGCCGATGCCGAGGGTGATCCGGCCGCCGGAGATGTCGTCGAGGGAGATCAGCTCCTTGGCGAGGGTCACCGGGTGCCGGAAGTTCGGCGAGGTGACCAGCGTGCCGAGGCGCACCCGCTCGGTCACGGCCGCGGCGGCGGTCAGCGTCGGCACGGCCCCGAACCACGGGCCGTCGCGGAAGGTGCGCCAGGACAGGTGGTCGTAGGTGTAGGCGGTGTGGAAGCCGAGCTGCTCGGCCCGCTGCCAGGTCGCACGCCCGCCCTCGTGCCAGCGGAGGTACGGGAGGATCACGGTGCTCAGACGCAGACTCATGCGATCGAGCCTACGGGTCCGCACCGACAACGGACGAAACGGTCACCGGCCGCCGCACACGTACACGCACACGCACCCGTGCCCGGGTGAGCGGCAGGCCTCAGTGCCCCTGGGGAAACCGCAGGTACTCCGCCGGTACCGCCTTCGTCAGCCACACCCCGTTCGCGCTGACCTGGAACTCGTGGCCGTCGCGGTGCATCGCGGCGGTGTCGACGGAGAGCACCACCGGGCGGCCGCGGCGGGCGCCGACGCGGGTGGCCGTCTCGCGGTCGGGTGAGAGGTGCACGTCGTGCCGGTTCATGGGCCGCAGGCCCTCGGCGCGGATCGCGTCCAGGTTGGCGGCCACGGTCCCGTGGTAGAGGTACGGCGGCGGGGTGGCCGGGGGCAGTCCGAGGTCGACCTCGACGCTGTGGCCCTGGCTGGCGCGGATCCGGGTGCCGTCGACGGCAAAGCGCTGCTTGTCGTTGGCGGCGACCACGTGGTCCAGCTCGTCCCGGGTGAACCGGAACCCGTGCGCGGCGGCCGCGGCGATCAGTACGTCGATCTCGACCCAGCCGGCCTCGTCGAGGGTCAGCCCGATCCGCTCCGGCTGATGCCGCAGGTGCTTCGAGAGGCACTTCGACACCTTCACGGTGCGTCGCTCGTCTTTGTCTCGTTCTTTGGGTCTTTCTTCCATCCGGTCAGCATGACGGGAGAGACGTGCGTCACGCATTTTCTTTTGGAGCGAAGTTTGGTCCACAACCAACTGTAGTTATCCACAGGGTAATTGGCGGTTCTGTGGACAACTCCCTTTCCTGTCACACCCCTTCGTCAAGGTCAGCTGGGGGCCCGCCCCTTGGCATGAGCGCATCCAACCCCCTTGCCCGCACCTCCCGTTCAGCCGCCAACGCGATGAACTCACCCGCCCGCTCCGCCCCAACCAGCCCCTCCACCGCCCGAATCGTCCCCTCGGGCAACACCACGGAGCGTGACGCGCCACGGGACTCGACACCCGTCTCCTCCGTACCACCGTCCCCCAGCTGCCGCCGCAGCTGCCGTACCGCCAACAGCCGCATCGCCCGCGCCAGTTCCGCGTCCACCGTCTGCTGCGCCAGTGGCCGCAGCCGCCGCACCAGCGAGGCCGCCTCGGCCGCGTCCGCGTCGCTGGGCAGGTGCGTTCCGTGCAGGTAGCGCGCGAAGACGTGCTCGGTCGTGAACTCCAGGAACCTGGCCGCGATGTGCTCGACCTGACCCCTCAACTCCCGCAGATGATCCGCGATCGCGGACAACGGCACGCCCGCCTCGTACAACTCCACGGCCACCGCCAGCTCTTGGGGGCTCGGCACGAGGAACGAGTCCGTGTCCCCCGGCACCGGCTCCAGTACCCCCAGCTCGACCGCGTCCGCGACCGCCGCGTCGTCCGGCGACCCGCCGAACCGCTCGTCGAGTTCGGCCCGCGAGATCCGTACCGCCTCCTCGTCCGTCCACGGCCCGTCGACCTCGGCGACCAGACCCAGCACGCCACCGAGGCCCCGGCCGGCGTCCCACGCGGCCAGCAACTCCTTGATGGAGGCCAGGGTGTAGCCGCGGTCGAGCAGGTCGGCGATCTGGCGCAGCCGGACGAGGTGGGCGTCGGAGTAGAGGTTGGCCCGGCCGCGGCGCTCGGGGCGGGGGAGCAGGCCGCGGTCCTGGTAGGCGCGGATGGTGCGGACGGTGGCACCGCTGACGTGCGCCAGGTCCTCTATGCGATAGCCGGCCGGGGCGTTCACGCCACCGACCTCGCCGCCGGTGACCTGCGCAGATACTCCACCGCCCGGCTCATCGAACCCTCCTGGGAGGGGTGGTAGGAGCGCCGCAGATAGCGGGGGATCGCCGCGCCGAGATCCCGCCACGCGGGCAACAGGCCTTTGCGTACGGCTCGTTCGTGCGCGACGAGGGAGTAGCGCAGTCGGCCCGCGAGCTTCGGGTCGTGGCGGATCAGGTAGGCCGATCCCCACAGCCACATGGAGAGCATCACGGGCGCGGTGACGGCCATGCCCGCGACGCGGAAGGCGTAGCGGGGCGCGCCGGTGCCGCCGCAGTGCTGGAACATGTCGAAGGCGACCGCGCGGTGTTCGACCTCCTCGGCGCCGTGCCAGCGCAGCAGGTCGAGCATGACCTCGTCGGCGCCGGCCGCGTCCAGGGCGTCGGCGGCCAGGATCCAGTCGCCGAGCACCGCGGTGAACTGCTCGATCGCCGCGACCACCGAGAGCCGGAAGCGCAGCCACTCGCGCCGGGGGATCGGGACGCCGAGCGGCGGGCGCTCGCCCAGCAGCCGCTCGAAGAGGAAGTCGACGTACTTGGTGAAGTCCTCGGTGTCGAGGTGCTGCGCGGCCAGGTGGTCGAGGACGTGCGAGTGCTGCACGCTGTGCGTGGCCTCCTGGCCCATGAACCCCTTGACGTCCACGAGCAGTTCGGGGTCCTTGATACGCGGCAGCGCCTCCTTGAAGACCTGCACGAACCACCGCTCCCCCGCCGGCAGCAGCAGATGCAGCACGTTGATGACGTGGGTCGCGGTCGGCTCTCGCGGGATCCAGTGCAGGGGTGTGCGCGACCAGTCGAAGGACACCCGGCGCGGCGCGATCCGCCCGCTCACAGCGGCGACCCCAGCTGCGAGACCCACACGCTCCGCCCGCTCACAGCGGCGGCTCCATCCGCGCGATCGCCCGCAGCGCACCCGGCGCGAACCGGCCCAGGAGCCGGGCGCCGCGCGCCTCCGGGGTGACCGGCACGACCGCCTCGTTGCGCACGACCGCCCGCAGGATCGCGTCGGCGACCTTCTCCGGCGGGTAGTTGCGCAGCCCGTACAGCCGCGCCGACCTCTTCTGCCGCCGCTTCTCCTCGTCGGCGTCGACCCCGGCGAAGCGCGCGGTCGAGGTGATGTTGGTGTTGACGAAGCCGGGGCAGATGGCGCTCACCCCGATGCCCTGCCCGGCGAGTTCGGCGCGCAGGCACTCGCTGAGCATCAGCACGGCCGCCTTGGAGGTGCTGTAGGCGGGCAGCGCCTTGGAGGGCTGATAGGCCGCCGCCGAGGCGGTGTTGACGATGTGGCCGCCCTGGCCGCGCTCGGCCATCTGCTTCCCGAAGAGCCGGCAGCCGTGGATGACGCCCCACAGGTTGACGTCGAGGACCTTCTTCCAGTCCTCGGGGCTGGTGTCGAAGAAGGAGCCGGACAGGCCGATCCCGGCGTTGTTCACCAGCACGTCCACCACCCCGTACTCGGCGGCGACCTTGGCGGCGAGTTTCTCCATGGCCTGCTCGTCGGAGACGTCGGTGGTCTCGGCCCAGGCCCGGGGGGCGCCGAGCAGCCGGGACAGCTCGGCGGTGCGCTCCGCGGCCTCCTGGTCGCGGTCGACGGCGATCACGCGCGCGCCGGACTCGGCGAACGCGAACGCCGTCGCCCGCCCGATGCCGCTGCCCGCGCCGGTGACCAGGACGAGCTGCCCGCCGAAGCGCTCGGCGTACTTGCCGCCGGCCTTCGTCTGCGTCCTGCCGTCCGCCGTGCTCTCCGTGGTCGTCACGAACTCTCCGATCCAGGCGGCCAGTTGGTCGGGCCGGGTGCGCGGGATCCAGTGCTTGGCCGGGATCGTGCGCCGGGTCAGCCGCGGGGCCCACTCCTCCAGTTCGTCATAGAGCCGCTCGGACAGGAACGCGTCACCGAGGGGCGTGATGAGCTGCACGGGCGCGTGCGCGTAGGCGTCGGCGCGGGGCCTGCGCAGCCGGGCGCGGACGTTGTCCCGGTACAGCCACGCCCCGTGGGCCGCGTCCTGGGGCAGCGAGGAGGTCGGGTAGGCGCCGCGGGGCACCTTCTCGACGCGTTCCAGGATGCGCGGCCAGCGCTTGCCGAGGGGGCCGCGCCAGGCCAGTTCGGGCAGCACGGGCGTGTGCAGCAGGTACACGTACCAGGACTTGGCGCCCTGGCCCAGGAGTTGGCCGACCCGGCGCGGAGTGGGCTTGCGCAGGCGTTTGTTGATCCAGTGCCCGAAGTGGTCGAGGGAGGGTCCGGACATCGACGTGAAGGAGGCGATGCGGCCCTCGGTGCGTCCGACGGTGACGAACTCCCAGGACTGCACCGAGCCCCAGTCGTGCCCCACCAGATGCACCGGCTTGTCCGGGCTGACCGCGTCGATCACCGCGAGGAAGTCGTCCGTGAGCTTCTCCAGGGTGAAGCCCCCGCGCAGCGGCTGCGGCGCGCTGGAGCGGCCGTGGCCGCGGACGTCGTACAGGACGACGTGGAAGCGGTCGGCGAGCCGGGCGGCGACCTCGGACCACACCTCCTTGCTGTCCGGGTAGCCGTGCACCAGGACCACCGTCGGCCGCCCGGGGTCCCCCAGCTCGGCGACGCACAGTTCGACGTCACCGGTCAGCACGCGGCGCTCGCGGGCGCCCTGGAGCAGCACCTCCACCTGGCCGCGATCCGCCGCCGTGCCCTTTTTCCCGGACTTCTCGGTCTTCCCGGGTTCCCTCGCCACCGTCACTTCTCCTCCGCCCAGCGCCGCACGTGCGGCAGATCGTCGTCCAGCCAGAAGGCGCTCTCCTCGGGATCGCTCGAGTCGGTGACCACGAGGATCTCCTCGAACTTGGCGCCCGTGCCCCGGAATCCGAGGTGGGGTTCGACCGCCCACAGGCCCGGCTGCGGCGGGTGGTCGGAGAAGCGGTACGGCGACCACAGCGGGGACCAGCCGTCCCGGTGGCCGTGCAGCGCGTCGCTCGCCAGGCCCTTGAGGGACTGGGTGCCGAACCCGAACAGGTGGGGCGAGAAGCGGCGCGGCTTGACCTGGTCGACCTTGTGGGCGATCACGCCGAAGGGGTAGGCGCGGTGCCGGTTGGCGTAGCCCTGGCGGACCATGAGGCGGTCCACGTCCTCGTAGATCGTGCGCAGCGGGCGCCTCTCGCGGACCTCGCGGAGGATCAGCTCGCGGTGCGCCTCCAGGTCGGCCATGAGCCGGTCCTGGACCGGGTTCGCGCCGAGGGAGCCCGAGTAGCCGATGTCGGCCGTGTAGCCCTCGTAGACCGGGGCCATGTCGAGGATGAACGGCATGCCGGGCGCAAGGCGGCGGTCGGTGGGGAAGAACTGCAGCGGGACGCGGAAGTTCACGAACGCCGTGCGGTCCCCGAACCAGGCGAAGGGGAGGTGGAACCAGTCCCGCACTCCCCGCGCGCGCAGCCACTCGCGCTGCATCCGCGCGGCCCGCCGCTCCGACACGCCCGGCTCCAGGCGGGCCGCGACCGCCTCCGCGCACTCGTACGCGAGCTGCTGGACCTGCCTGAACCCCCGCAATCGCGCGGAGAGTTCGCTCGTCACCGCCGTCGTCATGCCGACCCCGCCCCACCGTCTCCATCGACTGCGCTACGTGTCCGTAACTTGACACCAGCGAATGTGACAGTAGTTAGAGGCTGCGTCAATAGGCGGGCTCCGGGCTGTGGACAACCCCGCGTTGTGGATAACTCTGCGTAGCTCTCAGGTAGGGGTATCCCCTAAGGATCCGTACATCTGGAGTGTGAGACGAAGACAGCTCTTCGGTCTGACGACCGACGTGGTCCGCGTCACTACCTTCTTAAACGTGACTGTGATCGCGACCGAAAGCCTGAGCAAGCGGTTCCCCAGGGTGACCGCGCTTGACCGGCTGTCCGTCGACGTCGGGCCCGGTGTGACCGGGCTCGTCGGCGCGAACGGAGCCGGCAAGTCCACGTTGATCAAGATCCTTCTGGGTCTGTCCCCCGCCACCGAGGGCCGTGCCGAAGTGCTCGGCCTCGACGTCGCGACCAAGGGAGCCGCCATCCGCGAGCGGGTCGGCTACATGCCGGAGCACGACTGCCTGCCGCCGGACGTGTCGGCGACCGAGTTCGTCGTGCACATGGCCCGCATGTCCGGCCTGCCGCCGGCCGCGGCGCGTGAGCGCACCGCGGACACGCTGCGCCACGTCGGACTGTACGAGGAGCGCTACCGCCCCATCGGCGGCTACTCCACCGGCATGAAGCAGCGCGTGAAGCTGGCCCAGGCCCTGGTCCACGACCCGCAGCTGGTCTTCCTCGACGAGCCGACCAACGGCCTCGACCCGGTGGGCCGCGACGAGATGCTCGGCCTCATCCGCCGTATCCACACCGACTTCGGCATCTCGGTCCTGGTCACCTCCCACCTCCTCGGCGAGCTGGAGCGCACCTGCGACCACGTGATCGTGGTCGACGGCGGCAAGCTCCTGCGCTCCAGTTCCACCACGGACTTCACCCAGATCACCACCACCCTCGCCGTCGAGGTCACCGACTCCGACACGCACCGTGACGGCACGCGCGTGGTGCGCGAGGCGCTCCACGCGCGCGGGGTCGAGGTCCTCGACGGCACCAACGGCCTGCCCGGCGCCGGCCACATCCTGCTGCTGACCGCGCAGGGCGAGGAGACGTACGACGTGGTCCGCGACATCGTCGCCGACCTCGGACTCGGCCTGGTGCGCATGGAGCAGCGCCGGCACCACATCTCCGAGGTCTTCACGAACGAGGCCGACGAGGCAGAGCAGCGGAAGGAGGCGGTCGGCCATGGCAGTTGAGCAGCCCCTCCAGACATCCGTACCGGCCCCGGGTGACCAGACCCGCATCCACAACATCGGGTACCGCAACTACGACGGCCCCCGCCTGGGCCGTTCCTACGCCACCCGCTCGCTGTACTCGCAGTCCCTGCGCGGCTCCTACGGCCTCGGCCGTTCGGTCAAGTCCAAGGTGCTGCCGATGCTGCTCTTCGTGGTGATGTGCGTGCCCGCGGCCATCATGGTCGCCGTCGCGGTCGCCACGAAGGCCAAGGACCTGCCGGTCGACTACACGCGCTACGCGATCATCATGCAGGCCGTCATCAGCCTGTACGTCGCCTCCCAGGCGCCCCAGTCCGTCTCGCGCGACCTGCGCTTCAAGACCGTGCCGCTGTACTTCTCGCGGCCGATCGAGACCGCCGACTACGTGCGCGCCAAGTACGCGGCGCTGGCCTCCGCGATGTTCATCCTGACCGCGGCCCCGCTGCTCGTCCTCTATGTGGGCGCCCTGCTGGCCAAACTCGACTTCGCCGACCAGACCAAGGGGTTCGCCCAGGGGCTCGTCTCCGTGGCCCTCCTCTCGGTGCTCTTCGCCGGCATCGGCCTGGTCATCGCCTCGATCACCCCGCGGCGCGGCTTCGGCATCGCGGCCGTCATCGCCGTGATGACGATCTCCTACGGCGCGGTCTCCACGCTCCAGGCGATCGCCGAGACGCAGGACAGCACCGGTGCCATCCCCTGGATGGGCCTCTTCTCGCCCGTCACGCTCATCGACGGCGTGCAATCGGCCTTCCTGGGCGCGGAGTCGGCCTTCCCCGGCGCCGTCGGACCCAGCAACGGTGAGGGCGTGGTCTACGTCCTCGTCCTCCTGGGCCTGATCGCCGCGTGCTACGGCCTCCTGATGCGCCGCTACCGAAAGGTCGGACTGTGACCACGCTCTCCATCGACCACGTCTCCCGCTGGTTCGGCAACGTGGTCGCCGTCAACGACGTCACCATGACCATCGGTCCCGGCGTCACCGGCCTGCTCGGCCCCAACGGCGCCGGCAAGTCCACCCTGATCAACATGATGGGCGGCTTCCTGGCCCCCTCCACCGGCACCGTCACCCTCGACGGCGAGCAGGTCTGGCGCAACGAACAGATCTACAAGCACATCGGCATCGTCCCCGAGCGCGAGGCGATGTACGACTTCCTCACCGGCCGCGAATTCGTCGTCGCCAACGCCGAGTTGCACGGTCTCGGCGCCAAGGCCGCCCAGAAGGCCCTGGCGACGGTCGAGATGGAGTACGCGCAGGACCGCAAGATCTCGACGTACTCCAAGGGCATGCGCCAGCGCGTGAAGATGGCGAGCGCCCTGGTGCACAACCCCTCGCTCCTCCTGCTCGACGAGCCCTTCAACGGCATGGACCCGCGCCAGCGCATGCAACTGATGGACCTGCTGCGGAAGATGGGCGACGAGGGCCGCACGGTGCTCTTCTCGTCCCACATCCTCGAAGAGGTCGAACAGCTCGCCTGGCACATCGAGGTCGTCGTCGCCGGACGGCACGCGGCCAGCGGCGACTTCCGCAAGATCCGCCGCCTGATGACCGACCGCCCGCACCGCTACCTGGTGCGCTCCAGCGACGACCGCGCCCTCGCGGCCGCCCTGATCGCCGACCCGTCGACCGCAGGGATCGAAGTCGACCTGGCCGAGGGCGCGTTGCGCATCCAGGCCGTCGACTTCGGCCGGTTCACGGCCCTGCTGCCCAAGGTGGCCAGGGACCACGGCATCCGGCTGCTCACGGTCTCGCCGTCGGACGAGTCCCTCGAGTCCGTCTTCTCGTATCTCGTCGCGGCGTAGGAGGCCAAGAGATGTACGACCCCACAGTCGCCCGACTCACCTACCGGGCCCTGCTCGGCCGCCGCCGGGCCCTCATCCTGGGCGCCCTGCCGCTGCTGCTGATCGTGATCTCGGTCGTCGTCCGCGGCCTCGCCGGCGCCGACGACCAGACCGCCGCCGACCTGCTCGGCGGGCTCGCGCTGGCCACGATGGTGCCGATCATCGGCGTCATCGCGGGCACCGGCGCGATCGGCCCGGAGATCGACGACGGCTCCGTCGTCTACCTCCTGTCCAAGCCGCTCAAGCGCCCCACGATCATCTTCACGAAGCTCATCGTGGCGATCGGCGTGACAATGGTGTTCTCGGCCCTGCCGACGCTCATCGCGGGCTTCATCCTCAACGGCAACGGCCAACAGATCGCCGTCGCCTACACGGTGGCCGCGCTGGTCGCCTCGATCGCCTACGCGTCGATGTTCCTGCTCCTGGGCACGGTGTCCCGGCACGCGGTGGTCTTCGGCCTGGTCTACGCCCTGGTCTGGGAGGCCCTGTTCGGCTCCCTGGTCTCCGGCGCCCGCACCCTGAGCGTCCAGCAGTGGTCGCTCGCCGTCGCCCACAAGGTGGCCGGTGGCGACCTGGTCACCTCGGACGTCGGACTGACCACGGCGGTCGTCCTGCTGGTCGTGGTGACGGTCCTGGCGACCTGGTACGCCGGCCAGAAGCTGCGCACGCTGACGCTCGCCGGCGAGGAGTGACGCGACAGACAGACCCCGTGCCCGGACAGCTCCGGATCTTGACGGAGGCTTCACCTCTGTCCGGGCACACTGGGGTAAAGGGGACGGACGGCTAGGAGGAACGGGGATGGCGGAGAAGGCCTCGCAGTACGGGGACGGCGCCTGGGACGACCTGGTCCTGGACGATGACTTCATACGGTCCGCGGAGACGTCCGAGCCGTCCGCCCGGGCCCGTATGCTCGCCGCGCGCTGGCGCCGGGAGGAGCCCGAGCCGCAGCCCTGGCGCTCCGACGAGCCGCCGGCGGGCTGGTTCTTCAGCAAGAGCCGTCGACGCAAGTGGCGCCGCCGGTAGTGCGCAGGTCGGCGCGGCGGTTCGCTGATTTATTCGGTGGCGCCCAACTCGTTCTCCCGGCACAGTGGTTGTCGTCCACCACAAGCTGGGAGAGGAGCCGGACGATGTCCATGCACGGCAGTCCGTCCAGCTCCCGACAGGGCAGTTCACGGCGGACTCCGGTGTAGTTACCCCACCGTCGAGTCCACCCACCCGAACTGTCCGGGGCGGCCGCTTCGAGCACGCGACGTCGCTCTCGCGTGGGCCGCCTTCCCGGAGGATTGGCCGAGTGGAAAGGCACCGGCTTGCGCTGTGTTCCATCAGAAGCGAGTCGTGGTCGGGTGTGAAAGCCCGCGCACGTTCGATCCGTGCATCCTCCGCAAGACGCCGTCACTGAAGACCAAGGCCGAGTGGTCCCGCCCAGGGGCGCGGGGAACTGCGCGACCAGCCCCCACCGGCCCGCAGCATCCCGACGACCTCAAGCCAGCAGTCGCTCCAGGACCACCGCGATCCCGTCGTCCTCATTCGACGAAGTCACCTCGTCGGCAACGGCCTTCAGCTCCTCATGAGCGTTGGCCATCGCCACTCCCCGAGCCGCCCACGCGAACATCGCGATGTCGTTCGGCATATCGCCGAAGGCAATCGTGTCGGCGGCCTTGATGCCGAGACGCCGGGCCGCCAATGACAGCCCCGTCGCCTTCGACAACCCCAGTGGCAACAGCTCGACGATCCCCTCACCGGCCATCGCCACCGTGACGAAACCGCCGGCGGCACGCGTTGCCGCCTCGGCGAGTTCGTCGTCCGTGAGGGTCGGGTGCTGGATGTAGATCTTGTTCAGCGGCGCCGCCCACAGCTCGGACACGTCCGAGAGCGGGGTCGAGGGCAGCGAGCCCGTGACCGCGTACCCGTCGCCGACCAGCACCTCCCCGTCCAGCCCGTCCCGGCTCGCCGCCAGGTACAGCGGACCGACCTCCGCCTCGATCTTGGCCAGGGCCACCGCCGCCAGCTGCCGGTCCAGCGTCACCGAGGTCAGCAGGCGGTGCGCGCCGGCGTCGTAGACCTGTGCGCCCTGGCCGCAGACCGCGAGGCCCTCGTAGCCGAGGTCGTCGAGGATGTGCCGGGTCCAGGGGACCGCGCGGCCGGTCACCACGATGTGCGCGGCGCCGGCCTCCGTGGCCGCCGCCAGGGCGGCACGGGTGCGCGGGGAGACCGACTCGTCGGAACGCAGCAGCGTCCCGTCGAGGTCGGTCGCGATCAGTTTGTACGGGAAGCCGGTGCTCACTTGGCGACCGGCTCCAGCAGCTCCCGGCCGCCGAGGTACGGGCGCAGCACCTCGGGCACGCGCACGGAGCCGTCGGCCAGCTGGTGGTTCTCCAGGATCGCCACGATCGTGCGCGGTACGGCGCACAGCGTGCCGTTGAGCGTCGCCAGCGGCTGCACCTTGTTCTTGCCGTCGCTGGTGTCGCGCATCCGCACGGACAGGCGCCGAGCCTGGAAGCCGTCGCAGTTGGAGGCCGAGGTCAGCTCGCGGTACTTGCCCTGGGTCGGGATCCACGCCTCGCAGTCGTACTTGCGGGAGGCCGACGCGCCGAGGTCGCCCGAGGCCACGTCGATGACCTGGAAGGGCAGCTCGAGGCCGCCCAGCCACTGCTTCTCCCAGTCCAGGAGCCGCTTGTGCTCGTTCTCCGCGTCCGCCGGGTCGACGTACGAGAACATCTCGACCTTGTCGAACTGGTGCACGCGGAAGATGCCGCGGGTGTCCTTGCCGTAGGTGCCGGCCTCGCGGCGGAAGCAGGGCGAGAAGCCCGCGTAGCGCAGCGGCAGCTTGTCGGCGTCGAGGATCTCGTCCATGTGGTACGCGGCGAGCGGGACCTCGGAGGTGCCGACCAGGTAGTAGTCGTCCTTCTCCAGGTGGTACACGTTCTCCGCGGCCTGGCCGAGGAAGCCGGTGCCCTCCATGGCGCGCGGGCGGACCAGCGCGGGGGTCAGCATCGGGGTGAAGCCGGCCTCGGTGGCCTGGGCGATCGCCGCGTTGACGAGAGCCAGCTCCAGCAGGGCGCCGACGCCCGTCAGGTAGTAGAAGCGCGAGCCGGAGACCTTGGCGCCGCGCTCGACGTCGATGGCGCCCAGCGCCTCGCCGAGCTCCAGGTGGTCCTTGGGCTCGAAGCCCTCGGCGGCGAAGTCGCGGATCGTGCCGTGCGTCTCCAGGACGACGAAGTCCTCCTCGCCGCCCACGGGGACGTCGGGGTGCACGAGGTTGCCGAGCTGGAGGAGGAGCCGCTTGGTCTCCTCGTCCGCCTCGTGCTGCTCCGCGTCGGCCGCCTTGACGTCGGCGGCGAGCTGACCAGTCTTCTTGAGCAGCTCGGCCTTCTCGTCGCCGGAGGCCTTGGAGATGAGCTTGCCGATGCTCTTCTGCTCGGAACGCAGCTCGTCGAAGCGGACGCCGGACGACCTGCGCCGCTCGTCGGCGGACAGGAGAGAGTCGACGAGCGCGACGTCCTCTCCACGGGCGCGCTGGGACGCGCGCACACGGTCGGGGTCCTCACGAAGCAGGCGAAGGTCAATCACGCGGTCAAGGCTACCGGTGCGGGGATACGCCTCACGACTCACTATTCGCGACTGCCCCGAAACCGCACCGAATAGCGGCTTGCGTTCCGTTATGCGTCAATTGCGAAGCGTGTCAATAAAGTGCGTCTCACTCCCCGGGACGGGGCAGGCGTGAGGCGCCGCGTTGACTCGATTTCCTTGTGGGGAACGGGATTTGAGGCGGGTGTTGTCCACAGGGAGACACCCTCTCCGCAGAGTTATCCACAGGGTGTGTGGTGGATCTGTGGATTTCGGAATCGATCACTCCGAAACCCGTCCGTCACACCCGAGTTTCATGGGTCAAACCCACCTTTACCACTACTTTCGAGTGGAAAGGGGTCGCCCCAAAGGGTTGCCTAATGGAAAAGAGTGGACGAACGGTGATGTGCGCGCCGGTGGACGCCGTAACGGCCTGAGGACCGATTTGTCGACAAGGTAGTGCTTCACTGTCGACTTGTCCCCAGGTCGAGAAGCGGACCTGTGGATAACTCCTGTGGATAACTAAAATCTGCAGGTAGGACCGGCCGGAAACGTGCCCTGGGACACGTTCCTCAGAAGCGTCCGTCCTGGCACCGCGCCACCCAGTCGGAGGCCGAGAGGAACTCCTCGTCCGAGGTCCCCGGTCGCGGCGCGCGCACGTCCTCGACGCCGATGTCCGCACGCGGGTACGAGCCCAGGAAGCGCACCTCCAGGCAGATCCGCTTCAGCCCCATCAGGGTCTCGGCCACCCGGCGGTCGGAGATGTGGCCCTCGGCGTCGAGACAGAAGCAGTAGTTGCCGATGCCGGCGCCGGTGGGGCGGGACTGGAGCAGCATCAGGTTGACGCCACGGGTCGCGAACTCGCCCAGCAGGTCGCGCAGTCCACCGGGGTGGTCGTCGCGCTGCCACAGCACGACGGACGTCTTGTCGGCGCCGGTCGGCGCGGCGGGCCGGGCGGGCCTGCCCACCAGGACGAACCGCGTCTGCGCGTTCTCGGCGTCGTGGATGTTGGTCTCAAGGGCCTCGAGTCCGTACCGGGCGGCGGCGAACTCACCGGCGAAGGCGGCGTCGTACTGGCCCTCCTGGACCAGCCGGGCCGCGTCCGCGTTCGAGGCGGCCGACTCCCACAGCGCGTCCGGGAGGTTCGCCTTCAGCCAGTTGCGCACCTGCGGCTGGGCGGCCGGGTGCGCGGAGACCGTCTTGATGTCCGAGATCTTCGTGCCCGGCCTGACCAGCAGCGCGAAGGTGATCGACAGCAGCACCTCGCGGTAGATCATCAGCGGGGCGCCCGCGACCAGTTCGTCGAGGGTCGTCGTGATGCCGCCCTCGACGGAGTTCTCGATCGGCACGAAGGCGGCCTCGGCCTCGCCGGTGCGGACCGCGTCCAGCGCGGACTGCACGGACACGTACGGGATCAGCTCCCGGGTGGCCGTCTCCGGAAGAGTGCGCAGGGCGACTTCGGTGAAGGTGCCCTCGGGGCCGAGATAGGCATAGCTCGCTGGCATGACCTCACCCTAATGGCCCTTGCGGGGGCGCCGTGCGCGTGTCTCACGACCGGGTGAATCAGCGTGACCTCAGCTCTCCAGCAGCCGTTGCCCCACGTACTCGCCGTCCGCCGCCCCGCCCGGCACCGCGAAGAGCCCGCTGGCCTCGTGGCGGATGTACTTCGAGAGGGCGTCACCGCGGTCCAGCTTGCGCTGGAGCGGCACGAAGCCGCGCAGCGGATCCGCCTGCCAGCACACGAAGAGCAGCCCGGCGTCCGGGACACCGTCCGCCTCGAAGCCGTCGTGGTACGAGAACGGTCGCCGCAGGATCGCCGCCCCGCCGTTCTGGTCGGGCCTGGTGATCCGGGCGTGCGCGTTGACGGGGACGACCAGCTCGCCGTTCGCGTCGGTCTTCTCCAGGTCCATCGCGGTCGTCTCGGTGCCGCCGGTCAGCGCCGCCCCGGTCGACTTGCGGCGCCCGACGACGTTCTCCTGGGCGGCGAGCGAGAGCTTCTCCCAGTCGTCGAGGAGCATGCGGATCCGGCGTACGACCGCGTAGGAGCCGTTCGCCATCCAGGACGGGTCCTTGGCGCCGGACGCGGGCACGAAGATCCGCCGGTCGAAGTCGGACTCGGTCGGCTTGGGATTGCGGGTGCCGTCGAGCTGGCCCATGAGGTTGCGGGCGGTCATGCGGTGGGCCGTGGCGCCCGGGGTCCGGTTGAAGCCGTTCATCTGCCAGCGGACCCGGGCCGCGCTGCCCGCCTCCTTCTGGATCGCGCGCAGGGCGTGGAAGGCGACCAGGGCGTCGTCGGCGCCGATCTGCACCCACAGGTCGCCGTCGCTGCGCGCCTTGTCGAGCTGGTCGGAGGAGAAGTCGGGCAAGGGGTCGAGGGAGACCGGGCGCTGCTTCTCCAGACCGGTGCGGGAGAAGAAGCTGTGGCCGAAGCCGAAGGTCACCGTCAGCGAGGACGGTCCGGCGTCCCGGGCCACGTCCGTGTCGTCGTGCGCCGCCGCCTCGCCCGCCATGAGCCGCTCGGCGGTCGCCGACCAGCGGCGCAGCAGCGCGGCGGCCTCCTTGCGGCCCGCGCCCGCCGCCAGGTC
The DNA here is from genome assembly GCF_044750545.1 of Streptomyces sp. NPDC088794. Classification (NCBI taxonomy): domain Bacteria; kingdom Bacillati; phylum Actinomycetota; class Actinomycetes; order Kitasatosporales; family Streptomycetaceae; genus Streptomyces; species Streptomyces sp. NPDC088794. The sequence goes on along the minus strand of NZ_JBIVKB010000007.1, from coordinate 189,023 downwards.
GAAGGCGACGAGGTGGCCGCGCGCCTGGAGGCCCTCGGTGATGCCCGGCTGATGTGTCCCGTGAAACATCGCCCGGTCGCTGCCGAGCGAGGTGAGCGGGGTCGCCCCGGCGGGCGCGGCGGCATAGCCCACGCCCGCACCGGCCGCGCCGAGCACGAGCCCGGTCGCGCCGGCGCTGCCGAGCAGGGCGCGCCGCGAAACGCCCCTCCCTGGGGTGACGTTCTCGGAATCGCCCCCCTTGTCGCTCTCCTTGAGGGCGACGTTTCCGGAATCGGCCTCCTTGAGGACGACGTTCTCGGAAACGGCCTCCTCGGGGGCGGCCTCGGAGGTGCGGGCCTCGGGGACGGACTGGTCGGTCATGGCGTGGTTCAGCCGATCTGAGCGTTCTTGGAGACGGTCACCTGGTCGATGTCGGAGGTGCGCACGGTCACGGCGACCTTCCAGTCACCGGCCATGGGGATCTGCACCCCGCTCGCCGACCAGTGTCCGGTGGCGACGTGGTCCGGGGCGACCGGCAGCGGTCCGATCTTCTTCGCCTCCAGGGTGAAGGCGACCTTCACCTCGGGGATGTCGAAGGCGCGGCCGTTGGGCCGGGTGACGTAGACGTGCATCTCGTTGCCGCCCACGCGCGCGGGGTCGAAGTCGACCGACACGACACCCTTGCCGTCGGTGCCGCCGGTGTCGAACGACATGGTCAGGGTCAGCGCCCCGGACGAGGAGTCGGACGCGGAGGAAGAGGACGACGAGGAGGCGTTGGCCGCCTTGGCATCCTCCTCGGTGCGCCCCGGCTCGGTCTGCGTCAACACCGTGGTGACGGCGAGCAGCACGACGGCCACACCGGCCTCGGCGAGCACGGACCGGCGCAGCCCGAAGCGGCGCGGATCGGCGTCCCGCTGCCGCTTCTGCAGTGCGGTCGCGACGGCGGCCTTCTGCCGGGCGAGCTGAGCGGCCCGCTTGGAGCCGGAAGCGGTCTTCGAGTCACCGGAACCCGAACCCGAACTGGAACCGGAACCCGAACCGGAGCCTGAATCCGCGCCCTTGGCGCCCTTGCCGGCGGAGCCACCGGCCCGTGCGGCGGCGGGCTCCTTCTCACCGAGGACGCCCTCCTCAGCCGTATCCGTGTCGGTGGCGGTCGTGGCCGTCCCCGCCAACTGTCCGGTCCAGCGCCGCGAGATGAACGCGATGCCCACCAGCACCGCCACGAGCCCGATCTTGACCAGCAGCAGCTGCCCGTACCCCGTGTCGGTGAAGGCCGACCAGGAGCCGAGCTGGCGCCAGGACTGGTAGATGCCGGTCGCGACGACCGCGACCACGCTGCCGAAGGCGACCTGGGAGAAGCGGCGTACGGCCGGGGCCTCGATCGGGACCTCGGACCGGTACAGCGCGACGAGCAGCGCGGACAGCCCGCCCAGCCAGGTGGCGACGGCCAGCAGGTGGATGACGTCGACCGGCATCGCGATGCCCGGCTGAAGGCCGGTCGAGGCGTGCTCGGCCAGCGCCCAGCTCGCCGCGAGCCCGGCGGCCACCACGGACCCGCCGATCGCGAGCCCGAAGGTCAGATCCTGCTTCTCCTCGGCCTCCCGCTTCTCGTACGCGCCGAAGAGCACCGCGATGAAGAGGGCCGCCGCGGCGAGCAGCAGCAGCCGGGAGATCAGGGCCGCGCCCGTCTTGGTCTGGAGCACCTGCCCGAGCAGGTTCAGGTCGAAGATCGCGCCGACCTTGCCGGAACTGGTGTAGGAGCCGCGCAGGAGCAGCAGCAGAAGGGTGGACGCGGTGATCGTCAGCCACCCGGAGACCACGAGGCGCTGCACGGGCCGCACGCCGGCCCCGCGCTGCCAGCAGGCCAGTACGAAGGCGCCCCCGCCGACCATGAGGATGAAACCGGCGTACGACATGTACCGCCCGAAGCCGTACAGCCAGCCGACGACTCCGCCGCCGACGGTCTCGTCGGAGACCGAGACGGTGGTCGTGGAGGGGGCGCCGATGGAGAAGGTGAAGGCGCCGGCGACGGGGTGGCTGTCGGCCGAGACGACCTGCCAGGACACCGTGTAGGTGCCGTCGGGCAGGCCGCTGTGCAGCGGTACGGCGTACGTCGTGCCGCTGGTCTCGGTCGGTTTGCCGGTGTCGACGCGTTTGCCCTTGGGGTCAAGGACACGCAGGGAGTCGCTGGAGGTGGCCACCTTCTCGGAGAAGGTGAGCGCCACCTCGGTGGGCGCCTTGTCGACCACCACCCCCTGAGCGGGGTCGCTGCCGGTCAGCGCGGCGTGCGCGGAGGCCGGTCCGGCGCCGGCGAGCAGCGCGCCGAAGACGGCCAGGAACAGCAGCACCAGCGTGCGCGTGCGGCGGGCGGTGATGGTCGGTGTCACGGTCGTGCCTCCCTCAGTGGCCGGTCGCAGGGTTGTACGTGGCCGACTTCACCGGCATCTCGACCGTGATCGGGCCGGACTTGGCGAAGTGCAGTTCGACGGTCACGTTCTCGCCCTGCTTCGGCTTCCGCTTCAGCTTCTCGAACATCAGGTGATTACCGCCGCTCTTGAACACGAGTTGACCGTGTGCGGGCACATCGAGGGACGTGACCTCCTCCATCGACTGCCCGACCGTCTCGTGCACGGAGACGCTGCCCGCGGCGGCGCTGGTGACCGAGGTCAGTTCGTCCTTCGCGCCGCCCTTGTTGGCGATGGTCAGGAAGCCGGCCGCCATGTCCGAGACCGGCTGGGGCATGTACGAGGAGCTGACGGACAGTTCGGCCTTGTTGTCGCCGGAACCTCCGCACCCGGTCAGGACGACCGCCCCCGCCAGCACCGCGGCGGGCAGCGCGAGGCGCCGCACGGGAAGGGCGAGGTGCCTCACGGGTTCTCACCCTTGATCAGCTTGGGGAGGTCCTTGGTGTAGTCGTCGACGGTCGCGTCCTCGCCGTACAGGACGTAACCGCCGTCGGTCTTCGGTGAGAAGGCGATGACCTGGGTGCCGTGCACCGAGACGACCTTGCCGGTCTTCTTGTCCTTGTGGGTCGGCTCGATGGAGATGCCCAGGGTGCGGGCGCCGGCCTGGATGGTGGCGAAGTCGCCGGTCAGGCCGACGATCTGGGAGTCGATGCCCTTGAGCCACTTGCCCAGTTCGGCCGGGGTGTCACGGCCCGGGTCGGTGGTCACGAACACGATCCGCAGCTTGTCCTGCTCCGCCTTCGGCAGCTGCTTCTTGGCGACGGCGAGGTTGTTCATCGTCAGCGGGCAGATGTCGGGGCAGTGGGTGTAGCCGAAGTAGACCAGGGTCGGCCGGCCCGCGGTCTCCTTGCGGAGGTCGTACTTCTCGCCCTTGGTGTCGGTCAGGACGAGGTCGGGCTTCTCGAACGGCTTGTCCAGCACGGTCGCGGCCTTCTGCGAGGTGTCCTCGGAGACCACGGCGACCGGTGAGTTGTCGCTGTCGCCGCTGCCGCAGGCGGAGAGAGTGAAGGAGGCGGCGGCGAGCAGCGCGGCCGCGGCGAACGTCTTCTTGCGCATAGAAAAATGTCCCAGATGTGAGAGCTCCGCTGTGCACCGGGGTCGCCCGGACCCCGGTGCACGCGGACCGGAGTGGCCTCAGGCGTCGGTACGCCGACGGCCGGCCAGCACGCCGTACGCCACGCCCAGCGCGCCCACCACGATCCCGACGACGCCGAGCACGCGCGCGGTGGTGTCACTGCTGTCGGAGGAGGAGGCGGTGGTCTCGGCGGCCGTCTTCTCGGTCGCCTCGGTGTCGTCGGAGGCGTCCTCGGCGGTCGTCGAGCCGTGGTGGTCCTCGGTGGCGGCCGAGAGGGCGAGCACCGGGGCCGGGTTCTCGGGCTCCTCCTGGCCGTCCTCCTGGACCTCGATCCAGCGCACGACCTCCTTGTTGGAGTACGTCTGGATCGCCTTGAAGACCAGTTCGTCGGCGTCCTCGGGCAGGGCGCCCACGGAGACCGGGAACTTCTGGAAGTAGCCGGGCTCGACGCCCTTGCCCGTGGCGGTCCAGGTGATCTTGGAGACCGCCTCGCTGATCTTCTCGCCGTGCATCTCCAGCGGCTTGGCCAGCTTCGCCTTGGTGACCTGGATCTTCCAGCCGGCCATCGGCTCCGGCATCGCCGAGGCCAGCGGGTGGTCGGTCGGGAAGGAGACCTCCAGCTTGGTCGTCGAGGCGTCGTCGCGCTCGTTGGGGACCTTGAAGTCCACGACGGCGTAACCGCCCTTGGCGGCGGCGCCTTCGGCGGCCACGCTGACGTGCGCGAAGGCGGGCGAGGACAGGACGACGACGGCAGCGGCGGCGACGGCGCCGGTGGTGGCGAGACGGGAAGACTTCATGGCAGGGAGCACTCCGATTCGAGTGTGGTTCCGGTGATCCGGATGGTCTGAGGGGCGCGGGTGCCGAACGGGCACGCACGCGTGTGCCGCACGACGGCGGCCCCTCTCCGGTCCCGGCGGATGTCCCCAGGGATGCGTCCAGCCGGAGGTGTCCCGCTGGATACGGAGTGGCGGTCGCGTCGCGTCAGGCGGCGAGGGCGAGAACGCGTGCGTCGGCGGCCGGCGGACCGCGCCTGATCACCGTGTGCTGGAGCGCGGCGGTACGCGGCCGGGGCGGCGCGAGCAGGGCGGTGCGCGGCGGCCCCGGGACCGTGGCGGGCGTGGCCGGGAGCCCGGCACGCAGGGCGCGCACCAGGGCGAGCGCCGCGCGCAGGGACCGTACGAGCGCCCCCTCGGTCAGGGAGAGGGCGGACAGTTCGACGAGCCGTCGCACGGCCAGGTCCCCGCGGCGCAGCAGCCAGCCGGCGGCGATCCCCGCGAGGACGTGCGCGAGCAGCATCGGCAGGGACGGCAGCAGCGAGGCGGCCGAACCGGCACTGGACAGGGCGTCCGCGGGGTGGTGCATGGAGCCCATGTCCATGCCCGACATGCCCGTGGCCGGATCGGTGGTGAGCCGGGCGTCGGAGAGGATCTGACGCGCCTGGGTGGGGCTGATGGCCGCCGCGGTGGTGCCGCAGACGATCCGGGCCGCCCGCTCCACGAGGGACAGGTCCGTCGTCGACATCGACGCCATCGAGGACGCCGAACCGGACGTCATGCCCGCCATGTTCGTCATGCCGTGCTGTCCGAGTCCGAACAGCGTGTGCAGCACGGTCTGGCCGAGGGCGAGGAGGGCCGCGATCCCGGGCAGCGAGCGCTCGCGTCCGGCGAGCGGGGCCGCGACCAGGACGACGCCGACGAAGCCCGCGAGGAGCGTCCACGGCGGGACCGTGGCGCAGGAGGCGACCGCGTGACCTGCCCCGGCCAGCACGACGCAGACCGCGGCGAACACCGCGGCCCGCAGGATCCGGAGGTCTCTTCCGGAACGCGCCGTACGCTCGTGGGGGGCAGTCATGGCGGGCTCATCATCGCACTGGGCTTACGGCTCCCATACGGCAGGTCCGCAAGATGACATAACAACCGGAAGATCACTCTCTGGACCGGGCCGCCCTCACATACACCGATTCCACCCGAGGCACATCGACCGTATGGGCGGTATCACGTCAACTCCACGCTTATACCCGGGCACTGGCGGCAATAGGTAACGGTATGTCGAGCCGCGGCCAGAGAGGCTGGAGCATGAGCATCTGGTGGTCACTCCATCTGCGCCGCGAGGCCGCGAGCGTGCCGCTCGCGCGGCGCCTGCTGCTCGGCACCATGGAGACCGCGGGCGTCGACCCGGACGTCTCCTACGACCTCTCGGTCGCCCTCAGCGAGGCCTGTGCGAACGCCGTCGAGCACGGCGGTTCCGCCGCGTCCGGCGGCTCCTCGGAGGCGTACCGGGTCACCGCGTACCTGGACGGCGTCAAGTGCCGTATCGAGGTGACCGATTCGGGCCCCGGCTTCACCGCCCCGGCCGTCCTGGCCCGCCCCGCCCGCACGGACTCCGAGCACGGCCGGGGTCTGACCCTGATCCAGGAACTCGCCGACCACGTCCACATCGGCAACAAGCCGGGCCGCGCGGGCACGGTGGTGAGCTTCGACAAGATCCTCAAGTGGCAGGAGGACGCACCGCTGATGGCGGTGTAGATCCACTGCGCTCGGCTTCGGGCCCACCTCACTTCTGCGGGCGCTGTCTCGTCACTGGGGCATGAACACGAAAATCCGGTACGCGGCTCTCGGCCTGCTGGCCGTGGTGGCCCTGTACACAGGCTTCTGGGCGTACTTCTCCCCGACGGGTTGGTACGCGAACTTCCCCGGCCTCGGACTGAGCTGGCTGCCTCAGCTGGGCCCCTACAACGAACACCTCGCGAAGGACGCCGGCGCCATGTTCCTGGCGCTGGGCGCCCTGACGCTCATCGCCCTGCGCTCCGTGCGCAACACCCGGCTGGTGCAGACGACGGGCGCGGTGTGGCTGGTCTTCAACGTCCTGCACTTCAGCTATCACGTGCAGCACCTCGACATGTACGGGACGCGTGACCAGGTGCTCAACGTGGTGTTCCTGGCCGCGCTGGTGCTGTTGGCGATCGTCCTGCTGCTGCCGGTCCGGTCCGTCCGAGAGGGCGGCACCCGATGACGTACGGGACGATGAGTGCGAAGGAGAGGCGCGGTATGCGGATCGCGGTGGCGGGCGGGACCGGGCTGGTCGGACGGCTGGTGGTCGAGGAACTGACCGCGGCGGGGCAGGAGCCGGTGGTGCTGTCCCGGTCGCGCGGGGTGGACCTCGTCGCCGGTACGGGACTCGACGCGGCCCTCGCGGGCGTGGACGCGGTCGTCGACGTGAGCAACGTGATGACGACGAGCGCAAAGAACTCCGTCGCGTTCTTCGAGAGCGCGAGCCGCAATCTCCTGGACGCCGAAGCGCGGGCCGGCGTACGGCATCACGTGGCGCTGTCGATCGTCGGCATCGACCGGGTCGGCCTCGGCTACTACCAGGGCAAACTCCGTCAGGAGGAGATCGTCAGGAGCGGTCCGACGCCGTGGACGGTGCTGCGCGCCACGCAGTTCCACGAGTTCGCGGAGCAGACCCTCGACCGGATCCCGAAGCCCCTCGCCGTGGTGCCCCGGATGCGCACCCAGCCGGTCGCGGCCCGCGAGGTCGCCCAGGATCTCGTGCGACTCGTGCTGGCCCCGGCCCAGGGCATGGCCCCCGACCTCGCCGGACCGCGGGTCGAGCAGCTCGTCGACATGGTGCGGCGGCTGCTGAAGGCCCGCCACCAGCGCCGCCTGCTCGTGCCGGTCAGGCTCCCCGGCGCCACGGGCGCGGCCATGATCGGCGGCGGCCAGCTGCCGACCGGACCGGGCACGCAAGGGACCCAGACCTTCGACGCCTGGCTCGCCGACCACGTCGTACAGGGAGGCTGACCGCGCCGTGCCCCCGCCGACCGGACCCGACCAGGACCCCACCCTCGGCTCGCTCAGGACCGAGCGGCGCCGGCTGCTCAACCTCGGCTACCGGATGCTCGGGTCGGTGCAGGACGCCGAGGACGTGGTCCAGGAGACGTACGCCCGCTGGTACGCCCTGCCCGAGGAGAAGCAGCGGTCGATCGAGGTACCGCTGGCCTGGCTGACCCGGGTCGCCTCGCGCATCTGCCTCGACCAGCTCGCCTCGGCCCGGGTGCGCCGGGAGCGCTACACCGGCGAGTGGCTGCCCGAGCCCGTCCGGCACGGCGCCACCTGGACCAGTACCGGCGAGGACGCGGGCGGCGACGATCCCGCCGACCGGATCACCCTCGACGAGTCGGTCAGCATGGGGATGCTCGTGGTCCTGGACTCGGTCACGCCCGCGGAGCGCGTCGCCTTCGTGCTCCACGACGTCTTCGGCGTGCCGTTCGCGGAGATCGCCGAGACGGTGGGTCGCAGCTCCGCGGCCTGCCGCCAGCTCGCCGCGTCCGCGCGCCGCCGGCTGGCCGACCAACGGCCCGGCGGCAGTACGGCGCAGGAGCACCGGCGGGTCGTCTCCGCGTTCCGTGCGGCGTGCGAGACGGGCGACCTCGACGCGCTCGTCGCCCTGCTCGATCCCGCCGTCGAGTCGCGCAGCGACGGCGGCGGCAAGGTGCGGGCCGCTCTGCGCCCGATCGTCGGCCGCGACAAGGTGGCCCGGCTCTTCCTCGGTCTCATGCGCCGGGAACCCGAGGTGGAACTCGTGGACGAGGACGTCAACGGCACGCCCGGTGTGGTGGTCAACATCCACGGCACCACCTTCGCCGTCCTCGCCGCGGAGGTCCGCGACGGCCTGATCACCGACCTCTGGCTGGTGGTCAACCCGGACAAGCTGCACGCGTGGACCGCCTGACGGAGTGCGCGGCAGGTGCCCCCGTCCCTCGGCTTCCCCGGCGCTCACAGGTTGCTCTTATCCCGACCCGACATCCTTGACGGCCGGGGTACTTACCTTCCCGCTGATGACGGGATGCAGAGGAGGCATCCATGAGCAGCCGTGCGGACGAGACGCTGGCGAGGACCGCGGTGGCCGCGCTGACCGGGCAGCTGGCGCTGGCTCCCAAGCCGGGCCTGCCCGACCCGCGCGACCTCGGCGCGCGCGCCCGCTGCCGGGACCACGGTTCGCTGCGCTGGTCGGCCAAGGCGCTCGCCCCTGGCCTCGCGGCGATGGCCGCCGCCGCCCGCCGCATCGGAGAGCCCACGCCCGCGTTACGGGCCGAGTTGGGCGCGATCGGCAGATCCACCGAGCACTCCGTGGGCCTCACGGGCGGCGGCCACAAGGGTGCCCTGTGGGCGCTCGGCTTCCTCGTCGCGGCCGCCGCGCTCACCCCCGGCGCCGGTGGCCGCGAGACGGCCGCGGTGGCCAAGCGGATCGCCGCCTTCAACGACAAGGGTGCCCCGCGCCGGCCCTCGCGCGGCTCGTCGATCTCCGTGAAGTACGGCGCCGCGGGCGCCCGGGGCGAGGCCCGCGCCGGATTCCCGCACGTACGCCGGGCGTTGGACGCCCTCGCGACGGCCCGCTCGGCCGGCGCCACGGAGACCGAGGCCCGCCTGGACGCCCTGTGCACCGTGATGTCCACCCTCCAGGACACGGAACTGCTGTACACCGCAGGCCCGTTGGGCCTGCGGCACGTGCAGGCGGGCGCCCGCGGGGTGCTCGAAGCAGGCGGTACGTCGACGGCGGCGGGCGCCGAAGCCCTCGCGAGCCTCGACGCCGATCTGCACGCACGCGCGTGGAGCCCGCGGGGGAGCGCAGGCCTGCTGGCGGGGGCGCTCTTCCTGGACGCCCTGCCGGTCAGCTCGCGAGCACCGGCCGCCTGACCGGCTCGCTCTCGGCGCCCGCCGCCCGGCCCGCCGCCCGCCGGGTCGCAGGGCCCATCGCGTACGACGCCACCACGGTCGCCCCGCCCAGCAGCAGCCACCCGGGCGTCCCCCACCCCACGAGCAGCGAGGTCAGCACCAGCGGCCCCATCGTCCGGGCCACCGTGACGCCGGTCCCGAAGAACCCCTGGTACTCGCCGACCCGGTCGGCCGGCGCCAGGTCGAAGGACAGCTGCCAGGACCCGGCCGACTGCCCCATCTCGGCGACCACCTGAAGCACCGCCCCGACCACGAGCACGCCCACCGCGACCCACGGCGACACCCCGGCCGACAGCGCGAACACCGCGCACGCCGCGAGCATGATCCACCCCGACCGCCGCACCGCGCGCGTGGCCGACGCGAGCCCGCTGATCCCGCGCGCGGTCCGCACCTGGAACAGCATCACGACCCCGGTGTTGAGCACGAACAGCGCGGAGACCAGCCAGGTCGGCGCCTCGGTCCGCTCGGCGATCCACAGCGGCAGCCCGAGGCTCAGCAGTGGCATCCGCAGCAGCAGCACGGTGTTGAGGAGGGTGATCACGGCGTACGGGCGGTCCCGCAGCACGCCGAGCGAGTCCCGCCGGCGGGCGGCGACGGGCGCCGGCGACGGCAGCCGCAGCAGTACCCCGGCGCACAGCAGGAAGCTCAGCGCGTCCAGTGCGAACACCCCGAGATACGCGCCCCTGGTCCCCGCCTGCAACGCCAGTCCGCCCAGACCCGCGCCCACCGCGAGCCCGGCGTTGAGCGTCGATTGGAGATGCGCGAGCAGCCCGGTCCGCTCCCCGGCGGACACCAGCCCCGCCAGCAGCGCCTGCCGGGCCGCGGCAAGGCCCGACTGCGCCGTCGCGTACGCGCACGCGGCCGCCACGAACGGCACGAAGTCCCGTACGACCAGGAAGGACGCCACCGCCAAGCCGGTCGCGAGGGCCAGCAGCACCGCCGTGCCGCGCGGCCCGCGCCGGTCGGCGAGCCGCCCCAGCGGCACCCCGGCCAGCGAGCCGACGGCCCAGGCGACGGTCAGCCCGAGCCCCACGCGCGCGGGGGCGAGCCCCACGACGTGGGTGAAGTAGAGCGCCGAGGTCACGTAGTAGGCGCCGTCACCGACGGAGTTGGTCAACTGGGCGAGCGCCAGGGTCCGTTGGGGGCCGGCGGGCGGGACTAGGCGAGAGCTGCGGCGAGGGGTCATGAGTACGACGGTAGGGGCTTATTGGGCCGTCGAGCAGGCCCAATTATCGACCGTCTCATTGGTCCAATTACAGACCTCGGCCGTCCTCGGTCGTCCTCGCTGTCCTCGATAGTCCTCAGTCGTCCGCCAGCACCTTGCCCAGCGCCTCCAAGGCCTCCGGATACACGCGCTCCCGGGGCGTCCCGTACCCCACGACCAGTCCCTGCGGGCGCCCGTCCGCGGGTGTGTGCCAGTGGTCGCCGAGGCGGCCCACCGCGAGGCCCTCCGCCTCGGCCCGCGCGAGCACCTCCGTCTCGTCGCCGACCTCCACGAGCGCGTGCAGCCCGGCCGCGATGCCGCGCACGCCGCGCCGGTTGCCGAGCCGGTCCAGGAGTTGGTCGCGGCGGCGCCGGTATCTGAGCCGGCACGCGCGCACGTGACGGTCGTAGGCGTGGCTCTCGATCAGTTCGGCGAGCGCCAACTGGCCGATGGTCTCGGTGTGGTGGTCGCTGTGCAGCTTGGCATCGGCGACCGCGTCGACCAGGTGCGGCGGCAGGACCATCCAGCCGAGTCGCAGGGCAGGGCCGAGGGTCTTGGAGGCGGTGCCCAGGTAGACGACCTGGCCGGGGGCCATGCCCTGGAGCGCGCCGACCGGCTGGCGGTCGTAGCGGAACTCCCCGTCGTAGTCGTCCTCGATGATCAGCGCGCCACGCGCGCGTGCCCAGTCGGTGAGCGCCCGTCGCCGTGTGGGGTGCAGGGTCACGCCGGTCGGGTACTGGTGGGCCGGTGTGACGACCACGGCGGCGACCTCGCCCAACTGATCGGGGCACACTCCCCGTTCGTCCACCGCGACGGGCACCACGGTCCCGCCGTTGCGCCGGACCACTTCGCGGTGGAAGGGCAGCCCCGGGTCCTCCATGGCGATGTCGGCGCCGTCCAGCACGCGCGTGAGGAGGGCGAGCCCCTGCACATAGCCGGAGGTGATCACGATCCGCTCGGGCGGCGCGATCACGCCCCGCGTGCGCCCCAGATACCCCGACAGCGCCGTCCGCAGCTCGATCCGCCCGCGCGGATCCCCGTAGTCGTACGCCAGCAGGGGAGCCGTCGCGATGGCCCGGCGCAGCGCCCGCAGCCAGGCCGCCGCCGGGAACGCCCCGACGTCCGGGCTCCCGGGCCGCAGGTCGAAGCGGGGCGCACGCGCGTGTGCCGCCGCGTCGGGGGCCTCGGTGTCGGTCGAGGGCAGCTGCGCGACCTGCGTGCCCGAGCCCTGCCGCGCGGTCAGATAGCCCTCGGCGACGAGCTGGTCGTAGGCGGCCTTGGCGGTGCCCCGCGAGATCCCGAGCTCACCGGCCAGCCGTCTGGTCGCCGGCAAGCGGGTCCCGGGCGACAACCGCCCGTCCCGCACGGCGTCCCGCAGCGCCCGCTCGAGACCGACCCGGCGCCCGTCACCGGCCTCCGGCTCCAGATGCAGATCGACACCGACACCGGACCAGAAGTCCCCCACGAAAACCTTCCCCCTCAGGTACGTGAATCACGGCGCATGCGTCGAGGCATGCGCACCGGGCATACGCATCACGGCACGTGAATGGCCGGGCACCGCACTGGTACCCGGCCATCCTTCGTGTGTCAGCCCTTGAGCGAGGCCATCCACGCCTCGACGTCGTCGGACCGCCTGGGCAGCCCGTCCGACAGGTTCCTGTTGCCGTTCTCCGTCACCAGGATGTCGTCCTCGATGCGGACGCCGATCCCGCGGTACTCCTCGGGCACGGTCAGGTCGTCGGCCTGGAAGTACAGCCCCGGCTCGACGGTCAGCACCACGCCCGGCTCCAGCGTCCCGTCGACGTACGACTCCACGCGCGCGGCGGCGCAGTCGTGGACGTCCATGCCGAGCATGTGACCCGTGCCGTGCAGCGTCCAGCGCCGCTGGAGCCCCAGCTCCAGGACTCGCTCCACGGGTCCCTCGACCAGCCCCCACTCGACGAGCTTCGTGGCCAGCACGTGCTGCGCCGCGTCGTGGAAGTCGCGGTACTTGGCGCCCGGCTGCACCGCCGCGATGCCGGCCTCCTGGGCCTCGTACACGGCGTCGTAGACCCGCTTCTGGACCTCGCTGAAGCGGCCGTTGACGGGCAGCGTGCGGGTGACGTCCGCGGTGTAGTACGTGTGTGTCTCGACGCCCGCGTCCAGCAGGAGCAGGTCGCCGGAGCGCACCGGGCCGTCGTTGCGCACCCAGTGCAGGGTGCAGGCGTGCGCGCCCGCGGCGGCGATCGTGCCGTAGCCGATGTCGTTGCCCTCCACGCGCGCGCGGAGGAAGAAGGTGCCCTCGATGTAGCGCTCGCTGGTCGCCTCGGCCTTGTCGAGGACCTTCACGACGTCCTCGAAGCCGCGGACAGTCGAGTCCACGGCCTTCTGCAGCTCGCCGATCTCGAACGCGTCCTTGACCAGCCGAGCCTCGGAGAGGAAGACCCGCAGTTCCTCGTCGCGCTCGGCGGTGACCTTGTCGGTCAGGGCCGCCTCGACGCCTGCGTCGTAGCCGCGCACGACCCGCACCGGGCCGGTCGCCTCGCGCAGCTTGTCCGCCAGCTCGCGCACGTCGGAGGCGGGGATGCCGTGGAGCGTGCCGGCCTCGGTCAGCGAGTGGCGGCGGCCGACCCACAGCTCGCCCTGGCCGGAGAGCCAGAACTCGCCGTTGTCGCGGTCGGAGCGCGGCAGCAGGTAGATCGTCGCCTCGTGGCCCTCGGCCGTGGGCTCCAGGACCAGGACGCCGTCCTCGGTCTGGTTGCCGGTGAGGTACGCGTACTCGACCGACGCCCGGAAGGGGTAATCGGTGTCGTTCGAGCGGGTCTTGAGATTGCCGGACGGGATCACCAGACGGTCGCCCGGGAAGCGGGCGGAGAGCGCGGCCCGGCGGGCGGCGGTCTCGGCGACCTGGGCGATCGGCTCCAGGTCACGCAACTCGGTGTCGGCCCAACCGGACTTCATGATCTCGGCCAGCTCGTCGGACACGCCCGGGTACAGGCCGTTCTTGCGCTGCTTGATCGGCTCTTCGCTCTCTTCCGGGGTCGCCGGTGTGAGCTCCTCCGCCACGGTCATCCTCCTAGATACGGCACTGGACCCCCTCCATCGTACGGTCGTACGGAAGGGGTCCCAGGGCCGGAAGGCCTGTTACCGACGGCAGCGGCGCACTCCGTGAGAACGCACGCCCTGAACTCACGCCGCACGCCCCGGCAGTCGGCACCGGTTCCGCCCCCTGACTCCGGTTCCGACGTCGACCGACGCCTCGCCCACCTGCGTGGACTCATGCCGACTCCACGCCCGAGCGCCACGCAGTGGCGGTCACTCGAAGCGGGCCGCCAGCAACACCACGTCCTCCGCGCTGTCCTGCGCGTCCAGGCCGTCCGGCAGCATCGTGCGCAGGACGTGCTCGGCGATCGCGTCCGGGTCGTGGCGTACTGCCTTCGGGACGCCGGCCGCGGCCGCGTGCAGGCGGGCGAAGGCGCGGTCGGTGGCGTCGCCGGTGCGGTGCAGCAGGCCGTCGGTGTAGAGGAGCACGGTCTCGCCGGGCTCGGCCTGGAGCTCCACGCTCGGCGCCTCCCAGCAGGCCAGCATGCCCAGCGGCGCGGAGACGGAGGTCTCCACGAACTCCGTTCGCCGCTCGCCGACCAGCAGCGGCGGACAGTGTCCGGCACCGGCGAGGGTGATCTTGCGCAGCGCGGGTTCGCAGAAGGCGAACAGGGCGGTGGCCGAGCGGGCGGGCTCGGTCAGCCGCATCAGCAGCTCCAGATCGGACAGGACGGCGACCGGGTCCTCGCCCTCCATCACGGCGTACGCCCGCAGGCTCGCCCGCAGCCGGCCCATCGCGGCGACCGCGCTCGGCCCGGAGCCGGTGACCGAGCCGACCGCGAGACCCAGCGCCGCGTCCGGCAGCGGCAGCGCGTCGTACCAGTCGCCGCCCCCGCGCGGGCCGGTACGGTGCCGGGCCGCGAGCTGGACGCCGGCCACCCGGGGGAGCCGGGACGGCAGCAGCTCCTCGGAGATCGTCGCCACGCACGCGCGCGTGCGCTCCACCTCGACCAGCAGCGCCAGGTGCTCGGCGGCACACCGGGCGTAGAGGCCGATCAGGTGCCGCTGCCGCTCGACCGGCTCGGCGGGCTCGTCGTAGAGCCACACGGCGGCGCCGATCCGGCCCGCGCTCTCGGCGGTCAGCGGGAGGGCGTAGCAGGCCGCGTAGCCCAGGCGCGCGGCGACCTCGCGGTGACGGGGGTCCAGGCTGTCCTCGGCGAGCAGGTCCGGCTCGGCGATCTCGCCGTCCGCGCCCGGCAGTCCGTCGAGGATGCGGCCGTAGGACATCGCGCTGCGCGGCACGGTCTCGATGTGACCGAGGTCGGCCCGGGCCAGACCCAGGCCGATCGTCGTGTCGGGGCCCAGGCCGTCGCCCGGTTCCAGGACGACGAGTCCGCGCCGGGCGCCCACGAGGGCGGCTCCGGCGTGCAGGAGTTCCTGGAGCGCGCCGTCGAGTGTGTCGGTGCGGGCGAGCCGTTCCGTGAGTTCGTGGAGGGTCGTGAGGTCCGAGACCCAACCGGCGAGACGGTCCTGGAGCAGGGCGCTCGGGGCGCCTGGAGAGGTGCCCGGGACGGCAGGCGCGGGCGCGACAGTGTGTGCGGGCGAGGGAACCGTTGAATCGATTCCGGCCACTTTCGGAGGGTGAGGGGCGTTCATGGCGTCCGGCTTTCCGACCGGTGCGTATTGCTCAAAAGCATCGCAAACCCCCATGTCATTCTGCGCCGCTAGCGGTGTCTCCACATGTACACGCACTCGTGAGGGGATGTCCAGCATTGTCCTGCCGGGATTCCTGGTGTCCATGGGCAACCAGTGCACCCCTTGCGGAAAAGCAAAGTTGGCTTAAAACTGACTCGGGTAACGGGGTATTGCGGTCGACTGGCCTTGCTCCACGGAGCGTCACACCGGTCGTGATGGGTACGTACTCGGAGAAGGCCAGGGGTGGTTGACAGTCACCCGGAACCTGGTGACCGACCCGAGCGTCTTAGCCACCGACGACCGTGCCCCATCCTCCCGTGGCGGAGGCGAAGAGAAGAATGCGGGACGGCAAAACGCCAGACTTCGCCACCCCCACGCCACGCCCATGCTTTTGATGGATGCAGCGATACGGCATGGACGAGGCTGCCGAGGAAGCAGCCGACGCTCGGCCCATAGGGGTTCCCTCTGGTTTTCGCAGGGGTGTGATGCGCCAACAGGTACGCACAGTGAAGTGATCGACACATGATGTGATGTGGCCCACGGTGTTGCCAGCGGTGCAACGGAAAGGAACGAGCGCTCATGCGCGAGATCCTCGGAAAGCGACGCAGGCTCCTGTCCCAGCGCAGCGACGGGGGGCCTGAACTGATCAGCGCGGCCCTGACCTTCGCGACCCAATGGCAGTGGCCCGTACTCCCGGGCGTGGCGGCGGACCCGCAGGGTCGCTGCGGCTGCCCGGACCCGGAGTGCACGGTGCCCGGTGCCCACCCCTTCGACCCCGGCCTGCTGGCCGGCACCACCGACGCCCGCATGGTGCGCTGGTGGTGGACCAACCGACCCACCGCGCCGATCATCCTGGCCACCGGTGGCAAGGCACCCTGCGCGGTCAGCCTGCCGGCCCTCGCGGCCTCGCACGCCCTGGCCGCACTCGACCGCAGGGGCATGCGGCTCGGCCCGGTCGTCGCGACGGCGAGCCGTTGGGCGTTCCTCGTGAAGCCGTACTCCATGGAGCAGTTGGGCGAACTGCTCTACGCCAAGGACTTCGTCCCCGGCTCCCTGCGCTTCCACGGCGAGGGCGGCTACCTCGCCCTGCCCCCGTCCGAGTCGGGCGAGGGCGAGATCCGCTGGGAGCGCGCTCCACTGCCCGGCACCGCCTCTCCCTGGGTGCCCGACGTCGAGGCCGTGGTGGACGCGGTCGTCGAGGCCCTCACTCGTACGGGTGTGAGCGCCCCCGAGTTGTAGGGGTGTCCGGCGCGCGCGGGACTGCCCACCCGCGCGCGGAAGTTATCTTCCGTCCATGCTGCGCGAATCCGGGGGACACAGCGCCCCACAGCCGCCTCACGGCGGGCCTGACCCCCGAAGAGTTCGTCTCCTCGCCCTCGCGGGCGTCGTGGTCGCCGCGGTCGTACTGCCGCTGGCCGTGGCGTCCGCGGGCCCGGTGGGCGACGCGGGCCACGCGGTCGTCCGTGCCCCCGCCGCCGTACGCTCCTCCCCGGCCGACGACGCCAAGGCGGCGCCCTCCGTCGAGCCCACCCGCTCCCCCCTCCTGCTCGGCCTCGGTCTGGCCACCGCCGCGCGCTGCGGCCCCCAACTCACCTCGCCCGACGGCATCGAAGCGCAGACCTGTGTCCTCACCCAGGGTGAGGAGACCTGGGCGCGCACCTACTACCGCAACGCCACCGGTGACGCCCTGGACGCCGTCCTGACCCTCATGGCCCCCGCCGACCGCACGGTGCGGATGAACTGCGCGGTGGGCGCGGGGGACGATCCGGGGACGTGTGAGACACCACGGGAGCGCAGTCAGGGCGGACCCGACGCCTACACGGCGGTCGCGGAGTTCGCGGCGCGAGCCGGACGCGGGCCTTTGCTGCTGCGCTCGGGCAGCGACCCGGGTGGCGAGCCCGCGGCACATCCGGAAGCCGACTCGGCGGGCAACTCCGGGGCCTCTACGGGCAGTTGACAGAGGCCCGCGCTCCGTAAACGAAGGGCGGGCATGCAAAGACCCGGTTGCTGGCGACGGGGGATGCACCAGCAACCGGGCTACTCGAACGGTAACAAGAGATCGGCGGTTCGCAAATTCGATCCGGGCTTTCCAGTCACGGATTCGCTTGTGGAGAGCGGGACTTGTGACCGGAGTCACCGATTCCGAGTCTGCGGGTCGAGCCGGCCGATCGGCCGGGGGGGCCCCCGCGCGGGCCCCGCCGGTCACATTGGGGGGCCGGGCGGGGGGGGGTGCCGCCCCGCGCGCGGGGCGCGGGGGGGGGGGGGGGGCCCG